>JAPPMP010000028.1:0-72664 GCA_028819005.1 Acidimicrobiaceae bacterium
CGGAGGCCACAACGGCTTTCGAGGCCGCCCCATTCGTCCGCTCTGGCAACCTTCCACCCCAGAGGCTACCGCTGTGCGATCCACCCAACACCCGCGCCCTGTTGCCCGGCGAGTCCGGCGAACCGAGATCAATAAAGATCCGATGAGCCGCCCGATGCACCCTCGCCGCGGGCCAGAGCAAGTTCGGCCTGGATCCCCGTCCGCATCGCAAGCAGATCGGTGGTCACGGTGACCATGCGGAAACCGGCGGCTGTCCGCTTGGGCGTCAACGCCCCGGTCGATTGGATGCCGGCGATGATGTTGTGAGCCGCGCAGCGTTCGAGGATGAAACTGAGTGCCTCGTCGAAGGCTTTTTCTCCGTCGTTGTTGCCCGGAGGCAGACCGAGAGTGATCGACAGGTCCGCCGGCCCGACGTAGATCGCATCGATGTCGGGCACTTCCAGAATCTCATCGAGGTTGGAGATGGCCTCTGCGGTTTCGATCATCGGGATGCAGGCGACATTGCCGGGTTCCCACTTGAAGTAGTCGTGGCGCATACCGGCCACGATCGGACCCCAGCTGCGGACTCCGCGAGGGGCGTAGCGGCATGCGGCAGCGGCTTGTTCAGCCTCGGCGACGGTGTTGACCATGGGGATTATCACCCCGTGGGCCCCGGCGTCGAGAGATTTGCCGATAATGCCGGGTTCGTTGCGGGGCACCCGCACGATCGGGCTTGACCCACCCAACAAGATGGCCTGGATCGTCGACACCGAGTCGGCGAAGTCGAGCGGGCCGTGCTGGGTGTCTACGCAGACATAATCGAAACCGCATCGTGCTGTGGCTTCGGCTGTCACGGTGCTGGGGATGGCCAGCCAACCTCCGAGGGTGGTTTTGCCTTCCCGCCATTGGTCGCAAATGTTGGTAACGGTCATGGGCATGGGTCTATCAGCCATGGCGTGACTTCATACGGGTTCGCAGCGATCCCGGTGCAATACTGGGCTGGTGAGGAGCGTTGATCGGCCATGACAATCGTGCGCGGCACCGTGGTCACAATGAATCCCGACCGGGAGATCATCGGCGACGGCGCCGTCGTCATCGCCGGCGAGACCATCGTCGCGGTCGGCAGCTTCGACGAATTGAGGGCGGCTCATCCCGACGAGAGCGTTTCGGGCCGCGATGGTGACCTGGTCCTGCCGGGTTATGTCAACGGCCATCAGCACCTGACGGGCGACCGGCTGGTCCAATCATCGATTCCCGATGATCTGCCTTCCGGTGAGGCGATCTTCTCCTGGGTGGTTCCGGTCCACGGCGAGCACGGTCCCGATGACGACGAGCTCTCGGCCACGCTCACTCTCGCCGAGTCGCTGAGCAACGGCATCACCACGACCTTCGAAGCGGGGACCGTCGCTCATCCGGACCGGGTCGTGGCCGCCGCCCAGACCGTGAGAGCCAGAGTGATCGTGGGTACTTGGGGATGGGACGTCGACGAGGGGCCGTATGCAGGCTCGGTCGATGAGGTGATCGCGCGTCAGACAGCCGCTTTGAACCTAGAGACCGGGCCTCTCGTATCGACATGGGTGAGCCTTGTCGGGCACGACTTGATGTCGGATGAACTGGTGGTGGCTGCCGGCGAGTTGGCTCGTGCACGGGGGGTCGGCATGACCTTTCATCTGTCCCCCACGACCAGCGACGTCGACAGCTATCTCGCTAGAACCGGTGTGCGACCCGTGGTCCACCTTGCGGCGCTGGGAGTACTGGGTCCCCATGTGGCTGTTGCCCATGGGGTGCACCTCGATTCGCAGGAAGTGGCGTTGCTGGCAGACAGCGGGGCCGCGGTCGTGTCGTGCCCTTGGGCCTACCTGCGTCTCGGTCAGGGAGTGACCCGCGAGTTCCGTCATCTTGATCTGTGGCGTGAAGGCGGCCGGTTGGCGCTGGGTTGCGACGCCGAGAACGCCGGCGACATGGTCGATGGCATCCGCACGGCGGCGTTGTTTGCAGGGCTGGCGAAGGACGCTGCGGTAGACCCGGCGATCTTCGGAGCCCACGACGCGCTCGAGCTGCTGACCATCGCGGGAGCGGAGGCCCTCGGCATGTCCGACCAGATCGGCTCGCTCGAGGCAGGCAAGCAGGCCGACATCGTGGTTCACGACCGGTCTCGAATCGAGTGGATTCCCCAGAGTCCCGACCCGGTCCTGCAACTGATCTGGGGCAGTGACGGCAGATCCGTGAGAGACGTTTACGTAGCGGGTGAACCGGTAGTCGCCGGCGGCCGAGTGCAGACCGTCGATGTCGCCGGTCTGGCTGAAGAAGCCCAAGACGCCGGCCGATCCCTGCGGGCCCGCAGCGGCGTCGAAGCAACCTCCCGCTGGCCGATCAGTTGATCGAGATGTATTCAACCTCATTCGACACGTACAGCGCGTTGAAGTTCAGGCCAAGGTGTCGGGGTTGTGAATGAAAGGGTTCACGACATGTAAGCCATCCAGCGTCTGGCCGTCTTGAAGGTCTTCGGTGAGCAGGTGACTGCAACCCATCGATTGAGCCGCAGCGACAATAAGGGAATCCCAATACGACAGGCCGTATCGATCCTCGACGGCCCACACAGAATCCAGCAAGGCATCATCCAGCGGGACCAAAGGCCACTCCTGCAAGTCGTTGACGTCGGATCGCGCATCGTCGACAGGGAGCCCCGGGCGGAGTTTGCGAGTCACGGTGACGTAGAACTCGTTGAGGGCTTGAACGCTTGTACACCCGGATTTGGTCTCCCAGAGCCGAGTCATCCACTCTTGGGCCCGCTCTTGCTTGTCGGGTTCGGAGGCATCTCGCAGATACACCAACACGTTGGCGTCGACGAAAGTCCGCATGGGCGACCCTTATCTCTGGTGCAGGTCGTCGCGGGTCGGGTATCGCTGGCCGGGTGTTCCCAGCGGGACCGGTTTTCGACTCAAGTACGACTGCTGGGCTCGTTCGTAGGCGTCGGGTTCGGTCATCAGGTCGCGAAGGACTTCGCTTACGAATCGCGAGAGGCTCTTGTCGCGGCGGGCTGCTTCAACGCGTGCCCATCGTGCCGTTTCGTCGTCGAGGCTGATTGTCACATTTCTCACGAAATCACGATATCACGGTTTCTGTGAAACCGGTCACAACACGGGCCGTTTGGCTTTGCCGGGGCGACCTCTGAGGCTCAAGGTGTGTGATGACTCGATCCGCACCCTGTGTCTCGGAAGTGATCCAACCGAGTCACTGTTTGGTTATCTCGTTGAGGCTCTTGTAGACGCCGCGTGCATCGGCGATTGTCGCGTCGAGCACCATGCGATACCTGCCTGGTGGGGCGGAACTCAAATCGAAGCCGCACAGTTCCCCGCTCCGCCGCGATCCTGCCACTTCCTGCCAGCCCGAACCGTCGTCTCGTTCCCACCATGCCTCGTGGTAGCCGTACTCGCTGTCGTTCAAAGTGAAGGTGCTAGCGACGATGCATCCGCCTAAGCCTACGCGATTGGTGATGCCGCTGAGCCCAAGCTCCAGAGACCCGTCGTCGAATAACACGAGTCCGAAGAGCACCTCGTAATCGAGTGCCGGAACCGTGGTCGTCGTGGTAGTCGTGGTAGTCGTGGTAGTCGTCGATTCCTCAGGTTCCGGTTCTGCGGTTGTGGTTGTTTGCTCTGGTTCCGTCTCGGTCTCAGCGGAAGGTTGCGACATGTTGTCGCCGTCGTCACCGCACGAGGCAGCGAAGACGGCAAACAAGGCCAGCTAACGATGCAAGCAGCAACCGCAGGGGGGTGTTGGATTCGACTGTCATCTTCGCTCCTTGGGTTGGTCAGTCAGCTCGTCGTGGGTCCGACGTCGCTCGCTGGGTGTTCTCGACGTGGGCGGTTGTCGCGGTGGGGCCCGAGGCGGGGCGGGTGGTTGTCAGCGGAAACGGGAGATGGGTCATCAGAAATCCTCGGTTGACTCTATCGGCACAAGTTCGCTGCGGCAACTACCAGTTCCACTATAGTCAAATGTCAAATTCTTGAGAGCCCGCCCAACCCCAGGGTGCAAGACCTCGAACAAGACGGTCGCGTCTACAGCACGGGCCATTTGGCCTTGTCGGGGAGGCCGGAGCGGGTCGTGATCGCTTCGCCGGCGAGCTGGGCTTGGGCGTAGAGGGCCTGTTCGTCGATGGTTGTCATCTGTCCGTTCTCCACAACCTTGGCGCCGTCGACGACGACCGTGTGCACACCGCGTCCGTCGGCCGACCAGACGAGCTGGTTGGCGACATTGAGCAGCGGTCGCCACTCGGGCCGGTCGGCGTCGTGCAACACCACATCGGCGAGCTTTCCGACTTCGAGTGAACCGATTTCATCAGACATCTGCATCAACTCGGCACCGCCGACGGTTGCCATCTCGTAAGCCTTCTCTGCGGGGAACATCTGCGGGTCCTGCCGCCCATCTTTGAACAACCCCGCCACGAGATAGGTGGCGCGCATCAAATCGGAATAGTTCGACGCGTTGTTGCCGTCGGTGCCGATACCGAGGTTGATCCCGGACTGCACCATCTCGGGCATCTTGCCGACCTGGGTCACTCCGTAACTGACCTTGAGCGCTGTGGTCGGGCAATGGGCGACATGCACGCCCGTCTCGGCCATGATCTGGATCTCGTTGTCGTCCACCTGCACGCAATGAGTCATGGCCACATCCGGCCCGAGCACGCCGAGCTGCGCCAAATGCACCATGGGCCGGTGACCGAACTCGGCGACGAAGCCCTCAGGATCGAGCTTCGCGGGCGACATGTGAAAGCTCAGCCCGACATCGTGGTCGGTGGCCAGTTCCCGGGCGGCCCGCCAGAGCGGATCGGAGCAGGTGGTGTGCCCCACAAGCAGCGACCAGGCGCTTATGCGGTTCTCGGCCGCAGCGGGGTGGCGCTCGAGTTGTTGCTGCAGGTTGGCGATGGCCTGATCGGTGTCCTGCTTGTAGACGTCGGGTTCGGGCGGCAGATCCCAGACCCATTGGCCCACCCGCCCCCGGATCCCGACTTCCTCGAGGCCGTCCACTACTTCGTCAAGGAACCGGATCGTGCCCGCCTCCAGAAAGGCAGTGGTGCCGGATTTGAGCATTTCGGTGGCCGCTAGCTGGGCGGACAGCCGTTCCTCGGCAGCGTTGTACATGGAGTACAGCGGGCACAGCCACATGAAGACGTTCTCCTCAAAGGGCGTGTCGTCGGGGACGTAGCCGCGGGTCAGGGGTTCGCCGGTTATGTGGATGTGGGAGTTGACCATGCCCGGGGTGACCACGAATCGGTCGCCTCCGATGGTCTCGGTCGCGTGATATCGCGTCTCGAGTTGGCTGGTCTTGCCGACCGCCACGATTTCGCGCCCGCGGACTGCCACGGCGCCGTCGTGAATGACGTCACGGGTCCGGTTCATGGTGACGACGTAGTTGCCTTTGATCAGCAGGTCGATGTTCTCGGTCACAGTTTCAACGTAGCTGGGTTGAGCTGTGTCCGTCAGGCTCGCCGAGGGGTTCATCGACCATGTGGTTGGTGTGAGCCAAGCTGAAAGCGACATGGTTCTCAAATTCCTTCGTGAACACGTCGCCGATGTTTCGTTGCATTGCCGTTGGCAGTGGCAGAACGGTGACCTTGCCATATGGGACGAACGCTCAACGCTGCACCGCGCGGCAGCCGACCACTTTCCCCAACGCCGTATTGTCCGCCGCCTTGAGATTGACGGTGACCGCCCCTACCTCGACCCGACCGGTTGACACTTGCAATCACCGTTGACAAATGACAACGCAGTAATACACTTATGTTGCATAACCCCTCTCCTCCTTCGTGGGGAGAGCTCGAGGCCCACCCTCAGGGGTGGGCCTCTGTACTTTTCTTCCAAACCTTGGGACGTTCCACGTAGCCTTTCGCTAGAGCCACCCGATCCTGCATCTGGCAAGAAGGGAGTATTTCCCTCCGGAGCGGCCGAGCGCTTGTTGCTTCCCTCTGCAGTTCCCGGTTTACGGACGTGGCAGGGCTAATCACATCGACGGTGTGACCAGCCTCCACGACGAGCTTGACCGCAATCTTGAGGTCACCATCGTTGGTCACCAGGATGGCGCGGTCGCAAGCCTTGGTATGGAAGTCGTTGACAAGATGTGTGGCCATAGCAACGTCCGTGAACTTTTCTTCTGGGACTTGAACACGGACCTTGAGCGGTCGCTCCGAACGAGCTTCGCTCCGATCAAGCATCCAGGCGGTCATTCGATTTGGGGAAGGGCGAAATCGGTCTTGCCACGAAAGGCGCGGAGCAACTGATCTCCACTTCAACGGCACCTGAAACTTCCCCTCGAAGACCTCTACGCCGGGAGTTGCCTGGATCGCTCTGATCAACACGCGATGCCGTCCGGGTGCTTTGGCGTCTTCAGATGCACTAGATGAGATCTGCGCAGTGAAGTACTTCACGGTTACGAGTTGGTCGCTGGCAGATATCAATTTTCTTCCGAACGCTGCCAGATCAAGCCACTTGTAATCTGTGTGCCTGAGAGCACCGTAATACAGGTTCAGACCATCCACGTAAACTGTTGTCCTAGTCATAGAGTCGAATCATGACATACGCTTTTCGCAAACCCCGCGAACGGGCGCGATTGCGTCAGGTCGGTTCGGGGAAGCGGAATCGGGGACCTGCTTCGGCCCAGTCCATGTTGTCGCGGACGTATTCGCTGGCACCGTCGCGCACGGGTGTGAAGTCCCAGGAGTAGTGGCCGTCGATGGTCATCGCCGCGTGAAGCATCCGGCGGCTCCGCTGGGAGACCAGAACCCGCTCCCGTATGGCGTCGCTGTCCCACCGCTGGGCGGTCTCTTTGGCGAAGCTTGCGGCTAGTTCGGCATGCGCGGGGTCAGCGGCGAGGTTGTTGCGTTCGAGGGGGTCGGCTTCGATGTCGTACAGCAGTGCGGGGTCGCTGTCGCAGTGGATGTACTTGTGCCGGCCCCGGCGGATCATGAACATCGGTTGAGAGGTCATCTCGCCGGTGTATTCGGCGATGGTCTCGTCTATGGGGTCGTGCCCACCGGTTGCGCTCTCCCACAGGCTTCGCCCGGCCAGAGGGGTGACCGGTTCGATGCGGCCATCGCCGCTGCCGGCATTGTCAGTTGAGGCGCCGTCCGCCGAGATGTCGAGCAGGGTGGGCAGCAGGTCCATGAGCGAGCAGACGTTGCCGACCGTTCGGTTGGCCACGTCGGGACCGGCGATGATCAGCGGGACCCGCAGTGACCGTTCAAAGAAGCTCATCTTGAACCACAGTCCCCGGTCGCCGAGCATGTCGCCATGGTCGCTTGTGGCGATCACAATCGTGTTGTCGATCTGTCCGGTCTCTTCGAGGACTTTGACCAACTGCCCCAGCCAGGAGTCGAAGTAGCTGGTGTTGGCGTAGTAGCCGTGGCGGGCGTTGCGGCATTGCTCGTCGGTGTAGCCGATGGCGTCGGCCTGAATGCCGTGGCGGATCCTCAACGTGTGGGGGTCGGGTGAATCGAACCCGTTGTCTGGAAGGTCGATGTCGTCGTGGTCGTAGAGGTCCCACCATTCGGGTCGGGCCACATAGGGATCGTGGGGGTGGATCATGGCGGCCGCTAAGAACCACGGCCGTTCGTCGGCTTCACGGGCGAAGTCGTAGAGCTGGCGTGTCGTCGAGAAGCCGACCTCTTCGTCGTAGTCGATCTGGTAGGTGGCCAGCGCTTGACCCGCCTCCGACAGGCTGTCCATGTTGTGGTACCACTTGTCGATCCTGTCGTCGGCTTGGTCCCAGTTGGGCGTCCAGGCGAAATCGGCGGGGTAGATGTCGGTGTTGAGGCGGCGCGTGAATCCGTGGAGTTGGTCCGGGCCGATGAAGTGCATTTTCCCGGTCAGCACGGTGCGGTAGCCGGCGAGATTGAGATAGTGGGCGAGTGTCGGTACCCGTGCGGGGAACTCGGCGGCGTTGTCCCATGCGTCTATCGCGGTGGCCGGTTGGCCCGACAGCATTGAGAACCGTGAGGGCGCACAAAGCGGGAAGTTGCAGTACGCCGCGTCGAACCGCGTGCCCCGTTCGGCGAGGGCGTCCATCGCCGGTGTGCGAACCAATCGATGGCCGTAGGCACCGGTGAAATGCGGCGCCAACTGATCAGCCATCACCATCAGAATGTTGGGCTGTTTCATACCCGCGACACTACTACTCAGGGCTCCCACACGGACGGCGCTTCGAGCCTGATTATGTCAGCCACCGGCCCTAGACCTGTCACTTGTATTTTCGCAAATAGTTGGACTTGAAACATGGAGACCCGAATTACGGAACTCAGATCTGCGAAATATTGCCGAAAATGGCAGCGACCCAATTCCACGTGGTCTCGCGAAAGCGTTGGGCCTCCCTTTTCGTAGTGTTCCATTTCTCGGCAAGCTGCGCCCAGGCGACCTCATCGGGCAGTTCCCTGGTACGAAGAACGTCCGCAATCGCGGCTGAGGAAAGTAGTTCGGTACCGACGATGGAGTCGAACGCACTCCGATCCAAACCCGGCGGTACGTTCAGTGCTGATAGGTCAAGCGCAGCTCTATGTCGCTCGTCCTCGGAGACCACCAGCGCTTCGTCGCCGCAATAGGCAAGCCAGACATGCGCAGGTTCACGCGTCATCGGTCGCCAACCATCCGGGTCCTGCGACTGAGCAGCCGAAGTCGCCGTGATCTCAGAATGTTCGAGTTGCTTCCAGTGCTCAAATTCGCGGTCTGTCACGTCTCGGGCGCCACTCAAGAGCTCCCTTTCAAACTCCGCGGAATCGAAACCGAAGCCAGGCTCATGGAGGATCTCCACGTTGGACGTATGACCGTAGCCCATACCCGTAGCTGTGAGGTTTGCGGAACCAACTAGCACGGAATCCTCAAACCGAAAGTACTTCGCATGCAGACGTTGGTTGAGCAGGAATCGCCCACCCTTGTCTACGACGTGGGTGCGACAATTGATGTCAGATGTGCCCACGATAATGTCTGCTAGCTGCCACCGGGTTACGCAAGTCAGATGCACATGTTCTGAGAGGAGACCCAATACCCGAAGGAGAGTGTCTTCTTTGATGTACGGAGCTACAAGCACGGCGTGGTCTGCGTTGCGAGCAAGCCGTTCTAAGGCAGCCCATGGGCTTTCTTTCTCGGACACGGTCTCAAACGTTCATGTCTTTGGCTATCCCGGGAAGGAAGTGGCGCGCGTGTTTTCCCCATTGCACGGCGATATGCTCAAGCTCTGCCCTGTCGCGATTCTCTGCGGTCTCGTCCTGTAGCCGCGCCCAAGCAAGCAGGAGGGTGCGTAGAGCAACGGCCGCTCGCCGAGCCAAAGGATCACCGAGGTCCTCACTCTGATCCTCTAGCACCTCAAGAAAGTCGAACAATTCGTGATTGATGTTCAACGAGACAACCAATACTCCATTGACGTTGTCCACGCCGAACATCTGGTGTCCGTATAGCTTTCGTTGGCTGAAAGCGTACCAGTCATCGCGAGCGACGATTGATGAAGCATACTGGTCTGCAGTTTCGGGATCTAGGTCGCCTTGCTCAAAATATTCTGTAAGAGCAGCCTTCTTTGCGCCAGGGTCTGTTCTATCGCGCTCAATGTCGGTTTCAGTAGGTGTTGCTCCGTCCCGAAGTTCTTCCTGCCGGGCCTCCTTTGCGATTCTTGCTGCTTCTTGACTCGGAGACACCGGGGCATTGTCTTGGTTTTGGTTTTGCCGCTGACGTCGTTGCCGAAAAAGTTGCTCTATTTCGTTGAGCATGTTCCGCGTCGTTCGGCGGATATGCGCGACCATATCGTATACGGGATACACAGGATCATCTTCATCGATCCCCAGATCATCGATGGCATCCGAGTCAGTGCGTTTTGGGCTATTGATGAGGGTTTTGGCAGCGTTCGAAATGCGCGTTGCCATCTGCTTGTTGTGGTCTACCCCGAAGGCTTCATCGAGACCCGGCTCGAAGAGTACTTCGCAACCCCACCAACGGTTTTCTTGATCACCGCCGCCCATTGGAAGAAAACTCCTATCAAGCAGGAGTTCCCGGTTTGCGCGAACGATTGATACACCCATATTGCGGCCCGCAGAGCGCCCATGGGGATATCTACCAGGTAGACCCCCTCGTTCTGTACCATGTTCATCCCGGTTGTTGATTATCACTTCTGGTCGAACCATAGAAAACCGAACTTCAGCGACTTCTTCACGTGTGCGGAGTTCACCGTCAGACCCACGGATCTCTACTTCCATAGCGAACTGTCGTGGTGTGTCGTACTCTTTGAACATTGGGTCTTCGTGCCACGGGGTTGGGGTTGAACTGTTGCTCATGAGGTACAGAGGATCGTTCGGGCGAACCTCATTGTCTGCCTCCAGATTATCGTCTCGAAATCGTGCCATCCTGATTGACAGCGACCGGTCATTGATGAAGTGCCTATATGTACGTCCAACCTCATCTTCCACTTGTCGGAACAGAGTTTCTGCTGCGCTAAGAACACGATCTCCGAAGTCACTCCATACGACTAGCGTGCCTTTCTGCTTGTCGAGTCCTTGTTCGCTAATTCGGTCGACCCACTTTTTGGGGACAGGAATAACGTCGGGTATTTGTTGGGTTTTTACGTGCCCGTCTAGGATTCCACCGACGTTTAGGATCGAATGCGCTGCTCTCTCGATCGACTCTTGCCAGGTCCACACCTCCGCCAAGAGACACTGCGATGCTGACGCGGTTGGGAGTCCCATTCCGTACTTACCAATTGGGTGCGCTCGAGTTCCAGATCGTCGGCCACCGATGCGAAGTGCATCAACAAGAGTTGTGGGAGTCATTCCGCTGCCATTATCTACAACAGCTATCTCCGAGACGCGCCACCGCGAACGCTTCTTCACTAAACGTTTTTGTTCTTCGATTAACAACTCTACGCGAGTTGCCTTCGCATCAATGGAGTTGTCGATAAGTTCAGCAATGGCCTTACCCGTATTGTCGTACTGTGCGTCGCGCAGAGCACGTACCGCTGCTGTCGGATCCACGAGTGCAAGATCGAGCTCTAGTTGATCTTCTGCCATAATTCCTCCCAGTTAGTAAATGCTTCGGCCACTGAGCCAAAGCCCTTAAGTCGTGTGTCGATGACTGTGAGAACCTCGCAGTGCCTGTTTCCACCGGATCGCGGTCCACGCATAGCCCTACCTACCATCTGCGAGTAGAGAACAAGGGAAGTAGTGGGCCGCGCGACGATGACGCACCTCGTCTTTGGAGCATCGAAGCCAGCGGTCAGCACCCCGAAGTTAAATAGCGCCATTGGTTCGGCATCGCTAGCCCGGAAGACCGAAATTGCTGTATCCCTGTCCTTGCTCGGAGTACCTGCAACGATTGCAGCAGAACGGAATCCCTTGCGCCGGACCTCGCGACTGGCTTCAAGTGCATTTGGCACAGAAGGGCAGAAAACCATGACACGGTCGTGTCGAGCAAGCGCGTCCAACGTCAATTCAACTACTTGAGAGAACCACGTTGGATCGTTTCCGATCATCCGAAGATCATTCTTACGGTAGTCGCCTGTGCCATCGGGCTCTGCAATTCTTTCATCCAGATCCACGTTCACTTGTACAAACTCAGGTGCGGCAAGGTAGCCGTTTGTGATCAGATACGCGACGGAATTGTCATGACCGCGTGGATCAATCGTGACCTTCTGCTCTCCGAACATTTCGGCTAAGTCGTAATCGTCTCCGTCCAAACGCCAAGTCCGACCAGGTGTCGCTGTGAGTCCAATCATCGGGGGATTGTCCACGCTAAGTTGTTCGGCCAGGAATCGGTAAGTTGGGGCGATGGCTTGGTGGGCCTCATCGAACACAACTCCTGCCGTCTTGTGACCGAGTTTTGTCAGGAACCCGTGTTCACCGGCGCTAAGCCGCGAGTTCGCGGCTGACCACAACTTTTGAAGGCCAGCCACAACAAAGCCCTCGTCTAGTATTCCGAGTTCCAAACTTGCGTCGCCCCAATAGCGATACATGGTCGCAACACGATTTCCTAGAGAACACCAAGCATCGGTGAGGCTCTGGGCTGCTTGCTCGCAGAGTTCCTCGGACGCGGCGAGCCACAAGAACACCTTCCCCTCAGCGCGACGGTCGTTTAGGAACGATGCTGCAGCATGGCTAGCTATCCGAGTCTTGCCTGCACCTGTCGGGAGGTGGACCACGACTCGGCGATCTTGCAACTTGTTGCCAGACACAGCCGTCAACAGATCATGCAACACCTGACGCTGAAACGGATGGAGAGGGTAATGGGGAGAAATGGTCTGCATGCAGTAATCAAGCAGTCACTCACAGGGCGCAGACGGTACAAGGGAGGGTGTCGTCGTCTTCGTCTAGAGCGTCGGCTAGGGCTTCGACGAGAGGGACGTTGGTTCTGGATTTGTTTGAGCGGGCCAAGGAAGCTTCATGCCTTTCAAGGATTTGATCGCGGCGAGATCGTAGTTGCAACAGCGTCTCGCCGCCAGACCACGTGTACTGGCGGCCGCGCATGGCCTGGTCTCCGAAATCGGCGTCGCCGTCGACGCCAGCGTCCTGAAGCACCTTCTGTTCGATGGCTACCGCCCGGTCGAAAAGCTCGGGATGGCGCTCCGAGAGACCGATCCATTCTGCTTTTCGTTGGTAGAAACAGAAGTAACACCCGGACCGGGTGCGCCACTCGTAATACTCGGGCAACCCAATCCCGGCGTCTTGCAGGATGCGCATCACGCCGTCGTGGTCTACCCCGTCTTCGATGAACGGGAACAGCGTCTTGATGTTGGGCTTGGTGGATACGTAGCCCTTGCGGTTCGACTCGTCGGCGCGGATCGCGACGTAAGACACCGCGGGTGCGTCGCCGATCCACTCCTCGATGGGCTTGATCTTCATGTTCTTGGTGCACCAGCGCATTTGTGGTGACGGAAGAGCTCCCCGGAACACCTCGAACCAATGGTCGAATCCGCGTGAGGCGTTCAGGCGAGCTATGGGTTTCCCGAGAATCGCTTCGAGACGGGTGAGGTACTCGTAGGTCTCGGGAAGCTCCGCGCCTGTGTCGCAGAAGAAGTACTCCATCTCGGGAACCTCGCCGCGAAGATAGACGGCGAGAGCACTGGAGTCCTTCCCCCCGGAGATGCCACAGATATGACGGACCACTTCACCCATAACGAAATCTCCTCAGACCCTCGTCGAACCGCGCCCTATCGTCCCCGAGTTCATCGGCGTCTGCCTGGTTGGGCAGCAGTCGTTCACCGAGCAGGGCAAGTAGCGCCTGATGGGCTATTTGCGGAGATCCGATTGTGTCGGTTAGCTCAGTGAGGGCGCTGTCGAGAACGCGCTCGGTCTGGGACCGATGGGCATTGTCCACAGAGACCAGTCGGATGTCCTCGCTTCCATCGGAGCGTGTAACCGTCACCCGCAATGCATCGAACGGACCTCCCCCATCAATTCGGCATTGAGCATGGAGTGCGACTAGCCGCCGGAACGCGGCCACCTGTTCGGAGAGATCGCTCCGAAAACGCTTGAGGTCGTCGTCGCCCCATTCAGCGGGTGCTTTCTTGGCGACAACGGTGGCGATGGCTCTCATCCAGTCGGTGTCGTTGTCGACGGTGTCGTTGGCAAGTGCCAGCACAAATGCACGTACCGCAGGATCAAGCACCTCGTTCTCAAGGGCGGCGGCTTGTCCGCACACGGCGAGACGGGTGTTCTCCGCGCACTCCTCGAGTAGTAGTCCCACAAGGTCTGTTAGGAGCAGTTCGTAGCATCCATCGAGTTCATCAAGAACACTTCCAACCGTGTTCGCATAGGACTGAGCTGCGCTGTAACTCTTGGCGTCTGAGCGCACCGGTCTGAACCCCAAAGCCTCGGGAAGAGCAGCGAAGAGCAGTTCGTCTGGTTCGACCGCCGCCACGAGCGCGTCTCGTGCGTTTCGAGTGGCTTCGGACAGGTGAGCGGTTCGGAGTGTGTAATTGTCCAGGCGTCGGACACCCGATACAAGGTGGCCCACGATGGCGAGCACATTGGCTACACGGCGTCTGGAGCGCGCAGGCCGGATATTCAGCCGCTTGGCGAGCGCGTCTACTACAACGCGCCTAGCTCCGGTTGTATTGGCGAAGTGCTTCACATCGAAATGCCCTGGATTCCGCACCATCCGTTCCGAGATCTCGGGTGTGAGCACCGGCTTGAACGTGCCATGTTCGTAGAGGGCGATGCGGTCGGCGGAAGCGAGAAGTCCAGCGGTTACGAACACCGGTACGACAGCGGCTTTCATCCCCACCGGCGGCAACAGCAGCGCAGCGTACACATCGCGCAGATTTACACGACGGGACTTCGCTCGGTTGAATTCGGTTTGCATGACATCCCAGGCAACACCGAGTGACTCGTTAGTGGGTTCTCCGAATGCTTCGGTGGCATTGCCCTGTCTGCTGATGTGGATGTTCGTGCGCTCCATGAAGGCCCGGTACATCGCCATCTCGGGTCCGTGTCCCGTGAACCCCAAGTCCGGTTCGTCGGAATGCTCGATCATCCCCTCAAGCAGAAGACGACGTGCTTTGGATCCCTGGGTAGTGAGATCAGTGCGGTTCAACATCTCGTTGCCAACCGCCGGCGTTGAGCGGTACACCTCGTCGCACGCTTGTGACAGCGCGGAAGTACCCCGTCCAGGGTGAAGCTCCAGGCCTTCCGCAGCGTCGAGAAGGACCCATTTGCAGGTGTCGGTGCCGAAGGCGTCTGCCGCGGCTCGGTCGAACGTCACTCGTGACTGGGCGAGCCTTTCGCTCAACTCGCGCCGGGCAACCCAGTCCTCGGCGACCCCGGGATCTTCAAGAGCGAAGAGAACGGCGGCGACTTCGCAGGCAGACTCCTTTAGTTCGGTCACGTCGGTCGGAATAGCGGCAATGACAGGCTTTGCAGCAACCGCAGATGGACCCAAACTCGGAACCGAGGTTGTGTCACCAACCATGAGTAGCGCTTCGCCGTCGAATTGGGAGAAGGCGTCAAGGGGCTCCACCTCGCCACCGTCGAAGTAGCGAACCGAGAACATCCGGAGCATGTCGTGCTCGGAGCTATGGCGGGCAGCGACCATAGGCCGAGGTTGATGCACGGACGTCAATATTTCGACCAATGGTTGGTGTTGGACCTGTTCCAGCGCAGCGTCCACGAGGCCCCGAATATCCACGTCGGTTCCGTGCCACACGCGGTACTCGTCGGCGAACTCCCGATAGGTCACTATCCCGGTTTCTTCAAGTTCGACGAGTATCTCATCGGCGCTGCTGTCAACGAGCCGAAGCATCTGTTTCGATGCTCGGACCGTTCCAGAGGTCGAAACCAGGTTGAGAAGTGCCACCGCCTTGGCGAGCCGTTGCTGTGGGAGTGAAAGCCCATATGAATCGCGCAGTCTGGAAGCGATCTCAATCCAGCGGCTCGACTGCCCCGAACCCGAGGCGTTGAGCGCGCCGCTAGCGACAAAGTAGTCATACACGCGATCGAGACCCAGCAAAGGCAAGGGCCGGCGCTGAGCGATCGCAGCCTCGCCTAAGAACGACGCCGCGCTTTGGGGGTCCGACCCTGCGAGAAACGAGAAAAGCGTGCGCTCTTGTTGCCCGTAGCGGCTGCAGAGCTCAGGCAGCACTAAAGACGCCAAGGAGTGGAGCGGATAACAGGCTGCTACTACTTCAGGATCCGCGAGTTCCGCGATGCCGAGTGAACGCAGCTTCTTCGCCTCGGATTTGGCCCATCGGAAAATCCGAGAGCGCAATTCGTCGTCGTGAACATCGAAAACAGTCCCGATAAGCGCTCGAGTCTGGGTTGGCGACTCCACGAAGGCGATGTCCTCGAAACGGCCCTGAACCTTGGCCCACTCGCGGCGCTGAGCCCCGGCCGCGCCAGCCAAGCAGTCGTCAAATGAGAGGTGCTGAAGCGTGACCACAAAGATCGGCAAGCCAGAGCCTTGCCCCGCTTCAGCAAGCTGCTGGAGCAGGTAGGGATCACCGTCTGCCCCGCCATCACGAATCGCTTCTAGGTTCTTGCCGAACTCATCTATGACCAGCAGCAGAGGTGATTCCTCGGCTAGGCAGCGAGCGATCTCGACTAGTGCCGCAGGCGAGGGCCCGGTTCGACGCGGATCGTCGGCAGCCATGTCGCTGAGCGCGTCTCGCAGAGTCTTGGCTGCCCAGAATCTGCTTTTGGCAGGGATCTTGTTGTATCTGCGAAGGACGGCTGCTTCGAGCGCTCGAAGAACTGTATGGCTCAGCGGCTCTCGCTGCGCGGTCACCAGAGCTCGGTGAAAGCCTGATTCGTGAGTGCCGTGACGCTGATGCGCCTGCCGCGCTAGAACTCCCACTTCCGGGGACACTTCGTCGATCAGAGCTAAAGCGGTTTCCCGAGTATCGCCCTTTGCCCCGATGGTGGCGTCGAGCAACAACGCCAGAGATGACTTCCCCGAACCGTACGGACCGGTCAAGGACCATGCTCCGCCGGCCGGGCCCTTTGCGGCGGTCGTCACGATACGTTCGATGACATCTAGAGTCCGGGCCGTGACAACGTAACCGTCAAGGGGCTCAAGTTGAGCCGCGTCACGCTCAAGGTTCGCCGAGCGCGCATAACGACCTGCAACTGTGATCGAATCCGACAGCAATGCCATCACAACGCTCCAACCTGCAAAGCGGCGGGTTCGTGGAGTCGACGAATAACGGAGTCCTGATCCCGCCCGTACCCGAGATCTTCAATGAGATCGTCGTCCACGGGCTCATCACCGTCACAACCAGCGACAACCCCGATCTGTGGCACGCCAAAATAGCTATCGAGCAGCCTCGGGGCGACAATTGCCGGTTCTTCTGACCATGCGAGCTGCACTACGCCGGTCGGCGTCGTCAGCGCGAGTTCCTCCGCGGTTTCGACACAGGGTTCGAGCAAAGCGAGCAACTCGGCCTCCGAAAGCTTGAAGGCCTGGCCTGGAGAGCCTGCATCGTTGGTGAGGCGACTAAGGGTCGCAGTGCTGCCGCCGCTGTTTGTTCGAGCGATCCAGTCGAGCATGGCGTAGGCAGCGATCTCCGGTGGCAGTGTCGGCTTTGTCCCGAGCGTGAAACGGCGTTGATCTGCGTCGACAGAGTTGTTGATCAGATTGAGCTCGCGCAGCGGGCAGTTCAACACATCGTCAATTGCAGTACCTCGGGACCGCTCCTGCGGGGCATAGGTGCGAAGCAGGGCGCTCACATCTTTTTTGAGTGACGAGGGATTTGGAGTCGACCATTGCGAAACGGCTCCAATTTGCGTCGAGATCGCGGTCTCAAGATCATCATCTGTGAACTCGACCGCGGCGAACTCGTTGAAGGCCAGCCACCAAACCGGTAGCCGAGACTGCGGAGCAAGAAGCAGCCAGTGCAACAGCCACAAGGTCCCCGGGTCCTCCATGTAGGGATCCCAGCCAGATTCGCCGAAGATTGCGTGACCGATCCGGGTGGGCACGCAGCCCTTGACCCGCCGGTTCGCCTTCGGGTCCTCTACGATCAGCTTCGCTGCCAAGCCCCAAAACCGGATTGCCCGGACCATATTCTTGCCGACGCCCAGTTCCACGGGAGCGTTTTCCTGAGTGAACACGTGTGGATTGCCTGCTGCGGCCTTGTACGCCTTACGAAACCATCCGTAGCGCGGGTGGAAGGTCTCGTGCCGCGCGAACGTAGGCAGAGCAGCGTCTACCAATCGCATCAAAAGGTCTCCCTGGTCATGGATCTAACGTATTGAACGGCTGTGACAGCCGATGCGGCCGCAGCCTCGATGTCACTCCCGGTCGTGAACCTGCCGAGGCTGAAGCGGACAGTCTCGAAAGCAGCATCCCTGCTGAGGCCCATAGCGAGCAGCACTGCGGACGGATCAATTGAGCCGGAACTGCAAGCGCTGCCCGTCGAAACTGCCACGGGATCCATTTGCGTCACCACGGCCTCTGCGTCCGTGCCCTCGAATCGGATGCTCGCAGTATTGGGAAGGCGGCGGATGGTATCGCCGTTTTCGTGAACGTCGGGGATTTTCGCCTTTATGTCGGCAACTAGCCGATCACGGAGCTTCACGACTCGCGATGCCTCGGCCGCTCGCTCATCGGCTGCTGTATCTGCAGCCGCGCCAAGCCCGACGATCCCAGCAACATTCAACGAACCTGACCGCAGTCCCCGCTCTTGTCCCCCTCCGTGGATGATCGGTTGAATCAGGCGCAAGCTCTGGCGTGTCCCGATCAGCGCTCCGACGCCACCAGGCCCGCAGATCTTGTGACTGCTGATCGACACGAGATCCGCTCCCACGCGCTGGAGATCGAAAGGAAGCCGCCCCACCATTTGAGTCGCGTCGCAATGAAACAAAGCACCAGCGGCATGAACTCGCTCAGCTATCTCGTCTACCGGGTTCAGCACGCCGGTTTCGCTGTTCGCTGCCATCACGGACACCAGCAGCACATCGTCGTCGATCAACTCCTCCATCTCCTCAAGATCGACAAAACCTCCACTGCTCACTGGTATCACATCAAGCTTCGCCAAACCCTGTTCGCTGAGTGATCGTGAAACCTTGTGCACCGATGCGTGCTCCACGGCGGAGACAAGGATTCGCCGGCGATCACCGTGGGCGGCTTCGACCGCGCCTCGAAGCGCAAGATTGTTGGCCTCGGTGGCTCCCGCAGTGAACACCACATCGGCCGCGCGCCCGCCGACAAGGGCAGCCACTTGTTCACGGGCCCGGTCGACCACGGCAGTCTGGTAGCGCCCGAACCTATGGCTAGATGATGCGTTGCCCACTCCTTCAAGCAGAACCGGCGTCATCGCGTCAGCGACCCGTGGGTCAAGAGGCGCCGATCCGTTGTAGTCGAGATACACCTCTTTCACGACCACTTCATCCTGTGTGTTCATCTATCGGGCCTCGAGGCACTGTTGTTGTATTGGTAGACCTTAGAACGCACCGCGCGACGATACGCGGACGGTTCGATCCTCAGTTCCACCGCTTGGTCGAGGTACTCTCTAGCACAACTGATAGCAATTGTCAATATATTTCATTATTCTCAATATGTCGCTAATGGTTGCCAAGCGATGACAGGAGCACTAGGTTTCGAGGCAATCACTCGGGGACGGTGAATGCGACCCCCTCCACCACATACGAATCTAGGAGGATGGTCATGCCGAAGGGTGAGGAGGAGCGCCTTGAGCTCCTAACCAGATTGACCGAGGCAATCGGAGTCGACGCAGCCAGGAAGATTATGGAGTCACTACCCCCAATGCAATGGGACCAACTCGCCACCAAAGATGATCTGAAGGCCCTTGAGGAGCGCTTGGTCAACGAGTTCGGCGGCAAGTTCGCCAAAATCAACGGTGAAATGAACGGCGAGTTCGCCAAGGTCTACGGCGAATTTGCGGACGTAAGGGGCGAGATCAAGGACCTTCGTGGATCGATCTCCCTCGAAATCGCCAGGCAGACGCGTACTTTGGTGTTCACGATGGTGGGCTTCGCCATGACCGTCTGGATTTCGATACTCGCGATCGGCGTTTCCTGACGCCGGGCTGCCCAGCCGAAGACGGGAGCGTTGGCTCGGAGACTCCGGTTAGAACGGCTTCCAGGATGAAGGGAACTCAGCGTCTGGGCAGACCGCTGGGGAGGCCCGACGACATCGGAGAAAGTGCCGCGTGATTTCGCTCAACTCTCAGGGTGGTCAGACCATAAGACCACGGCTATTGTCGCTACGCAACCAGACCAGAGGGGAACCATGACCTATCCGAACACGCTCGTATTCGTTGACTTTCCGTCAGACGACGTTGACGCAGCGCGCGCCTTCTACGCCGAAGTATTCAACTGGGAGATCGAGGAACGCATCCCAGGCCTCTTCCACCGCATCGTGCCCGGGCAGAACTTCAAGGTTGACGACGGGTCGCAGGGCCCGACCGGCAACCTCCATATGGGCCTTTCCAACGCCGCCAACATGAGGCCCCACCCCGACGCCGAGCCGACCGCGCCCACCAGCATGAACCCCGGGGGCCGAGCCATCCGCGCCTGGATATTGGTGAGCGACGACGATTCGTTCGATCGCATCCTGGCCGCGGCCGAGCGTCTAGGGGGCGCGATCTTGTGGCGCGACCACTTCTGGACCGAGTTCGGCGGCGCCAATGCCTCCTTCCTCGATCCGTGGGGCAACCAACTCATGCTCTGGCAGCACCTCCCCGACGCCGAAACCGACGACGACACCCATCAGGTGGTCGGCGAGTTCAGCGTCCCCGAAGGCTGGACCGTCGAGTAAGGCGCTGTTCGCGCACAAGTGGACACCTCTCGGCGCGGCCCGCCTTCGCGGCTCATCGTGTTGACGGCATTCGGGCACGGCTACCAGACCGACGACGGAATAGCAGTGGTTCCCCGCACCTCATTGAAGCCATGATAGGGAACCGTGACCTAGGGGCGAACAGCCACGAAGCACTGCTGGAAGCCGATGGGCTCGATCAGGCGAATGTGTGCGAATCCGGCGTCTCGCAGCCACTCTGAGAACTGTTGATGGGTGAACGTCGAGCCCTTCTTGGTGCTGGCCATCATGGTTGCGCCCATGATGACGGCGTGCGGGTTGAATTTGCGTTCAACATCGGTGAAGTAGTCCGCTAGCAGCAGCCGGCCCTGCGGTTTCAGCGCGCGAAAGGCCCTCTCGATGAGATGACGAGCACCTTCGGCGCCCTCAGTTCGACAGACGTGACCAAGCACCGCGATGTCGTAGGCCTCGTCCTCTATATCGATGGTGTGAAAATCACCGGGCCGCAAATCGCAGCGGTCGGCGACCCCGTGCTCGCTGGTCTTGGCCGCGGCCACGTCGATGACGCCGGGCAGGTCGTTGATCACCGCGGTGCCCCGTGTGCAAGCCGTCAGAATGGCGATCGACCAGGGCGCCCCGCCCGCTCCGAGGTCCAGCACATGGGGTTGCTCCAGAGCCGAGTAGCGGATTTTCAGGTCTGCTCGGCCGGCGCAGCGAAACATCGTGGTGAAAGTGCCCTCCACCAGCGGGACATAGAACGCCGCCGGGTCGTCTTCGATCGGAGCGGCGGGTGTGCCGTTGCGGATCGTGTCGGCCAGACGGGTCCAGTTCTGGTGCGGTCCCGGCGCCACCGGCACCAGATCGGCCATTGTCGCGGGGCCGTCGCTGACGAGATAGCGCTTGGCCGTGTCGTTGAGCTCGTAGACGTCTGCGAACTGGTCGAGCAGCCCCAGAGCGACCACACCGTCGAGCAGTGTCGCCAGCTGAACGGCAGGCACATCCAGTTTTTCGGCCAGAGCCTCGGCGGTTGTCGGGCCGGTCTCTTTGAGCGTGTCGAAAACGTCGAGTTCCAGCGCAGCGACGAGAATGTAGTAGCGGCCGAGTCCTTCGATCGCCGCCCACACCGGCGCCGCGGGCGGGGGTTTGCGATCGGTCCACGGACGACCCTTGGCCGCCATCGTGTGGGTCTTCTTCAACTCGGGATACGGGGCGTCCCGTGGCTCGCTGGTCATTTGTTGAGGGTTGGCTGAGTGTTGAGGGTTGGCTGAGTGTGCGGTTCTAGCTTGTTGGGAAACGGACGGCTTTCAGGGTTTGAGAATGATCTTGCCGAAGAAATCGCTGGACAACATCTTGGCTTGCGCCTCGGCAGCGTCGGCCAGCGCGAACTCGGAATCGATCACAACCTCGAAATCGCCCTCACAGAATTCGTCCCACACCGGGCCGAACTCCTCTGGCCGGTAAGGGTCCGAGCCGATGATCTTGATGCCTGAGTGAAACACGTAGCCGAGCGACGGAATGGTTGCTTTGTCTCCCGAGGAGTTCCCGCAGTTCACGAGGCGTCCGCCGATGCCGATCGCGAACAGGGACTGGCCGAACAGAGCGGTGCCCACATGGTCGAAGACCATGTCGACGCCGGCGCCCGCGGTCGCTCCGCGGGCGAACCCGGTCACGTCTCCGCTGCGGTTGTTGCACACTTGGTCCGCCCCCAGCTCAAGAGCCCGTTCGCACTTCTCGTCGGTCCCGGCTGTAGCCAGCACGGTGGCCCCGGCGTGCTTGGCCAACTGGATCGCCGCGGTGGACACACCCGAACCGGCGGCGTGGATCATCACCGTTTCGCCTGCCTGCAGCTCTCCGACATCGAACAGGGCATGGGCCGCGGTGAGGTAGCAGGTCGGGAACGTGGCCGCATGCTCCAGCGGCATCGAGTCCGGCACCTGGTACACATGCGAGCTTGGTGCCAGGCACTTCTCGGCGTACCCGCCGTCGACTGTTCCGCCGATGATCCCCAGCTCGCCGTAGAGGTCGCCCATTCCAGCGAGTTTGGAAGACTCGGGCACGCCTGCCAACGAAGGGTCGATCACCACTCGGTCGCCGATGGCGACGTCGTCGACCTGCGAGCCGATCGCTGAGACCATCCCGGCCACGTCCATGCCCGCGATATGGGGATACTGGAAACCAGGCATCCGGAACCAGCCGTTGCGCTGCACCACGTCGAGCCTGTTGAGCGCGGTAGCCGCTACGTCGACGACAACATCCCGAGGCCCCGGCTCCGGGTCGGGCACATCGATATATTGCAGGACCTCGGGTCCGCCTGATTCGTGGTAGAGCATTGCTTTCATGGGGTTGTCTCCGTATCTCCGCGGCTACCTGAGTCCGCGGATGAAGGGTCGGGCCAGCGCTGCGGGGGCGCGCACCCGGTGGGCGAAAATGGCCATGCCGGCGATTGTGACGACGAACGGAAGAGCCTGCAGCAACTCGCTGTTGATGTCGTAGCCGAGTCCCTGAATCGACAGGCGGAATGACAGCGCTCCGGCGAAGATCACGCACCCGGCGAGCGTTCCCCGCAGAGTCCAGCCCCCGAAGATGACTGCGGCTATGGCGATGAAGCCGCGACCGCCGACGATCGTGTCTTCGAACCTGCCGATATGTCCGAATATCAAGAAGGCGCCTCCGAGTCCGCACGTCAACCCGGCGTAATAGATCGACTGGCGCCGCCGCTTGTTGACGTCGATGCCCGACACATCAGCGGACTGCGGGTTCTCACCGACCGACCGCAACTCGAGACCCCAACGGGTTCGATAGACCAGCCACCAAGAAAGCGGCAGCAGCAGGTACAGGATGTAGAACGGCCAGCGCTGCCCGAACAAAGCCTGTCCCAATAGGGGAATATCACTGAGAACGGGGATTTCCCAGCGGCCGGCCAGGGTTGTCTCCGGCGCGATCTCGTTCTCCAGGAACCCGGTCAGCCCGAGCACCAAGATGTTGAGGGTGAGTCCGACAACGAACTGATCGGCGGCGAGGCGGTGGCTCATCTCGGCCTGCACGCCCGCTATCAGCACCCCACCCAAGATCGCGGTCAGCAGCCCGACTGCCACCGAACCGGTGAGGTGACAACCCATCGCCGCGGCGAACGCTCCGCCCAACAGCATCCCCTCCACAGAGATATTGAGGGTCCCCGACCGTTCCGCAACCCATTCACCCGTCGCCGCGAAAGCCAGGAAAGCCGCGAACAGCGCGCCGTTGAGGTAGGTCGATTCGCTTGAGAAGATCTCATAGACAGCGCTGAGAAGGTCAGTCATGGCTCACACCCTCTCCGTCGCCGCGGCGCGGGCACGGCGACGGTCGCGAAGGAACATCACCGCTGCGGGGATCAGCAGGGCCAGCACCAGCAGCCCCGAAATGACGTCGGTGATGCGACCCTCAACCCCGGTGCTGCCGACGAAACTCGACCCCGTGCGCAACCCGGCGAAAACCACTGCCACGGGGATAGCCGCCAACGGCTTCTCATACGCGACTAGCGCTACGAGCAGGCCCGTCCAACCGATGTTGGCCGAGAATCCGGGCACCATCTGATAGTTCCCGAAAGCGAAACCTCCGCCCGTGAACATCGCTGCGCCGGCCAGGCCTGCGAAGGCGCCGCTGAGCATCAGCGCCATCGCTCCGTATCTTGTCTCCGACACCCCTGAACGCTGCGCCGCCCTCGGGTTGCGGCCGAGCATCCGAAGCCGGAAACCCCAAACGGTCCGTGACAGCGCAAAGGCGACGATCACGGCGAGGACAACGGCGATGAATACGGTCAGGGGGAATTCGTTGCCGAAAAGGTCGGGTCGGGGAAGTCGGTTGTCGGGGGCGAGTTGCTCGCTGACCTGGTTGCGGTTGCCGCGGCGGCCCTCTGGAGCCAGCAGCAGCCATTCCCAGCGCAAACCGTAGGCCACGGCCTGCCCGCCGACGGTCACCAACAGCAGTGTCGACAACACCTCGGGAACGCCGCGCCAATAACGCAGCCCCGCAGCGACGCCCGCCCAGAGGCCGCCTCCCGCAGCCCCGATGATCAGGATCAGCACCACGTTGATCGGCCCGGGCCCGCCGATCAGAAACCCGAAATATGTGCCGATAGCTGCGCCGACATAGAGCTGACCTTCCTGGCCGATGTTGACCAGCCCGGCCTTGGAGGAGATGACCGTGCCGAGAGCGACAACAAGCAGGGGCGCAGCGGTCGCGAGCGTTTCGCCCCAGCGCCCCGGTCGCCGGACGCTTCCGTCGAACAGCGCGCTCACAACCGGTCGCCAGTCGCCCCCGGTTGCTTCCACCAGAATTGCCGACAACACCAGCGCGGCGAAAATGCTCATTCCGTAGAGCGCGAACCATTCGCTCAGCCGTGTCCAGCGCCCGGTGCGGAGGGGTTGCGCGTCAGATCCGCCGGCGGCTCCGGCAGTGACAGCGGTCATGCCGCGGTCCCGCCCATCAACAGGCCGAGCGTCTCGAAGTTCGCCTCGGCCCGCGACATCTCCCCGACAATGCGTCCGCTGTGCATCACGATGATGCGGTGCGAGAGTTCGAGAATCTCCTCGAGTTCGCTTGAAATGAGCAGAACGGCCACTTCCGACGCCGCAGCGGTCTCCAGTCGATGGCTCATGTACTCGATAGCGCCGACGTCGAGCCCCCGGGTCGGCTGAGCTGCTACCAGGATCTTCGGTTCTTGAGAAAGTTCCCGGGCGAGCACCACCCGCTGTTGATTTCCGCCCGACACCGACCACATCGGCGCGTTCGGTCCTCCACAGGCGATGTTGAACTGCTCGATCATCTCCTCGGCGAAGGCGTTGAGGCGCCTCTGGTCGATCAGGCCGCGGGTCGCGGCGCGGGACTGATCGACGAGCACGAGGTTCTCGGCGACCGTCATGTCGAGCACGAGACCGCTGTCGTGGCGGTCTTCTGGGATCACGCCGATCCCCGCTTCAGCCATCGCCCCGGACCTGCCGGTCGGCACTTCAGTTCCGTCCACAGCGACCGTGCCCGACGAGAGGGTCAGCAGACTGGAGAGCACATCACCGAGCGCCCGCTGGCCGTTGCCCTCCACACCCGCGACCCCGACAATCTCGCCGGGATACATCTCAAGAGAGAACTCATCGAGGGCGACGACCCCGTCGGCGTCATGGGCGATTGCTCTGTCGATGCGAAGCACGGGTTGAGCGGTCGCCGGGAGGACCGCGTCGGTCTTGGCTGGGACAGTGCCTCCAAGATCAGTGTCATCGGGGCTGTGAATGCCGAGAGCGGCCCGTTCGGATCGCAGCGACACCTCGCGGCCGACCATCGCCCGGGCGAGGGTCGGAGCATCCGCGTCGGTCGAGTACCGCTGGTCCACGACTCTGCCCTGGCGCATGATTGTGATGTCGTCGGTGGCGTGCAGCACCTCGTCGAGTTTGTGGCTCACCAACACCACAGCCCGATTTTCCGCGGCGACCACATGGCGCAGAGACTCAAAGAGCTGCTCAGATTCCTCAGGTGTGAGAACCGAGGTCGGTTCGTCGAAGATGACGATGCTTGGGTCTCGACGAAGGCACTTGATGATCTCGACACGTTGGCGAAGTCCCGCGGTGAGATCGCCGACTCGCTTGTCGGGGTCGATCACCAGACCGTACTGCTCGGCTATCTCGCCGATGCGGTCGCGGGTTGCGCTGGGGTCGAGTCGGCCGGTGTCGCCGAGGGTCGCGTTCTCCCAGACGGTCAGTGCGTCGACGAGGCTGAAGTGCTGGTGAACCATGCCGATGCCGAGCGCCGTCGCGGTCAGCGGATCATGGATCGACTCGGTTCTGCCGTCGATGGAAATGGTTCCGGCATCGGGCAGCAGCAGTCCGATGAGCATCTTCATCAGTGTGGATTTGCCGGCTCCGTTCTCTCCGAGGAGACCATGGATCCGTCCACGCGAAAGCGTCTGGTCGACACTGTCGCATGCTACGACCCCACCTACCCGTTTGGTGATGGTCGACAGCTGCCCCGCGGGGACCGGCTAGCTGTTGGCCTCGTCGGTCCCCGCGTCGCCTAGTTCGCTACTCACCCGCCCGAATAGACCTCGGCCGACAACGCTCCGAGCTCCCCAAGCAGGTCGAAGTCCGAAGCGACCGCTTCGAAAGCGCCGTCGAGCAGCGCTTGTGCTTCAGCCGGCGGGTCGCACAACAGTGCCCCGTTGATGCTTGGGTCTGTCGGGAACTGATGCTTGGTGCCTTCGGCAAGGTCGCCGTCAACGATATAGCGGAGCGCCAGTGAGGCGTAGACGCCGCCGTCAAAGACGATGCTGCCGGTCCAGTTGATGCCGTCGTCCCGCTCACAGATGTCGGCCGGTCCTGCGGCGAACACAGCCACACCCTCATCGGTGGCGAGTTGGCCGACAGCCTCGAGCGCTCCGCCCAGGTAGGCATAAGCGAGCGTGGCTCCATTGGCGATGGCGTTGGTCAGCGCGGCAGTGGCGTTGGCGGAGTTGTCGAAGTCGAACTGGTAGTCGCCGGTGCTCACGTATTCCATGGTGAAACTGGGATCGACGGACTCAAGTCCGAGAACGGTGGAGAGATATGCCTCACGTTCAAAGTTGATGTCGCAGCATCCGAGGAACACAGCTTTGTCAGCGCCTTGGGCCTGGAGTATGCCGCCCATCGCCACCCCTGCTGTGTAATGGATTGCGGCACCCCAGTCGACTGACTGAACCAGGCCCGGCAAATCCGGGATTGAGGCCCCGCAGTTGCAGTACCAGAAGATTTCGGGATACCGCTCGGTCAGGTCGGGCAGCGGCTCGGCAATCTCAGAGGCGCCCACCATCAAGATGTCGACGCCTTGTTGCGCCAAGTCTGAGATGGCCTGCGCTGCGTCGGCAGCACCGATCTTGTCGGACACGATCGGAGGCGAGAAATTGTTCTCGGCTGAGAATTGTTCGACGAAGTTGATCAGCGACTGGTAGTAGCCGTTGTCGTCGCGGGGACCCGCGGCCGCGACGCCGATAGTGACGGTGCCGTCGCCGTTGCTGTCGAAGGTCTCAACGAGAGCGTCTGTCTCCATGGGTTCGGGTTCGTCCTCGGGCATGTCCTCAGGCTCGTCCTCGGGCATGTCATCGGGTTCGTCCTCAGGCATGTCGTCAGCGGTCTGCGACGCCTCCGTTGTCGGCGCCGCTTCTGGCTCATCGTCGCCATCGTCGTCTCCGCAGGCAGCGGCGATGAGCGTGAACGCGAGCAGCAACGTCAACAGTCGCAGTGGTTTTTTCAGCAGTTGTTTGGGCATTGGGCTCCCCTCCTTATTTTCTGTACTTTTTGTGTTATTCAGTACACTGGTTGTCGGGATCTGTGGGTGGATTCGGCGGTCTATTGATCGGGCCAGGCTTTGCGATAACGCTGGACCAGCCAGCGGTTGAATTGGATGTGGCTTTCCTCTTGCCACGAGTAGCGGCCTCGTGGAGCGAAACGCGAACGCAGGCCTCGCTGGACCTTGGTGGTGGCGTCCTGGTCCTGTGCAACGAACACTTGCACGCCCGCGTCCGAAAGCGCCATTTTGTGTTCGAACAACGGGTCCTGCAGCGCTGAGGGATGGAAGATGTAGCCGATCTCCACGTCGATGGACTCTGGGCCCTTGGGACGGACCAGAAAGAAGAAGCACTGATCCGGAGCGGTGCCGAAACACAATGTGGGCGGGATCAGAGCGAAAGTCGATCGGGTGCGTTCCTCTTCGGTCAGTTCGGGGAAGACGTCCATGATGACCCGATGGGTGGCATTGAAACCGCCGTCGATATGGGTGTATCCGGCTGTGCGGAAAATGACGTTGGAGTCGTCGGACCACGGCACAGGAAAGCCCGACATGCTCGACGGGCAGAAATCCTGCACGAATTGGTGAAGCCTGTTGGCGTGGTAACCGTCGTTGAAGTTCTCGAACATGACCTTCCAGTTCCAGGGCATGTCTTGGAGGGTGAAGGTGCCGGGACATACCGCGTTGGCGAGGTCGTAGTTCTCAAGGAACGGCTCGTAGCGGCTGAGGGTGGGTCCGAGAGGCGCGGCGTCCGGGTCGAAGTTCACGAAGACGAACCCCAGCCATTCCTCAACCTTGAGCTGGGGCAAACCGCATTCGGACTTGTCGAAGTCCTCGGTGCGCTCCATTGCCGGGGCGCCCAACAGGCGTCCGTCGAGGCCGTAGTTCCAGTGGTGGTAGGGGCATTTGAAAGTTGTGCTGTTGCCCTCGCCTTCACATACCTGCATGGCCCGGTGCTGGCACACCGCCGACATCGCCCTGACCGTCCCCTGCTTGTCGCGGGCGATGATCAGCGGTTCATCGACGAGGTTGACGGTGAACCAATCCCCCACATCGGCGATTCGCTCGGCTCGGCCGACGCACAGCCATTCCCTCATGTACAGCGCTTCAGTTTCAAACGAGAGGAACTCGTCGGACGTATAGATCTCGGGCGGCAGGGTCACCGCCTGCGACACATCGTCGGTTGAAGCGTCGAGCCGCGAGAGTAGATCGCTGTTCAACACGCTCATGAGTCACCAACTCCTTGTTTCAACATGAATTTTCGTATTTTCCCCACGCTGGTGCGAGGGAGTTCTGAAAGCAAGGTGATTCGGCGGGGTTGCTTGTGCTTGGAGAGGCGAAGGTCGCACCATTGCATCAGGTCTTCGGCGCCAGGGGGGTTCGCAGCGTCGACAGGCACGACGAATGCCGTCGGCACTTCCTCCCGGATCGGGTCGGGCTCGCCGATCACCGATGCTTCCAGGACCAGAGGGTGCGCGCACAGCACCGTTTCGATCTCGACGGTCGACACGTTCTCGCCTGAGACCTTGAGCACGTCTGAGCGCCGGCCGTCGAAGAAGAATCGGCCATCGGTATCACGCCATGCCCGGTCGCCGGTGCGGAACCACTCGCCGCGATAGTTGGCGGCAGTAGTCGCAGGGTCCTTGAAGTAGCCATCGAAGATGGTGACCCCGGGTGTTCCTCTGACCACGACTTCGCCTAGTTCGTCGGCAGCGCAGCGCTCCCCGTCGGGGTCGTGGATATCGACCTCGCATCCGGCGGTGACGAAACCCATCGAGTCGGGCCGTGGGTCGGCTGCTTCGTCGGTGAGCACTGCGGGGATGGTTTCGGTCATGCCGTACAGCTGGCGGGGGAGGCAGCCGAACCAGTCGCAGATCGTCCGGTACTGCTCCTCTGCCAGGTTCTGTGCGAACCAGCAATGCCTCAGCCTCAGCCCTTGGACCGGTCCGCCGCGCGCCAGGATCATCCGCAGCGGCGCTGCGAAAAGGCTGGCGCAGGTGGCTTGATGTCGTGCTGCTTGAGGCAGGAATCCGCTCGCTGAGAAGGTGTGCATCAACGCAACCGACGCTCCCGTCCAGATTGCCGAGGCGAACGAGTAGTACTGGGCGTTGGCGTGGAACAACGGCAGCACAACGAGTTGGCGGTCTTCGGGGCCGAGATCGGCCGCTTGCGCCATGATCTTTCCGGCGAAGGCGTAGTTGGCTTGGGTGACGGACACTCCTTTGGGGCGTCCTGTGGTCCCGCTGGTGAACATCACCGCGGCGAGGTCGGTCGGTCCGGGTGTGGCCCAGGCGGTGAACTCGGTTTCGGCGAACGGCTCGAAGGCAGCGTCGGTTTCGTCGATCTCGATGACGGTCATCGCTTCAGGCGGCGCCGATCCGGCCAGCACCGCGGGGACTGAAGCCACGGCGGCCGCGTTGGCCACCCCCGCGCGGTATTGGGCACTCCGACTCGTCGAGCAGAAACCGACGGTCGGGGCGGTGCGCTCGATCTGCTCGGCGAATTCGGGTTCTCTGCCCATCGGATCCGCGGGCACGATCCAGGCGCCGAGCCGGTTGGCTGCGAGCCACACCGCCACAAAGGTCGGGCAGTTGGCCAGTGCCAGATGAACACAGTCGCCGGCGCCGACGCCCTCGGCTTTGAGCCGGGCCGCGACTCGTTGGACCTGCGAATCGAAGGCTTGGTAGGTCCACTGCGTGACCTCGCCGCGCTGATTCTCAAAGATCAGGAACGTCTCGTCGGCGTGGGCGCTCACCGCGCGCTCCCAAACGGACGAGAACGTCGGAGCCGGGTCGGCCTCAGGCATCGTCGGGAGCTCCGTAGCCTCCCCCGCCGGGGAGTTCGAGCCGGATGACGTCGCTGCCGTCGAGGGTGATCCGGGCCTGCGTCTGCACGGGTTCGCCGTTGACTTTGAAACTGCCGGCAGCACCTGGTTCGCCGCCGAACACACCGAGGGGAGGGTCCGCCAACCGGCTGGTCACAGCGTTGAGCTGCCAGGGCTTCTCGGTGTCGACGCTGAACTCGATCGTTTGGCCGAGCCCCCCGGTCTGCGCGCCCCTGCCGCCGGAGCCGTCCCGCAGAGACTTCTCCCGGAACCTGATCGGAGCCGAGGCTTCCACCACTTCGATCGGCACCGCCGAGACTCCAGTGGGGTAGGAGCAGGCATTGAGGCCGGGTTTGGTGGCGCGAGCCCCCACACCGCCCGCGTAGGTGAACATCGCAGTGATGAAGGGGCTGCCGTCGGGGTGGTTGCCGTTGACCTGAATGGTCCAGACCGCGCCGGACCCCTCGGCCATTGCTGCTTCGGGCCGGACCTGGGCGAGTGCTTTGAGCAGCGCGTTGGGCAAGAACATGCCGACCACGTGTCGGGCGGTGCCGGGCTGCGGGGTCACCGCGTTGACGATCGAGCCCTCGGGGGCTCTGACTTTGATCGGCGCGAGGCTGCCGTGATTGTTGGGAATGTCTGGGTTGAGAACCGACCGGACGGTGAAGGTGGTGTAGGCGTGGGTGTAGTTCATCACCACGTTGATTCCCCACGGCGATGCTTCTGAGCTGCCCTCATAGTCGACGATGATCTCGCCCTCGTCAGGATCGACTTCCAGGGAGCACACAATGTTGATGCGGCTGCTGTCGGCTAGATCGAGCACCGCGTCAGCGTTGCAGGTTCCGGCTGGGAGCGCCCGAATGCTCGCCCGGGTGGCCTGTTCGGAGCGGTTGATGATCTCGTCTGCCAACGCTTCGATGTCGTCGAGTCCGTGGGTCTCGCAGAGCGCCGACAGCCTCTGTGCCCCCACCTCTCCGGAGGCCGTCTGCGCGTGCAGATCACCGGCCATGTGGTCGGGTTGGCGGACGTTGGAGAGGATGAACTTCCATACGTCGGGGTTGCGCTGCCCGCCCTTCATCAGCTTGCAGATGGGGATCCAGAGACCTTCCTCGAACACGTCCCGGCCGCCGGCTCCGATCCCGTAGCCCCCCACATCGGTGTGATGAATGGTCGAGCCGAAAAGCGCGATGATCCGCCCGTTGCGCCAGGCGGGCACGAGCACGGTCACATCGAGCAACTGACCGGCGGTTTTGTACGGGTCGTTGGTGATGAGCACATCGCCGGGTTGGATCTGATCGAGCGGGTACTCATCGAGCATCTTGGAAGCGCCGATGGCGAGCGAGTTGATATGACCAGGCGTGCCGGTCACCGCCTGGGCGACCATGCGCCCGCGGCGGTCGAAGACCGCGTTCGCCAGGTCGCCGGCTTCGCGCACGATCGGCGAGAATGCCGATCGTTGAAGTGCCCGAGCCTGTTCGTTCACCGTCGATATCAGCGATTGCCAGAGAATCTCGAGCTCGATGGGGTCGAAGGTTGCTTGTGGCGTGTCGACAGCGGTCATGGCTGCATCCTCGTTGCTATCAGGCTTCGGTCCGGGGCGACCTCGACGGACCATCCAGGGCGGATGACCGAGGTGGTTTCACGTTCTTCGACCACCGCCGGGCCGTTGAACCCGGCTCCGACCGCTAGTTCACTGCGGTCGTACACCGGAGTGTCGACCGCGGCGACCCCGCGCCCGAACACGACCGGCCTGCTGCGATTCGGCACCGGCGCAGCTTCCGCGGCTCCGGTTACGCCCGGCGAAGACAACGCGCCCGGCGTTGGTTCCACCGCAGCTTCCGCGGCTCCGGCTGCGCCCGGCGCAAGCAACGCGCCCGGTGTCGACCCCGCACCCGCTTCCGCGGCTCCGGCCACGCCCGGCGCAAGCGCCGACAATCGCCAGGTGATCGCCTCCACTTCCACGTCGGGGATGGTCATTCCGTAGATTCGGCGATATTCGGCTTCGAACGCCTCGACCACTTGGGCTTGATCGGCCGGCCACGATGAGCCTTCACCGACCCAAACGGTGATCTCGTTGCCCTGGCCGGCGTAGCGCGCGTCAACTCCATATCTGTACACGACCGCGTCGCCGGGTACACCCGCAGCGCGGAGAACTCGGCGCCCCTCGCCGCGGAGCTCGTCGAGCAGATGCTCTCGTTCCGCGGAATCCACCGACTTGATCAAGCGGGGCATTGAGCGGGCGAGGTCGATCCGCACCGGCGACACCAGCGTCCCGAAAGCCGAGAGAACGCTGGCGTTGACAGGGAATATCACTTTATCGGACTCGAGCAGTTCGGCTACAGCACAGGCATGGACCGGCCCCGCGCCGCCGAAGGCGATGATGGGGATCCCGCGAAGGTCCATGCCCATCTCAACACCGTGCATCGATGCGGCTGCGGCCATGTTCTGGTTCACAACGTCATGGATCCCGGCCGCTGTGTCGATCATGCTGAGCGTCAGTTCTTCGGCCACGGTTCTGGTGGCCGTGTCGGCCAGCGATGCGTCGAGGGGCATGTCACCGCCGAGGAAGGCGCCGGGATCGAGCAGGCCGAGGATCACGTCGGCGTCGGTCACTGCCGGGACCGCCCCGCCTTGGGCGTAGCTTGCGGGTCCGGGATCAGCCCCGGCCGACTCGGGACCGACCTTCAACAAGCCGAACTGATCCACGCGAGCCAGGCTGCCGCCTCCGGCCCCGATCTCGACGAGGTCCACCGACGGAACCGACACGGGATAGCCGGATCCCTTCTTGAAACGGTAGGCGCGGGCCACCTCGAAAGTGTTGGTCAGCTCAGGCTCACCGTGTTCGATGAGGCAGGCCTTTGCGGTCGTGCCGCCCATGTCGAAGCACAACAGCCGTTCGACGCCGAGCCGTTTGGCGAACCAGCCTCCTGCGAGCGCACCTGCCGCAGGGCCGGATTCGACTAGGCGGATGGGGCCTCGGGCCGCGTCGCCGGCCGACACGACGCCGCCGTTGGACAGCATCATCAGCACTGATCCCCCGAAACCCTCGTCCGACAGCCACTTCTGGAGCTCATCGAGGTACGGGCCGATGACCGGCATGGTGGCTGCGTTGCAGGCGGTGGTGGTCATCCGCGGGTATTCGCGGATCTGTGGAGAGATCTCCGCGGAGATGCAGACGGGAATGCCCAAGGTTTGGCGCAGGTGGGAGGCCACTCTCTGTTCGTTGGCTGCGTTGACGTAGGAGTTGAGCAGGCAGACAGCAGCCGACTCGACCTCGGCATCGCGCAACTGCCGGGTCAACTCTTCGAGGTCTTCTGTGCTCGGCTCGGTGGCGATGCTGCCGTCGGCGATCGTCCGCTCGTTCAGCTCGAAGGTCAGCTCGCGGGGGATGGGCGGCGGCGGGAACTCGATCTGCAGGTCGTACATGTCGTAGCGGTGTTCATCGCGTATGAGCAGCGTGTCACCGAAGCCCTGCGTGGTCACGAGCGCGGCTCGCCCGGTTTTGCCTTCGATCAGGGCGTTGGTGATGAGCGTGGTCGCGTGGACGATGGGCGCGGTGATGTCCTGGGGTCTCACGTCGGCCCGGTCGAGCAGCTGGGTGAGCCCGGTGCGCACTCCTTCGAGTGGCGCAGCAGGGGTGGTGAGTGTCTTGTCGACGACGATCCTGCCGGTCTGCGCGTCCAGCAGCACGACGTCGGTGAACGTCCCGCCTATGTCGACCGCGAGCCTCCAATCTGCCATCAGCCGGCTGCCAGATCGTCGCGTGGGGGGCTGAACACGTCGAGGATCCAGCATTCGTCGTATTCGTCGTCGCCCACGAAGATGCTGTCGCCGTGCCACACGCCCGGTGCTGCCAGATACGCCTGGTTGGCGCTTAGAACTTCCCGTTTCGATGAATTGTCGGTCTCGTCACCGTCGAAGATCCGGAAGTCGAGCGACCCTCGCACGATGATCCCGAGTTGTTCGTTGTCATCGTGTTTGTGCAGGTACGAACCGGTCGCCCCGCCCTTGATGCGCCAGAAGCAGAGCTGCAGGTTCTCTCCTGTGATCACCCGCCGCCTGAACCCCGGCCGGTCGGTCTCGCTGAACTCGTCCTCTTCGAAGAAGTGGCAGTAGTGGTTGGAGACGTTCACGCTGTCTCTTTCGTGTTCTCGCTTGCGACGCTGTCTCTTCCGCTCTCAGATTCCGCGGCTCCGGCTGCGCCCGGCGACGGCAACGTGGCCGTCAGGTCGGCAAACCGTTTCATGTCTGCGGCCAGATCCAAGGGTCGGATGATCGCTTCGTGCTCGTCCTCACCCCATTGGTCGGGGGGTACGAGCCACATCACCTCGAACTCGAGTCCGTCGGGGTCCTTGCAGTACAGGCTCTTGTTGACGCCGTGATCTGAGGCGCCGACGAGGACGCCGGCAGCCCGCAGCCGCTGTTCCATCTCGACCAGCTCGGCAAGCGTCGCGACTTCCCAGGCGATGTGGTACATCCCGACCGTTTGCCGTCCGGCCTGCGATGCGCCTGAGTGCTCGCCGATCGCAAAGAAGGCGATGTCGTGGTGGTTTTCGGAGCCGGGCGCGCGCATGAACGAGTATTGCCCGACTGCGTTGATTACGGTGCTGAACCCGAGCACGTCTTCGTAGAAGCTTCGGTGCCGTTCCGAATCACGCACGTAGAGCACGGCGTGGTTCATGCCGCTAATCATCAAGGCTCCTGTTGTTTGTGTTCATTGCACCTCCAGTTGGATGAATTCGGCGAAGCGGCGGCGCCACTCGACCGACGGTTTGTCGGATTGCACGTTGACGACGCCGGTCCGGGTGAGCGGCAGGGTGCCGGGCACCTGTTCGAGCATGGCTTTGTCCTCCGCGCCGATGGCGCGGTCGAAGGCGATGATCTCTTCAGGGTCGACGCTGTGGTCGTCGTTTCTCCAGACAACGAATGTGAACGTCGACTCGAGGTCGTCGCGTGGTGTGCTCACCAGCAGCAGGATGTGTTCGAGCCCGTCGTCGTAGCGGATAGTGCTTCTGACCATGAACGGCAGGGCGAAACCAGTGGTCATCACGCGATGAACCACATCTTCTTCGCTCCCGCTGACTGCGGTGGCTTCGTCGGGGTTCGCGGCGTAGACCTCGTATATGTAGCCGTAGAAGTCTTCGTCGAGTTGCTGAAGGTTCAGCTTGGGGATCAGCGGATCCTGGCCGAGGCCGAACGTCCCGGTGTGGACCCATGGGAAGTGGCTGAAGTCCATGAAGTTGTCGACGAGCCGGGGGGTTGACACTTTCCAGGTTTCAACTCCGCTGTTCAGCCTGCGAAACGCCGGCTCTTCGTCCTGGGGGATTCGGGGGATGGAGACTGCCGGTTCACCGGGGCAGACCCAGACGAGACCGTATCGTTCCTGCACGTTGCGGCAGTTCAGATGCGCGGTCGGCGGTATTGCGGCGCCCGGGCCCGACGACGGCACGAGCACGCATTGTCCTCGTTCTCCGAACGTCCAGCCGTGGTATGCGCAGGCGATTTCGCCTTCGTTGTACGTGCCGATTGAGAGCGGAGCCTGCCGGTGCGGGCACTCGTCGGGTGCTGCGATCAGGTCTCCGCTCTGGGAGCGCCAGAGGACGAGGTTTTCTCCGAGCAGGCGGGTGGCATGGGGTTTGTCTGTGACGTCGGTCGATTCTGCGACCGGATACCAGACGGTTTGCAGCGGTGCTCGGTCTGCGAATCGTGTCATCGGATCATCCCCCCGTCTGGTGTCGGCTCGATTGGCGCTGACCTTTTTGGTCAGACCAACTGACCATTTTCGCATTCTATAGTGAGGCTTGTGAACGAATCCAACGAAGCTGCGACCCCGAGCGCGATCGCCCGTTCCTACCTGGAGTCTTTCGCCGCAGGCAACGCTGACACAATCGCCGCCCATGTTTCGCCTGGCTTTGTGAACGAGCACACCTCGGCTCTAGGGGCTGGGTGCGCCGGTCGGGAGGTGTATCGCCAGCGGCTCGTCGGTTTCCTCGTCGACATGGTTGATTTGCGCTACGAGATCGAGAACCTGATCGTCGAGGGCTCAGAGGTTGCAGCGTTCTACACCATGACCGCCCGGTGGCAGGGCGAGCACCCCGTATCGGTGCGAGGTGTGCAACGCCTGGTAGTCGCGGACGGACTCATCGCCCACCGCACCGACTACTGGGACAGCGCCGTCTTCCTGACCCAAACTTCCCCCGAAGCCCGCACCGCCCTAGCCCCCTTCGGCATTGAGGCTCCCCCCTGATCGTGGAGGCATGGCCGCCCAACCGGTGGATCATCCCCGCACGGGCGGGTTCCCCCCTGATCGTGGAGGCATGGTGTGCCCCATGCGGTGTCTTGCCGGGCGCTGGACGTCGCAGAGACGGCGTTGTGCAAGCACCTCGACAGGCCCCCGGCTCCGGCCCGGCAGCGCCGGGGGATCACAAGCTACATACATCTACTCTAAATTGTTTAGAGTAGATGTATGTCCACAGTGGCGGTCCGACAAGCACTGGCAGAACCTCCGAGCAGCAGGGGCGAAGCACTCCTGTCCCTACCTGAAGATCAGTGGTTCGAGCGGAAAGGAGCCCGTGTGGCCCCCACGAGGCTCGCGGAGACGCTTGTCGGCTTTGCCAACGCCGAGGGAGGTACCGTGGTGCTGGGACTCCAGGATGGCCGGGTCGAAGGGATCAAGTCCGATGGTTCCAAGTCACTTTCGGCAAAGCAGCAAACTGCGTTCGATTTCACTCAGCCGTCAGTGCGCTGCACTCACAAGCTTGTTGAGTGTCATCGTGCAGACGGCACCTCAGACTCGCTACTTGTTATTGAGATCGAAGCTTCCGAACAGGTCCACGCAACCAACAAGGACGAGGTGTTCCTCCGGGTAGGAGACGAGAACCGAAAACTGAATTTCGACCAGCGCAGGGATCTGCTCTACGACAAGGGACAGGCAACCTACGAAATCACCCCTGTTGCCGAAGCCACCTTCGACGACTTCGACGCTCGCTGGCTGGAGTCGTACGCCGAGGCGGTCGATCATTCTGACCCGCGCCGGTTGCTGCAAGCTCGCAGCCTGCTCACCAAAGCGGGAGGACCAACCACTGCGTCGGTCCTGCTTTTCGGCACCAATCCGCAGCAATGGCTACCGGAGGCATATGTGAGGGTGCTGCGTTACCGGGGAACCGAGCGGGGAGCAGGAGCACGCCAGAAACTGCTCGACGATGTCAGGGTCGAAGGTCCGATCCCAGTGCAGATTGGTCTTGCCCGTCAGACGATATTCGACCTGATGCCTGCACGACGGGCCCTCGTCGGCAGTGGGCGATTTGAGCGAGTCCCGCTCGTCCCCGAAGACGCCTGGTTGGAAGGTCTGGTGAACGCTGTCGTACACCGGTCTTACAACGTAAGCGGTGATCACATACGAGTTGAGATTTTTGATGACCGCATCGAAATTGAGAGTCCTGGGCGTTTTCCGGGGATAGTTGACCTGGATGCTCCGAGGGACATCACCCGCTTTGCCCGGAACCCTCGAATTGCCCGGGTGTGCGCTGATCTCCGGTTTGGACAAGAACTGGGCGAGGGGATCCGGAGAATCTTCGAGGAAATGAATCTGGCTGGACTCGCCGATCCGGTGTACACACAAACGTCTGGGAGCGCTCGCCTCACTCTCTCCTGTATCCCCGTAAACAGGGAACTCGAACGCCGCCTACCGATAGGGGCCCGCGATATTTTGCAGGTGATTCGTAATGCAGAGCGAGTAAGCACCGGAGAGGTTGCCGCGGCAACAGGCGAATCTCGCCCGGTGGTTCTGCAACACCTTCGAGCGCTCCAAGAGGAAGGGCTGATCGAATGGGTGGGACAATCGCCAAAGGATCCTCGCGCCTACTGGAAAGCCCGAATTTAATGACACTAAAGGAATTACAAGCTAGTGATATATAGGTTTACCTGCGCTTTCAGGTCTACTATAAATCTACTCTAAACGCTCGAAACATCAGAGTCAGCCGGAAGTGAGCATATCGGCGGGGATCTTCATGTCGAGGGCACCGAGGAATCCTCCGGCGTCTGTGACGGCGTTGCCTGTCGTCTCATGCGCTCACCACATTTCAGCGGGGGATCGGGCGATAATCACAGCCGAGATGCGACATCGCAGACCGAATACGCGGCCCGTCGTCTCCGGTCCAAACGCAAAGCGGAGCGGAAAGGTGTTCGGCAGCCGCGACGGCTTCGGCGCCGAGAGTAGAGAGTTGATGAGCGTCGGCAAGTTCGGCCATTCGGTAAGCAAGGTTGCGAACCGGAACCACCTCGATGTCGGGGTGAAGGTCGAGGAGTTGTCGTCCCAACGCTTGACGGGCACTGCGGGGCCACGAACCGGTGAGGGCCCCTCCGGTTGCGGACACGGCACTTCGACACAGTCGAACCAGATAGAGATTGGTTGTGGCCGGTTCATGATCGACGAGCACCTGGGCCAACCCGTCGCTCAACTCACCGGAAAGCAAGTCGCGCAGGAGATGGTCGTCGAGGACCGTTCGGCTCACGTTGTGGCAAGGTCTGGATCGTCGGCCAAGCCGTGAACGAAAGCGGCGTGCTCGTCACGTCCCAGGAGGTCGGCGAGCAGATGACGCCCCTCGCCCTTGGGCACCGTGAGCACACCAAATCCGAGATCCAATACGTCGACCGGTCCTCCGTCATCAAGATTCCAGCGATGCCGAACGCTGGCAGGCAGACACACTTGGCCCGACGACGACACGAGATATTCCTGTACGTTGCTCACGAGCCGCAGCATACTTGGTAAAGGGAGTTGTGTCACCAAGTATCAATCTGGGCGTGCCACCCGAACCGCGATAGCTCCAAAACCGTTAGTTCCAGGAGATGTCCAGGGGGAGGTGTTCGTGGCGACGCACGAACATGCTGCTCTCCCACTGGGGCGGGTCGTCCTCGGTCAGCGCGAAGAAGCTGGTCTCATCTAGCAGCCGCTTGATGCTGCAGTGAGTCTCCATTCGGGCCAGAGACGCGCCCACGCAGTGGTGGATCCCTCGGCCGAACGCCAGATGGCTGCGGGGCAGGCGTCGGTTCAACACCACCTCGTCCGGTCGATCAAATTCGACGGGGTCGCGGTTGGCCGAAGCCCACAGCAGCATTGCGGTGGTGCCGGCTTTGAGAGTTGTGCCGCCGAGTTCGCAGTCTCGTTTCACCTGGCGATAGTGGCCCCGAAACGGCGACTCCAGCCGAACGGCCTCCTCAACGAAAGGCTCGATGAGGTTGTGGTCGGCCCGGATCTGGTCTTGGAGTTCGGGATCGTCGGCCAGCATCCGTGTGGCGTTGCCGATCAGCGAAGCGGTCGACTCGCCACCCGCCCCGAGCAGAACCACGAGAGTTCCGATGGCGTCCTCCGTCTTCAGATCGCCGTTAGCCACTGCCTTGGCACACACGCCTACAAGGTCGTTGCCCGGGTCTTTGCCGGCCTCGAACAGCTTGTCGACGAGATACGGCGCGGCGTCTCCCATCTCGACTGCCAAAGCGGCCATGGCTTCGAGGTCACGGATTCCAGCCAGCACGTGGCCGCCCTGCAGCGCCCAGCGCATCACATCGGGCCAGTCCTCGTCGGGCAGTCCGATCAGGCGTCCGATCACCCGGGCGGGAATCGGATGGGCGACCGTGTTGGCCCACTCGACCCGCGTCCCACGGGCTCGAGCGTCGGCAATGTGGTCTGCGACGATGGACTCGATGTAGGGGCGCATCTCCTCCATGCGGCGGGCCACCAGTTCGGGGAACACGACGCTGCGGTGCTTGGTGTGCTCGGGCGGGTCGGCGGTGGCCAGGGTGGTGGTGCCCTCGCCGAGATCGTCTGTGCGGAACAGTGCGGGCGAACCGTCGTCGCCGGTGATCACCAGCACGTCGAGGTGGTTCGAGAAGTCGTCTATCCGCCGGAGTGCGTCCAGGATGTGCTCGTGTGAAGCCACGAACGCCAAGTCGAGCCCTGGCACCAGCCACACGGGGTGCTCTTGGCGGAGCCGTTCGAAGAACGGGTAGGGGTTGGCCAAGACCCCCGGATCGATGATCGTGCGGGCCTCCAGAGTACCGCTGAACGACTCGGTAGAGTTCATGTCAGATGTTGCCACAAACCTCGATTGACTTGCCTGCCGGCTTCGGTTGGTTCTGTCGATGTCAAGGGTTCGGCGAGGTCGCCATGAGCATCGTTGTATGGTCCGGCGCCGGCTGCTGTCAGATGTCGGACCATTCCCTAGCGTCGACGTATCTGCTCAGGTGAGTGGCATTGGTAGTTGCCACCACCACGGTTTCAGCGAGGTTTGCCGTTGGGGCGTGTCGAGCCTGCGCTGCGAGGATGACGTCTCCATCTAGAGCCGCGTCGTGAGCGGTCGGCAAACCGCTATTGCGAGCTTCGGCCCACAACGAGGCGGCGTCTCGCATCATCGCCGTTGTCAGCGGCAAGTACCCGAAGCCGGCAGTGAGTTGGTCGAGCCTCGCCAGGCCGAGTTGCTTGTCGGCGCGCAGCAGTTCTCGGCGGACTTCATAGTCGGCTATCTCGGGGACGACGAGACGGTGTCCCGCGGTCAGGCGCGCTTCGGCCCACTCTCGGGCTTCTTGACCCTTTGTGGTGTGTGCCGGGTTGCTGAGCAATCCGAGAGGGCCACTGTCGAGTAGGAGCAACATCTCAGAATACGCGCCCTGATTCGTGCCTTGTCTTTCCGAGGGCTTCCATGAGGAAGCGGGCTGTCTCCTCTCTTTCACAGTTGTCGCCGATCTCGGCTACGGCCTCCAACGCGGCGAGCGCCGTTGAGATGTATACCGGTTCGGCTTCCTCTCGCTTGGTGTAGCGCTCGGCTTTGACGAAGTAACGCGCTCCGGAGACTGTCCCCTTCTTGCCTGTCTTCTGCCATCCGAGTTTGGCCATTTTCAGCCTGACTGCGACCCCGACGGTCTGGCGAAAGCGATCCGACCCCAAGACGGTTGCCATAGCCGGGTCGCCCTCAATGAATCGAACGACACCGGCCAACGCAGGTTTGCCATACGACTCGGCATCCATCAGGCGTTGCTCGTTAGCCGGGTCGTTGAGCAACTCGAATAGACGCTTGTAGACAAGAGGGTGGTCGTGGAGCTGTCCCCGGTACCTGCGGGCGTGGGGATCACGGCGGAAGTCTTCGGCTTCAAGGCGCTGCGTGATGGTGTTCACTGTCGATCCCTCCGTCGTTCAAGCGCTGATTACCATATGAGACTCTACAAAGGAGATACAAAATATAGAGGTCTAAATATTAGACCGATTGGTGACCAGATCACGAAACTGTACGGGTCAGGTCTGTGGGGAGTCGGATTGTTTCAGCACACTTGAGATCTGCGTTGTGTCCGACCATGAGGTCCCGCGTTCGAGGCAGCGTCTCTCTGAAGAACCGGGAGACGGAACTGTCGTAGTCTGTGAGGAGTGAGGTCAACGGCACAGGGTGAGATTACTGCGGAATCTCCTGCAAGGGGACTCCACGATCATATTTTTATGATATTTGATGTGATATGAATTGAAATACGAGTATCGTTGCCATGCGTTGGTCTCGTTGATCTGTGAAACGACCGCAGCGGTTCGGTGAAGTCTGCGGGCACACAACCCGCTACCGGTGTGGCGCAACGCCTCGACGCGCAGCCCCTACGATGCGTGTCGTGCCCGTGGGCGGGGTGACGCCGTTGATCAGATCCGTGCCGAGGCAGATGATGACAGCATCCTGCGAGCGGGCTAACGGCCAAGGAGCGAATTAGAGTAGGGGCCTATGGACTATCGCAATCTTCTCTACAAGCGTGATGACGCCTACGTGACGATCACGCTCAATCGTCCTGAGCGGCGAAATTGTCTGTCATCGGAGATGTTGTCCGAGCTCGAGGACGCATTGCGTGCCACCGGTGAGGTCGGGGAAGTAGCCGGCATCGTGCTCGCCGCCAACGGGCCGGTCTTCTCCTCAGGGCATGACCTCGGCGAGATGGCGAAGATGAACGAGGACGAGCTCAGGGGACTGTTCACGCTGTGCACGTCGACGATGACCGCTATCGCGGAGATCCCCCAGGTGGTGATCGCTCAGGTGCATGCGCTGGCCACCGCTGCCGGTGCGCAACTCGCAGCCAGCGCCGATCTGATCGTGGCGAGTGCCGAGGCTGCTTTCGCCACGCCGGGTGGCAAAGGCGGGCTGTTCTGCCACACACCGATGGTGGCCGTGGCCCGACCGTTGGGCCGGAAGCGGGCGGTGGAACTGGCGCTCACGGGCGACACGATCGACGCGGCCACAGCGCTCGACTGGGGGCTTGTGAACCGTGTTGTCCCTGCAGAAGAGCTTGAATCCGCGACTCTGGACCTGTTGAAGCGGGCGACACGGGGCAGCCGCTACGCCAAAGGCGTGGGCAAACAGACGCTCTATGCCCAGATGGACATGCCAACCGGCGACGCGTACGAGTTGGCGATCGACGTCATGGCCCGCAACGCGGCGCGTGGTGACGGAGCCGAGTGGCCCAAGGCCTTTGTCGAGAAGCGCCGCGCCGTCTGGACCCACTCGGGCTAGACGAACCTCGTGCTCACGTCCCGAGCAACAGATCAGGTGAGTTTGTCGATCATCGAGTGCTCGACCTGGTCGAGGTGCGATTCGGCGGCTAGGCGCATTGCCGTGGCGTCGCCGGCGACAAAGGCTGCGGCGATCGCGTGATGACCGTCGGATGAATCGGCGATGATCTTGGCGACTTCGGCCTGGTTGGCCTCCGAGCTCAGCAACGTGAAGAACTCGACTGAGCGGAAGAGCCGGTCGAGCACCTTGCCGTACAGTTCGATGAGCAGCGGGTTGTCGCAGCTCGCGGCGATAGTGGTGTGAAACTCGCGATCAAGGCGGCGGAACTTGCCGATCTCCAGAGAGCCGTTGAAACGCGCTGCGAGTGACGCCACCCGCTCGCGGTCCTCGTCGCTCGCCCGCACTGCGGCCATCTCGAAGAGCGGCACTTCGAGCGCCCGCCGAGTTTCGAACAGCTCGGCGACGAACGATTTGCCGTTCCCGGCGCCGCCCGGTGCGACGACGACCTCGGGGAGATGCTCTGCAACGTAGGACCGGTTGCCTCGCCGCTCCACGACGCCCAGAGACGCCAGGCCCTGCATCGCTTCCCGCACCGAGGTCCGAGCGACCCGGAAGCGTTCGCTGAGATCTCGCTCTGAGGGCATCCGTGCGCCTGGAGCGAGTTCGCCGGTGGTGATTCTCTCGAGCAGTTGGGTCCGAATCTGGGAACTGACTGTCTGGCGCGAGATCGGTTCGAAGGGATGATCATCTGGCATCACGATTGTTCTCCGCTGTTGTCCCCCGGGGCCAGAGCAGATTCTGGTCAGATCGGTTCAATGGTCCGACCAAGATACCACAGTCGTTCTGGTGAGGTGGCCGGCGCGGTTGGTCAGACCAACTGACCATGCTAGTTTCGGGGACCGGGAGGCCTGCCGTGACCGAATCGACTTACCAACTTCACCCCACCGAAGCTCGATGGACGCACATCGCTCTGCGGGTCAAGGACATGGACGCCACGATCGAGTGGTACACCGAATTCACCCCTCTCGAACTGATCGATCGACGTGAAGACGACGACGGGTACGGCGCCTGGCTGGGGATGCCGGGTGAAACCAACAACCCGTTCATCTTGGTGCTCGCGCAGTTCTTCGAAGGCAAAGACCCCTTCGCCGGCGCCCCGCTCGCAACGCTCGCCCCGTTTGCCCATCTCGGTATGGAACTGCCTACCGAACAAGGCGTTGACGCCATGGCAGCCAGGGCCGCAGACGCCGGTTGTCTGGCGATGCCTCCCACGATGATGCCCCCGCCGATCGGTTACATCACGATGCTGCGCGATCCCGACGGCAACATGGTGGAGTTCTCATGGGACCAGGGCGTTTACGCCACACTTCAGGAGCAGTGGGGCGCGTAGAACCGAGGCGCTGCCGGCGCTAGCACGCGAACCCGCCGGATCCCGGCGATCAGGCGTGCTGGCGATCAAGTGTCGATGTGGCGGTTGTACTCGAGCAGCACAGGGTCGCCGCCCCAGTTGTCGAGAACCGAGACCGAGCCCGGGTAGACCCACATTTTGAGAATCATCGCGGGGTCGCCGCCGGTGGCCCAGATCACCGCGGATTTGATCGGCGTCGCGTGGGTCACCACCAGAATGTTCTCGTCGGCTGCGCGTTCGGTCATCTCGGCGCAAGCCTCGGCGACTCGGTTGTGCAGCGACGGCAACGATTCGCCGCCCTTGGGCCTGTAGTTGATGTCGGCGCGCCAACGCGTGCCGAGATCGGGGGCCACTTCTTCGACTTTGCGTCCTTCGAACTCGCCGAAACTGATTTCGCGCCAGCGGTCGTCGATCTCACAGACGTCGGATGAGAAGCCTGCCAGCACTGCGGTCTGCCGGCTTCGTTGCAATGAAGTCGTGAAGGTCGCGTCGATGTCCCAGCGGTCGCGGACATACGCGCCGGCCTTCTCGGCCTGGAGTTTGCCGACCTCGTCGAGGGGTATGTCGGAGTCGCCTTGCAGACGCGATTCGGCATTGCTTGCCGTACGTCCGTGACGCACCAGGATCAGCACCTAGTCAGTGTCGCACAGTTCGCCCGCCAGAGCGATTGCGCTGAGGGTTCGGCCCCGATCAAGTACCGGCCAACGCCGCGACGACCTTGCCGAAATGCTCCATGCCCTGGCCCCCGTCCTGCTGCACCACCACATAATTGAAGCCCCAGCGTTCGCGGCGCTCCTGAAGGGTCTCCACGATCTGTGGAACCGAACCCACCAGCAGAGCGGGTGTTCGGGCAACCTCAGAGACCGGAGAGTTGAACATCTCCGCGAAGAACCCCAGAGTTCCGTCGCGGTCGTCGGTGACGGTGGTGTTCATGGTGAGCGAGCTGATCTCCAATTCGTCGAGGCGACTCCCGGCGCACTCACGCAGACGAGCAACCTTTCGGTCGTAGGCGTCCGGCATCGAGTCTGCGATCGCTTCAACGCCGACCTCTCCAGCGCCGAGATTCGCGGTGACGCCGACGATGTCAGCGTGGGCAGCTGCCACGCCGAGCATTCGGGGACCGCCTCCGCCGATGATGATCGGGGGACCGGACTCGGTCCACGGTTCGGGGTGGCCTTCGTAGTCGGTGACGGTGTAGTGCTCGCCCGCGAAGTCGAACGGCCCCTGCGCCCAACACCTCTTGATGATCGCCAGGCTCTCGAGGAACCGGTCAATGCGCAGCCCCGGCCGGTCATAGGCCATCCCGGACTGTTCGTAGTCGGTGCGCATCCAACCGGCGCCGAGACCGAACTCGCAGCGCCCCTCCGAGATCTGGTCGAGAGTCGCCATCTCCTTGGCCAGCGTCACCGGGTGGCGGTAGTCGTTGCCGAAGACAAGGGCCCCGACTTTCAGTTCGGTTGTGACCGCTGCAGCCGCGGCGAGTGCCGTTATCGGACCGTATTGGTGGTGGAAGTGGTCCGGCATGAGGATCGACGAATAGCCTTGATCCTCGGCGTAGCGAGCAGAGTCTAGCCAGCTCAGCTCATCGATTGGCGAGTGGAGTTGCAGACCGAAGCGGAAGGGTTGAGTCATGGACGGAGCGTAGAGGACACGCCCTGTCCATGACATCCCCTGCAGGATGTTGTGTCAGCCTTTGGCCTCGGTGAAGGCTTCGGCACAGTTGACTTGATGGTCCCTCTTCAGCGATGCCCGGGACGGCGGCGGCGTGCCGGATTCGGTCAGTTCATCGAGCCACAGTGCCCGTGCCGGCTCAATCATGTTCAGTGCTGTCGGACGTGTCTGCGCGTCGGGAGGCGAAGAAGTCGCTGAGCAGCACGGCGCATTCTTCGGCTCGCACTCCGTGGCGTGTGATGAATTCGTGGTTGAGCCGAGGATCGCTGCCAATGCTGTACAGCGATCCGCAGGCGCCGGCTTTGAGGTCCGCAGCGCCGTAGACGACACGGGCGACACGGGCCTGTTGCAGCACACCGGCGCACATGCAGCACGGTTCGAGTGTGCACACGACTGTGGCGCCGTCGAGCCGCCAGGAGTCGAGTGCTCTGGCGGCGTCTTGCACGGCCAGCAGTTCTGCGTGGGCGGTCGGGTCGTTCGACGCCTCTCGTTCGTTGTGGCGGCGGGCGATGATCCGGCCGTCGACGACCACCAGCGCTCCGACCGGTACGTCTCCGTGGATGGTTGCGAGGCGGGCCTCTTCGATTGCGATCCCCATCAGGGCTTCGTCGGTCGGATAGGCGGCGATCTCCACAGGCTCAGAGTCCGGCGTGCCAGTCGTAGCCGTGCTCTCCCCAATAGTCGCCGCCCGCTTCGGTCAGGAACTGGAAGATGCGAAGGCCGCTCCAGACCATGATGACGATCAACGGAAAGTTGATCCAGTGCATCCAGCGGCTGCCCCGGCGATGTTTGAGAATCGCCTTCTGGGTGGCTGGTTGTCCGGTTTCGACGGGGGTGTGGACGGTCAAGGCTGTTCTTCGCTCGATGGCTGTTCGGCGGCGTCGGAGCGATGCCGGATCTCGTAGAGCACAAGCACAATACAACCGCATACGACGAACGTGTCGGCGACATTGAAAACCGCGTACCACGTCACGTCTATGAAGTCGACGACGGCGCCTGAGAGCAGGCCGTCGTCAGCGCGCAGTATCCGATCTATTAGGTTGCCGAGTGCTCCTCCGAGGATCGCTGAGAGTATCGCGGCTCGGGCGGTGATGGTTTCGATCCACAGTCGCCAGCAGATGAATCCGCACAGAGCGATGACCAGAGCGCCGATCAGCGGCCCGTGGCCGGCGCCGGTCCCGAACGAGAAACCGCTGTTGTAGGCGAGGTCCAGCTCGAGCGTCGGGAGGATCTCGATGATCCGGCCACCGCTCAGCCGATTGATCGCCCACTCCTTGGAGAGTTGATCGAGCGCCAGTGCGACGGCGATGACAATGGCTGTCGCCTGCCACTTCCGTGAGCGCATCAGTTCACGCTACCGCTAGGTGAGCACTCCTCCCGCAGGGATTCCGGGCAGGGGTTCGGCCATGCCGAATATCGCTCGTCTGCTCAGGCTTTGCTGAGTGCCTGGGCCGGGCCTTTGCTGTCTGGTGGCGTTGTGAATAGAATTGACATGAAGTTTGCTGTCAATTATTGTCATATACCAGCTTCGCTGCCGGGCATCAACGGCGGCCGTTACGCCAGTCATTCACCACAGCGAGGCCCCGTGATCCAGCCCGCCCGTTTCCCAACACCAGAGACGCCCGACCCGATGAACCTCGACCACGAACTTCTCGATGAGGCTTCAGGACCAGAGCAGGTTCTTGGGCGACCGCAGGCGAAATCCAGCTGGATGCGTGGGCTTCCCGAGTCTCCCCTCCCGGCGATCCTGGGAGCGGTGATAGTCCTGCTCTTGGGCTTCGCTCTCACACAGACCAACGACAGGATCTCCCGCCTCGAAGACAGAGTCGACGCCGGTTTCACCAGAGTCGATGAGCGGTTCGCGAGAATTGACGAGCGGTTTGTTGCCTTGGAGGCCAGGTTCGACCAGCTCGATCTGAAGCTCACCGCGTTGATCGCAGCGCTCAACGCGACCGAGCAGGTGGAGGCCGCTCTCGAAGGCAGGCTCTTGACCCCCGAGGCCCCGTCGGTCGATGAGATAGTCCCGCAACCAGGCTGACAATCCGCACTGCCCCCGAGCGCAAGGCGCCCTCAGAGTCTCAGCGATGCGACTCCTGACGGCGGGTCCTCTGAACGTTTTTCGCGGAGGGTGTGGGATTTGAACCCACGGAGGCTTGCACCTCACACGCTTTCCAAGCGTGCCCATTCGGCCGCTCTGGCAACCCTCCGGGTACACCCTGGTGCGGGTATCGGCTCAAAAGGATAGCGTGGATTGACCGCTCCCGTTTCGGGGTGTGGCGGTCGGGTCCTGTGCAACAGGCGTCCGTGAACCGGGTCAGGGCCGGAAGGCAGCAGCTCTCAGCGGAGCCGCCCGTGTGCCGCAGACCACCTGGCCGTCACTCCCGGAAACGGGGGCCGTGCAGGCCCCGCAAATTGACCGTAAATTCCTGACGACAGCCGTGTCACGAACGCGCAGTAGGATGGCCCGAACATGGCCTATCAGTCCCTCTACCGTCGCTACAGACCTCAGAAATTCTCCGAGATCCGAGGTCAGAACCACGTTGTTGCAGCCCTGTGCAACGCTGTGGCGAATGACCAAGTCGGCCACGCATACATGTTCAGCGGCCCGCGGGGCACCGGCAAGACCAGTTCGGCGCGGGTGCTGGCCAAAGCGCTCAACTGCGAGAATCTCGGCGAGGACTCGGAGCCGTGCGGCGCCTGTGAAAGCTGTACGGCCATCGAACAGGGGCGCTCCTTCGATCTGCACGAACTCGACGCCGCGAGCAATAACGGCGTCGAAGACATGCGTGATCTGTTGGGCAAAGTCAACCTCGGCAACCCGGGGAGGATGAAGGTCTACATCCTCGACGAGGTTCACATGCTGACTAGCGGAGCGGAGAACTCCCTGTTGAAGACCCTTGAGGAACCCCCCGGCCATGTGGTCTGGGTGCTCGCCACGACCGAGCCTCACAAGGTCGTCGAGACGATTCGGAGCCGCTGCCAGGTATTCGAGCTCGGTCTGCTCGGCGCCGAGGAAATGGCGTCCCATGTGCGCTGGGTCATTGACGACGCCGGTCTCGACGTCGATGACGACGCGGTCGACTATGTGGTGTCGGTCGGCGGCGGTTCGGTCCGAGACACGCTCAGCGCGCTCGACCGCGTGGTGGCCGCCGGTGGCGTGGTCGAAATCGACCAGTCGATCGACCAGTTGCTTCAAGCCCTCGCGGCGAACGACACGGCCGCCGCTCTGGGCGCGGTCGGCGATGGGTTGGGAAGGGGGCGTGATCCCCGAACCATCGGCGAGACGTCGGTCGCAGGGCTGCGCGACGCGTTCTTGACCGCAATGGGGTCACCACCGCCTCGAATCACCGTGGCCGAGCAGGAGCGCGCCTCACAGATTGCCGAGCAGATGTCTCCGCTGCGACTGACGAGGGCGCTGGAGACATTGGGCACGGCGCTGGTGGAGATGCGCCAGGCGCCCGACCCTCGGGTGCATCTCGAAGTGGCTCTGGTCCGGCTGTGCCGCTCGGCCGGCGACAATTCGGTCGACTCGCTGCTGGAACGAATCGAACAGCTCGAAGCGCGCCTCGCTGCAAGTTCTGTGCCCGCTTCGGCCGAATCCGTGTCGGCCGCGCCCGCCACTCCTTCGGCTGCGCCTGCTCCGCCGTCTTTGCCCGTCGCGGCTGCTTCGTCGGCGCCGCCTGCTTCTGTTGCTCCGCCGTCTTTGCCCGTCGCGGCTTCGTCGGAACCCGCTTCGGCGGCGATGGGTGTTGATCCGGAGCCCGGTGAACCACGCCGGTTTGAAGGGTCTGCTGTTGCCCCGAAGTTGCCACCGGCCCCGTCGTTGGCCTCGGCGGCTCAGAGTCCCGCCGATGAAGATCTCCGGTCGTTGCGACCGAAGTCGGCGAAAGAGGTCGTTGAACTGGCCGGACAGCACCTCTCGCTCGGGCGCGACCTGGTGGTCAGTCGGGCCAACAGCTTCCTCGGTCCCGCCGAGGGCCCGCGCTCCGAAGACGACCTTCAAAGGTTGTGGCGGGCGCTGGTTGATGAGTTCGGCCCGGCCTCGGTCCCCTCCGCTCCTGCGCTCGCCGATGAACCCCCCGCCCCGACTCGGCCGGACCCTGTGGCGAGCCCAACCCGGGATGAAGAGCAAGATTCAGTCACGGCCCGACCGGGGGAACCGCAGGCCGACACGGCAGGCACGGCTGACGAGCCGGCAACGACCGAAACGACCGAAACGACGGCAACGACCGAAACGACCGATACAATGGACGAGCCGGCAGAACCGGACATGGCCGACCCGCACGGCGACGGGCTCGATCTGGACGAGCTCATTGATGCGTCGTCCCACACGGATCAGGTGGTGGAGCTCCTCGAAGAGGCATTCCCAGGCGCCGAGATCGACACCCCGTCAGCATCCAGGGCCGACCAGTGAGCTACTCCAACGCTGTGCAGGAACTGATCGACCAGTTGGGCCGCCTGCCGGGGATCGGCCCCAAATCCGCGCAGAGGGTCGCGTTCCACCTGCTCAAGGTTCCGCGCGAGGATGCGCTGTCGCTGTCGCAGGCTATCGTCGAGGCGAAAGAACGAGTGTCGTACTGTCAGCGCTGCTTCAACCTCTCCGAATCAGGCGACGAATGTCCGATATGCGTCAACCCGCGCCGCCAGGACGGGCTCGTCTGTGTCGTGGAAGACAGTCAAGACATAGTTGCCATTGAACGCACGCAGGAGTTCCGCGGCCGCTACCACGTCTTGGGAGGAGCGTTCAGCCCCATCGACGGCGTCGGCGTCGAGCAGCTTCGGATCAAGGAGTTGATGAGCCGGGTCGCCGATGAGGACATATCAGAGGTCATCGTCGCCACCAATCCCAACCTCGAAGGCGAAGCGACCGCGGCTCTGCTGGTCAAGTACCTGAAGCCGATGGGGGTGCGGGTCACCCGGATCGCCATGGGCCTGCCGGTGGGCGGCGACCTCGAATATGCAGACGAGCTCACCCTGGGTCGTGCCCTTGAAGGGCGCAAGGTGATCGACGGCAGCGAAACCGCCCCCGCGGCGGGAACCGTTCAGGCGGTTGTTCCGTAGCACCCGATGCCCAGTATTCTGAGCGGATGCAACTCACAGAAATCGACCACATCGCCATCGCGGTCAACGACCTTGAAGCCGCAATCGCCTACTATCACGAAGCGTTCGGGGCCGAGGTCCATCACCGAGAGGTGGTTGAATCAGACGGCGTCGAAGAAGCGCTGATAAAGGTCGCCGACAGCTACATCCAGCTCACCTCGGCGACTCGAGGAGACTCCCCGATCGCCAAGTTCCTGCAGAAGCGGGGTGAGGGGCTGCATCATGTCGGCTACCGCGTCGACGATTGCGCTGATGCGCTCGCCCGGATGGTCGCAGCGGGGGCGGTGCCCATAGACGCCGCGCCCCGTCCCGGCTCAAGGGGCACGACAGTGGCCTTCATCCACCCCAAAGGCTCGCTCGGCACGCTCATAGAACTGGTGCAGGAGTAGCGGGCGTCCACACCGGGGGCCGGGGTGTGTGAGGCTCAGCAGATGTTCGTGCATCTCGTTGACGGGACATACGAACTGTTCCGCTTCCATTACGCCCCGTCCAACCGCGACGCCCGCCTCGGTGCACAGCGTGGCGTGCTCAACACGGTGCTGGACCTAGTCGCCGACGGCGCCACCCACATCGGAATCGCCACCGACCATGTGATCGAGTCGTTCCGCAACGACCTCTACATCGGCTACAAGGACGGCAGCGGTGTGGAACCGGATCTCTTCGCCCAGTTCGCTGAGGTGGAGGAGTTGCTGGGACTCGCCGGGTTCGCGGTGTGGCCACAGATCACCCACGAGGCCGACGACGGGCTGGCGGCCGGCGCGGCGATGGCCGCAGCCGATCCGCGGGTCGAACAGGTGATCATCTGCACGCCCGACAAGGACTTGGCCCAATGCGTGACCGCCGACAGCCGGGTCGTGCAGCTAGATCGTCGCCGTGGAATCACTTACGACCGCCAGGGCGTAATCGAGAAATTCGGGGTGCCGCCCGAGTCGATACCCGACTATCTCGGAGTGGTGGGAGACGCCGCAGACGGCTTTCCGGGGCTTGCGGGCTGGGGGGCGAAGTCGGCAGCCAAGATCCTGTCGAAGTTCGGCCACATCGACCGGGTTCCGTTCGACGTTGCGGAATGGAACCTTGACGTCCGCGGCGGCGCCAAGCTGGCTCTGACGCTCAGCGAGTACTTCGAGGAGGCGCTGCTCTTTCGGCGCATCGCCACGGTCGATGCCGGCGCCCCGGTGAGCGCGTCGGTCGACGAGATGCTCTGGACAGGGCCGGGGACCGGATTCGACGAGCGTTGTTCAGCTATAGGTGCTGAACGGATCGCGCAGAGGACTCATCGACTGTTCGCCGGTTTCGACGGTTGACGCCGAAACGAAGCGTGTGCAGCTCGGCGCGTGATCATCCCTCGGCAGCCAGCACTTCGCTGATTCCCATAGGCGCTGCCTGTTCAAGCTGGCTGTATTCGCACGACGCGTCCTCACGGTCGGGCCGCCAGCGCACGAAACGAGTGATCCCCCGGAACCGGCCGTTGAGAACGGCCTCGTATTTGACTTCGGCCACCAGCTTGCAATCGAGCGGCGTCCAGTCCTGGGACGGTTTGCCGCTGCTCCAACGGGAGGGCGCCCCGGGCATCAGGCCCCCCTGATGTGCCTGCGGGTTCATCCACTCCGACCAGGGATGATCTGCAAAGTCCTCGATGATGTTGGGGGCGAGAGCGTCGACGAGCTCGGCCCGCAGGCTCGCTTTGAAACTGGAGGCGACGCCCATGTGGTGCAACCGCTGCTCTTCATCGTGCAAGCCGACCAGCAGTGAACCCACTCCGTTGCCGTCCTTGTGCATCCGGTAGCCGGCGACGACCACGTCTGCGGTGCGGGTGTGCTTGACCTTGAACTGGGCCCGCTTATTGGGCAGGTAGGCGCCGTTGCATGGCTTGGCGATCAACCCGTCGAGCCCCGCGCCCTCGAAGCGCGCATACCACTCGTGAGCGATGGTTCGATCGAATGTGGAGGGCGCCAGGTGAACAGGCGGCTCGAAACCCGAGGAGATGGTCTCAAGGATTCTGCGGCGATCCCGGAAAGGCTCGTCGACCAGCGCGGCGTCGTTGACGGCGAGCACGTCGAAAGCCACGAACTCGGCGGGTGTTTCTTCAGCGAGGCGCTCGACTCGGGAAGCCGCCGGATGTATCCGCTGCTGCAGCGCATCGAAACCGAGATGGTCGTCGATGGCCACGATGATCTCGCCGTCTACAACGCAGCGCTGCGGCAGACATTGCTGCAGTGGTTCCAGAAGCTCCGGGAAGTAACGGGTGAGCGGTTTCTCGTTGCGCGAACCCAGGTGAACCTCATCGCCGTCACGGAAGACGATGCACCGGAAACCGTCCCACTTGGGTTCGAAAGCGAGGTCCCCGTGTTCGGGAATACCGCCGATCGCCTTTGCCAGCATCGGCTTCACCGGCGGCACAACAGGCAGATCCATGAGTCGAGAGCTTACGCTCGGTTTGCTGTCAGCGGTCGGGCCTAGCACGATGCAAGAATGAGCGACGACATCCGGCCCTTCACCATCGACATACCCGACTCGGCAATCGACGATCTGCGCGAGCGCTTGGCCCGCACCCGCTGGCCCGAAGCCGAACCGGTCGACGACTGGTCCCAAGGCATTCCCCTCACCTACACGCAGACGCTGTGCGAGTACTGGGCCACCGAATATGACTGGCGACGCTTCGAGTCCGAACTCAACTCCTACGACAACTGCCTGACCGAGGTCGATGGACTGGACATCCACTTTCTGCATGTCCGTTCGGCTCACGACGACGCCACGCCGATGATCCTCACCCATGGCTGGCCCGGTTCGGTGGCCGAGTTCATGGCTGTGATCGGGCCGCTCACCGATCCGGCCAACCACGGCGGCAGCCCAGCGGACGCGTTCCATCTGGTGATCCCATCGCTGCCGGGCTACGGCTGGAGCGGCAAACCTGCGAGGCCCGGAATGGGTGTGCCCTGGATCGCAACCGCCTGGAACACGCTGATGGTCCGGCTCGGATACGAGTCCTACGTCGCACAGGGCGGTGACTGGGGCAGCGCGGTCACCACCACCATCGGATCGCAGAATCTGGGCAACGTTCGGGCGATACACACCAACATGCCCGTCTCGGGGCCCACCCCCGAATCGCTGGCAGACCCGACCGAACAGGAGCAGGCGGCGCTGGAAGCCCTGGGCCACTACGACCGCTGGGACTCGGGCTATTCCAAACAGCAGTCGACCCGTCCCCAGAGCCTCGGCTACGGCCTGGTCGACTCTCCCGCCGGTCAGTGCGCCTGGATCGGCGAGAAGATGTGGGCCTGGACCGACAACGACGGCGACCCGCGCAGCGCCCTGACCTTCGATCAGATGCTCGACAACATCTCGATCTACTGGTTCACCGCCACCGCAGCCTCGTCGGCCCGGCTGTATTGGGAGAGCTTCGCCCAGTTCGGCGACGGCGCCGTCGATGTCCCCACTGGCTGCAGCATCTTCCCCAAAGAGATCATCCGCGCCAGCAGGCGCTGGGCCGCCAAGCGCTACACCAACATCGGCTATTGGAACGATCTCGAGATGGGCGGCCATTTCGCTGCATGGGAGCAACCCGGCCTGTTCGTCGCCGAAATGCGCGCCGCCTTCAGCACTTTGAGCTACTAGAGTTCGCCTGTCGGAGTCAGCAGACGACTTCGTCGTTCCAGCGGACGTCTTCGAAGACTCGATCTGTGTAGGTCCGGCTCACGATCGCCTCGCGAGCAGCGTCCCATCGGTCTTTCCAAACCTCAAATTCTGTCAGCACCAGCCCGGGTGTGCGGGCGCTCCGAGCCGCGAACGTCGGGAACGCGGGGCGGCCGGTTCCCTGACCGATCGGGTTGTAGCGCAGGTCCGCACTCCAGCGCATCGATTTGGAGCGGTTCGGCAGAGCACGATGAACGTTCAACTTGTCGAACAGCACGATTCCTCCCCGCCGGACAGGCAACGGTCGTTCCTTCAGTTCAGAGAGAACCGCTGGTGGGACGTAGGGTTCTGAAGCCAGTTCCTGATTCGCGCAGTGCACCTGCGGGCCGAGGCGATGCGAGCCCGGGATCGACACTAGGCATCCGTTCTCGATCAGGGCGTCGGTCAATGCAACCCACACCGTCACGATCTGTGAATCATCAGCATCGGGCAACAGCGCAACGATGTCTTGGTGCCAGGTGGTCGCGCCCACGTTGGAGTGGCGCCTGAGGGTCTCGTCGACCACCTGGGCCTCTGCTGGCTTCATCCGCATCTGTTGGACGGGGTTCGATGCGATCTCCGGCCCGATGACCGACTCGACCGCATCGAGGATCGAGGGGTGCCTCAACAGATCGAAGACTGCCGGTCCGCAATGCATCAGATAAGAGTCGGCATCGACGGGGCCGTTGATCAGCGGCAGAGAGATGTTGAACCGACGATGCGCTTGCGGGTCGGCGGTGATCACCGCGGCATAGCGATCTCCGAAAGTGCCGACGGGGCGTTGCCTGAGCGCTCCCGCTGCCAACATGCGCCCTATCTGGTCCTCGAGGATCAGTTCGTATTCGTCGTAGATCGGAACAAGGTCCCGGTCATTCAGGAGGCCATCGACGACCACGAAACCGTCGCGTTCGAACGCTTCAAGTTGATTCACTGAGAGACCCCGACGACCAGTCCCGGACACGCCGAAAAAATACCCGGCGATCACCGTTGTGCCAAGCGTGCCGAGCCCTTGGAGAATCTTCCCGAGGGTTACGGGGATGGTCTCGTCAGGAAGTTCGTCGCGACAGAAGAACTTGTCCAACGGGAGGTTTTTGAACAGCTTCCCTTGGACGGTGACGCAACTCGGTTGCTTCGGGAACTCACAGTCGCATGGACGGAGCGTCCTCCCAAGGCCGCTCAGTCGATGACAGGTTTGGTTGTGGCTGGTTTTGGCGAATCAGAGTTCGCTCCTGTGCTGATCGAACGACAGGTGTATGGCGTGATGGGTGGCTTGTTGCGTCGCCGACCTACAGACGAACACCGCATCTCCGGTGACAACAACGCAGCCGTAGTGCCGTTTGCTCAGCGCGAGATGGTCGATTTGTGGCTCTTCGGAAATGAGGGCGGACAACGCGCTTGACGACGTGCGCCGCAGCAACCACCCCATGCTGCTTGAAACCCAACCCAAACCGTCGCGAAGAATCAGAAACATCTCAGAGGGCCGATGATGACGTCAAGTGAGCGAGCCATTCATCCCGCAGTTAGCATGGTGGGAGCGGTACTGGAGCAATGCCTAGAGGACTTCCGGGGCAGCACCGAGCAGCATTGAGCGCGCCGCCGCAGCCGCGGGCCGCGAAGGCCAGGACGGCTCCGGTCGGCCGATGCCCGCATCGCGAATCAATTCATAGCCACACAGGCACCTTCTGGCTATGATTTCATACATGTCCCCCGCAACCATTCCGATCGCGTTTATGCGCGCCGAGGCCCGCGACCTCGGGATCTCGGACCGCGACCTCGCGAAGCTGACCGCCCAAGGCGACCTGGACCGCATTGCGCGCGGTATCTACGCCCGCGCCGGACACGGTGCCGACCCAGACCTTCTCGAGCTAGCTCTGCGCAACCCTCACACCACCCTCTGCCTCACGACCGCCCTCGCTCACCACAGCCTCACCGACGAGATCCCACACACCATCGACGCCGCCTTGCCGCGTCACCACTGGCAGCCGAAGACACGGGCTCCCATCACCTGGCATCGGTTCGACCGTGACACCTTCTACATCGGACGCGACGACCTTCACCTCGTCGACACGATCACCATCGCCATCTACAGCCCGGCGCGCTCGATCATCGACGCCTACCGCCTCCGTCATCGGCTCGGCATCGACCTCGCACACACAGCCCTACGCCGCTGGCTCAACCAACGCGGCAACCATCCCTCAGAGCTCCTGGAACTAGCCAGATCGTTCCCGCGCGCCATGCCAGCACTTCGGGCCGCAATCGAAACCCTTCAATGAGCCCCCAAGGGCGCTGGAAGCCCCGGAGCCGGCGTTCTGCAAGCACCTCAACCGGCCCCGGCGCCGGCCCAGGTCCGCCGCCAGGCTACCGACGCCGCGGTGCACAGGGCGTGGGGTTGCCGAACCGTGTGAGGTTCCTGCCGTTACAGGCTGTCAGGTTCGCTCGCCAAGCTCTTTCGAATGTCTTTCATCAACAGAACCAGATGGTTGGGGTTGTCATGCAACGCCTCGAATTCAGCTACTCTCATGTAAAATTCGCGGGCATTTTCAGATTCGGCGTGGATCACCAGCCCACGGCAGCCGATCTGTTCGCCTAATTCTGCGGTGCGTCTCAACACATCTGAAAGCAACGCGCTTCCCAACCCGCGGCGTTCGTGGTCGCGGTGGACTCCCAACCGTGTCAACAACGCAGCCGGCAGCAGAGGATAACGTCCTGTGCCGGCACGCCATCTGTCGGTGACTGTCTCTACGGGGACCGCTGTCATGCACCATCCGCAGCAAGCGACGACTGTGCCATCTGACTTGTCGGTTACGACGAACACTTTGGATGTGTTGGCTGCGGCTGCGTTATGGGCGGCATGCAGAAGCCAGTTCGTCTGCGCCTGTGAACGACAAACGAACTGCTTTACGCTGTCGTCGCGTTCCAGCAACCGCGGTCGGTTGTAGCTCACTCGTCGATGAACGGCGACGGTTGTTGGAACAGTTTGTCGAGTTTCGGCGTGTCACGTGGCGGACGCTCCAGCATGTCTTGAAGTTGACGCAGCCCTTCCTCCGTGCGAATCACCGGGGGAATATCGGCTGAGATGTCGACGTTGACCAGTGCCGGGCGGGTGCGAGGGACCCGAGGCGCAGAGGCGGCAGGCGCGCTGATGACGAACCCCAGCAGCGGCGGGCTCGCTGAACTTGGTTCGAGGTGGCCCATTATCTGACTCCTGAAAGGTTGTCTTCACTATACATGCCCGCGCCTCCCCTTGTGGAGAAACGGCAGGCATGCGTCTCATACAGTGAGCGGGCCGACTAAGATCCGTTGACGGGAGTTGCCCTTGCCGCTACGGTCTGCCCACTACCCCTGTCGCTTCGGTGTCGGGGGTTTTGGTTTTTTGCTGCGTAAGCCTCACTCGGCGGATCAAGTCTAGTCTGATTGACTTGCAATGTCTATTAGATTGGACTTAACTGGTGGACAAACGGACTCTCATAAAACGGATCCGAGAGATCGCCAAAAAAGATGGCTTTGAACTGACCTTCGTGCGCGAGGGAGGCAATCACGAGATCTGGTCAATCCGCGGTCATCGACTGGTTATCCCCCGTCATCGCGAAATCAACGAATACACCGCTCAAGGCATCCTCAACATGGTCAAGGAGGTGACTAGAGATGAGCAGTGAACAGGCTTACCAAGTTGAAGTGGTGCGATCCGGTGACTGTTGGGCCATCACAGTGCCAGAACTCGCCGGGGTTTTCTCCCAGGCCAAGCGCCTCGACCAAGTCGAATCCCAAGCACGCGAAGCGATCTCCATGATGCTCGACATCGACGAAACCGCCGTAGGACCCCTGAAAATCCATATCACACCCCCCGTGACAGCATCGGACCTGCTCGAAACCTTAAGGACAAGCGTGACCGTGGCTGCCGAAGCCGAAGCTGAAGCTGCTCGAATACGCTTGGAGGCGGCTATGGCCCTCAGGGCAGAGGGTCTGCCGATGCGCGATGTCGGGCGTCTCATAGGAGTTTCCCATCAACGCGTCCATCAACTCCTCACCGGCCGAGGTGTGCGAGCCAGGTCTTGACATCGCGGCGGGTCTTGAGCCACACGAATCGGCAGCGCGGGTTGTCGCCGCATTAGGTCGCGCACCCGCGACTCGTTCTCCGGGCAAGTACGCCATACCCAGCGGATGTACGCACGTGCAGCCCGAAGCCTTGTTCCTCGAAGGGGTCCGTCGGGAAGTAGGTTGTGGACGTGAGAGCACTGGTTCAGCGGGTGAGAGAGGCACGAGTCCGAGTTTCCGGTGAGGTCGTTGGGGAGATCGGCGCCGGGTTGTGCTGCCTCGTTGGCGTGACCCACAGCGACAACCCACAAAGCGCCGCAAAGCTCGCCGGCAAACTCTGGCACCTGCGAATATTCGCCGACGAGAACGGGCACATGAACCGATCTGTGGCCGACACGAGCGGGGAGGTCCTTGTGATCAGCCAGTTCACCCTCTACGGCGACACCCGCAAGGGACGTCGCCCGTCTTTTGTGGCGGCCGCTGAACCCGATCATGCAGCCGAGTTGATCGACGGGCTCTCGGCTGAGCTGAGGCTTCTCGGCGCCACCGTGGCCACCGGATCGTTCGGGGCGATGATGGACGTCGAGTTGATCAACGACGGCCCGGTGACCCTGATGCTGGAGATCTGACACATTGACCGGGCAATCACGACAACCTCCACAACCTCCACGTCCGATGGGGCGACTGCCAAGGGACTTCTTCGCTCGGGACTCGCTCGAGGTGGCCCCCGAGTTGTTGAACAAAGTGATCGTGTTCGGGAACTGCCGCGGCCGCCTGCTGGAGGTCGAGGCATACAAGGGTGCTGACGACCCCGGGAGCCACGGACGCCGGGGCATGACTCCCCGCAACGAGGTGATGTTCGGCCCCGCCGGTCGTCTCTACGTCTACTTCACCTACGGGATGCACTGGTGCGCCAACGTCGTGTGCGGTGCCGACGGCGAATGCAGCGCTGTGCTGCTGAGGGCCGTCACCCCGCTGGAGGGCCTGGCCGAGATGAGAACGCGCAGGCCCGCGGCCCGGCGCGACCGAGACCTGTGCAGCGGACCAGCCAAGTTCACCTCGGCTTTCGGCATCGACGGCACACACAACGGCTCAGATCTGGCAACTGCGGATTCGGGCGTCGAATTGTTCGACGACGGAACCCCGCCTCCGCGAGACCCCGGCCGGTCCACCCGTATCGGGCTGAGCGCGGGGGCCGAATTGCCGTGGCGCTGGTACGTCCGCGGCTGCGATGACCTGTCGCGCCGAGGTTGAGGCCAGCAAATGAGAATCGGTTTCCCAATCCCGTCGAAAATGCTTGCTGCCCTGCTGGGGCTGTCACTCGTGCTCGGAGCCTGTGGCGATGATGAAACGGTTGCGGAGGATCCCGCGGCGCCGGGGGTCTCGATCAGAGCGCCCCTCGACGTCGGAACGCCGCTCGACGGACGGTCATTCTGGTCGGTCTCTGTTCTTGAGAACGGCGCGGAACACCCTCTGTTCACCGGCACGCAGATTGTGCTGTCGTTCACCAACGGCATCATCGCAGCCTCCGCCGGATGCAACTTGATGAGCGGGTGGTATCAGATCAACGACAAGCAGTTGATCATAACGGAGCTGGCATCGACAGAAATCGGCTGCGATCCAGAGCGCCACGCACAAGACGAGTTCATAGCCGCCGCGCTCAACGCCGGACCGCAACTGACACTGAACGGCCACGATCTGACACTCGCCACTGACACCGTCCGAATCCAGTTGCTGAACACCATGATCGCCGAGCCGGATCGTCCGATCTTGCAAACACGCTGGGTCGTCACTGGATTCATTCAAGGCGAAGTCTCCATAACCATGAGCGTGGAACCCGGGCGGGAAGGATGGATCGAGTTCAGTGAAGACTCGCAGCTGACCGGTTTCGACGGATGCGTCGATTTCAGTGCGCCTGCAACCCTCAGCGAAGGCGAGATCCAATTCGGCGAGGTGACATCCGAGGACTGCGCCGAGCCTTCCTCCTACCGCGAGGCCTTCAATATGTTGTTCGAGACCGATAAAGCCGCATTCTCCATCAACGGCCCAAGGCTCACACTGCTCAACTCGCAGGACAACGGCGTGACCTTCATAGCAGACGAATAAGTCGCGGAACCCGTGTCTAGGAATAAGTAACGTGTCGGGTAGTGACCGACACCCATCTACAGCAGATCGACACGGCGCTTCGCAACGACATCCGCCGACTCGGCGCCCAGCTCGGATCGGCGCTGGTGCGTCAACACGGCCCTGAACTGCTCGAGAAAGTCGAGCTCGTGCGCACGCACGCGAGCCGCCTGCACCGCAACGGCGAGTCGGGACTCGACCTCATCGATCACCTGACCGACGTCGATCTCGTCGAGGCGATCCTGCTCGTGCGGGCGTTCACCGTCTATTTCCATCTGGCCAACACGGCCGAGCAGGTTCATCGAATCGAGCACCTCAACGCCAACCCGCGGACAAGCAACAGGCGATTCGCCGAAACCGTCGCAAAACTTCAAGCCAGCGGGGTCGAAGACGCCGAGATCATCGAGACGACCTGTTCGCTGGACCTGCGACCGGTGTTCACAGCCCACCCGACCGAAGCCTCGCGAAGGTCGATACTCGACAAGCTCGCAGAGATCGCCGTTCTCATCGAGGAGCGCAACGAATCCAGCGCCGGGCCGAGTGACAAGCAGCGCATCGACCGCCGAATCGATGAGCTGATCGACGTCATCTGGCAGACCGACGAATTGCGGCGGACTCAACCCGATCCGGTCAACGAGGCACGCTCGATCCTCTATTTCCTCAACGAGATCACGACCGAAGGGGTTCCCGAACTCTTCGACGACATAGACGCTGTTCTGCGCAGCATCGGCGGAGCACTCAACGAGAACGCTCCGGTTCAATTCGGTTCGTGGGTCGGTGGCGACCGCGACGGAAACCCGAACGTCACCCCTGAGATCACGCTTGAAGTGCTCGAGTTCCAACGAAGTCGGGCGCTGCGCATTCTGATCCGCGAAGTCGAACAGCTCTCCGCGGAGCTGTCCGTCAGCGACGTCGTCGCCGAGGTGTCCGAGGAGTTGCTCGGCCAGCTGGAAGCCGACCGCGAGGCGTTCCCCGCGGTGACGGCAAGATTCGACAAGCTCAGCGGTGGCGAGCCCTACCGGAGGCGCTGCGGCGTCATCCATCAGCGCCTCCGGGAAACGGCCTGCACTCCCCCCGACTCCAACGCCTACACGTCTCCGCAAGAACTGGAGGCGGACCTGGCGGTCATGGGCAGATCGCTTGCCTCGCACCGCGGCACGTTGTTGGCACAGGGCCGATTGGCGCGGCTGCGCCGGACCGTGGCGATGATCGGGTTTCACCTGGCCAAACTCGACATTCGAGAGCACGCAGCCGTCCACCATCGTGCGCTCGACGAGCTGTTTGCAGCTCTCGGCGCCGAATACTCCACTCTGGACCGTTCCGCGCGCATCGAACTGCTGACCGCCGAGCTGAGCAGCCGCCGCCCGCTCGCGCCGCCAACAGGCGGGGCCGGCAGCGACTCGCTGTCGCTGCTTGCAGCCCTGCGCGATGCCATGGACCAGGCCGGCGACGAGATCATAGGCGTCTACATAGTTTCGATGACCCAAGGAGTCGACGACATCCTCGCTCCTGCTGTGCTGGCCCGCGACGTCGGGCTGGTCGATCTCGTCGCGGGCGTCGCTCGGCTCGGGTTCGTTCCGTTGTTCGAAACGATCAACGATCTTCGAAGCATCGGCGCCGTGCTGCGCGACCTGCTCAACAACCCGTCCTATCGACGGCTGTTGGAGTTGCGGGGAAACTCCCAGGAGGTGATGGTCGGCTATTCGGACTCCAACAAGGACGGAGGAATCACGACCTCCCAATGGGAGATCCACAAGGCACTGCGTCAGATCGCTGAGGTGGCGTCGGAAACCGGAGTCAAGATCACCGTGTTCCACGGTCGGGGCGGAACCGTCGGGCGGGGCGGCGGCCCCACCAATGCCTCGATCCTGAGCCAACCCGCCGGAGTCGTCAACGGTGCGGTCAAGATCACCGAGCAGGGCGAGGTCATCGCCGACAAGTACGGACTGCCCGGGTTGGCCCAACGCAATCTCGACCTGGCCCTGTCCGCTGTTCTGGAAGCCTCGCTCGCGCACCGCACTCCCCGCCATGAATGGTCCGAGACGCACAGTTGGAACACCGTCATGGAGCTCATGTCGCAACGAGCTCTCGAGTCCTACCGGGAGCTGCTCGAAACTCCCGGATTCATAGACTACTTCCAGAAGTCGACGCCTGTGGAGGAACTGGCCGACATGAACATCGGCTCGCGGCCAGCACGCCGCACCAGCACCGCAGCCGGACTTGAAGGGCTCCGCGCCATCCCCTGGGTATTCGGCTGGACCCAGTCCCGCCAGATCATTCCGGGGTGGTTCGGGGTGGGCGCCGCTCTCGAAGCCGCCCGGTTGGCGGGGCACGAGGTTGAGCTCAAAGCGATGTACGACGACTGGCAGTTCTTCGCCGCGTTCATCTCCAACGTTGAGATGACCCTCGCCAAAACGGACCTTGCGATCACCCGTTATTACGTCGACCGGCTCGTACCGCTGGAGCTGCATCACTTCTTCGACGACATCGCGGCCGAACACGACCGCACCGTCGCCGAGATCGCCCGGATCACCGGCCGTGAACTGCTCTACGAACTGCCGATTCTGAAACGCACGCTGGCGGTGCGCGACGCCTATTTGGACCCGATCAACGTGCTGCAGGTCGAGTTGCTCGCCCGTTCCCGCGCCGGCGAGGACGACGGCCACGACTTGGCCCGTCTGCGCCGCGCTCTGTTGTTGACCGTCAACGGAGTAGCCGCCGGCCTCCGCAACACCGGCTGATCCCAACCCGGCCGCGAGTCTGGGTCATCAGAGCAAACGCAGACGATATCCGTCATTGATGAAGGGATTATCAGGGTTGTCGACGGCATAGCCACAGATGACGGCAGCTTCGTCTTTGCTATGTCCTTGAGCAAGCAGCGCTCGACCAATTTCACCGGCCAGACGCGCGCGTTCTGGCGCAAGTTCGTCGCTCAGGGGTTCTCGTGTGCGCCAACCGAGCGAACTGAACCGTTTATAGAAGTTGGTTCGCTCCCGGGGGGTGATGGCGCCCAATTCACGGGCCCGTTCAACAAGCGCCTGCATCGACACTCCCCACAAGCGTTTGAGGTCATGCAAGCGCCCCACAGTGAGGTTGCGCAACTGGGACCGAATAGTCTCTGCCGGCATCAGGAACTCGGCAGCGAAAGCCGTCGCGTCGGCTTCAACGTCATCGGGGACGCCTCGGCTGTGGAGGCATAGGTGCCCCAGCTCATGGGCCAAGGTCAATCGACGACGATCGGTCGGCGCGGAGAGGTTGAGCATCACGATTGGGTAAGTGCCACTCCATTGAGAGAGTCCGTCGACTCTGGACGTTCCGAAGTCCGTGTCGATGATCAGACAACCGGCAGATTCCATCCACCCTGCAAGATCTCTCACCGGACCGCTGGGCATACGCCACTGCATTCGCACGAGACGGGCGGCGGTAGCCGGTTCGTATTCGAACGGGTCGAGCCAAGGGATCGTCAATTCGGTTCGCAGGTCCAACTCGTCAAAAAGACGTTGTGCGTGGAGCCGGTGGAGATTCAGCTGGGCTTCAAGACGGCGCCACACGGTCGGCTTGGCTGTAGCCCGTCGTCGCATATGGGCTCCAACGGCGAGAGCCCCTTCCATACGGTCAGCCTGGCTCAAAAGTCCTGGCGCCACTCCGAGAGTCGCAGCGATTTGATCGAGGGCGTCATCAGTCGGAACTCGCAGTTCGTTCTCATACCGAGACAGGGCCGCCTGCGTTATTCCCAAGCGCTCAGCCAGCAATCCCTGTGTGAGACCACGGGCACGCCGGGCCGTAGCGATCGCCTCGCCCATCCCCACTATTCGCTTGCCTCCGTTTCTCTGACGGGCTCATTCGAGAACTCGATGATCGGCGGTTCTGGTGTTCTTGGATCCGTGATAGGTCGGACAGAGGTTCCATCGACCGGTTCAATCAGTTCAATCATCCAGAGAACATTGTCCATGCAGGAACGGCTATTCGGTGGCTGGGGGGCGGTAGAACAACGCTAGCTGGGCGATGGCGGCGACGATTCCGCCGACAGCGCTGATCAGCAGGCCGGTGGCGCCGTCGAAGTTCTCGATCAACTCGAGTTCGTAGTCGAGGGAGTACTTTCCGGGACCAGTTGTGGCTATACCGACTGCGATGATCGCCAGCACGAAGTTGTACTCCCAGCCTTCGGCGACGATGAAGAACCCGTTGTCGCGATGCACTGTCCATCCGGCCACGACCATCAGCGCCACGAAGGCGAGCGCGGCCAGCGGAGTCAACAGGCCCAGAGCCAACAGGAGACCGGCGCCGACCTCGGCAGAAGCCGCGAGCAGCGCATGGAACTTGCCCGGACGCATGCCCATGGAATCGAACCAACCTGCAGTGCCGGAGATCCTGCCGCCTCGGAAGAACTTGCCGTAGCCGTGAGCTGCCAGGGTCAGCCCGATCGCAACTCTGGCGATCAGCATGCCGAGGTTGAATCCATCGAGATCGGTGATGTAATTCCCAGCCCCCAGCATCAATGCTGATCCCATTGCGTTCCCCTTCTATTGTCGCAGTATGAGCGTGTTTCGGTGTGAGAATCGTCGAGTCCGAGCCCGACGGCTACCCGCGTAACGCGTCAGTGTAGAAGACTTGCGCGATGACAGTCATGCTCGCCGCCGCCTGTCGAACCCCGTTCACAGGAACGGACGGGGCTCTCGCCTGCTGGCATCCGGTTGATCTGAGCGCGTTGGTGATGAACGAGGTGGTTCACCGCGGCGGCGTCGCAGCCGAGTCCGTTGATGAGGTGTGGGTCGGATGTGCCGAACCGGTCGGGGCCCAGGGCGCGAACATGGCCAGGGCGGCTGTGCTCAGCGCGGGCTGGCCTGACCGGATCAGCGGGACGGTGGTCGACTCGGCGGAGATGAGCGGTTCGGCTGCTCTTCATGCTGCAGCGGCCGCGATCAAGTCTGGTTCTATCGACACGGCGGTTGTGATCGGGGTGTCGCTGTCGTCGCTTGTCGCGCCTGGGGCTTCGGCTCTTGGCCGCGTGTACGGACAGCCGTGGGGTGGGGGTCCGACCGCCCGCGTGGAGGCGGACGGCGGGTTGCTGCCGCCGCCGAGAGCAGCCGAGTCGACCGCTGGGTCGCTTGGGATTGATCGAGCGCAACAAGACCTCGCCGCCGCTCGCAGCGTTGAGCGCCGCCGAGCCGCGGCTGATCTGAGGTTGGCGACGGTCGCGGCCCGTCCGGGCAGCCGTCTCACCGCTGCTCGGGGGTCGCCGATTGCCAACGACGAGCACCGTGGCGCGGTAGACGATCCCGCTGAGTTGCCGCCGTTGTTCGTCGCCGACGGGACGGTCACTGCGTTCTCGTTCGCTCCGCCTGCTGACGGTGCGGCTGCGCTGCTGCTGACTGGCGGAGGTCGTGCTGCAGAAGCGGCGCTCGCCGATCTGCTGGGCGTGGGGCGCGCCGCCGGGAATCCTCTCGATGCGACCGGCGGGGCGGACTTGGCGCTTCAGCGTGCTCTCTCGGACGCGGGGGTCGACCAGTCGAGTATCGCTCGATGGGAGATAGTTGAGAGCACTGCCGCGGGCTTCTTGTCGATCTGTGATCGTCTTGAGGTTGATCCGGCGATCGCCAACCGCGATGGGGGAGCCCTCGGGGTCGGGGACGCCGGCGCAGCGGAGGAACTCCGACTGAGCGTTGACGGAGTGTTGCACGCGGCCCCCGGTGAGTGCGTCGCGGCGGTGAGCGCCGGTTCGACGGGTTCGGCGGTCACGCTGTGGCGGCGCCGGAACTAGGCTGGCTGCAGTGAACGCGTTGAATGTGGTCATCGCCGTGGCGGCGGGTTTCCTGATCATACGTATCGGGCTGGCAATGCTGCGGGGTCTTGCTCGACCCGCCCCGGAGCCGCCGCCTGCGGGCGCACTGCGCAAGGTGAAGATCACCTACCGGTGCAGCATCTGCGGCACCGAGGTTCGGATGACCGTCGCCCCCGACGAGGACCCGGAGCCTCCCCGGCACTGTCTGGAGGACATGGATCTGGTGACGCCGGTCGACTAGACCGAGAGCTGTCCACAGCCTGTGGGCAAATCCGTGGATAATCACACAGATGTGATTCCCTCGCCACTGCCCGCCTAGGGTCGTCAAGCCTCTAGAGTTGCCACATGTCTGAAAAGCCCACAAAGCGCCGGGTGTCCGGAGGCAGGGTCACCCCCAAGGGGACCAGACCCGACGGATACACCCCCGATACCGTCTCCCACACAGGGCAAGACAGCATGCCCCCGAGCCCCAGATGGGTTCCGATCCTCATGTTCGGCCTGCTCGGCGCCGGTATCGCCACGATCCTCGTCAACTACGTCGGCTCGTTTTGGGACACATCGAACCCGGTGCTGCTGCTGGGCCTCGGAATGATCCTGGCCGGGATCATCACGGCCACCCAATACCGCTGACCACCAGAACGGGTTTCGGGGTCAGTGCTCAAAGTTCTCCCAATAGCGGCTGGGCACGGGACCACGCTGGTTCTTGTACTTTGACCTAAGCTCGTCAGAACCGTACGGATGCTCCGCGGCCGTGGTCATCTGCTGAAACGAGATCTGTCCGATCTTCATGCCGGGGTACAGCTTGATCGGCAGGTTGGCGACGTTGCTGAGCTCCAACGTCAACTGGCCGTCGAACCCCGCGTCGACAAAACCCGCCGTTGAGTGGATCAACAGGCCCAACCGGCCCAGGCTCGACTTCCCCTCGAGACGCGCCACGAGATCATCGGGAACCGCGACCCTCTCGAGTGTGCTGCCCAACACGAACTCCCCAGGATGCAGGATGAACGACTCGTCCTGTGAGATCTCCACCAACTGGGTGAGGTCGCTGAGGTCCGCTTTCACGTCGATGTGGCCCATCGTGTGATTCCGGAAGACTTGAAAGAACCGGTCAAGCCTCAGGTCGACCGACGAGGGCTGCAACGCCGACGGGTCGAGCGGATCGATGATGATGCGCCCGTTCTCGAGCTGTTCACGCAGCGAGCGGTCAGAGAGAATCACTTGTGTCCGATCTCATCGACTCAACGATGGTTCGCGTAGCCGGTCCGAGGCGACCCTACCCGCACCCGCAGGTCCATCCCACCGAATCGCGCCATGCATCGCCAGCGGGCGATCAAGTTCCGTCGGGATGCCTGGTCTGACCGAGGCTCGCACCGAATAGACTGCGGACCGAGACACACGGCCACGGCCGATTCGATTCAGATCAACCAGCCCGCGGGTGTAGTTCAATGGCAGAACGTCAGCTTCCCAAGCTGACAACGCGGGTTCGATTCCCGTCACCCGCTCCAAACCCGGTCAGAGTTGGACAACGATTCTCGGTCTCGGCTGCTTTCAGGAACCGGTTGCCGTGCATTCGCCGTACAAGAGTCTCAGATCTGACAGGGAACACGGTGGCCACTGACATTCGCCCCCGGCGCAGTGAGAGGATTGAGGCCCGGTCGCAGCCGGCGGGCCGCGCGCTGATCGACCGAGCGGTGAACGCCGACCAGGCCCAGCTCACCGAATTCGTCATCGCCCATCTGACAAACGCTGCACGCCGTGTGCTGGCTGACCGAGCGGACGCCGGCATGTTCCACTCTGAAACAGTCGTCATGAAACCGGACGGCCCGGTCGTGGGCGCGGCCAGTTGTGCGGCCAGTTATGTTGTCTGGGGAGATCCGTTGTGGGAGAAGTGATCGTGGAACAAGCACAGGGGGACGGCGGCGCTGAGGAGTCCCGCGGGCCGGGGCAGATACGGCGCCGGGGTTTCGTCAAAGGCGCTGTCGGCGTAGCGGGTTTTGCAGCAACAGCCGCCGTGTTGGCCGCATGCGCGGAGAACGAGGTGCTGCCTCCCGACGACTCAGGCGCCGAGCCCCGCACCCCCACCGGCGCCGCTGGGACCCTGCCATCCGGACCTCAGATCAACTGGGACATGGCCACGAGTTGGCCTGAATCGCTGGTGACGCTGTACGGCGCGGCGCAGTTCTTCGCCGACAAGGTGAGCGAGCTCACCGGCGGCGCGTTCAAGATCACTCCCAAGCCCGCAGGCGAGCCCATCGGCGCACTCGAGGTGCTGCCCGCTGTACGCGACCTCGAAGTGGACATGGGCCACAGCGCCGCGTACTACCATGTGGACCTCAGCCCGGTTCAACAGTTCGGAACCACGGTTCCGTTCGGACTCACCCAACGTCAACAGAATGCCTGGCTCTACCAGGCCGGCGGGTTGAAGATGCTCAACGACTTCTACGCGAACGAGCACGGCATAATCACATTCCCAGCGGGCAACACTGGATGCCAGATGGGCGGATGGTTCACAAAGGAGGTCGAGACCGTAGCCGACCTCGCGGGTTTGAGGATGCGGATACCCGGCATCGCGGGCCAGGTGCTCGAGAATCTCGGAGGTATCCAGGTTGCTCTGGGGGCCGGCGAGATCCACGAGGCGATCCATCGCGGTGAGATAGACAGCGCGGAGTTCGTCGGGCCCACCGATGATCTGATTCTGGGACTAGACGAGTTCGACGGGCAGCTGTACTACTACCACCCGGGCTGGTGGGAGCCCGGCACCACTCTGGAGGTGCAGATCCCGCTTGAACGCTGGCACGAACTGCCGCCGCATTATCAGTCCGTCGTTGAGATCGCCGCCATGGCCGCCAACATCCACACGGTCGCCCACTACGACTACCGCAACCAGACCGACCTGAAACACATCCAGCAGTTCGCCATCGTCCGCGAGTTCTCGCCGGAGTTGATGAGGGCGTTCAAAGCTGAAACGGAGAATGTTCTCAACGGCCTCGCCCTCGAGGATCCGCAGTTCAGGGAGATCTTCGAGCCGTGGCGCAGCTTCCGTGACAGCATCTCGGAATGGCACGGCCTGGCTGAGCGTTCGTTCCTGTCCCAACAGTCCACGATCTGGATCTAGACTCGCCGGTTGTCCTTGGAGGAGGCTCTGTTCAATGACCACAGAAGACTGGACCTTCGCCGATTATCGAGCGGGCGGCACCGCGCTGCCAGAGCCGAACCTCGGCTGGAACATATACGGCACGGGCCTTGAGAGCATGGGAGACGACGGTTCTCCCGAACCGATGGAGATTCCTGCAGTGGGCCCCGGCCAACTGCTCATCCGCATCGACGCAGTGGGCCTGTGCTTCTCGGACGTGAAGCTGATCCGCCTGGGCAACGACCACCCGAAGCTGTACGGCCGTGATCTTGCGGAGGACCCGACCCGTCTCGGCCATGAGGCCGCAGTCACCGTGGTCGAGGTCGGCGACGCCCTCACTTCGAGGTTCAACAAGGGGGACCGTCTGGCGATACAGCCCGACATTCACGTCGACGGACGCAGCACGGCCTACGGCTACACGATTCCCGGCGGCCTGATCCAGTATCACCTGATCGGCTCTGAGGTTCTCGACGCAGACGACGGCGCCTACGTGATCCCCGTCGACGACGAGATCGGCTACGCTGCGGCGGCCTTGTCGGAGCCGTGGGCGTGTGTGGAGGCCGCGTACACGCAGCGCCGCCGTCTTGATCCCCTCGCCGGCGGCAAGACCTGGATCATCGGTGACCCGAACGACCGAACCGACTATCGATTCGATCACTGCATCGCCGATGTCGGAACTGTCGTGTTGACCGATCTGTCCGGTGAGGTCCATGCCAGAGTCCTCGAGTCGATCGGCGCCGACACCGAGACGATCGTCGCCGACGGGATCGGGCCGGACGCCTACGATGCTCTCAACGCGGAGATGACCGGCGGCACCGGTTTTGACGACGTCATCCTGCTCGGACCCCGCTCGGCGGAGCAGGTGACTGAAGCGGCTCGCCAGATCGCGTTCAGGGGAACATTGAACCTCGTCGGGCAGCAACCCCTCGACGATTTGCCCCAAATCGATTTCGGCAGGTTGCACTACGACTACACCGCCTATGTCGGGACCACGGGGCCCGAAGTGGGCAACGCGTACGGCGAGGCCCGCAACCGCTGCGACCTGCGCCCGGGGGGAACCGCCGTGTTCATCGGAGCGGGCGGCCCGATGGGTCAGATGCACATTCAACGGGCGATCGAGAGCGACGACGGCCCGGCCACCATCATCGGGGTCGACCCCGACGGCATCCGCCTAGCTGTGCTGGAAGCGTCTTTGCGTCCGTTGGCCGAGAAAGCGGGCCGGACGCTGGTGTTGTTCGACCCGAGCGCCGCGGAGGAGACCACCGAGGAGATGGTGGGCAGGCTCACAGGAGGTGAAGGCGCCGACGACGTGGTCGTGACGGTGCCGGTGGCTGCGGTGATGGCCGACGCCGCCCGACTCATGCACGCCGACGGGATGCTGGTGTTCTTCGCCGGGATCGCCAACGGGACCATGGGTCCTCTCGACATGAGTCGCGTCTACCTCCACAACGCCCAGTACACCGGCACGTCGGGTTCGGCTATCAGCGACCAGGCGCTGGTGCTCGACAAGGCGATGAACGGTTCGCTCTCCCCGGCATTGAATCTCGCGGCCATAGGGGGGATTGAGGCGGCCCGCGACGGCGTCGAAGCGGTGATGCAGGGCCGTTTCGCCGGCAAGGTCATGATCTTTCCCCAGGTGAGCGGCGTGCCGCTGCTCGGTCTCGCCGAGCTGGCTGAACAGTTCCCCGACATTGGCGCAGCGTTGGGTGAACGGGGAGAATGGACCCCGCAAGCCGAGCAGCTCCTGTTCGAGAAGTACCGAACCGCCCCAGCCCATTGATCACCACGCTCACCCCGAACCCCAGCATCGACCGCACCCTGTCGATCGGGCGCCTAGAGCGCGGTGAGGTTCTGAGAGCAACGACGGCAACCGCAGAATTCGCAGGCAAAGGCGTCAATCTTGCGCGGGCCTTGACAGCCAACGGGCGCCGGGCCCAGGCGGTTTTCCCGGGCAACCCCGACGGCCTCGCCGATCTGATCGCTCCGCTGAACGAGTCGGGAACCCAGACCCGCCTAGTCGCCATCGAGGGCGCCGTCCGCACCAATCTCACCATCATCGAGGACGACGGCACCACAACGAAGATCAACGAGAGCGGTCCTCAGATCAGCGAGTCCACATGCGAGGCGCTGCTGGACGCAGCTGTGAGACATGCCGCTGATTCACAGTGGCTGGTGGCCGGCGGCAGCCTTCCACCCGGCGCTCCAGCCGATTTTTATGCACAACTCGCCACCCGGCTGCCGGACGCGAACCGCAAGCTCGTGATCGACGCCAGCGGCGCGGCTCTTGAGCGCATGGCCCACACACCCTGCGCAGTGGCAAAACCGAACCTTGAGGAACTGGCAAGCTTGACAGAGAAACCACTGTGGACGCTGGGCGACGTAGTCGATGCGGCCAGTGAACTCCAGAGCCGCGGATGGGAAACGGTCCTAGTCAGCTTGGGCAGCAGCGGGGCCGTGCTCGTGGACGACCAAGTGAGTTACGGCAATTCACCGGCTAGCGACATCCGCAACACAGTTGGAGCGGGCGATGCGCTGCTTGCCGGTTTTTTGGCCGGCGGAGCGAAGGGGCCGACCGCTCTGCGCAACGCGCTGGCGTGGGCCCGGGCCGCGGTCCGATCAACAGACACTGTCGGTCCGCCCTGCACCGCCGAGGACCAAGCCGCGGTGACCATGACCACCGATGTGCCCCTCGAGATGAGTGTCGGTCAGGTCTTGCGCTGACGCGCGTTGTTATCGCCGGGCGCAGCCGGAGCCCCGCGACACGGGTGGCGGCGCTTTGGTGTTATCGCCGGGCGCAGCCGGAGCCCCGCGACACGGGTGGCGGCGCTTTGGTGTTATCGCCGGGCGCAGCCGGAGCCCCGCGACACGGGTGGCGGCGCTTTGGT
>JAPPMP010000028.1:72764-88623 GCA_028819005.1 Acidimicrobiaceae bacterium
GGTGTTATCGCCGGGCGCAGCCGGAGCCCCGCGACACGGGTGGCGGCGCTTTGGTATTTTCGCGAGACTGCCGGCTACTGAAACATCAATCGACCCTGACTGAGCCAATGCCCGGACCCAAAGTCAAACCGTTCCCACTGTCGATTTCGGAGATGTTCCGACGCGGCTTGCGGGGTTATGTCGCGAATGTGTTCCCGCTGACGTTGGCCGGTGCAGCCACTTTCGCTGTCTTGGCAGTATGCACGTTCCCGGTGTGGGGGGTCGAAGACGACCGGCTCCGCGTTCTGGGGGTCAGCACCGTCGGCCTGATCCTGGCGAGCACGGCGGCGCTTCCATGGTTTTCCTATGCGCTCAACGCGGCTCGCAACGAGCCCGTCGATCTGTCCGCGCCGTTCCGAAACTGGAACCGCTTCGTCGACCAGTTGATCTGCTCGTTCTGGTTCTGGGCGGCGTTCTTTCTGGGATTCCAGTATCTCAGGACCCTCTTCGGGCCGGTCCTGTTCTTCCTTGTCGCCGTTCTGTATGCGTTCTTCGGTTACATCGTCGCCGACGGAAGAGTGGAAGGTCCGCTCAGGTCTTTGGGCACCAGCGTTCGATTGAGCGAGAAACGGCGGATCGCGTTGTTCGCGATCCTGGTTCTGTTCTTCATTTTCAACTTTGTCGCCCTGCTCCCTCTCGGTTACGGGGTGAATCCCCTGACCGGCGTGATCACGCTGATCGCTCTGGTGATGACAGCCAGCATCACGATCGTCGCGTGGGCATGTCTCTACGACGTTCTCGACGATCTGCTCGTCCCGCTGCCTCCGGCGCCGAAACCGCAGTGGGGTAGAAGAAGAAAGCCGAAGAGATCAAGGCGAAAGCGATGAACGGGCGGGCCGAGGCACGTCTGATGGGAACGGGCGCGGCTCCGGGAGTGGCGATCGGGCCTGCGGTGGTGATCGACACAGTCGAGGTGGAGATTCCTCTCACCGAGGATCCGGTCGCGTCGTTCAACAACGCCATGGCGTCCGTTCAAGCTGATCTGATCCGGCTGCAGGAACACGCGCGCAACGCCGGCCGTACCGAAGCCGCTGAGGTTCTCGGCGCCCAGGCCCTGATGGCCGAGGATCCGATGTTGGCCGACTCGGTAGCCGCTGGAGTTGCTTCCGGGGCGACTCTCGAAGAGGCGGTGACGAACACTTCAGCGGAGATCGCGGCGATGTTCGCTGCTGTCGACGATCCTTACATCGCGGCCCGTGCCACCGACGTGGAGGAGGTCACCGACCGCGTGCGCCGCCGCCTTGCCGGGGTTGAGAGCACTGATCTGAGGGCTGTCGAGGAGCCGTCGATCCTGGTGGCAGCCGCGATCACCGCGGCGGAGACTGCGTTGCTCGACCCCGACGCGGTTCTCGGTTTCATCACCGAGGCCGGCGGCCCGACCAGCCATGTCGCGATCATCGCCAGATCCTTGGGCGTGGCCGCGGTGGTGGGCACGCCCGGTGTTGTCGGGTTGGTGAGTTCAGGTGACTCGGTGGCGCTCGACGGAACCAGCGGCGAGGTGGCGATACGTCCGAACGACGAGACCGCAGCCTCCTTCACTGCGTTGAGAGAGGCATCCGTCGCAGCGCAGCAGGCCGCGGCGCAGTACCGAGGGGTGAGGGTCAGCCTGGGTTCTCGCGAAGTGGCGGTGCCGGCCAACGTCGGTTCTCGCGAGGACGTCGAGTTGGCGATCGCCGAGGGCGCCGACGGCATCGGTCTGCTGCGCACCGAGTTCTTGTTCCTTGATCGCAGCACACCGCCGAGCGAACAGGAGCAGTTCGAGTTCTATTCGTTCGCTGCACAGGGTTTCAGCGACGCCGTCGTCATTCGGACTTTCGACGTCGGTGGAGACAAACCTGCTTCTTATCTCGACGTCGACCCCGAGGAGAACCCCTTCCTGGGGGTGCGCGGCGCCCGCCTCTACTCCCAGGAACCCGATCTGTTCAACACCCAGGTGCGGGCTGTTCTGCGGGCCGCGACGCACGGTGACGTCGCGCTGATGCTTCCAATGATCAGCCATGTCGACGAGATCCGGGAGGTTCGTGCACAGATCGCCGCCGCCGCCGCGCAACTTGCTGCGGAGGGCGTCGACCACGAGGTGCCTCCGATCGGCGTGATGGTCGAGGTGCCCGCGGTGGCGCTGGTGGCGGACGCGATCGCCGACGAAGTCGACTTCTTCTCCATCGGGACCAACGACCTCACTCAGTACACCATGGCCGCGGACCGCACGAACGGCGCGCTCGACGGTTTCCAGGACCCGTTGCATCCCGCTGTGTTGGCTCTGTGCAAGTTGACCGCCGATGCGGCTCATCGCAATCAGATCACTGTTTCGGTCTGTGGTTTGGCTGCTGCGGACCCGGTGGGAGCCGTGGTTCTGGCCGCGATGGGGATCGACAAGCTGTCGGTCAGCGGCCGTTCAGTCAACCCCACCAAGTCGGTCGTTGACTCTCTCGACCCGGCGACCGCTGAGCGGTTGGTTCAGCCGGCGCTCGCCGCAGCAAGCGCGGCCGAGGTGCGAGAGATCGTTCGCACCGAGACGACCGAGGGCTCAGCGAGTTCAGTGGGGTGAGCGTCGACATAGACACCAGGGTTATCCGGATAACCCGCTGGCTGTTGGACCAGCACAGACCCCGGAGCACCGCTGAGCTTGCCGCTGAACTCGGTTTGAGCCAACGGGTTGTCCGCTATCGGCTCGATCAGGTTGAGCGGTACCTCGACGGGCACGGCGCTGAGCTGGTGCGTCGGCAGGGCCTGGGGTTGGCCATTGAAGCCTCGGACGACTTGCGGAAACAGATCATGGCCGATCTGCTGGCCCGTCCCCAGGCGCCGCGGGTTTATGCCCCCGAGGAGCGCATTCGCCTGCTGTTGGCTGCATTGTTGTGGACTGCGCCGCAGATCAGTTCGCTTGAAGAACTGCATGAGGAGTTGGAGGTGTCGAAGACTTCAGCTCGTCGCGATCTCCATGCCTGTGAGGAGTGGCTGGAGCGCAACGGTCTGGCTTTGGTCCGCCGCGCCGGCAAGGGAATCTCGGTGGTCGGGACTGAACGCCGGATTCGTCAGGTGATGGTGCAGTTCACCTTGGAGTCGGTCCCCGAGGACGTGTTGCGACTGCAGATGGGCAACAATTCCCGTGCCCGTGAGCAGTCGACGGTGCGCGTGCCAGTCGGGCTTCGGGAACGGTTGTTCGCGTTGCCGTTGGCGGAGACAGCGGCGATCGTGCGCCGCAGCACACTCGGTGAGACTCTCACGTCGGGTAGAAGTGATGTGGTGTTCGCTTTGTTCCTGGCTGTCTCGATCATCCGTCTGCAGACCGGCAACCGGGTTTCGGTGGAAGTGGGACTTCATCGTTCGGTAATGGACCATCCGGTGGCAGCAAGCGTGCTGGACATGGTCCCGGACCTTGAGCAGATCCTCGGGTCCGGGCTGCCGGAAGAAGAAGTGGCGGCTATAACTGAGTACCTGCTCGGCCTCGACGCCCTTGATGCTGTGTCCGCCGAGACGATGACGGTCACCAACGAGTTGCTCGACCGGGTGATCGACACAGCGGGCGAGCGGCTGCACATCGCTCTTGGTGAGGATCGGGAACTGCGCCGCGGTCTGGCCCTGCATCTCGGTCGCTTGAGCGTCCGGCTTCGTCACGGACTGCCGATCCACAACCCCTTGCGAGACGAGGTGACGGCTCGCTATCCGGACGTTCATTCCGTCGCCGGCGAGATTGCTGCACTGGTCTCCGATGAGATGGGCCTGTCGATCAATGATGAGGAAGTCTGTTTCATCACCATGTATCTCGCAGGAGCTATGGAGCGGGCACGACTGCGACCACGGCGGAGGGCTCTTGTGGTCTGTCCCAGCGGTATGGCTACCGCTTGGGTGCTCGTGTCGCGGATCCAGGCCGAGTTCCCCGAACTCGAATTGGTGGAGGTGCTTTCCGAGCGCGGCTATGAGGCGTTGAGCCACGATGAGTTCGACCTCGTCATCACGACGATCACGCTGAAGGAGATCAACGCCCCCGTTGTTGTCGTGAATCCCCTGCTGTCAGCCTCCGACGTGGCCAGAGTTGCGCGCTATACCTGAGAACTGGTCGGTGATCAGCCAGTTTTCTGCACTTGATTTCGCAGTTTTTTCGCACTTGCGCTGTGGGTTTTCCTTGAAAATCCCGCACCGCATGAGGGATTTTCAAGGACTGCACTGGATGTGTGCCCTTCATTTGTGGCCCGAGTCGCGCGCTGCGCCTGACTCAACACCGACGTTGAGAGCTGCACAGGATTTTGTTTCCTGTCACCCGCTCATTGATTTGCCGGGTCGCGCCACAGTGAACTCAGGGGCGCCGCCCAGATTCGTTCATCGATCCGAAACGGGATCTCACCGCTGTAGAGAACGGCCCCGTGCAGAAAGTCGTCCTTGAGTCTGTCCCTAAGCCAGATCAGCCCCCTGGCATCTGTGCGGTCTACGCTCATCGACGATTTAACCTCGAGTCCGACGACTTGACCACGACGTTCAAGGATTACGTCAACTTCAATACCGTCTCGGTTCCTGAAATGGAACAACTCCGTCGCCTCCTGCACTGTTTCGAGATGCGTCATCAACTCGGCGACGACAAAGGTCTCGAACAGCTGACCAACGAGGGTCGCGTCGCGTCCGAGAACAGTCTCGTCCGCATTGAGCAGGTGAGCAGCGAGTCCTGGATCAACGATGTGGATCTTCGGTGATCGGTTGAGCCGTCGAAGACGCTTGTTGTGCCATGACGGAATCCGGACGACTATCGAGAGATCCTCTAGAAGCGAGAGGTAGGAGTCCGCGGTGCCGCGCGCGACGTCAGCATCGTCGGCAGTTGCTCCCTTGTTCAGTTCCTGACCTGTGCGAGCGGCACACGACGACAACACCGCCCGCAGCTTGCGTGGCCGCGGATTCCCATCGGCAAGCTGTGCAGCATCTCGATCCACTAGTTGTTCGATGTAGCTGTCGAACCACCGGGATCGACCTCGCTCAGACCGCCCTACGACATCGGGGAAGCGTCCAGCGACAATCCGACTGAGGTAGTCCGACCGCTTTAGGTCGGACCAGCCATGCTCAAGCTCTGATCCGGCAAACAGGGCTTCGATCGGATTGTATGTATTGTTCCTCTCCAACTCCCCCTGCGTGAGTCCGTACATCCTGGCTCTGATGAGTCGACCTGTACCCGGCCATGTCGCGGCTTGGTATGCGGCGCGCACCGAACCAGTCACGATGAACCTCCCTGGAATGCTCGGCGGACTTGCGTCGACCGCTCGCTTCACCGCTCCCAGAATCTCCGGAACCTCCTGCCATTCATCGATCAGAACCCTGCCGAACGACGCCGCTAGCACGCCATCCGGATCCTCAAGAGCCGCCGTTCGTACTCCTGGTATCGACAGATCAAGGATCGTGTCAGCAAACTGCCCCATCGAAGTCGATTTTCCACAACCGCGCGGACCCACGACGAACACGGCTGGGAACTCTGGGAGCAGCTCACCCTCCAACATCCGATCGATCACACGAGGAAACAAATCCTGAGACACCATCAGAGCCTAGACCGACCCAAGTTTATTTTGAACAATCTGCGGTTGTTATTTTGAGCAATCTGCGGTCAATTCAGTGAGCAATCTGTCGGCTCAGAGCCCCAGGGTCCTCACCCCCGATCGAGAACCTTGACAATCCTGCTCAGGCGTTACACCTGAACCTGAACCTTTTGATCAACACCACATGACGGATTTTCGGGGCGTCGTGTGGCAGAGGATCAAACCGGTTCTCGAAACCTGGCGGCTCAGGGGGCGCGAGACCGCCGTCGGCGCCGTTTTTCGGGTTCGACAGCGGAATCCAGGGGATAGTCGTCGAACTTGCCTTTAGCGGGAGGTTCGGCGGCGGCCGGTTCGCTCGTCGGGACTGTACCTTCGGGGTCTCGGGCGGTGATCGTTCTGTGGTTGTCGGAGAGGTCGGTGAGTTGTTGCACCATGAAGCTGGCGACGGCTTCCCTGCTGGCGTTGGTAGCGCGCTCGAACCAGCCGCGAGGCAGCGAGTCGCTGATCACCGGTGCACGAACAGTGGTCCAGTCGAGCGGGCTGTCCTTGATGACGTCTTCTTGATGTGTGTGGCCTCCGTGCATGTTCAAAGCGCCGTACCCGCCAACGCTTCCATCGGTTCCATCGCCGGGACTGATCCAGACCGTGAAACGCGGCATGACTCGGCGCATCGTACGGTCCATTATTGAGATCTTGTCGGTGTACACACCCTCCCCGGTCGTGGTGGCGGCGACCAGTCGGCGGACACCGTGGCGGACCATGGCATTGACAATGTTTGATCTTGGAGGCTGGAGATCAACGGACGCGTCTTCGGACACCGACCGTGCGAACCGCGAGTCCCGAAAGGCACCAGGAGGCGGCCCACGGTCAACTGCAGCGCCGGTGCGTTTCCATAGTGGCTAGGACCATTTCAACTCGCGCGCCCACTAGCTCGCCGTCGTCATGGTCCGTGCCCGATTCGTGCAGAGCATCGTGATCTGCCGCAAGCTCACCGAACCGCATTTCGGCGAGAGCCTGTTCCAAAGCTGCGCGTTCACAAGCCTCGGTTGACTGATTCGAACACGCCACGAAAACCAGCGTTGCGGCAACGAACAGAGTTGTTCGCCAATGCATCAAAGTCAAGAGTCGGAGTCCGCTCCGCTGTTTTGGGTCAAGTTCGGCTGAGCCGGAGCCGGAAGCATCTCCATACCTGGAGGTGTCGGTATCGGAAGGTACGTTGCTGGATTCAACCAATGCCACCACGGATGCGAATGCTCTACCTTCCAACACGTCCACTCACGAACCCATTTGCCGGGCCGATCCAAATAGCTGCCGTTAACGGACACGGGAGGCTGCCAGACCCATCTCCCGGTATACCCACAAGCAACCTGAAAATGAGCATCTGCAGCCTCTTCGCCAACTATTGTTGAGCTGACCGGGGCTACCGTCACAGTCAACGCCAAGAGCGCCACCAATATGCCGCACAGAAGCCTGCGTCTCGGACGAACGAGAGTGTTGACCTGGTTGTCCGCAGTTTTTGATTGTCGTTGCCTAACGAAAGAAGGTTGGCGAGCCGAAGGACTCGCAATTAACCGATCTTCATCCTTGGGGGGGGAGGGTCGTCATGGACATAAGCACTCCTATCGGTAGACGTGCGCCAACATAGCCTGAAAGATGCTGGAATGCAAACAGTTCAGAGGTCGCGAGTTTCGGGCCGCTTCGTTGCGTCAGCCATCACAATTTGCGCTATCGCCAAGGGGTTTGCGCCCCAATCCAAATTTGCGCCGTTTTGTCATATCTCCTTAGTGCCGTATTGGGAGTAGCGAAGTGTGACGAGTGTGTGACAAGTTGGAGTCAGCATTACGTATACAGGGGGAGGACCCGCGCATGTTAGAACGTGTACAACGTTTCGGCGGTTTTCTGTCCAGCATGGTCATTCCGAACATCGGAGCGTTCATTGCTTGGGGCTTGATTACCGCTCTGTTCATTCCTACTGGCTGGCTGTCGAAGATCGGCGACGACGCTCTCGGTTGGGACTGGGGCACGATCACCGGGCTCACGGTCGCCCCGATGATCCGGTACCTGTTGCCGCTACTCATCGCCTACACCGGCGGCAAGTTGATCTACGGGCACCGAGGCGGCGTTCTCGGTGCCATTACGGTCATGGGCGTCATCGCCGGTGCAGCGCTGCAACCAGGTTTCTGGGAAGAGCTAATGAAAGCAGCAGAGAGGACGGGTGTCACCCTCAGCGACGGCACCGTGACGGACTTGACAACTCCAGCATTCGGTATCGCTGGTGCTGGAGGAGCGCCACAGTTCATGGGCGCGATGGTTGCTGGTCCACTCGCCGGCTGGGTCATGCGAGAAATCGACAAACTTCTTGAGCCGCGCACACCGTCGGGATTCGAGATGTTGGTCAACAACTTCTCACAGGGCATCGCCGGTATGGGTCTAGCCATGTTGGGCTACCGAATCATCGGTCCGATCATGAGAGAGATCGCCGACGCTTTCGGCAACATCGTGGAAAGCATCGACGACGCCGGCCTCATCCCGCTGATGGATCTGCCGATCGAGGTTGCGAAGGTGTTGTTCCTCAACAACGCCATCAACCACGGAGTGCTCACACCACTCGGCACCGAAGACGTGGCAGAGACCGGACGCTCGATCTACTACTTGCTTGAGACGAATCCCGGTCCCGGTCTTGGTCTGCTGCTCGCCTACTGGTTCGCCGGCAAGGGCCTCGCCAAGCTCTCCGCACCCGGTTCGATCATCATCCACTTCTTCGGTGGTATCCATGAGGTGTACTTCCCGTACGTGCTCATGAACCCAGTGATGATCGTCGCAATGTGGGCAGGAGGCATCAGCGCCGACATCATCTTCGTGATCTTCGACGCCGGGCTGACCGGACCACCGTCTCCAGGCAGCGTCTTCGCGTACGCGACGTTCACGCCGAGCGACGGAGCGGCAGCCGCTGGAGTCTGGTTGGGTATGGCGGCCGGAGTCGCGGCCGCGTTCTTCGTGGGCAGCATCCTGCTGCGGTTGTTCCCAGTGAAGGACATGACCGATGCCGACGACGGAGGCGACGACTTGGCCGACGCCATGGCGGGCGTGCCGGGCGTCTCATAGGCGGGCCTCAGACACGACGTTTGTTGCGGGGTGGTCCGGACCTGTCCGGGCCGCCCTGCAACACGCACCTACACCACGATTCTTAGGGGACAGACATGTCAGACCGCGTAACCAAACAGGCCGATGAGATCAAACTCATCGTCTACGCATGCGAGGCTGGAATGGGCAGCAGCCTGATGGGTGCCAACCAGCTCAAGAAAATGGTGAAGAAGGCAAAGCTCGACATCAACGTCGTGCACTCACCAGTGGGGCAGTTGACCGATGCCGCCGACGTGATCGTCGTTCACAAGGGTCTGGCCAAGCAGGCCAAGGCCAAGGTTCCTGGGGCGGCGGTCATTCCGTTCACGCTGTTCATGAATGATCCGGCGGTGAAGGCACTGGTCAAATCGTTGACCGCCGGGGAACCAGTCACCTCTGCGATGTGATCTGAGACATGGACGACTCGCTCGCTTCCGTTCTCACTCCCGACGACATCGTGCTCGGTCATCATTCAGATTCGATGAACGAGGCCATAGAGCACGCCGGTGGGCTGCTGGTTGCCCGCGGGTCGATCTCCGAGGAGTACATCGAGGGAATGAAGCAGCGGGAGACGAAGGCATCGACGTACCTCGGCAACGGTGTGGCGCTCCCCCACGGACTGCTGGAGAGCAAGGACTGCATCCGTTCAACGGGGATCGTCGTGGTGCAACACCCTGACGGCGTCGACTGGCAGGCCGGGACCGCCCATTTGGTTGTGGGTCTGGCCGCGGTCGGGGATGACCATGTGCGGGTTCTGTCGCAGCTCGCCGAGATTCTCCAGGACGAGGAGCTGTGCGAGACGCTCTGGCACACCACCGACTCGCAGTTCCTGTACGACTGCCTCACCGCCGACCCCGACGAAGACGACGACTAATTTCGTTAGACCCCTGGGGGGCCGATATGGACAGAGAGATCATCATCACCAATCCGCAGGGCCTGCATGCGCGTCCTGCGTCCGCTCTTGTCGAGCAGATGAAGTCCTTCGATGCGACGGTCCGCGTCGAAGTCGGGGCGAAATCCGCAAATGCAGCGAGCATCATGAGCGTGCTTGCCCTCGGCGCGACTACCGGCGACACCGCCCGAGTGATCGCCGAAGGCGCCGATGCGCAAGCCGCTCTCGATGCGGTTGAAATTATTCTCACCACGGAGGACGACTGAAATGGCCAGACTCGATCACGATGCTCTCACCGAGTCGATCAGCGACGCGGTCGGCGCGACCCCCGACCCGAGCGGCGAGGCCGACCTCGTCTTCGACAAGGGCTCGATCAAGGGTTCGATAATCGTGGCTTCTGAGGCTACCGCTTTGAAGGGCGCCTTCAAGCGCGCCAAGAAGATCAACGGTTATCGCTGGGTGGCGATCAACCGGGGTGATCTGTTCGGAGCCAACCCGTTGTCGCTCGGGTCCAAAGCCGGGATCCTCGATGCAAGTGGCAAAGTTCTGAAAAACGCCGACACCCCCCGCAGAAAGGTCTAACCCCCAGCGGCTCTCACGCTACTGAGAGGAAAAAGTCACTACTTTCAGTAGACACGCCAGCCTGCCGACACTAATTTCTGGTTTCGCTGTTGCAGGTCTAGCTCACCTTGGGCTTGACGATCGGGGAAATTTGCTGGTGAATCCGAGACAACAGAACAAAACTGGAGAGACAAAGATGATCCGAAGTAAGACTTTAGCCGCCGTATTGTTGGCTTTAGCCTTGGTCGCGTCCGCTTGCGGAGACGACGACACGGCCGAGCCGACAGAAGCCGCTGCACCCGCAGAAACAACGGCACCCGAAGAACCAGCAGAACCTGCTGACTCGTCGGACCCGATCCGTATCCCTCTCCACAACTGGTCGAGCCAGCTTGTGGGGGCAGAAGTAGTCGGCGGCGTCCTCGAAGACGCCGGATTCTCAGTGGAGTACGTGCCATCGGACAGTCAGGTCGTCTACCAGTCCATGTGCGACGGTGACATCGAGTTGGTCCACGAAGTTTGGGAGGGAGCATTCGGGGTTGCTTTCCAGGAGCAGGTTGACAAGGGCTGTGTGCTCGACTTCGCAACACACAACGCGGTCACCCGTGAAGAGTGGTGGTACCCGGCGTATGTCGAGGACCAGTGCCCCGGCTTGCCCGATTGGGAAGCCCTCAACGCATGCGCCAGCATTTTCGCGACAGCCGAAACAGGCGACAAGGGACGCTTCCTGGGTGGACCGGTTGACTGGCTCAAGGGCGATGCGGAGCGGGTCGAAGGCCTCGGAATGAACTTTGAGGTGGTCAATGCAGGGTCAGCGGCCACATTGTGGGCAGAACTCGATGCCGCGTCAGTCGATGAGACACCGATCGTCCTCTTCAACTGGACACCGAACTTCATCGAAGCGGTCTACGAAGGATCCTTCATCGAGTTCCCCTTGTTTGAAGACGCCTGTCGCACCGATCCGGAATGGGGTATCAACTCCGAACTCACTCATGACTGTGGCAACCCTGCCGACGGCTACCTGAAGACCGGCGTTGGACAGCACTTCCCAGACAAGTGGCCCACAGCGGCGGCGATCGTGAAGCGCATGGACTTCACCAACCCCATGCTCGCCGCGATGGCTGCAGCGGTCGACGTGGACGGCAAGGAACCGTCTGAGGCAGCAACCGAATGGCTCGCCGCCAACGAAGACCTCTGGAAGGGGTGGATCAGCGGCTGACGGCTGCCACGCCAAACACAGAAAGTCAATTCCAAAAGGGTCCCGTCCGGGCGATTCGGTTGCAGTCGCCCGGACGGATTTCCTTGGAGAGAGTAGGATGATCGCTTCATGAGCAGCGATGCGATGATCTCGTGCCGCGATGTCTGGAAGCTGTACGGTCCGGACCCGCTGAAATTCCTCAACCAACACAACGGCGAGCCCACGGTCGATGCCGTGAAGGAAGCCGGTTACATTCCGGCGGTCGTGGCCGCGACGCTCGATGTCATGCCCGGGGAGATCCTGGTGCTGATGGGTTTGAGCGGTTCGGGAAAGTCGACCCTGGTGCGCTGTCTGTCGCGTCTCGTCGAACCCACAGCCGGGAGCGTCGAGTTCGGCGGTATCGACCTTCTGGCAGCATCGGGCAGGGAGTTGATCGACATTCGCCGCCACCGGATGGGCATGGTGTTCCAGCATTTTGCTCTGTTCCCGCATCGCACTGTCGCTGAGAACATCGCCTTCCCGCTCGAGGTTCAAGGGGTCGACGGCAACACTCGTCGAACCCGCGCCGAAGAGATCATTTCCCTCGTCGGTCTGGAGGGCCGCGGCGACTACTACCCGCGTGAGTTGTCGGGCGGGCAGCAGCAGCGGGTCGGAATCGGCCGTTCCCTGGCAGTTGAACCGGACGTCTGGTTCCTCGACGAACCGTTCTCCGCGCTCGATCCGCTCATCCGGCGAGAGATGCAGGACGAGTTCCTGCGGCTTCAGTCGGTGCTCCGCAAGACGATCGTTTTCATCACTCATGATTTCGCTGAAGCGATCCGTCTCGCTGATCGAATCGCCATCCTCTATGAGGGCCAGATCGTTCAGCTCGGCAGAGCCGAGGAGTTGATCACCGATCCGGCAACCGAATACGTGCGCAAGTTCACCCGCGACGTGCAGCGAGACAAGATTCTCACCGCCGGCAGCGTGATGAGCGAGCCCGGTCGCGCCGACCTCAACGGAGCATCCGTGCAGGCCTCCGCCCTGTTGAGTGAAGTTGCCGCCACCGTGCTCAGCAGCCGCGAACCGGTACTGGTCCAAGATGACACCGGCACCGCTGTCGGCAGCCTCGACCGTGACACCCTGATCGACGCGGTTTGGGGCACCGACGAAACCGGCGATTCCGGCGACACAGGCGACTCCGCCGTCGGCTGATGGCTGGGGTCACCGAAACGGCGGTTCCAACCGGCCAACAGAAGCGCCTCGGCCACATGACAGGCTGGCGGTTGGCGCTGCTGCTGGTATCGCCCTATCTGTTGATCCAGTTCATCCACGAGGTCGCACCGAGCCTTTTCCCCAACTTCCTTTCAGTCGTCAACGAAGACAGCATCGTGCCGTTTCGGGATTGGGCCAACCGCTCCCTGCTGCACCTCAAGGACGAGGATCTTCTGGGGCTGTTCAACTTCAAGGATTTCACGCGCACGGTGTCGGGCTGGCTGGAGTATCCCCTCGATGTCAGCGAGCAGCTGCTCATCGCCGGCGACGGTCCCTTCGGCCTGAGCGCCGTGCCGTGGGTGGCCCTGGTCGCCGGTTTCGCAGTTGCCGGCGCATGGCTCGGCGGATGGCGGCTCTCCGTTCTCGTCGGAGGGTGTTCGCTCTACCTGGCGATCTTCGACGTTTGGGAAGATTCGATGATCACCCTGTCGATCGTGTTGGTGGTTGCACCGCTGGCTGCGGTGATCGGTTGGGCCCTGGGTCTCGCAGCCGCCAAATCGAGACGGTTCGAAGCACTGCTGATTCCCGCGCTCAACGTGATGCAGTCGATGCCGCACTTCTCGTATCTGCTGCCGATCTCGGTGTTCATCGGTATCGGTGACGAGGCCGGGGCCATCGCCACCATCCTGTTCGCTGTGCCGCCGATGGCTCGGCTGACTCTGCTGGGCCTGCAGACCGTGCCTGCCGAAGTGCGCGAGGCGGGTCTGATGGCGGGCTGCACCCGCTGGCAGATGCTGTGGAAGGTGGAGATGCCGGCCGCGCGTCCACAGCTCATGGTGGGAATCAATCAGGTTCTGATGCAGTGTTTCGGCATGACCGTGCTGGCGTCGTTCGTCGGCACCCGCGGTCTGGGCCTGCCGTTGCTCAACTACCTGCAGAGCCTCCGCATCGGACGGGCCCTCGAGGTCGGTGTGGCCATCGTGTTGATGGCGATCATGCTCGACAGGCTTAGTCAGGCCGCCGGCAGTCGCAAGCCCGAACACACCGACTACACCAAGTCCTGGCTGCAGCGGCATCCGTTTCTAGTTGCCGGGACTGCGGTGACGGTCGGCGGGGTCGTGCTCGGACAGCTTTTTGATCAGGCGAAGGTGCTGCCGGAGAAGTGGACGGTGAGTACCGCACCGTTCTGGGAGGAGATCGTCGATTGGGTGCAGCTCAACTTGAAGTCCCCGCTCGGCGAGTTCCGAGATTTCATGATCTTGGAGATTCTGATTCCGATGCGCAACGGCTTCGAGTCTCTGCCGTGGTTGGGTCTGCTGGTTCTGGTGGCGATGCTCGGCTGGTATTTCGGCGGCTTGCGCCTGGCCGCGATCGTGTCGGGTTTCATTGCCTATCTTGCGTTCTCGGGGTTCTGGATTGAATCGATGGAGACTCTCTACCTTGTGGTGGCGTCGCTGATAGTCAGCGTCGTGATCGGTGTTCCGGTCGGCGTCTACGCCTCGAAGACGGACCATCGCCACGCGGCTATGCAGGTCGTGCTCGACACCTTCCAGGTCTTGCCGTCGTTCATCTATCTGATTCCGGTGGTCATGTTGTTCCGGGTCGGGCCGGTCGCCGCCCTTGTTGCAATCGTCATCTATTCGACGGTGCCGGCGGTGCGCTACACGATGCTGGGGTTGCGCAACGTGCCCGACGACGTTGTAGAGGCGGCGCGGATGTCCGGCTGCACGGAGTTTCAGGTTCTTCGCAAGGTCAGGTTGCCGATGGCGTTTCCCGAGATCATGCTCGGCATGAACCAGGTGCTGCTGTTCAGCCTGCTGCTGGTAATCATCGCCGCTTTCATCGGCGGTATCGAGGGTCTCGGGGACGAGATCCTCAGGTCTCGCACGGAGCAGGCCCTCGTCGGCGAGGGTCTGGTTGCCGGTTTCAACGTTGCGGTGATCGGGCTCACCGCCGATCAGCTCATCACCAATTACGCCCGTGATCGTAAGGCACAATTGGGGATCGCTTGATCTCTTCAGAAAGTCCGCATTCGGAACGTTCACGCTACTGACGTTCACGCTACTGAGAGGAAAAAACCGCTACTCTCAGTAGACACGCCCCGACAGATAGTGTTACGGTCGCCTGCACCACATTCAAATCCATTATTGGGGGAGACATGGCCACTGATCTTGAGATGTTCGTAGGGGCCGATGGCCGCGAAGAGCAGGTGAGGGAGGTGGAAGCACGCATCGAAGCCGACGACATCCAGTACCTGTACTGCCAGTTCCTCTCCGTCACCGGGCGGATCATGGGCAAAGGCATACCCGCCAAGCATTTCGGGATGATCGCCCGCAAGGGCTTCCAACTCGTCTACGGCTCGACCGCGAACCTGTTCATCGACCGTCACGGCGAGTACATCGGCTACGGGCCCGAGGCCCGCGAGCTGGTCGGCATCGCCGAGCCGGAGACCTTCATGCCTCTGCCGTGGGACAGCCGCACGGCACGGGTCTGGTGTACGCTGTTCCGCGGGCGCGAGGAGGAAGTGGACGGCGGAGCCTTCCTAACCTCGGACTGCCGGGGCAACCTCAAGCGCATCCACGCCGAGTTCGAGGCCAAGCACGGCCTGCATCTTCGGGCCGGTTGCGAACCGGAGATGATGTGGCTGCGAGCCGACGAGCACGGCAAACCCACCGTCGAGGGTTTGACCAAGCCCAACTGCTACCACATCGACCAGTTCGCGGAGCTGCAGCCGCTGATCCACAAGGTGGTCGAGTACTGCGAGGCGATGGGTCTCGACATGATCCAGGGCGACCACGAAGACGCGCCCGGCCAGTTGGAGCTCAACTTCAATTTCGACCGGGCCGAGCTCACCGCCGACCGCCTGAGCACCTATCGCCAGGTGTGCAAGCAGGTCGGCCGGGAGTTGGGCGCGTTCCCCTGCTTCATGCCCAAACCCTTCATGGGCGTCTCGGCCAACGGCTGCCACCACAACATCTCGCTGTGGGACTCCGACGGCAACAACAAGTTCATGCCCGAGGGAGACAACCCGCAGATGCCGGGTCCCATCGGTATGAAGGCCATCGGGGGGATCCTCGAACATGTCCGCGCGCTCACCTGTCTGACCTCGCCGACCGTCAACTCGTACCGCAGATTGTGGGACACCGGTTTCTGGGCGCCCGTGTTCGCCGACTGGGGATTCCAGAACCGCACCACCGCGCTGCGCGTCAGCGCACCGGGTCGTTTCGAATACCGCTCGGTGGACAGCGCGGTCAACCCGGCGCTGTCGTTCGCCGGCCTGCTGAAGGCCATGGACGACGGCCTGGACCGCGGCCTCGACCCGGGCGAGCCCGAGGAGCG
>JAPPMP010000003.1:0-19251 GCA_028819005.1 Acidimicrobiaceae bacterium
CACCTGACCGACCCCGCCCGTCTCCGACCGACCCCGACCCGATATTCCCTTGATCCGCTTATACGACACGCTCACCATGCAGGTTCGGCCCCTGGACCAGCGAGACCCCGGCAAGATCTCGCTGTACGCCTGCGGCCCCACGGTGTACGACCATCCGCACCTCGGCCATGCCCGCCAAGCGCTCACCTATGACGTCCTGCGCCGTTACCTCGAATGGCGAGGCGTCGAGGTCCACCATGTCGCCAACGTGACCGACATCGACGACAATATAATCAACCGCGCCAACAAAGAAGGCCGAACCGAACCGCAGGTAGCCGCCGAATGGGAGGCAGTCTACATCGAGGTGATGGACGAACTCGACATTCTCCACCCCCACGACCGTCCGCATGCCACCGAATTCGTCGACGAAATGGTCGCGTTCATCGCAACCCTGATGGACAACGGCGCGGCCTACGCCACCGAATCAGGGGTGTACCTGCGAGTCCGCTCGGTTCCGGGATACGGCGATCTTGTACACCGCAGCTTCGATGAACTGGCCGAGGGTTCCGGTGCTCGGGTTGAGGTCGACGAGCACAAAGAGGATCCGCTCGATTTCGCCCTCTGGAAATCAGCCAAACCCGACGAGCCGACCTGGCCCTCCCCGTGGGGACCCGGCCGCCCCGGCTGGCACATCGAATGCGTGGCCATGAGCCTCGGCATACTCGGCGACGGGTTCGACCTCCACGGCGGAGGCGACGACCTGGTGTTTCCGCATCACACCAACGAACGAGCCGAGGCTATCGCCGCGGGTCGGCCGTTCGCCCAGCATTGGCTGCACAATGCCATGCTCAACGTGGGCGGCGAGAAGATGGCGAAATCGCTCGGCAACTTCCGCACTGTCCGCGACCTGCTCGACGAGCACCCGCTCAACGCGCGTGCGCTGCGCCTGCTTCTGCTGCAGACCCACTACCGCAAGACGATGGAAGTCAACGCCGAGGTGATGTCCCAGGCGCGTGCCGCTGTCGAACGCATCGACGCCATGGCTCGTCGCGCCGAAGCGGCTGGCATCCCACTGGAGGGGCCTGAGCGCTACGTCCCATCTCTAGAGGCATTCAAGGCCGCGATGGACAACGACTTGGGAACGCCCGAAGCCGTGGCTGTTGTGTTCGACGCAGTCCGGCGAGCCAACACGGCTCTGGACGCGAGCTCCGGCAGTGACATGGGGGAGGCGTCTCGTCTGGTTGCAACCGTGGCCGACCTCACCGGCGCGCTCGGCATCGGAGTCCGACGCGCTCGAAGCGATGAGGACGTCGGCGGCGCTTCGCCCTGCGACAGCGACAAGATCGAAACGCTGATCGCGGCTCGCTCGAGCGCTCGGGACTCGAAGGATTTTGCCGAAGCTGATCGACTTCGCGATGAACTCACCGCCTTGGGCGTCGTGGTCGAAGACACCCCCAACGGCCCCGTCTGGCACCGCAGGTGACACATGAGACGATTAGAGGGGCCTGAAATCGAATCGTACGACGTTCTCAGTCGTGATTTGGCTGAACGGGTGCTAATTGTACGGGTACCGGTGCTTTTCTTCGGGTCGGACGGAATGACGATCGGCCGGTTCGTGCTCCTGAGGAGCGACGATGATCGCAGCGGGAACCGCAAGCTGTTGGCACACGAACTCGTCCATGTCCGCCAATGGCACGAAGCGGGCCGAATCGGGTTTCTGCGTGCGTATCTGGGTGACTATTTCCGTGAACTGCGAAACAGTCGCTGTCACCGAGAAGCCTACTCGGCCATCAGAGCCGAGCGTGAAGCGCTCCTTGAAGCCGGCGAGTGGGAGACACGGCGCAGCCTGCGCCGGGCGTGACCGGAGCCGCGCGAGATGCTGCGACTCGAATGCTGAACTGTCGGCTCCGGTTAAAGCAGAGCGGGTTTCGCGGCTCCGGTTGCGCCCGGCAAAAGCAGAACTCAGTAGTCGTAGAAGCCCTTGCCGGTCTTGCGTCCGAGGTGGCCCGCGGACACCATGCGTCGAAGCAGCGGCGGCGGAGCCAGGAAACGCTCGTTGTATTCGTCGTACAGCGACTCGGCGGTCCACAACATCACGTCGAGACCGATCATGTCGCACAAGGCGAGCGGACCCATGGGGTGACCTGCTCCGAGCTTCATCGCCTCATCGATGTCTTCGGCTGAGGCATGGCCGGCCTCGAACATGGCGATGGCCTGGCACAGGAAGGGCACAAGCAGTGCGTTCACGACGAAACCGGCTCGGTCCTTGCAGTGCACGACTCGTTTGCCGAGCACATCGGACGCGAAACCGGCGGCAGCCTGCGCCACCGCAGCGTCGGTTCGCTGCGTGGAGATCACTTCCACGAGCCGCATGACCGTCGCCGGGTTGAAGAAGTGCATCCCGCACACCTGCTCGGGACGGCTGGTCCCCATGGCAATGTCGATGATCGGGATCGAAGACGTGTTCGTCGCCATGATCGCTCCCTGCGGCAAAATCTCATCGAGTTGTTTGAAAATGTCGAGCTTGAGGTCGAGGATCTCCGGCGCTGCTTCGATCGCCAGCCGGCATCCGCGCATGTCTGCAAGGTCGGTGGTCCAAGTAATTTTCTCAGCGGCGTCGCTGCGAGCGGTTTCATCGAGTTTGCCCCGAGCGACCGCCTTGTCGAGCGACCCCTCCACCCTGGCTTTGCCGGCTTCAACTGCTGTGGCGTTGACGTCGTAGGCGACGACGGCTACTCCGGCCTTGGCTGCGACTTCAATGATTCCGCTGCCCATCGCGCCGGTGCCGACGAGCCCGATCGTGTCGATTGTCATGTCATTCCCCCTCGGTGACCGTGACCGATGAGATCACGACGTCGGTGATCGGGCGGTCGTTTCGGTCGGTTTGGACCCGCTGCATCTCGTCGAGCACGTCAAGGCCCGACACAACCTTGCCGAACAGCGAGTACTGCGGCGGCAGGCCCACTCCACTCGGTCCGGAGACGATGAAGAACTGACTGCCGTTGGTGTTGGGACCGGCGTTGGCCATTGCCAAAGAGCCGATTTCGTAGCGCCCGGGACGGGGCAGTTCGTCCTCGAAACGGTAGCCGGGACCACCTCGGCCCGTGCCGTCGGGGTCGCCGCCCTGGCACATGAAGCCGTTGATGATGCGGTGAAAGGCGACGCCGTCGTAGTAGTGGTAGCGGGACAAAGTCACGAAGTTGTTGACCGTCTTGGGCGCGGCTGCGGCGTCAAGGTGGATGGTCATCGAGCCCAGCGAGGTCTCCATGGTTGCCGTGTAGCTCTTGGCCGGGTCGATGCACATCTGCGGCGGTTCGTCGAACCGCTGACGTTTGGGGCTTGAGCCGTCGCTGTTGGGACAGGGTGTTGGGGCCATATGTTTCTCCTGGATCTGCTCAACGCAGGCTAGAGCGCGACGCCCCAAATCCGACGACTCGTTCGGGGGGATCACCCATTTGCAATGGCGGCTGTGCATAGTGTGACTTCTGTGACCGACCTTGTCTCAGTCCCACCGGCGACCGATGGCGTCGAGAAACCGCTGCGCTGCATCGGTTGCGACGTCACCTGGAGAGGGACCAGCGCCGACGTCTGCTGGAACTGCGGCGCTGTTGGAGTGCCTCTCGGCAACGTGCGTTTCGTCGAAGACGAACCATGGGGATTGAGCGTCGAAGACGAACCATGGGGATTGAGCGTCGAAGACGAATCGGCTGCCTGAGGGACGCGCCGCCGCTACGATCTCGGTGTGACCCCGCCATCCCCCGGCGTGCGGATCGCACGCCGCGGGGAGGACGCGCCGCCGCTACGATCTCGGTGTGACCCCGCCTGTCTCAGACTCGTCTGCTTCAACACTGCACTGGTCCGACAGCCGCGTCGAGGTTCATCGTCTCGTCGTCGGCCCCGTAGACAACAACGTGTTCGTAGTCCGCTGTCGAGAAACGGGGGAGGGCGTGCTGCTCGATGCAGCAAACGAACACGAGCGGCTGCTGGAGCTGTGCCAAGCGCTCGATGTACGCACGGTGCTGGAGACACACGGCCACTGGGACCACATCCAGGCGGTGCCGGCCGTGCGCGAAGCCGGCTACAAGGTCGGCGTCACCGCTGAGGACGCCGCCATGTTGCCGAGCTACGACTACCTTCTCACCGACGAGTCGGTGATCGAGATCGGCCGGTTGCGAATCCATACCCATCACACGCCGGGGCACACACCGGGATCAATGTCGTTCAGCGTGGCTGACACACCCCTGCTGTTCACCGGCGACACGCTCTTTCCGGGCGGACCCGGAGCGACCAGCTTCGAAGGCGGAGACTTCCCGACGATCCTGCGGAGCATCGAGGACCGCATGTTCAGGGTGTTCGATGCAGACACGATCGTGCTGCCGGGCCACGGCGCCGACACAACAATCGGCGACGAAATCCCCAGCTTCGATGAATGGGCGGCCCGCGGCTGGTGACGACCAAGCGTGTCGCGGAGCGGGCTATCTCGGCGGGGTCGTTGGGCGGCCCGCGGCTGGTGACGACCAAGAGCCACCCACGAGCAAGTTTCGCGTCGCTCGGCAGTTGAGGTAGTCGTTTGTCGTTGGGCGTGGCACGCTAACGATCGTTCACTTTTCATTTCCTGTCAGTTATTGCAGGTTCCGACCCCGGAGGGGATATGGGCAAGCTTTTGGAGGGCAAGGTCGCTCTCATCACCGGCGCGGGCCGCGGCATCGGCCGCGATCACGCCATCATGATGGCCGAACACGGCGCCAAGGTCGTCGTCAACGATCTCGGCGGCGACGAATTCGGCGGGGGCGGAGACTTGACCCCGGCACAAGAAGTCGTGGCGGAGATCGAGGCGATGGGCGGCGAGGCTGTCGTCAATGGCGGCAACGTGGCCAAGTTCGACGACGCCAAGGCCATGATCGACCAGGCGATCGACGCCTACGGCGACATCAACATCGTCGTCAACAACGCTGGGATCTTGCGAGATCGCATGGTGTTCTCCATGAGCGAAGACGACTGGGACGCAGTGATCGGAGTGCATCTCAAAGGCACGTTCGGCCCATCGCACCACGCGGCGGTCCACTGGCGGGCCCAGGTCAAGTCCGGCGGCGAGGCGTACGGCCGCATAATCAACACCGCTTCGCCCTCAGGCATCTACGGCAATGTCGGCCAGTCGAACTACGGCGCCGCAAAAGCCGGAATTGCAGCCTTCTCGATCATCACCGCTCAGGAGCTTGTCAAGTACGGGGTGACGGTGAACTGTCTGGCGCCCACGGCCGTCTCTCGATTGACGCTGCCGCTGATGGGCGGAGCAGAGAACCTCTCGGATGCGGCTATGGAGGCCATGTCACCGCGCTGGATAGCGGTGCTCACCACCTGGTTGGCCAGCCCTGAGGCGGGCAAGGTCACCGGCAGGGTCTTCGACATACGGGGGCGTCATCTCGGCGTCGCCGAAGGTTGGCACCTCGGCCCGACCGCCGTGCAGCCCGATGATCCGACCGAACTCGGACCCGTCATGGCGGAGTTGATGGGCAAAGCCCGGCTCAACGCCAACATGGACGGAAAGGACCACGAAGGCCCCGGATTCCCGAGCCAGTCGATCTGATCGTCCACCCGCTGATCGCCGGGCCAGCAATGGGTTGGCCAGCAATGGGTAGGCCAGCAATGGGCGGGCCTGATACCGGTCCGCGAGCCCTCAGGCGTATCTGACCTGGCAGACCCCGTGATTGCAGTAGCCGCCAGGATTGCGGTGGAGATACTGCTGATGGTATTCCTCAGCGAAATAGAAGGCCGGAGCGTCCACCACGGTGGTGGCGATCTCGCCATAACCGGCTTCGCTCAGCAGCCCCTGGTACTTGTCGCGGCTCGCCAGAGCAGCGGCTCGTTGGGCTTCGCCATAGACGTAGATCTCGCTGCGGTACTGGGTGCCGACGTCGTTGTGCTGGCGCATGAACTGGGTGGGGTCATGCACCTCCCAGAAGACTGCGAGCAGGTCCTCATAGCCGACGACATCTGGGTCGAACACAACGAAGACCACCTCGTTGTGCCCGGTCCGCCCGGTGCAGACCTCCTCGTAGAACGGATTCGGCGTGTAACCGCCCGCGTACCCCACCGCGGTTGTGTAGACGCCGTCGAGTTGCCAATAGAAGCGCTCTGCGCCCCAGAAACAACCGAGTCCGAACATGGCGGTCTCGAAACCAGCGGGGTATGGACCCTCCAGCGGTGTGCCCAGAACGAGATGTTCGTCCTGCACCGGGAGCGCTTCGGGCCGTCCAGCGAGCGCCTCGGCCGGGGTGGGCATGGTCTGCTTGTCGCGTCGAAACAGCATTGTCGGCTTCTCCTCGGTTAGATCCTAGGCCTCTTCACGCGTCGAGCCGTGTTACGTGTCGAGCCGTACGGCGTCGCCCGTGAGCGTGAGCACGACCGAACCCGAGAAATCGCGAGAAGAACGACCGGAGACGATCCGGTAATCGCCCGGGTCCACGTACCAGCCGGCCTGCGTGCGATGAAGCTCCTCTCCCTCGACGGGTACTGGACCGGCGTTGCTCAACGCATCCCAGAACGGATCGCCTACGTCGTAATAAGCGAAGGCGCGGGGCTCCAGGTCAAGCACGACCGTGGCTGTCTCACCGGGATCGAGGGTCACCTTCTCGAACGCCTTCAACTCCCGCACAGGGCGGGCAACCTCGGGGTTCAACGGTTCGACATACACCTGCACGACCTCGGATCCTTGCCGCTCGCCGGTATTGGTCACATGGACCTCGACGGCGACGGTGGCGCCGGTCGGAGCGCTGACGCCAGAAGCAGCGTCCGATGTGGAAACAAGACGAGGCTCCGACATTTCAAAATTCGTGTAGGACAGGCCGAACCCGAACTCGACGGCGGGCTCAATCCCCATGGCGTCGTGAAAACGGTGACCCGTGAACAAGCCCTCTCCGTAGCGGACCACCGAGTTCTCGCCCGGATAGTTCAGGTAAGCACCGAAATGCTCGTAACGGGCGCCGACGGTGGTCGGCAGACGCCCGCTCGGCTCGACCTCGCCGACCAGCATGTCGACGATCGCATCGCCGAGTTCCTGACCACCGAAACCGACAGACAACACTGCTGCGGGATCGTCAAGCCACGACAGATCGTGAGGCGCACCGACGTTGAGGATCACGATGGTTCGCTCATTGGCAGCCGCCACACGGCGAATCAACTCGGGCTGGTCGCCGGGCAGTTCCCAGAGGTCGCGATCGCGTCCTTCAGTCTCCCAGTCGTCGTTGGTGCCGACCACCACGACCGCCACATCGCTGCCGGCTGCCAAGGCCACAGCCCGGCCCAGCAGATCCTCCTCGGCGGTTGAAAGCAGGCCCAGTTTCATGCCGGACAGCAACATCGAATCGCGGTTGGAGAACTCTGCGGTCACCTCGATCTTCCGGCCCTCGACCAGATCCACCTCCGCGACGATCTCGTCGGTGCCGAATCCGAAGAACGCGCTGCCCCGCGGATAGTCGCCCTCGGTCGCGTCGAGCACGACCTCGCCGTTGACCAACACCCGAGCCCGCCCGCACTGAACCAGCCGGAACTCGTGAACCCCGGTCGTCGTCGGCACGACCTCCGCTGTCGCTCGAAGCGAATAGGACTCAGCAGACACACCCGAAGCGGGCTCGCCGAACGCCGTGAAATCGAAACTGCTCGCCTTGATCGTGGTCTTGGCCGTGTTTGCCCGGCCCCCGCTTGCCTGGGTCTCGGCCTCGGGACCGGCCGGGTGGTCGAGATCAAAGCCGTCGAAGTACTCGACGGTCACCGGTCCCCGCACCAGCGGCTTCGTCAACGCCGGACACGTCCGGTCGATGTCGCAACCCTTCTCCCAGACCACCTCGGCATTCGGCAGACGCGCGCTCAGGGCGTCCAGCGGTGAGGTCGCCCGGTAGGCGTTGACCTTCGCAGAACCGCCGCCCATCACCTTTGCGTTGAAGGCATTGGGGCCGATGACGGCAACCGTGGAGACCGTCGCGGGATTGAGCGGCAGAACCCCGTCGTTGCGCAACAGCACGGAGCCGGCCGCCGCGGCCCGGCGAACCAGTGCCCGATCCTGCGGGCGGTCCAATTCGGACTCCGGGAATTCGTTGTCGTGGTCCAGCGCGCCGGTGCGCTCCATGAGCGTCAAGACGTCGCCGGCGATGCGATCGAGGGCGCCGGTTTGCACCTCTCCCGCATCGACAGCAGCGCTGAGCAGATCGCCGTACCAGCGTCCCTCGCCCGGCATCTCCAGACTCAAACCGGCATTCGCCATCTCAGCAGTGGAACGCGCTGCGAACCAGTCGGTCACTACAAACCCGTCGAAACCCCATTCCTCGCGCAGAACGGTGGTCAACAGCCAGTGATTCTCCGAGCAGAACGTGCCGTTGAGCCTGTTGTAGGCCGACATCACCCCCCAGGAGCCACCGTCTTTCACAGCGTGTTCGAACGGCACCAGATACAGCTCGCGCAGGGTTCGCTCATCGACCTGGGCGTCGATGCTGTTGCGTTCAAACTCAGAGTCGTTGGCCACGAAATGTTTCGCGGTCGTCGCCACGCCACGCGACTGCACACCCCGCACGAACGCGGCGGCCAGACGCCCGGACAGAATCGGGTCCTCGCTGTAACACTCGAAATTTCGTCCGCCTTTGGGGGAGCGGTGCAGGTTGATCGTCGGGGCCAACAAAACCTGAGCGCGCTTGGCTCTCGCTTCGTCGCCCAGCAATTCGCCCAGTTCGGCAACCAGAGCCGGATCCCAGGTTGCGCCCAACGCGGCGCCGCTCGGGATGCATGCGGTGCGGCTGCCGGTGCCCATGAGCCCGTCGCCCCGGGCGCCGTTGGGACCATCGGTCACCTTCAGCTTCGGGATGCCGAGCCGCTCGACGCCACGGGTGTGCCACATGTCGCCGCCGGTGACCATGGCCACCTTCTCCTCGGCTGTCATTGCCGCCAGAAGGTCATCGGTCCGTTTGCTCATCGCCGGAAACCTACATGGTTCAGCACGTTGAATCGAAAGCGGCCGCGCAGACTCCGATCCGAATCGCCGAATCCCGTCGAACAGCACGGCAACTCCAACTCGCGGCGCGCTATGGCAGAGACGCTCGCGCAACGGCGTGGCCTGCCTCTACGAGTCGTCGACGCGCTGTGCGAATCTGCTCGAGGCTGGACCACGCGTCGTTCGCTGTACATGATCCGAACTCGAACCTCCGGTGGTGATCCAATCAGCGATGGAATGGCCTCCAGGGACCTCAACTCGATGGTGCAGGCGGGACTGCTGGTGGGCGATCGGAGACAAACGCGGGCGACGTTACCGTCGTTCGCCCGAACTAGCCGACGTCTGGCGTCAGATCCACAGCAAATCGTCCGTACCCCAGAACCTCGACCCCTACACCGACACGAGCGGATAGTCTCATAGCGCGCGCAAATAGGCAGGCCGTGCTCGGGGCTGGGAGGACGAAGCGATGCTCGACATGATTATCAAAGGCGGGACCATCGTCGATGGCACGGGGGCGGCGCCAGTGCCAGGCGACATCGGGATCCGCGACGGCCGAATCGCAGCCGTCGGCGCAGTAGACGAGCCGGCTGCAGAGACGGTGGATGCCGACGGCCTGGTCGTCTGCCCGGGGTTCGTCGATCCGCACACCCACTACGACGCGCAGATCTTCTGGGATCCGCGGACGACCCCGTCGAACCTCTTCGGCGTGACCTCGATGATCGGAGGAAACTGCGGTTTCACCCTCGCCCCGCTCGGCGACGAATCCGACGGCGAATACCTGAAGAAGATGATGGTCAAGGTCGAAGGCATGGCACTTGAGGCTTTGGAGCTGGGAGTGCCATGGAACTGGCGCACCTTCGGCGAATACCTCGATCGGGTGGCCGAGAACGGCACGGCCGTCAACGTCGGCTTCCTGGTCGGCCACTGCGCGTTGCGCAGACTGGTCATGAAAGACGACTCTGTGGGCCACGAAGCAAGCGCACAGCAAGTCGCGCAGATGCGAGAGCTGCTCAGAGAGTCGATCGAAGCCGGCGGACTCGGGTTCTCCACGGGCCGCTCGTTCACCCACAACGACTGGGACGGGAACCCCGTACCGAGTCGTTGGGCGGCCTGGGATGAAGTGCTGGAACTCTGCCGGGAAACCTCGGCCCACGAGGGCACGACCCTCGAATGGGTGGCCGACGGATGCCTCAACGGATTTGAGGACGACGAAGTCGAGTTGATGACCAGAATGTCGGTTGAAGGGCAGCGGCCGCTCAACTGGAACGTGTTGACCATCGACTCGGCCCGCCCCGAGGCATACCGCAACCAGATCGCCGCCTGCGAGAAGGCCAACTCAGAAGGGGCCAAGATCGTGGCTCTCACGATGCCGATCCTGGTCGGCATGAACATGAGCCTCGGGACTTTCTGCGCGCTGCATCAACTCCCGGAGTGGAAGACGTTCTTCAGCCTCGACTACCCGGAACGGATGGCGAAGCTTCGGGACCCCGAGGTGGTCACCTGGCTTGAGAATCAAGCGGCGCTTCCGGAAGCGGGAGTGTTCTCCCGCCTGACCGGCTGGGACAACTACATGGTGGGCGATACCTACTCCGCCGCCAACGAGGGCCTCAAGGGCCGCACAGTTGGAGACATCGCCCGTGAGCGGGGCAAACGGGCGTTCCACACAATGGTAGAGATCGCCCTCGAAGACGAACTGCGAACAGTGTGGTGGCCGCTGCCGACCGACGATGACGCCGAGAGCTGGCGTTTGAGGGCACAGGCATGGGAACACGAGGCGGTGATGATCGGCGGCTCCGATGCGGGCGCCCACCTCGACCGCATGGCCGGCGCCCCCTATACCACGGCCTGGCTTGCCGACTGCCTGCGCGGCCGGCAGCTCACGAGCATGGAGAACGCCGTCCGGCATCTCACAGACGTACCAGCACGGCTCTTCGGCCTTCGGGACCGGGGCCGTCTCGCCGAAGGCTATTTTGCCGATCTGGTCTTGTTCGACAGCGACGAGGTCGGGGCTACCGATGTGGAGTTGGTGTTCGACCTCCCGGGTGGCAGCAAGCGTCTCTATTCCGAGGCCACCGGCATCAGACGCGTGATGGTCAACGGAGTCACGACCGTGCTTGACGGTCGGGCAACTGACGAACTCCCCGGCATAGTGCTGCGCAGCGGCACCGATACCGTCACAGTTCCGGTCCCCTGACTGTTGCCGGCCCCTAACCCCGCAGCACAGTGCCGGCGCCGTGCGCGGGGCGTTGCTTTCTGCTCTTGTTCGCTTCGCTCACGGGCCGCTAGGCCCGGAGGGCAGTGCCGGCATCATGCGCCGCGAATATCACCCTGCCCGCCCTCATCCCTCCGACGACGTCTGACATCATGCGATTCATGGCGTAGCAGACTGTGAGTGAGTTCTCCACGTCCACTACAGCCATCGAACCGCCCCAGCCCGCCCAGAACAGGGTGCGGTCATTGATCCCGAGGGGCATTGCTTTGGAGTTGAGCCCGTAGCCGATGCCGAACTTCGTGTTGTAGCCGAGCACGAGATCGGGTCCGGATGCCTGCACTTCGAAGATCCGTTCGATGGTGGACGGGCCGAGGAATCGGATCCCTTGGGATTCGCCGCCCTGGGCCAGGATGGAGACGACTTCCGCAACCGAGCGGGCGTTGCCGTGACCGTTCGAGGCGGGGAACTCGGCTCGACGCCAGCGGTCGGTGTTGACGAACTGAGAATGCTCAGCCTCGCCGCGGGCCCGGCGGGCAGGAATCGGTTGTTTGCCATCGCCGATCTCGTCCGCTTCATCTGTGCGCATCTCGGCGACACGGTCGAACTCGCTGTCGGCAAGCCCGATGTGGAAATCCGCTCCGAGGGGTTCGGCGATCTCTTCGCGAAAGAAGGCGCCGAGTGTACGTCCGGCCACCCGGCGCACCACCTCACCGAGCAGCCATCCCTGGGTGGATGCGTGATAGCCCGAGGCTGTGCCCGGCTCCCACCAGGGAGTCTGAGCCGCCAGGTTGGCACAGCAGTGGTCCCAGTCGTACATCTGTTCTTCGGTGATCGGCGGATCGAAGCCCGCAAGCCCGGCCGTGTGGCTCATCAGGTGACGAATCAGCACTGCTTCCTTGCCGGCGGCCGCGAACTCCGGCCAGTGCGCCGCGACCGGGTCGTCAACCGACAGCGCCCCCCGGTCGTGCAGGACCAGCATGCACAGTGCGGCCATCATCTTGGTGGTCGACCAGACATTGACAATCGTGTCGCGTTCCCACGGCTTCGTTGCTGCGACGTCTCGATGCCCGCCCCAAAGATCGACCACCAATTCGCCCCGGTGGACCACAGCGCATGAAGCACCCAGGTCTCCCTCGTCGAAATTGGTCGAGAACGCATCTCGCACGCCTTCGAACCCGACTTCGCAACTCCCATGTATCTCAGCCACAGTGACACCGTAACCGTTCTGCCCTCCAACCGGGCCGAAGCGGCGCTCAACCTTCCGCTCCCGGGCCGACCACGCCCTGCTGAGCGCCAGCTCATGCGCGCGGTCGAGCTGGCGCACATGGCCCCACGTGAACGACCGCAGCCACGTGCCCAGAGTCGAGGGCGCCGACACCGCGAACGGCAGCACACCCTCAGCGGACCCGGACCGCAGCCTGTTCGCGTCGTCGATGAACGACCCGCCCACCAGCATCGACGCCGCCGCCGACAGCGCCTTGGCCCCGGACCCGCGCCCCGATTCGGGTGGGCGCACCCGCCCGGCTCCGTCGTCGACGCCGCGGACGCGGCCCGCGCCCCGATTCGGGTGGGCGCACCGCCTCGTCGATGAGCGCCTCCAACCCCAAGGCGCTCCATCACCGTGCCCGCCAGCACAAGCCCCGCTTCGGCCACCAAAGACGAATCGTCGAAACGAACCCCCAACCCGTCGATACCGCCAGTTATGCTGCTCACAGGAAGTGCCTCCTCACATGGCCGGAATGACCGTTGCATCAAACAGCATTCTCCCATGTCAGGATGCCTTTCTGGTGGACGCGCCAACCCCCAGCCACCACAACACCGGTGGATTGAGGCTAAGCCTCGGGCGCAGCGATCGTGTCGGCGACCAGTGCTTCGACGACGGCTCGGAGCGCCTCGTCTTCAGAAGCGCCCTCGGTGAGCGCATTGTGGTACACCGCCAGTTGGCGATCCGCGGAGGAGCCGCGCTCGCAGATTGTGAGCGCATGCTCCACCTCGGCGACACAGTTCAAGGCCACGGCGTCGGGCCGGACCAGCTCGACGAGCTCTGCCACCAGATCCGTGAACGGCGCCAACTCGCCCTTGCCGAAGTCGATCAGCTCACCACCGATCCCGTACCGCTGGGCCCTCCACAGGTTCTCCGACAACAGGAAGTTGGAGTAGCTGCGCCAACGCCGATTCTGTGATTTGAGCCTCCAGAGCATCCTCAACAGACAGACGTACAAGGCGGCGATACAGATGGTGTCCTCCATCTTCGCCGGCAGGTCGGCGACGCGCATCTCCAGAGTGGGATAACGCTCCGACGGGCGGATGTGCCACCACACCTTGCTGGAATCCTCGATGATCCCTGCGTTCACCAGCACGTCCACATGGCGTCGGAACTCCGACCACGAATCGAACTTGTCGGGGAACCCCGTACGCGGCAGGGTCGAGAACAACGTCGTGCGGTAGCTCCGCAAACCAGTGTCGCGTCCCTCCCAGAAAGGCGACGAAGTCGACAGGGCCAGCAGGTGCGGCAGGAAGTACGAGGCCTGGTTCATCAGATCAATCCGCAGTTCAGGATCCTCGATGCCGACATGGACATGCAACCCCGAGATCACCAACTGCCGCGACACTCCCTGCAGATCCTCAACCAGGGCCTGGTAACGCTCCCCTTCGCTGTACTCGAGCTGGTTCACCTGCGCGAACGGATGAGTCGAAGCAGCGATGGGCGCCAGCCCGTACTCGGCCGCGGCCTCCGTTACCGCCAAGCGCAACAGGCCGACGTCAGCACGCAGGTACTTTACGTCGGTGCAGATCCCGGTGGCGATCTCAAGCTGCGAGCTGAACAGCTCCCTGGCCACCAGACCGTGACGCAGGTCAGCCACCTTCTCCAGCAGACCCGGAGGCTGCTTGGCGACAAGGGCGCCCGTGTCGAGATCAACGAGCTGATACTCCTCTTCGATGCCTAGCGACCAGGTCGGCTCGTCGGGCCCCACTGCTTCCCCCTAGTAATCACAGCGAGTGTAGTTGCTTCGATGTTGACAACGGTTTTGTGATGACTCCAAGCGACTCATTCCACCAACAACATGACCAGCCCAACCGACCACGAGCTAACCAACGCAGCCTAACCACCTCTCCACGAGCCGGGGGGAAGCTCACTTCGTGGTCTGGACATAGCTCCTCCTTATAGAGCATGTCTCCACGAAAAGGGGGGGAACCTCACCTCAAAGATGGGAGTGACACCGTTCTCATCTCGGTAGACGCCTGCGGTGAGATCGAGCTTGTCGGACCGAGGGTCGACAACGTACTCCGCCTTTAGCCCAAAGATCGGGTCTGGTTGCGCGATCCGAAGCTTCTCATATCGTGATGTCACGACCTCGACTCCTTTTGATCCAGTTGAAACAGCCTTAGAGAGAGCATTGCTGCGAAGAATGCGTTCCTGTGTATCGACGTCAAGCGCTAGACCGTATAGCGCCCATGGTTCGGCTCGCGACTCAGGCACGGGAGAAAAGTGCTCGTCGGAACTCCCGAGCACTCCCCTGTCACCAGGGCCACCGGACGAGCTTCAGCAGCCGGTTCAGCCATCAGATATGGCTGCGGTCCTCGGGGGCCATGTGCAGTTCGAAAGCGGCGTGGAGTTTCGCCACCGCCAATTCAACCTGGGTTTCGCGAACCACGCACGACACCCGAATCGCCGAGGTCGAGATCATCTCGATGTTGACGTCGTTGCCGGAAAGAGTTTCGAACATGGTGGCCGCAACGCCCGGATTGGTCTTCATCCCGGCCCCGATGAGGCTGACCCGGGCGATTCCATCGTCGGCGACGACACCAGCCGCGCCGAGCGACCCGAGAATCGAGTCGACCGCCTCGGTGGCTGCCTCAACCTGATCGTGGGGCACGGTGAAGCTGATATCGGTGTGGCCCTGCGCTGACACGTTCTGCACGATCATGTCGACGTTGACGTCAGCGTTCGCCAACGTGCGAAACAGCAGAGCCGCCACACCGGGACGGTCGATCACCCCCGAGACGGTCATCTTCGCCTCGCTGGTGTCGTGCGTCACCGCAGAAATGAGTGCACCTTCCATGGGACCCTCCTCGGTCACCCAAGTACCCGGAACCCACGAGAACGCGCTGCGCACATGCAGCTTAACCTCGTAGGCCCGGGCCAACTCGACAGACCGCATCGCCGGCTTGGGGCAGCCGGTCGCGGTCATCTCGAGCAGTTCGTCGAATGAGATTTGATCGATCCGCTGCGCGCTGATCACCAGCCGCGGATCGGTGGTGAACACGCCGGGAACATCTGTGTAGAGCTCGCAGGCGTCGGCGTCGAGGGCGTGGGCGAGCGCGACTGCGGTAGTGTCAGAACCACCGCGGCCCAAGAACGTGACGTTGTTGTCGGTCGAGACCCCTTGCGAACCACCGACCACCGGTACGCGACCAGCTTCGAGCGCCTCGCGGATGCGGTCGGGGCGCAACTCCAAGATCTTGGCGTTCTGGTGGGTCGAGTCGGTCAGGAACCCGGCCTGGCTGCCGGTGAACGAGTCCGACTCGACCCCGAGATCATGCAAGGCCATCGAAACCAGCGCGCAGGCCTTGCGTTCGCCGCCGGTGATGAGCATGTCCATCTCTCGGCCCGGTTGCGTTCCGGACACGTGATCGGCCAGACGCAGAAGCTCGTCGGTCTCCTTGCCCATCGCCGAGGCGACGAGCACGATCTGGTTGCCTCGCCTGTGGCTGCGCGCCACGTAGTCGGCGACCTCGCGGATTCGATCCGGGTCACCCACCGAGGTGCCGCCGAACTTCTGAACAAGGAGTGCCACGGCCAGTAAGGCTACCGTCGGCCAAGCCGCTCTCGCTCGTGAGATACTGGCCGCTGTGGCTTCCCCCGACGCCGAAGATGTGCTTCTGCGGATACCCGCGCTTGCGTCGTACGCGCCGATCGTGCGAGTGGTAGCGGCCGCGATGGCTGTCCGGCTCGGCATGGGCTTCGTGGAGATCAATAATCTGCGATCGGCGATTGACAAGGCTGTGAACCTGCTGCTGGACGGGGCTGACGCAGCGGAGAACACAACGGGAGCGCCCCGCGGCAACCCCGCCGACGCGGACCCATGCATTGACGCCGTATTTCGGATCGTGGAGAACCGTCTCGAGTTCGAAGCGAACCGCACCGATCCCACAGGTGTGTCTGAAACAGCCCTGCGGCTCTTCGACGACGCCACCCGTGAACTTGTCGATGAGCTTCGTGTCGATCCCGATACTGGAGCGATCCGGCTCAGTAAGGCCCTCGCCGACGTACGCTGAGACCATGCTGGCCTGGATGGATCTGGAAATGACGGGACTGGAGCCCGACCAAGACACGATCTTGGAGATCGCAACCCTCATCACCGACGACAACCTTGAGCTGATCGCCGAGGGACCGGACCTGATCATCCATGTCGACGAGGAGGATCTGACCGGCATGGAAGAAGTCGTCGTGAAGATGCACACCAAGAGCGGACTGCTCGAAGCGGTTCGTGACTCGACGGTGACCCTTGCCGAAGCCGGAGCACAGACTCTGGCCTTCTTGCAGCAGCACATCGAGAAGCCGAGAACCGTTCCGCTTTGCGGCAACTCGATCGGCACTGATCGCCGTTTCCTGGCCAAACACCTCACTGAGATCGAGGAGTTCCTGCACTACCGCTCAGTCGATGTCTCGACCGTCAAGGAACTCGCCCGTCGCTGGAATCCTGAAGTCTTGGAGTCGGCCCCCAAGAAGGCCACGGGCCATCGGGCCATGGACGACATCCGAGAGAGCCTGGAAGAGCTGCGCCACTATCGAGCGGCGTTGTTTCACCGGGCGCTGTGATTTCGCCGTGCGCGTGATTTCGCCGGGCGCAACCGGAGCCGCGGTCACCGGTCAGAGTTTGCGCCGCGTAGCCGGCGCTGCGGTCACTGACTAGAGCTTGCGCAGGGCGTTGCTTTCGCCGGGCGTAGCCGGAGCCGCGGGAGCTTTGCGCGTTCGCTGGGATTAGTCGGGGCTGCGGTCACCGGCTGGGGGTATCGAAGCGGTAGAGCTTGCCGGGCGTAGCCGGAGCCGCGGTAGCTTTGCGCGTTCGCTGGGATTAGTCGGAACCGTAGGAGTCCTCTAGGGTGCCAGGGTGACAAATACGGTGTATCGCAAACAGGAACAGGAACCCGCCTCGACAGAAGTTCTTGAAGTCGCCCCCGGGGTCCTGCGGATGCAGCTGCCGATATCCATGCCGGGGCTGGGCCATGTGAACTGTTACGCCCTCGAAGACTCGAACGGCGTCGCTCTGGTCGATCCGGGTCTACCCGGTGAGGAGTCGTGGCAGGCGCTGATGGATCGCCTGGGCGCCGCAAGTATTCCTGTCGAACGGGTTCACACGGTGGTGGTGACTCACAGTCATCCGGACCACTTCGGGGGGAGCGACCAACTCCGAGAGGTTGCCGGAGCCGAGGTGCTCACCCACGAGGCGTTCCACAGCCGGATCCTCGACGCCGGCGACGATCTCGATACCGAACTGCTCGAGCTCGATGATGAGGCGATCGTCGAGCTCTGGAAGCAGCGGATCACCGAATCCGAGCGGACCCCTTGGGGGAAGGTTCGCCAACCGCCACCGGATGAGGTGATGCTCAAATGGCTCCACATGGACCCCGCCGGTCATCGCCGTTTCCTCGCGCCTCACCCCACAATCCGAGTAGCCGACGGCGACCCTGTGCGACTTGCTGATCGCGACTGGTTCGCCGTTCACACCCCCGGCCATACCTTCGACCATCTGTGTCTGTTCGACCCCGAACATGGAGTGCTGCTGTCAGGGGATCACGTTCTGCCCACAATCACCCCTCACATCGCCGGAAACCCGAATCTGGGCGACCCCTTGGCCACGTTCTTCGCCTCGCTCGACAAAGTCGCCGGTTTGGATGATCTCACCTGTGTATTGCCGGCTCACGGACATCCCTTCGAGGATCTGGCTGGTCGCTGCGGCCACATCCAGGAGCATCACGCGGATCGCTTGCAACTGTTGCGCGACGCTGCTGGAGAACATCGCGACGCCCCGGTGGAAGCTTGGATGAAAGTGCTGTTCAAAGAGCGTTCCTGGGGGGAGATGGCCGCCAGCGAAACCTACGCGCACCTCGAACATCTGCGTCTCAGCGGTGACGGCGACGTTCGCCGCGACGAAGACGGCCTGCTGCGCTTCACGTTGTCGTCTTCTTGACGTGCCAAGCAGTTGATATCAGCAAGCCGCGGCATCTAGGGGTAGGGGCCGCACCCGGGCAACGCTTCCGGCCACGCCGTTGGTTGTCAGCCAGGTGTCCACGCCGCCTTCGCAAGCCTGCCAACGCAGGCGGACTTCGCTGTCCGGCTCGACGCCGGGTCCGTGCTCGAGTTCGGCCCGGACTGGACCCGAAGTCCATCCCGAAAGATGAAGCGCCTGCTCCACTGGAGCCCATTGGGCGGCGTTGTTCACATGTCCGAGCAGGTCAAGATCGGTGAAGCGCAGAGGCCAGGGGTCATCATTTGCATGATCGGGCACCGCTGTGGGCAAGGTCGTGCGGGCTGTGACTCGGCGGTCGCCCGCGCTCTCGCCCCAGATCTCGAAGAAGTCGTCGTTGAGCCTTGTCGGTCGCAGGGTCTTGCGGTCGATGTGGACCCAGACGGTCACCGCTTCGACATCGGCTCCTTGCTGCCCGCGGACTTGGGTGCGCCGCTCGGCCCAGCGACTGCCGTAACCGCTGCACCAGGTTGACAACTCGATCCATTCTTGAAAGACGGGAGCGGTCCGAACTTCTACCATCGTGCGCCGCACGATCCAGTTCATCGGGTTCGTCAGGCTGCTGTCGGCGGAATCGTCGCGAGCGACATCCTGGAGATGCCGCACCAGCGCGTCCAGCCGACATCGTCCCCGCGGATCAACGTCAGCGAGCCGCACCCGACGCCCTCGCGCGAACACCCGCCCGCTTGGGGGCCGAGGCGTGATCTCAGTCGCCCCCGGCTCAGCCACCGGCCGATCCCAACTGTGGTGGTCCCGGCCGCTTCAATGCCATCTGCACTGGTCCTGACAGCCCCAGCCCCGTTCGCCCTGTTCCCGTTCGCCCTGTT
>JAPPMP010000003.1:19351-87520 GCA_028819005.1 Acidimicrobiaceae bacterium
CCGTTCGCCCTGTTGCCGTTCGCCCTGTTTCTGTTCGGCCTGTTGCCGTTCGCCCTGTTTCTGTTCGGCCTGTTGCCGTTCGGCCTGTTGCCGTTCGGCCTGTTGCCGTTCGACCCAGTTCCACTAGCCCTATTCCCATTCAATAGTGCCGGGCGGCTTGGAAGTGATGTCGTAGGCGACGCGGTTCACGCTGGGAACCTCGTTGATGATGCGGCTGCTCATCACCTCCAACACTTCGTGCGGAATACGCGCCCAGTCCGCTGTCATGGCGTCCTCGCTCGTGACTGCCCGGATGATCACCGGGTGCCCGTAGGTGCGCTCGTCACCCATGACACCCACGGTGCGGATGTCTGGCAGCACGGCGAACGACTGCCAGATCAACCTTTCGAGGCCGGCGTTGCGCAACTCCTCGCGGACGATGAAATCCGCCAACTGAAGGGTCGCAACCTTGCTGGGAGTGACCTCGCCGATGATGCGGACGCCGAGACCCGGCCCCGGGAACGGCTGGCGTTCAACGATCTCATCGGGAAGGCCCAATTCGCGGCCCACCTGGCGAACCTCGTCCTTGAACAGGCTCCGAAGCGGTTCCACCAGAGAGAATTCGATGTCGTCGGGCAGCCCGCCGACATTGTGATGGCTCTTGATAGTGGAAGCGTGCTCTCCTCCCGACTCGATCACATCGGGATACAGCGTTCCCTGAACCAGAAAACAGGCTTCCCCGGCCTGGGTCTGCGCTCCTTCAAAAACGCGAATGAAGAGCTCCCCGATGGCCTTTCGTTTCGCCTCGGGTTCGGTGATACCGGCTAAGGCCGCGAAGAACCGATCCTGTGCCTGCGTATGCACGAGCCGGACTCCGAAGTTGCGTTCGAATGTCTCGACCACCTGGTCGCCCTCGTTGAGGCGCATCAATCCGGTATCGACGAAAACGCAGGTGAGCTGATCACCGATCGCCCTGTGCACGAGCGCGGCGGCGACCGCAGAATCGACCCCTCCGCTGAGCCCGCAGATAGCGGACTCAGCCCCAACCTGTTGACGAATCTGCGCGACAGCGGCGTCGATGATCGAGTCCATCGTCCAAGAACCGGAACTCCCGCAGGCGTCCATCAAGAAGCGCTCGAACACATGCCGGCCGTGCGTGGTGTGAACCACTTCAGGATGGAACTGCACGCCGTACAGCTTCTGGTCGCGGTCCTCGAAAGCAGCCACGGCCGCTGCTGACGTGGAAGCCGTGGCAGTGACGCCTGTCGGCGGTTCGACGATCGCGTCGAAATGGCTCATCCACACCTGCTGGGTCGCGGGAGTGCCCCCGAGCAGGCAACCGCCGTCGGCATCGAGCGACATCGTGGTTCGGCCGTACTCACCGCGACCACTGTGATCCACCCGTCCGCCTCTCTGCTGGGCGATCATCTGCGCGCCGTAGCAGATCCCGAGAATAGGAACACCGAGGTCATAGACCTCGGGATCGATCAGGACCGCGCCCTCAACATGAACCGAGGCGGGACCGCCGCTGAAGATTATCCCCGTCGGGCTCCTTGCGGCGATCTCCTCCGCGGTGATCGTCGGCGACACGATCTCGCTGTAGACCTTGGCCTCCCTCACCCGCCGAGCGATCAACTGGGCGTACTGAGCACCGAAGTCGACCACGAGGATCGTCTCGGTCCCCTCCGTGTCCGTCACAACCGCACTCACCCGCCCACAACTCCGGCGCCGGCTGTGCCTTCGTTGTGCGTTGTGTCCTCGACCCCGGTTGTGATCGCCAGCAGTTGGCGGAGCATCGCCCCGGTGGCGCCCCACACAGTGTCGCCGACAAGCTCAAAAAACGTGATTGCCCGGGGTCCGTCGCGTGGCTCTTCCCGCTCCCGTTCGCTGTGCTCCACCGCCCGCTCCTGTTCGCTGCGCTCCACCATCCGCTCTTGTTCGGTGTGCTCCACCGCCCGCTCTTGTTCGGTGTGCTCCACCATCCGTTCTTGTTCGGTGTGCTCCACCATCCGTTCTTGTTCGCTGCGCTCTACCATCCGCTCTTGTTCGGTGCGCTCACGGGCCGCTCGGGCCGCAGGCGGGGCCGCTCGGGCTGCAGGCGGGGCCGCTCGGGCCACCGCCTCGCTCCCAGCGAAAATCGGGCTGCGGAAATCATCTAGTGGTCCGCTCGGCCTCGACGGCAGAGGCCAGAACTCCTCGCGCCAGACCTCGTCGAGAAGAAGCTCGCCAAACGAAACGTGGCGTATCAACTCCACCTCGATCGGGTCTGGTTTCAGCGTTGGTTGGTGATCGGTGGTCGCCACGAACGGTGTAACCATCGTCTTTGACCCCACGGTCGCGAAGCTGTCGAGCTCACCGATTCGTCGAATGGTGGAGGGGTCTATCCCGACCTCCTCCTGGGCTTCACGCACGGCGGTGGTCCAAAGGTCGACATCGCCGGCCTCGTGTCGTCCGCCGGGAAACGCCACCTCATGAGCATGGTGGCGCAGGCGCGGCGAACGCCTCGTCAGGACCATGTACACATCGTCTGAGCGTTCATAAAGCAGCACGAGAACCGCGCTTTGGGCGACGTTTCGGGTAGCGGACCCGATGATCTGCGGTTCTCGACGACTCAACGCATCGACAATTCCCGACAGCGTCGCCTGACGTTCGTGGTCAGGGAGGTGAGCCCACGGCGCAGGCCCGCCAACCGTTGCACCCGAGGGGCGCGGGATCACCTGCGGGCCACCGCGTCCTGTCGGTGCGTGCTTCGCGTTCTTGACTGCGCGTTCGGGTCCTCGAATCACCTACGGGTCAGCGTAGCGAGAATGGCGGGTACTTATCGGTCGTCAGCAACCATGCGCAGGCGTTGACCGGCAAGTATTCGTCGCGCATGAGCGACAGGCAGGCGTCTACTCGGGTCGTTAACCGGTCGTCTCAACAACCAAAGCTATGCTGGCGCCATGTCGGGTTCAGCGTCTTGTCCGAAGGAGCGAGAGGACGCGTCATGGTGGCAGCAAATGGTTGACGCCAGTGCAGAATCAGATAAAGACAAGGGGTCAAACCCACTCTCTCCAGGTGAGAAACTCGAGTCACTGTTGCATCTAGCCGCGCGTCTGCCGGCTCGATACGAGGAAGAACTGCGGTTCCCCCCGCTCAACCAACGCCACAAACCCCGCGAATGACCCCCGCGAATGACCCCCGCGAACCTCCGGTTGATTTTGTTGATCTAATTCTGCAAGCGCACGAGTCGCTGAAGGGCGCCGATCTACCGCACGCTTTCGGCGGGGCGCTCGCGCTGGCTTGGTGCGTTGGGGAACCGCGCGCGACGAACGACATTGACGTCAACGTTTTCGTTCCCGCCGCTCAATTCAGGCAAGTGCTCGCAACTCTCCCATCAGAGATCGAAGCGTCGCCTCGGGCGTTGGCGCAGCTTGAGAGAGACGGTCAAGCACGGCTCTGGTGGAACCGCGTCCCATTCGACGTTTTCTTGACTTCTGATCCCTTCCACGAAGCGGTCGCAGATCGAATCGTCTTGCGTGAATTCGCAGGTCGCTCGGTGCCGTTTTTGGCTTGCGTCGACCTTGCCGTGTTCAAAGCGTTCTTTGATCGGAGCAAAGATTGGCAAGACATTGAAGAGATGGTCAACGCAGAGGCGGTTGCTTTGCCCGTTCTCGAAGGCGAACTCATTGAACTTCTCGGCGAAGACGACCAACGTGTCACCCGCCTGCGATCGCTCAACAGGCAACGCGGCTAGGCGCTCAACCGCCGTCGGCTGGTATTTCGAGAATCGTTCCGAGGCCGACCTCAAGCCAGGCTCTCTCGGTATCGCTGAGGCCGCTGCTCAACTCGGTGCCCGTTAGACGCTAAGTTGGCTGCCGCGATCCGGTCGGTGGCATCGGTATCGCTGAGGCCGCTGCTCAACTCGGTGCCCGTTAGACGCTGAAGTTGGCGTCGAACCGTGGTCGTTTCAGTGTCTCGCATGATGCATTCCCAGCTCGGATCCAAGTGCGGTGAAACGCGGAACGGTCCCGGTCGAAGACCCGGGCCGGTGTCAGAATTGCCGCAGCTGATGCGCTGGGTTGGGCATTACATCATTCCCATGCCACCCAAACCCCCCATAGGATCACCGCCGCCCATCGGCATTGGCGGTGCTTCCTCGGGCTTGTCGGCCACCAGAACCTCAGTGGTGAGCAGCAGACCGGCGATGGATGCGGCGTTCTGCAGAGCCGCGCGGGTGACTTTGACCGGGTCGATCACACCGGCGTCGATGAGGTCGACCATTTCACCCGTAGCAGCGTCGAAACCGGTCGAACCCGACTCCGCTTCCACACGCTGCACGATGACGGCACCCTCATGGCCGGCGTTGGCGGCGATCAGCTTCGTGGGCGCATCCAGCGCTGCGCTGATGATGCGAGCACCGGTGGCCTCATCGCCGTTGAGGCTCTCGGCCACCGCGTCGACCGAGGCACGGCAGCGCAGCAGGGCAGTACCGCCACCAGCAACAATGCCCTCCTCGATAGCAGCACGGGTCGCGGAAAGAGCATCCTCGATGCGGTGCTTCTTCTCCTTGAGCTCGACTTCGGTAGCCGCACCGACCTGCACGACAGCCACGCCACCGGCAAGTTTCGCAAGACGCTCCTGGAGCTTCTCGCGGTCCCAGTCGGAGTCGGTGTTGTCGATTTCGGCCTTGATCTGGCTGACACGGCCCTCAACATCAGAACGCGTGCCCGCGCCTTCAACGATGGTCGTGTCGTCCTTTGTGACCACGATCTTGCGGGCCCGGCCCAGCAACGCCATGTCGATGGTCTCGAGTTTGAGACCGACCTCTTCGGCGACGACTTGGCCGCCGGTGAGGATCGCCATGTCGGCGAGCATTGCTTTGCGCCGCTCGCCGAATCCCGGCGCCTTGACAGCCACCGAGTTGAAGGTTCCGCGGATCTTGTTGACCACGAGCGTGGCAAGAGCCTCACCTTCGATGTCCTCGGCGACGATCAACAGCGGCTTGCCCGACTGCATGACCTTCTCGAGCACCGGCAGCAGCTCCGCAACGTTGGAGATCTTGCCCTGGTTGAACAGGATGTAGGGCTCGTCGAGCACAGCTTCCTGCCGCTCGGGGTCAGTGACGAAATAGGGGGAGAGGTAGCCCTTGTCGAACTGCATGCCCTCGACGAAGTCGAGGTCCATGCCGAACGTGTTGGACTCCTCGACGGTGACAACACCGTCTTTGCCCACCTCGTCGATCGCGTCTGCGATGACCGCGCCGACAGCGGCGTCAGCAGCGGAGATCGAAGCGACCTGGGCAACCTTGTCCTTGCTGTCGTCGACCTGCACGGACTGATCGGCGAGGGCGTCCACAGCGGCGGCCACTGCCTTCTCCATGCCCCGCTTGAGGCCCATGGGGTTGGCGCCGGCAGCCACGTTGCGCAGACCTTCGCGCACCAGTGCCTGTGCCAGGACGGTGGCCGTGGTGGTGCCGTCACCGGCGATGTCGTTGGTCTTGGTTGCCACCTCCTTGACCAGTTGCGCTCCCATGTTCTCGAATTGGTCTTCCAACTCGACTTCACGGGCGATTGATACACCGTCGTTGGTGATGGTGGGCGCACCGAACTTCTTGTCGAGTACGACATTGCGGCCCTTGGGGCCGAGCGTCACCTTGACAGTGTCGGCGAGCTTGTTCACGCCCTCCTCGAGGCCGCGGCGCGCGGACTCGTCGAATTTAAGGATTTTCGGCATGGACTATTACCTCAGCCCATCTTCGCGAGCACGTCGCGGGCGTTCAGGATGAGAAGTTCTTCGCCTTCCACGGTGATTTCTGTGCCGCCGTACTTGCTGTAGACGACCGTGTCGCCGACTGCGACATCGACGGGGATGATGTCACCGCTCTGTTCTGAGCGACGGCCGGGGCCGACGGCGATGACTTCGCCCTGTTGGGGCTTTTCCTGTGCGGTGTCGGGTATGACTAGGCCGCTGGCAGTGGTGGACTCCGCTTCGCTGGAGCGGACCACGATGCGGTCCTCAAGGGGCTGCAAGTTCATTCGATCCTCCGAGATCGGTCTTGAGTTGCTGATGTGTAGGTCTCTGAACCGAGTCGGCTAGTCGTTAGCACTCTCGTCCAGAGAGTGCTAACGATAGGAGCGTCTCGCCACGTGAACAACCCGCAGCACCCCAAGAATTTGTGCCTCAGTGAGTGCGGTGGCCGGTCTTTGTTCCGGCGAACTCCACAGCCGATCTCAAGGGTTGGGGTTCGTGTTCGGCTCTTGAGATCGAAGTCCGTGAGTGCTCCATGATTGGAGGCGAAGGGCGCGGGGATTGGATGATTGGAGGCGAAGGGCGCGGGGATTGGCGTTCATGTCGCTCAGGTCGTTGGCGCGTGCCAGACATCGCCGGATCTGTCGATCCCGATATCTGTTCGAAAACCTGCAAAGGCTGTCGCCGAACGCGCAGATTTCGGGCAACGGGCCGAACCCGTCGGCGGGCGCGTCGGCCTGCCCGCGGTTGTCGCGTCCCCAGCAGGTGATGGTGTTGTTGTGCGTCGAGTTCAACACCCGACGGACTACCCGACCGGAAGCTGCAGCGACGGGTCTGCACCGGTCGTCAAGGGCGAAGGGCCCTCGGCTCGTAACCGGTACCAAGCCACTGCTGCGACCATTGCCGCGTTGTCGGTACACATGGCCCTGCTTGGGATGACAGCTCTGATCCCATCGGCCTCGCACACCTCCGCAGTGCGGGACCGCAACCGGGAATTCGCGGCGACACCACCAGCCAGGCAAATGGCTCTAGCGCCGATTTCGCGCGCCGCGCGCCGTGCCTTGTCGACCAGCACGTCGACCACCGCCTCCTGAAAGGACGCGGCCACATCCGCAGTAGCAACGTCGGGGTTCTTGCGCACATGGTTGACCACCGCGGTCTTCACCCCGCTGAACGAGAAGTTCCAGCCGTCGTTGGCCATGGCCCGCGGGAAAGCGATCGAATCAGGGTCGCCCTGCACGCTCAGACGATCGACCGCAGGCCCACCCGGATAGCCGAGACCCATGAAACGGGCAACCTTGTCGAAAGCCTCACCGGCGGCATCATCGACCGTGGCACCGAGCACGTGGTAACGCAGATGATCCTCCATCACGACGAGAATCGTGTGGCCGCCGGAAACGAGCAGAACCACCATCGGCATCTCGAGATCCGGTTCCTCCAAGAACGCGGCGTAGAGATGAGCTTCGAGATGGTTGACAGCAACAAAGGGCACGTCCCAGACCAGAGCCAACGACTTGGCCGCCGACACTCCAACCAACAGCGCGCCGACCAGTCCGGGGCCGTGCGTAGCCGCGATCGCGTCGATGTCTGCGGTTTCGAGCCCGGCATCGGAAACCGCGGCTGAAACGACCGGCACTATCAGATCCAAATGAGCTCGACTGGCAACCTCGGGAACCACCCCTCCGTAGCGGGCATGCAGTTCAACCTGGCTCGACACAATCGACGAGCGCACAACGGAACCCGATTCCACCACCGCAGCAGCAGTCTCGTCGCAGCTCGTCTCAATCCCGAGAATCCTGTTGGCTTGAGTGGTTTGAGTGGCTCGGGTGGGCTGGACAGTGCTACCTGCTCGGCTCACTGCAGGACTCGTTGCAGCGCTCATTGCGGGGCTCATTTGAGGGCCGCCCGTACCCGGTCGATGCGCTCGGCAACCTCAGGTTCGTCGAGATAGCGGATCGACATGACCAGAGCGTCTTCAGAGGGCTTGGTGTAGTAGTCGGGCGTGATCCCCAACGGCTGGAACCCGAGACGAGAGTACAGGCGATGAGCTCGCTTGTTCGCAGCACGAGCCTCAAGCGTGACCGCACTGGAACCGTGCGCCCGGACCCGGTCCAAAAGCTCAATGAGCAGTCGTGTTGCGACGCCTTGATGTTGATATTCCGGGTCAACGGCCACATTGCTGACATGAGCCATGCCGGCCAGATAGAGAAGCCCCGCATGACCCACAACGCGTTCGCCCTGCCTGTCGCCCTGCCTGTCGTCGGCTCTGTTGTCGGCTTTGTTGTCGCCGCCCAGTTCCGTGTCGGTGATGGCGACCAGATGCAGGCGATCTGGGTCACCCATCTCCTTGTACCAAGTCGTGGCCGACCAGGGATCGCCGTAACCCTGTTCGTCGATGGCCATGACCGCGGAAATATGGTGGACGGTCATTTGCTCGATGCGCACGTCTAAAGGCACGTCAATAGACGTTACCGCACCTGCTCACAGGTGAAAGTCTGTGGGGCATTGGGCTGTATCATTCCCGCTCCTGTTCGCTGCGCTCACGGGCCGCTCGGGCCACGGCCTCGCGTCGTATGGTCCGCATCGTCTCACCTGTTGGCGCGGCCTCTGGGGCAACTATTCCGATCGGTTGTGCGTCAGGCCCGCGAAGGTAAAGCGGTCTGATCGAGTCGGCGCCCACGGTCTTGCCGGCTGCTGCCGCGGCCACCGCCAACTCCACGATGGTCTCCGCACTCGGGTAAACAGAACTCCCGTTGGTGTGGAACCCCCCTTGGGCGAACGTCTCAGAGTGAGCCTCGATTCCGTCGCCCACAAGGAGCGTCTCAGGGGCTTCGTTGGCCAACATCGTCACGAGATCGCGGGGGTCGAGCACCGCCGGTTCGCTGATGGGGTCGCCATTCGCTCCGAACGCCGCATGGAACAGTTCCCCACGACGCGCATCGATAACCGCATCAATCCGTCGGTTTGTGCAGCTACGGCGGGCCTGATGTGCTACCAACTCCAGCGAGGTGACCGGAACCATCGCCGCGCCGAGAGCGTCCGCCATGGTGACGGCGGTAGCGATACCGACCCGCAAACCGGTGTAGAGACCCGGGCCGACGTCAACCGCGATCACCCCGATGTCCGCCAAGGCAACACCGGATCCTTCGAGAGCTTCGGCGATCTGGGGGACCAGGGACTCGGCATGACGACGGGGTTCAGCCGACTCGCGTGTAGCCAACACTCCGTCCGGACCGCCGATCGCACATCCCACCCTTGAAGTCGCCGACTCAATCCCCAAGATCAACGGCGCCCGCGTTGTCGGTTGGCCCGTTGTCTGCCGATCCGTTGCCGGTTGGCCCGTTTCCGGTTGGCCCGTTGTCTGCCCCGGTCCATCCGTTGCCGGTTGGCCCGTTTCCGGTTGGCCCGTTGTCTGCCGATCCGTTGCCGGCCCACCCATCAGCGGCTGACCTGTTGTTGGCCGGCCCAGTCGTGCATGGCAGTCCTGAGAGCACTCTTTCGGGCAATCCAACTGTCGCCCACGGCGCGAAGCTCGATGAGCCGGTCGTCGTCGCCGTCACCGAAGGTGATGCTCACATCAAGGCGCTCGGTCGGCAGAGCCGGCAGGATCATCTGACCCCACTCAATGAGCGTCACCCCCTGCTCCAACAGTTCCGGAATGGCAAGATCGCGGGCTTCAACGAGGTCCTCGAGCCGGTAGACGTCGAGATGATTGACGATCAGGCGACCCTCGTAGCGGTTGGCGAGGGTGAAGGTAGGGCTCGTAACCGGCGCACTCACACCGAGAGCCGCGGCGAACCCCTGAGTGAAAGCGGTCTTCCCGGCGCCGAGGTCACCTACCAGCAGCAGAAGGTCACCGTCGTCGACCAGCCCGGCAACAGCCCCGGCGAGCAGACGCGTCTGCTCCACCGCCGAGGTCCAACACACGACCGGGGAGTCATCAAGCGGCAGTTTCACGCCTCAACGTTACTGACCGTGGTGTCGGGAGCGGCCCGCACCCGTCTGGCTGACAGCAAGCGAGCCTGGGCGCAACAGTCAAGGGCGTATTGTTCTGCTCGGTTGGAATCTGTGGCAGAAAGGGAGGAATGATTGGAGCCTGCTGATTCAAAAGACGCAGGGAGAACCGAAAAGATGGCTGTCAGCTACAAAATCACGGAATTGTGGCGCTACCCGATCAAGTCGATGGGCGGGGAACAGCTCTCGTCGGTATCGGTGAGGCCCGGTGGTATTGTCGGCGACCGCCGCTGGGCTCTGCGAAACGCTGAAACCAACAAGATAATCAGCGCGAAGCGGCCGAGACCTTATGGCCGGCTTCTTGAGTGGTCCGCCAAGACTCTTGACGACGGCTCGGTTGTTGTAATTGGACCAGACGGCAGCGAATTTGCCGCAGGCAGCCCGGAACTCGACCAGAAGCTGACAGCTGCGCTTGGTGAGCCGCTCGTCGTTGTGGAGGTCGTTCCCGGCAACGAGGAAACCTACGACAGCGAATGGCCTGAGATTCCAGGCACATTGCTGTCCGAGATAGACGTCGAGTTACCGATAGCGATGATGACCGATAGACAGTCGTTCGTGGATCTGGCGGCGCTGCACATTGTTTTGGAGGAGTCGCTTCACCATCTCGGTGCTATCAGTGGTGCTGATGTGGGTGTTGGGCGATTCCGGCCCAACCTGTTGATCCGTTCAGGCGACGGCAAGGGCGTTGGAGAGTTTGTTGATCTTGCGTGGAAAGACATTGGCGCAACCGCTGGTGACGCCGAATTGTGGATAGCGGACGCTGCGCCGCGGTGTGTGATGACAACGCTTGGTCACGGTCGATTCAAACCGGCCAAGTCGATTCTCGCGTCGTTGGCCGCATCGGCTCGCAAGGAGTCAGACTACGGCACCTTCGCGTGTTTCGGAACTTATGCCGAGGTGACTTCGGAGGGTTCGATCTCCGTCGGCGATCAGCTTGTGGTTGCCGACTAGCGACTGTCGAGGTGACGGCATCGGTACGGGTTCAACTTGATTGAACGGAGTTGCGCACGGCCTGTTCGGTTGCGACGACTGCCAAGGCCCTCACCTCGTCGACGTGGGCGGCGATCTCACCGGTAGCGGCTGCAACAAAGGCATCACCGTCGGAACGAGTGTGAGGGGGGAAGATCGCACGGGCCAAACCGTCATGTGCGCCTTGTGCAACGATCTTGCATTCAACGGGGTCCAGGCGAGCGTTGCTGATGACCACGCCAATCACCGTGTTGGCGGTGTCCGCGGCGAATTCGTCGGATCCGAAACTCTCGGGCCAGTCTTCGAAGGTGCCCTTGGCAATTTCGGCAACAACGTTTCCGTCGTCAATATCGCCCGCTGAGTTGTTGACCACCAGCGCGGTCACTACCAACTCGCCTTTGCGGGCGGTGAACATCTGAATCCCGCCAGCCGATGGGTCGTCTGGCTGGCGCCACTTGCCGACCGTGGCTCCTGCGCCGGCGCCGACGGGGCCAACCGCGGGGTCGGAGCTGCACGCGGCCAACGCCATGGCTCCCTGGGCTGGACCGGGGCGGACAGATGCGTCACCGACGCCCAGGTCGTAGAGGCTCATCGCCACGACAATCGGCACGTTGGCGGTTCTGGTCTCAAAACCCCGGCCCTGAGCCTCAAGGGCTGACACCACGCCATCGGCGGCTGACAGCCCGAAAGCCGACCCTCCGCTCAGGACCACTGCATCCACATGGGTGACGAGTCGACTTGGGTCCAGCAGTTCAAACTCGCGGGTTGCCGGGGCACCCCCGCGAACTTCGCCAGAAGCCGTAGTCGAAGGTGGCAACAGGACAACCGTGCAACCCGTGCGCGCCGCTGAGTCGGTCCAATGCCCGACAGTCACACCCGGAATCTCAACCTTCACCCCCCGAAAACTACCTGCGTTTGCCTTTGCTGAGCCTCCAAAGGGCAAGCAGGTGGCCTTTTTAGGATTTGTTGTTGCATTTTCAGATATCTCATGTATCGTCACCTCGACGGGACAACAACTCACAGGCGGGCAGAATGTTGCGGACTACTGGCGGGACAAGAGGCGGATCTTTCCCGTGTCGTGTGCAAGCAGCATTGAGCGGGTTGAAACTGCGCTCCATCGGCGGAAAGGCGAGCAGGAACGTCCCGTGTCGCGTGAGCGATGCACCGGGCGGTTCGGTGTGTCGTGTCAGCGAAAACTCAGGCGGTTTGGTGCTGCGGTGTGTTGGTGGGATGTTGTGTGCTGTGCTTGTGGCCTCCGGCTGCAGCGACGACGGCAGCAATGCAGTCGAGTCGGTCACGAGCACATTCCCATCAACCACCGCAGTGCCGATTACCACCCAACCACCCACAACCCCAGCACCCACGACCGATGCGCCGAGGATTTCGGCGTCACCACCCCCCACATCGTCGACTCCTTCAACCCTGCCGCCGGCCACCATCGCGCCCTCTAGCAGCCCGGGGGTTGAGTTGAGCGAACAGCAGCGGATCTTCGCGGCTATTGAGCGCTACTACGAAGTCCTTGTAGAGGCCAACGATCCGCCGGCACAACACAGCCTGCTTTGGGACGATGTGGCAACCCCCAACCGCGCGGCTGCTCTGCGAGTCAAGGCTCAAGAGAACCTCGCTGCCCGACGAGGCATTCGATGGCCCGAGGATCGACAGCCTCTGGTTCGCGCTCCCTCAACAGTTCTGCGCCAAGACTCCATCGCCGTTGTCGACGTCTGTCTGCGAGACAACCTTGAGACCTATGACCTCGACACCGATGCGGTCACCGACGACTCCGTCTCCTATGCATGGGCCCAGTTGACAGTCACGGACCACTTCGGGGGTTGGCTGGTGAGCCAATACCGCACAGTCCAACAGTTTGAAACGGAGGAGCTGTGTGTCGCCTCCTATCAGTGACGGTTGTCCTGGTGCTCGCGCTGGGCCCCGCGGTCTCGGCCGAAGGCATCGAAGGCACCGGCATCGTGTTGACGCCGGGCGGTCTGGTGGTGACCGCCGGCTCGCCGGGTTCGCTGGCTCTCAGTTCCGAGCCTGGGCAGCCTGGCCGCGGCACGACGATCTACTGCAGTTGGTACAACTTCTCAGTCGAGTTCGGCGAGTATCTGTTCGACCCCATCGGGGACTCGGTCTGGCCCAGTGTCAACAGCACGTACCTGTTGAACTGTTGGACCCGCGATCCCGCTCAGTCCTACCCCGGCTACCCGACGATCACGAAATATCGCGGACCGGGAGACATTGCTGGATCTGCGGTCTCGAGCGAGGATGCCGCGCGGTTCGCTAGAGCTCACATCAACTTCGAACTCCCACGGATCCAACTGTCGCCACCGAGTCGGCAGATCGTGGGCGTCCCGACCTGGCTGGCCGTGGTGAGTCGGCTTCGGTACGACCAGGTCTCGGCCAACGCGGGCCCGGTGTGGGCCTCCGCTCGGGCATCGTTGCGCGATGTCACTTGGAACCTCGGCAACGGAGCAAGTCGTGTCTGCACCCGGGACGTCTCCAAAGTGTGGGACTCGACAAGCAGCCATCCCCAGGCCAGCCGCTGCACCTACACCTATGTCAACAGCGCCGGATCGCCGTTCAACCTGACGGCCACGGTCCGCTGGAACATCTGGCAGCGGACCAACAGCAATCCCAGTTGGCATCAGTGGGGAACGATCAGCCGCACAACCACGATCCCCATCAATGTCACCCAGCTCCAGTCAGCGATCCGCTGACTGGAACCCACAGGTTGCGGTGCTCAGGCCAGCGTGCGGACCACTGAGCTGAAGGCGTCGGGAAGGTCTCCGGCTATCAGGCCGGGGCCCAGCAGGCGGCCCGCGGCGCCGTGTACATGAGCGGCGACCGTCGCGGCGTCGAAAGGGGCCAGACCCTGGGCCAACAGGGCAGTTACGAACCCGGCCAAGACATCACCGGTACCGGCTGTCGCCAGAGCCTCGGTGCCGGAGGTGAGCACGCGTATTCGGCCGTCCTGCGCAGCTATCACCGTCGACGGCCCTTTGCGGATCACGGTCACTTGACGATGTATCGCAAACTCCCGGGTCCGTTCGAGACGGTCAGGGCCGGCGTCGCCCCCAAGTCGCTGCCATTCCCCGTCGTGGGGGGTCAATATCGTGGGTGCCGGTCGCATGTTCAGAGCCGACGCCACCTCCGCTGTCAACCCGTCGCCATCGATCACAAGCGGCACTGATACTTCGAGCATCGCCCGAACGCTCTGCGGGTCGTCGCGGCCGAGACCAGGGCCCACAAGCACCGCTCGGACACGGTCATCGAGTCCCCTGAGAGCGTCTTGCGCCCAACCAGCCGTAGGCAATCGCAGCACGACAGCCTCAGTCGGTCCTTCACTCCCACGCGCTCCGGGCATGGCCAGCTGCACCATCCCGGCACCCGCGCGCTGAGCCGCGCGCGCGGCCAACCAAGCCGCCCCGGTCATGCCACCGGAGCCGCCGACAATGCGCACGCCTGAACGCCACTTGTGGTCTTCGGCTGACGGCATCGGAACGAGAGCCGCCACGTCGGCATCTTCAACCGCGTGGCGTGATGGGTGGCCCACATCCAAGCCGATATCGACAACCCGTACTTCGCCGGCCAAAGAGCGTCCCGGCTCCAACACCAGTCCCGGTTTGAGCGCCTCGAAGGTGACCGTGCGCTCTGCCGACATCGGGAGGCCGAGACGCTCCCCGGTCAAACCGTCGACGCCCGACGGGATATCGACAGCCAAGACCCGCTGAGCTTGAGCGACCACCGGGGGCAGATAACTCCGGGCCAGACCCGTTCCGAAAGCGGCATCGATCACCAGGTCGACAGGCCGCAGCGATTCGGGGGCGCCCAACGCGTCAACCACCGAAACCCGCACTCCGCGGCGAGCCAGGTGTGCAGCTGCCACGCGACCGTCAGAGCCGTTGTTGCCCGGCCCAGCGAGCACGGTCACGCGCCTCCCGTAGGTCCCGCCCATCAACTCAATGGCCTCTCGGGCGACGTGGCGCGCTGCTCGATCAATCAACACTTCAACCGGTTCTGGGGCAGCCGCGTCGATCTCTGCCATCTCGGTGGGAGTGACGATCGCCAACATCAGCGGCACCCGTCCTCAAGCGGCGTGGCGGTGGGCTCACCGTGCCGAGTCGCACGCTGCTTCGATGGGCCAGTCATCATTCGGCCAGGGCCACGACCACAGCCTGCGCCAGTTGGTCGGTATGGCTGAGAGTCACCGCGAAACGGGCCGCGCCGAACTCCCTGGCCTTGGTGTCGGCGCTGTCATGCAAGCGCAGTTCGGGACGGCCGTCGTCATGGTTGAACACCTCGATATCACGCATCTTCATCGCCCCGAGGCCGCATCCCATGGACTTCAAAGTCGCTTCCTTGGCCGCAAAACGTGCCGCCAACCGCGGCGTCGGGTCGCCCGCCTGGTTGGCGTAAGCCAGTTCGGTGGACCGAAACAAGCGATCAATCAGTCCCGGCGTTCGTTCCAGCACGTCGCGGAAACGGTCGATGTCGACGAGGTCGGTTCCGATGCCGAGCACCCCGTCAGCCTACCGCGCCGCCCTGGGCCTACGCCGGGCGTAACCGGAGCCCCGAGACGAACCGAGAGCCTACGCCGGGCGTAACCGGAGCCCCGAGACGAACCGAGAGCCTACGCCGGGCGTAACCGGAGCCCCGAGACGAACCGAGAAATGTACGCGACTGGCCGTCAGGTGGATCGCCAGCGGTCGGCGAGCACGTTGATCGGCAAGGTCAACAAATCAGCGACGTCGGTAGTGGCAAGAAGATCCTCGCGGAACACGTCTTCGGTCTCCACCACCGCGTCATACAGGGCCGAATAGCGATTGCGGTAACCACGCAACACGCCACGAGCCGCTGCTGCGGTGAGCGAACCGGCGAAGCGCACATGCAGCAGCGTGAGGCCCGTCGTTGTGTTGTCCTTGAGTTCGGGAATGATGATCACGCAGCGGTCATCCGAGCGGCCGCGGGCAACAAAGACCCGACGCTCAAGCGCAACCTGGTGCTTGGTTCCCCGCAGCCTCGGGAAACGATCGGTGCGAGACACGATGTGGCGCGAGATCCCGCCGCGATCTGTGACCACCACGGTCGCTTCACCGGCACCGTCGGCGTCGAGGCCCTCGACTCGATACCGAGTGTGGCCCAGCACTTCATCGACCGCAGGATCAAGGTCGGCCAAGGTCCGCAACGAGGCGTAACTGAGTCGATCGCGGGGAGCACCGGCTGCCAACGCGGCGAAAGCCAGCGGCACCTCCAACAGCGTTTCATCAGAGCGGGAAATACCGACCGTCACGGTCTTGGCTTGGTGTTTGATCGCGTCTATCGGCCGTGTCAACTCGTCGATCCCGACGCTGAGAGCCGCCGCGAGGTCATCAAGGATCACCGCAGGCGTGCCGACCTTGCCGTACTCGATTTGATACGCCTCGAGTGGCGAAGAACCCAACGCGAAGCGGAACAGTGAAGCGATCCTGACAGCCGTCGCCGCTTCGAGGTGACCGTTGTAGTCGCCGGTGCGGATGCCGTCGAAGAAGCTCGCCGCTGATCTCTCGATGACCGGTTCGACCCAGGCCAGGGCTTGCTCCCCATTGAGAAAGGAACGGGCTGCGGCCTGCTCGATGGCGCTGTGGGCTTCGCGCAACGGCTGCGCCTGGGCGTCGATGGCCAAAGCCGCTTCGTAGCCGAACAGGTGGCCGGCCATCGTCGACAGAATGAACCCCAAGCGGCTGTCGATGGCGGGAACCGGAATCACTGCCAGAGCAGTGTCGAAGCGGCCCTCGCCCTCGTCGGCGATCACGATCGGCGCGGCCTTGTGGGCCCGAAAGATCCCTACTTCCTTCGCCACATCGTCGGCCGTGGAACCCGACAGTCCAGCAGCGCAAACGATGATCAGAGGTTCAGCCGACAGATCAATGTGCTTCTTGTCCTCTGTCGCATCGGCGGACATCGACTTGTAGCAGAGTTCGGACAGCTTGATCCGCACCTCGTTGGCAGCGATGCGGTTCGCGCCGTTGCCCACCAGAGCCCAATAGCGGCGACTAGGAGCGAATTGACGGGCCGCTTCACCGATGACGTCGCGGCGGCCCAGGACAGTCTGCATCGCTCCGGCCACATCGTGTATCGCGCTCAGCAGCGAACTGCGGTCATCGGCGCCCTCGTCGCCCTGCAACTCGTCGGCAATAGCGATGGCCAACAGCAACCCGGCGGCGATCTGCGAATAGAAGGCCTTGGTCGAAGCGACGCTCATCTCCACGTCCCTGCCGTCGGAGGTGTAGAACACCCCGTCAGCCCGATCCGTGAGGTCGCTGCCGCGGCGGTTGACTATGGCGATCACCTGCGCGCCTCGGCTCCGCACTATGTCGACTGTGCGGTTGGTGTCGGTGGTAGTACCCGACTGGCTGACCGCCACGACCAGAGTGTCGGACATGTCCGAACGCAGCGAGAACCCCGACAATTCCGTGGCCAAGGCAGCCTCGGTGACTATCCGCCCATGAGGAACAAGCGCATCGAGAGTCACCGCGAGGCTTTGACCGGCCACCGCGGCGGTGCCCTGACCGATTATCACGACCCGCTTTATTGATCCTTCGCGCAGCCCTTGGCGGACCTCTCGGGGGACGATCTCGGGCCCGAGTGATACCTCTGGACCGTGGTCGCCATCGACGATCTTGCCCCGCAGGGTCTTGCCGAAGGACTCAGGGGCCTCACCGAGCTCTTTGAGCAGGTAGTGGGGGCTGTCGCCGCGGTCGATGTCACGGGTGGTGATCTCGGCGGTGAACACGTCATCGGCGATGACCTCGAGGTTGGCGCCGTCGTACGCCCGGCGCAGCATCCCGTCCACGGTGCCTGCATGTTCACTGTCGAGTTCGATTATCTGGCCGCGGCTGGCGTTGGGATTGTCCGGGTTGTTCGGGGTTTCACCGTCCATGCGCACGTAGTGCGATGTTTCCTCCACGACCCCGTAGGGCTCGCTAGCCACAATGTAGGCATCCTCAGCCAAACCGACGTACAAGGCCTGACCACTCCCGCGCAGGGCCAGCTGGAGCCGTTGCGGTGCGGTAGCCGTGCTGGCCGCGATTGCCACTGACCCTTCGAAGGCGGCCACGGTACGACGGAACGCCTCCGCGGAACTGTGCCCCTCAGCAAGTCGTCGACTCATCAACGATGGGATGACCTTGGCGTCGGTGGTGATCGCCTCTGGAATGTGGACTCCCTCCTCGGCGATCAGATCTGCGAAATTGTCGACGTCGCCGTTGAGGACGCCCACGACATACGGGCTGGTATCGGAGAGGTTGGCCGTGGAGACCAGTTCGCTGTTGAGAGGGTGAGCGTTGAACTCGGAGATAATGCCGACCGACGCCCAGCGGGTGTGTGCCAACACGACAGCTTGCGCAGTGTCGTTGGCCAGAGCCTCCGCCAACAATTCATCCCGTGTCAACGCCTCGCGCAGAGCCGCAGTGTTGTCGCCCAACTCGCCGATCTCAGAAGCGACCTTGTGAACCACGCTCAAAAGACCGTCGATGACCCTCACGCTGCCCGAGCCGAAGTTCTGGTCACTGCTGCGGCGGGCGATTTCGGCCCGAATCGCTGGATCGTCCGGATCGAGCGCGTGGTTGCGAATCAGCAGATGCACCCCCGCCGAGTCACGGCCCCGGACCTCGAGGCGGTCGAGTGACGCCAGAGCCTGGTGGACCGAAAGGAATGCTTCGAGCGCGCTGTCTGTTGTTGCGTCGTTGCTCAATTCAGCGACGCTGTCGGCTGCCCGGAGCCGATCGCGCGTGATTGCCCACAGCGCATCGCGAATGCGGTTGAGTTCGTGGTTCCGCTGTTCCAGGTCAGCGGTGTCGAGTGTCGGGTCTGATTCCAGCGTGGTTTCGATCTTTTGGATCGTGGCGGAGATCAGGTCGCAGTTGTGAGTCAGGATGCCGGCGACCGACCGGTCCCCCAGCAGCAGGCGAAGTCCAGGAACGCCGCGCAGCCGCGAATCGATCTCAGCGAGCTTGTCGCCCGCCTCACGAAGCGCGGAGCAAGCGATCTCACCTTCGAGCGCACCCTCACCGAGGCCCTGCAGTGCCTGATCAGCCAGTAGCCGCTCAACAGCCGTGAGCGGCGCCAGGATTTCTTCTCTGAGCGGAGTCGGTCGCTTCGACGGTCGCCGGACGATAGCGATGATCCCGCACATGGGTCCTCCATCCGAGGCGAGCGAACAGGTCGAGGCTTCCCTGAGCCTGAACTTCCGGATCAGTTTAGCTTCAAGGGCGGCGCTCAGGGTCAGGCGAGCAACAGGTCGACGGCACAAAAAATCTCATCCGGCCAAATCGCAGAGTGCCATATGTCTGATCAGATATAGCAAGAGCGCGCGCAATTGGCAGGCCCTTCGAGCTGCAGCTCGTTGTTCCCCGATTTTGGTTCGCTTCGCTCACCGGGCCGCTCGGGCCACGGCCCCGCAGATCAAGCTGTTCGCACTCGGAAATCCTCTGCCTGTCTGCGGGGCCTCTGACTGGCAGGGTCAGGTGAGCAGCAGTGTCACCGCGTCGGCGAGGGCGTCTGCCTCCATCTGTGCCTCGGTGACGGTTTCGGCTTCCACCATCACCCGGACGAGCGGCTCGGTGCCGGAGGGCCTGATCAGGATCCGGCCCTTCGGGGCCAGACGGGCCATCGCCGCGTCGATCAACGGCGCACACTCTCGATCAAGCTGCTGGGCTTGCTGCTCCGAGATCAGCTTCGGCACCACGATGTTGGACAGCACCTGGGGCAGGCGGGTCATGGCCCGCCCCGCCAGATCAGCCAGACTCTCGTTGCGGCGGACCACGACGTCGAGCAACTGGACCGCGGTGAGGAGTCCGTCGCCGGTCGTGGCCAAGTCACGGAAGATCACGTGACCCGACTGCTCACCGCCCAGCGAAAGCCCTCGGGCGTTGAGCGCCTCCAGCACGTAGCGGTCGCCGACCCTGGTGTCGACGACCTCGATCCCGGCGGCATCCATAGCCAGCCGGAAGCCGAGATTGGTCATGGCGGTTACCACCACCGCATTGTCGGTGAGCATCCGACGGGCACATCGGTCGAGCGCGCAGATCGCGATGATCTGATCGCCGTCGACGAGTTCGCCGGAGGCGTCGACCGCCAGCACGCGGTCGGCGTCGCCGTCGAACCCCAAGCCGACGTCGGCGCCCCCCGAAACGACAGCGGCCTGCAAAGAAGCAAGGTCAGTGGACCCGCATCCATCGTTGATGTTGTGGCCGTCAGGCGAATTGTGGATGACCACCACCTCCGCGCCCAGTTCAGTCAAGGCCCGCTGCACAACCGTTGTCGCAGCACCGTTGGCCAGGTCCGCGACCACGCTCAGGCCCTTGAGACTGCGGCCGTCGAGACTGGCAACCACCGCGGCCAGATGACGCTCAACCGCCTCAGGATGCCGGTCGGCGCCGGCCCCTTCAACCACTGTGCCGCCCTCGGTCAGATACTGATCGAAACGCTGCTGGATCTCCTGCTGTGCATCTTCGGACAGCTTCATGCCGCCGGCAGCGAAGAACTTCACGCCGTTGTCATGGGCCGGATTGTGCGAAGCCGACACGACCGCGCCGGCAACGCCATTGTCATGAGACCAACGTGCCACCGCAGGCGTGGGCACGACCCCGAGATCGACAGAGTGACCGCCGGCGACAGCGATCCCGCCATGAATCGCGGCGGCCAGCGTCGGACTCGACGCCCGTGTGTCACGTCCGACAGCGAACCCTTCGCCGCCGAGGACGTCGGCTCCGGCCCTTCCCAGTGCGGCGACAGCTTGAGCAGACAACAGCGTGCGCGTGTCGCCACGCACACCGTCGGTCCCAAATCGCAAACTCACGAGCTCTCCTCTGCCGCCCCAAGACCGGATCAGTCCCGAGCGAGGCCCCAAGAGACTAACGCTTGCTGTACTGAGGAGCCTTGCGGGCCTTCTTGAGACCGTACTTCTTCGACTCCTTCTTGCGTGGATCGCGAGTCAGGAAGCCGGCCTTCTTCAGAGCATCGCGGTGCCCGACGTCGATCTTGACGAGACCTCGGGCGATTCCGAGCCGGAGAGCCCCGGCCTGACCGCTGGTGCCGCCACCGTGGATCGTGGCGTCGACGTCGTACATCTCGTTGGTTTCAGTGGCCGACAACGGCTGGGTTGCAAGCATGCGGTGGGTCCGCGACGGGAAATAGTCGTCGAGAGTCCTGCCGTTCACGGTGACTACACCCGTACCGGCCCGGAATCGAACGCGCGCAACGGAGCGCTTGCGCCGACCGGTGGACTGCATGATCGGGGCGGGCATCAGCTTCGACCTTGTTCGTCTTGCCCACGCGCCACAGCGTGAGCGATCTCCAGAGGTTGCGGCTTCTGCGCTTCGTGAGGATGCGCAGGGCCCGCGTAGACCTTCAACTTCTTGATCTGAGCACGACCGAGGCGAGTCTTGGGGATCATGCCCCGGATGGCGTCGAGCACGGCCTGTTCGGGTTTGCGGGAGAGCTTGTGTGCGAAAGTCTCGGACCTGATGCCTCCGGGATAGCCCGAATGCGTGTAGACCATCTTCTTTTCGGCCTTGTCCCCGGTGAGCACGACCTTGTCGGCGTTCACGATGATGACATGGTCGCCGGTGTCGAGATGGGGTGAATAGGTGGCCTTGTGCTTGCCGCGCAGAACGTTGGCGACCTCGGTCGCGAGCCGGCCGAGGACCAAACCCTGGGCGTCGACGACGTGCCAGCTGCGTTCGATCTCGCCGGCCTTGACTGCGGTGGTGGACACGGAACTCTCCGAGACAAATAAGGAACTGTATGAGGCTACGGCCCTGAGCCCCGAACGACACATTTTCTAGGCGAACTTCGCATTTCGCAGTGAGATTCAGTCGTAGTGGGCGCGCCAGAGCACCAGGCCGCGGCCGGGAGCGGGACTCGGGGCGGCGCCGCGGCTCAAGGCTCGCAACACCACGCCCATGTCCTCGACACGCCGTCGATGACGCCCGATCTCGACGCACATGCCCACCAGGCTGCGCACCATCTGATGGGTGAACGCACTGGCGGTGATTTCAAATGTGACATCGTCAGCGGATTTGCGCCACTGTGCTTCGCGAACTGTACGCACGAACGTCTGCTGCGGCCGGCTCTTGTTGCGCTTGGAGAACGAAGTGAAGTCATGCGTGCCGACGATCGCTCCGCTCGCGTGCTGCATCGCCCCGATGTCGAGCCGGTCTCGCACATGCCAGGTGAAATGCCTGGTGAGCGGATCGACTACGGGGCTGTTGAAGATGTGGTAGCGGTAGCTGCGCCCGGTGCAACTGAAGCGCGCATCGAAAGTGGGCGGAGCCGTCTCGACATTGTCGACCGCGATCGTCGGCCCCAGCATGCGATTCACGGCCCGGCTCAGTGCGCTCGGCTCGAAATGAGACTCATCCGCGTCGAAGGAGACAACCTGGCCCCGGGCGTGGACTCCGGCGTCGGTACGTCCGGCACCGGTGACAGTGACCGGATGGCGCAGCACCTGCGCCAGAGTGTCCTCGAGTTCGGACTGCACCGTCGCCACGCCCGGATTGCGGGCGAAACCGTGAAACGGGGTTCCGTCGTAGGCGACAGTCATCCGCACCCGAACAAACCCCTCCGGCGGTGGCACCGCCAAGGACTCATGGCAAGGCATCACCAGCGAGTATATGTGCCGCGCAGCGGGACTGCTTTCGCGACCACGCACGCTGCGGTTGTGCGGTGTTGGAGTTTCCTCAACTAGCGAGCGTATCTCGGTGTTATGACTGGTAGCGATGGGTTTTCGAGAGCCGTTTAGTGTTGTCGCGGCAGCAACGTCTCAGAATCGTTCATTGGTTTGATTTGACAAGGGGGGCACGACGTTGGTCGCAGCCATTGCAAGCAGTGATGCTCCACTCACGCAGCCAGGAAGGCGTCCCAATACCTCCCGAGGGACTCAGGCTGCTTGGCCACCAACGAGAGGCGCTCGTGCCTGTCCGTTTGTTGCCAGTGCAAACCGAAGTCGTGGAGCACGATCCGCAGCCGCTATTCGTCGTCCGCGTCTTGGAGCCAGGGCACGTAGCTCGCCAACGTGTTCACGGGAGGCATCAGCGCAAGTCTAGATCCGGTACCCGCCTTACCCGGTTTGTGCCGCGTCGAACGCGGCCCGATACGGTCCCCGCGCCACCCTTGAGAGCGAACCTCGTCCGCTGGCGCCGGTTCGCGACCCTCGACCATCAAGTTCGTATTGTATGGGTGGGATCATTCCGATTGCTGTGTGGAGGCGGTGGTGGTTGTACCAGTCGTGGACCCACAGGGTGATTTCTTGTCGGGCTTGGGTTTTGGTGTTCCAACAGCGCCGGTCGATGAGTTCGTGTTGGAGGGTGGAGAAGAACGATTCGGCCGCGGCGTTGTCTGAGGCGGTGCCGGTTCTTCCGGTGGATTGGGTGATGCCGAGCCGGTCGCAGGCTTCGGCGAAGGCTCTAGATGTGTATTGAGCGGATTCAACCGGTCGTTGCAACACGGGGTTGTTGGAGGGAGTGTAGGTGCTGGTCGAGGGCTTCGGCTGGGGTCTTCCATCCGAGTGTCTTTCGGGGCCGGGAGTTCAAGGCGTGGGCGACAGCCTCGATCTCTTCGGCAGACCATCGCGACAGGTCCGTGCCCTTCGGGAAGTATTGGCGCTGAAGTCCCGCCTCAGCAGGTCTGTGGGGGCCGCATCGCCGGGGTTCTGGCCGGTCAGGCCCCTCTTGTTGGGTTTGGGGCGTGCGCACAGGCCCTGGCGGGCCATCGACGCCTCCACCGTCTTGTGCGACACCTTGATGCCGTCTCGGCGCAGCTGGGCTGTGACCCTGGGCGACCCGTAGGTCCCCTCAGAGCGGTCGAACGCCTGCTTCACCTCAGCGTCGGTCGCCCGGCGGCGGATCTGCATCGGCGTCGGCGGACGGTCGAGGTGCTCATAGAACGTCGAGGGCGCCACGTCCAGCGCCCGCAACGACACCGCGTGAGGCACACCGTGACCGGTCCTTTGGGCGGCGATGAACTCTGCGGTCACCGCGTTGGCTCGTTCACCCACAGGACCACGGATCGTTTGAGAACATCACGCTCCATCTCCAGCTCGGCCACTCGCTTGCGGAGCCTCGCCAGCTCGGCTCGCTCGTCTGTCGACAACCCGCCGGCCCGCTCGACGCGATCCCTTCGCACCCAATTCCCCAGCGTGCCCTCGTTCACACCCAGCTCGCGGGCCACATGGGCCACCGGCCTGCCGGTCTCGTTCACGATCCACACAGCCCCATCACCGAACTCCCGATCAAAATTCCTTCGCAGTCTGGACACAGCTCCTCCTTATAGAGCATGTCTCCACAAAAAGGGGGGAACCTCAGTGTCGGGAAGGGCAGCGCGGGTGATTGGGTTCGCCAGGCGCGTTTTGACCGCGGCGACAGACCGGGGTTGATTACCGCGGAGCGCAACGAGCTGACGGCGTTGCGTCGTGAGAACGCGAAGCGGAAGATGGATTGCGAACTGCTCAAACGACCGAGCGAAGGAGTTGGGACAGCGACCCGTTGTCGCTGGGTTGTTGCAAAATATGGCCGTGGGGTTCCCGACGACATCGGCGTGCCGGGTTGCCGGTGTGACCAGTCGGGGTTTTGCGGGTGGTGTGCCAGCGAGCTTCACCGCCGAGCTTTGAACAACAAGCTGAGGTTGAGCTAGTCGGGGAGATCAAACAGATCCATGCCGAGTCGCCTTGGCGGGCTTGCCATCCGCTCCGTTGGTCGTCTAGGATTCCGGGCGTGTGGAGAACTGGCCTATGAAGTTCCGCCGAAGCTTCGTTTGGTTGGTCATGTTTACGGCCATGTCGCTGCTGGTTCCTGCGACGGTGTCTGCGAGCGACGAGGAAGAGCCGCCAACCGCGGATCCAGAACCTAGGGGCGAAGAACTTCCCGCTAGTGGTTTTTCTTCTTTATCGGCTCTAAGTACCACATCTGAAGGGTCTGAATGGTCTGAAAGTTTCAGTTTGGCCAGGTTCATTTGGCCATGGACATCATGCCAACACACAGGCAACAGCGATCGCGTTTACAAGTCAGGAGGCGACGTCTCGGTGCATTCGTGGTGGGAAGCTCTGAATAACTCTTGTCCGCATAAAGCGCACGTTTGGGCAGAACTGCAAGCGGTGTACTGCACGTACTACCCCGATGGCACCCGGTACTGCCGTTTTGTTCCAGTCATCAGATCTGCGACGAAGTTATTACGGGAAGGAGGAAATACGCGATACGACAGGGTGACAACCCGAATCACTTGTACTTCGCGCCAAACGGTAGGGTGGAGGGTTGCAGTAGATGTTGACATCCCACGCCGGATTGACGGTCCAGAAAAATACTATTCCGAAGGCGTAGACCTGTCATGTGCAGTACCGTATCCGGGACAATAATCAAGCGCCGTCACTTAGTCAGAAGATCGAGTGCGCAGTCAATAGTTCGGGCGTTTCACAGGTTGGTCCCGATTCGCGCGGCCCCATAGTCGGGACGGCGCGGGTCATGGGTCAGGCCTTGTCTTGTAGAAGTAACCGATGTTAGAAGTTGTGTCTCTCGCAGCAGTGTGTGAAATCGAGGATTTGAGAGAAGATCCCCGAAAGCCGACTGTAGACGGAAGCGACCAAGTCTTCGCGCAAGAAAATCAGAGTGCGAAACAGTTTGAAATTGGATCACTGAAAGCCACACCAATCACTGTCGCCAGTCCGTTGCCATCCAAGCAAAAAACTGCACAAAGACAACGACTGCTTGAATCGGGGACGCCAATTTTCTTTATTGAAGAATTTGCGAAACTGGACAACGGCAGGCGCATCCTTCTACGAGATGACCGCGGCTGGAGCGGTTGGCCGATCAACGCAGCTGGCAGTTCATGGAAGGTCGCGAGCGGGGTAGAGTTGACGAGAGCGGCCTTCAGGGTGCTTGAACCTGACGAAGAAGAGTGGATCGCTGACAAATGGATCGAATGGGTTATCCAACGTTTGCACTTTTTTGGCGTTGACGTCGATCCAGCATCAGTACACGCCGCGCCCATGGTTGTAGATTTTGGACCTCGGCTCATTCAAGAGTTAAGGCAACTAAAGCACCCTTAGAGTGTTAGGGGGCGAACTCCACCGGTGAATCCAGACTGAGATCACACCCGCTTTTGGTCGCAGTGGGCCTGTCAGCGGTTGGTCGGAGGCGGTCACTTAGACCAGTTCGATACGGGCCATCGGAGCGTTGTCGCCGGAGCGATTCTCAAGCTTGATGATCCGCGTATAACCACCTGGGCGGTCCACATAGCGAGGGCCTATCTCATCGAACAGTTTCGAGGCCATTTCCCGGTCGCCCAGGAATCTGACTACCTGACGGTGATTGTGAACGCCGCCGGCTTTGGCCTTGGTGATCATCTTCTCGGCGATGGGGCGCATGGCCTTGGCCTTGGCCTGAGTGGTAGTGATCCCCTCAGCGGCGATGAGCGACGAGACGAGGTTGGCCATCATCAGCTTCTGATGTTGTGAACTGCCGCCGAAACGGCGCCCCTTGCGCGGTCTGCCTGGCATAGCTCAGCCCTGGTTCAGGAGCGAGAGACCCCGCTCGTCAAGTTTGGAGACGACCTCGTCGAGGCTCTTCTGGCCGAAGTTGGTGATTGCCAGGAGGTCCATCTCAGATTTCTGCAGGAGCTCCCCGACAGTGTTGACCTGAGCCCGCTTCAGGCAGTTGCGCGGGCGCTCGGACAGTTCCAGTGCATCGATCGAGAGATCCATGTCGGGACCACCCGTGGCCACCTGGATGGCTTCGCCGAGTTGCAGGCCCTGCGGCTCGTCGCTCATCTCCTCGATGAGCTGCACCAGGGCACGCAGCGTGCCGCCTGCCGAGGCGAGAGCCTCTCGCGGCGAGATCGAGCCGTCGGTCTCGATCTCGAGAATGAGACGGTCGAAATCGGTGGACTGCTCAACCCGCGTGGGCTCGACTAGGAAAGCGACCCGCCGCACCGGCGAATAGATCGAGTCAACCGGAATCACACCGATGGTGGTGGTAGTGCTGTTGCGTTCGGCAGAAACGTAGCCGCGGCCTCGTTGCACCGTGATGTCGAGAGCCAACCGGCCTTTCTCGTTGACGTTGGCCAGAGGCAGTTCACCGTTCAGCACTTCCACATCAGGATGAGGTTGAATGTCGCCTGCGGTCACCAGAGCCGGGCCGCGGGCGTCGAGCCGCAGGGTCACCGGCTCCTCGCTGTGGACCTCGAGCACGAGATCCTTGAGGTTCAAAATGATGTCGGTGACGTCCTCGGCCACACCGGTGATGGTGTCGAACTCGTGGAGGGCATCGTCGAAGCGAACCTGCGTCACCGCGGCGCCGGGAATCGACGAGAGCAGTGTGCGACGGATCGAATTTCCGATTGTGTGGCCGAAACCGGGTTCCAGCGGGCCGACGGAGAACCTCTGAAGGTTGTCTTCGGCCTCGTCAATGGACTCGACGGTGGGGCGCTGAATGACGAGCATCGGGTACCTCGGCTACTTGGAGTAGAGCTCGACGATGAGCTGTTCGCGTACGGGGACGTCGATCTGCTCCCGGAGCGGGAGTTCACGAACGGTGATTTGGAACTCTCCGCTCTGTTCGAGCCACGCCGGGGGCGTGCGGTCCAAGACGTCGGAGTTCCATTGGACGACGGTGAAGCTCCGCGCTTTTTCGCGCAGCTCGATGACATCGCCCTTGCGTACACGGTAGCTCGGGATCGTGACCCGGCGACCGTTGACGTTGACGTGCCCGTGATTGACGAACTGACGGGACTGGGGACGGGTGGCGCCCCAGCCCGCGCGGTAGATCACGTTGTCGAGTCGAAGCTCCAGAAAGCGCAGCATATTGTCGCCGGTGACACCCTGACGACGGCTCGCCTCGGTGAAGATGTTGCGGAACTGACGCTCCGTCAGGCCGTATGTGTGGCGAGCCTTCTGCTTCTCCTGAAGCTGGAGAAGATACTCAGAGACGTTGCCCCGGCGCCGGGAGCGTCCGTGTTCACCGGGCGGGTAGGGGCGCCGATCAAGAGCGATCGTCTCGCCCTTGGTCCCCCAGATGTTGGTGCCCAAGCGACGCGAGACGCGTGCTTTGGGGCCGGTATAACGTGACATTGCTCAAGCCCTCCGCCGCTTGACAAGGCGGCAGCCGTTGTGGGGAATCGGAGAGACGTCTTTGATGCCGGTCACCTCGATCCCCGCGTTTTGTATCGAACGAATTGCGGTCTCGCGGCCCGAACCAGGACCCTTCACCTGCACATCGACTTTGCGGACGCCGTGCTCCATCGCCCTCTGAGCGGCCTGTTCGGCGGCGAGCTGGGCAGCGAACGGGGTCGACTTGCGAGAACCGGTGAAGCCCACATTGCCCGCAGACGCCCAAGCGATGACGTCGCCCTTCTGATCGCTGATGGCGATGATCGTGTTGTTGAAAGAACTCTTGATATGGGCCACACCGTGAGTGACGTTCTTGCGCTCACGTTTACGGGGCCGACGCCCTCTCGCCCCTGCAGCAGCCATTACTTCTTGACCTTCTTCTTGCCGGCAATGGTCTTCTTGGGACCCTTGCGTGTACGAGCATTGGTGTGGGTGCGCTGCCCCCGGACCGGCAGTCCCCGACGATGGCGGAGCCCCTGATAACAGCCGATCTCCATCTTGCGCTTGATGTCCTGGCTGACTTCGCGGCGCAGATCGCCCTCGACCCGGAGGTCGGAGTCGATGAAACTGCGGATCTTGGCGACTTCGTCGTCGGTGAGGTCGCGCACCCGCGTGGCCGAATCGATGCCGATGGCGTCGCAGACCGCAAGCGCGGTGGATCGGCCGATGCCGTATATGTAGGTGAGCGAGGTGCCCACCTGCTTCTCACGCGGGATATCGACTCCGCTGATGCGTGCCATCTCAGCCCTGCCTCTGCTTGTGACGGGGGTTGTCGCAAATCACCATGACGCGGCGACGGCGCTGAATCACCTTGCACTTGTCACAGATTTTTTTGACGCTGGTTCGAACTTTCATTTTACTCCCGACCGCTTCTGCGGCCGCTCGCCGGCTGAAGCCGGGATCTACTTGTAGCGGTAGGTGATGCGCCCACGCTGCAGGTCATATGGGGTCAACTCCACCTGGACACGGTCCCCAGGAAGGATACGGATGTAGTGCATTCGCATCTTTCCGCTTATGTGTGCGAGCACCTTGTGGCCATTCTCCAAATCGACCCGGAACATGGCGTTCGGGAGCGACTCGATGACAGTGCCCTCGAGAACAATCGCATCTTCTTTAGGCTTCGGCAGGGTGGAACCTCCTAGACGCGTTCAAGCCCTGTTGCCTGCACGCGGAAAGACCCGGATGCCCAGGTCAGCCAACCACGCTACCGGACTCACACAAGGTGACCAACCTGCGAAGACGGCAGTTCTGGGGTTCATCAGTTGCGGGCCGTGATGGCCGCGTCGATGCGGGCGAATACTTCGTCTTCGGCGCCCACGCCGTCGACGGTGCTGAGCAGATCCCGTGACGTGAACCAGTCGAGCAGGGGAGCGGTCTCGGTCTCATAGAGCTCCAGCCGCCGCTGTATCGCCTCGGGCGTGTCGTCCTCGCGGCGACGATCCAACATCCGCTGAGTCACTATCTCGATCGGCACATCGAGGTTCAAAGCGATACGGAGATCCAGAGACAGACCCTCGAGGATCCCTTCGAGGGCGTTCGCCTGATCGACCGTGCGGGGGAAGCCGTCGAGCAGCACACCGCGTTCGCTGACGTCGCTGTGGCTGAAGCGTTCCGCGACGATGCCGTTCATGATCTCATCGGAGACGAGGCCGCCGGCATCCATGATCTTGGAAGCCTGCAGGCCCAGCTCGGTTCCCTGCGCCACCGCCGAGCGCAGCATGTCGCCGGTGCTGACATGAATACAGCCGTGGGCTTCGCAGATCCGAAGCGATTGAGTGCCTTTCCCCGACCCCTGACGTCCGAGGATCACCATTCTCAGCGCCGACATCTACTGAAGGAACCCTTCGTAGTTGCGCATCGTCAACTGGCTGTCGATCTGCTTCATCGTCTCAAGGGCCACGCCCGAAGCGATCAACAAAGAGATGCCGCCGAAAGCGAAACCTCCGGCGCCTGCGCCGGCGCCCGACGTCGTGGGGTCGGTCTCAAGGGTGAACCTGATGATTATCGACGGGACGAGCGCCACGGCGGCAATGAACAACGCACCCGGGAAGGTGATACGGCTCAGGATTCGAGCCAGGTAGCGCTCGGTCTGAGGCCCGGGACGAATCCCGGGAATGAAGCCGCCCTGCTTGCGGATCGTGTCGGCCTGCTTGGCCGGGTCGAAGGTTATGGCCGTGTAGAAGTAGGCGAACCCGACGATCAACAGACCGAAGAACACCAGATAGGTGATGGCCGTCGGCTGGGCGAGGTTGTTGTCGACCCAACGCTGAATGCTGCCCCCGAATCCACTGCTGGGCAGAGCCACGGCGATCAGGTTGGGAACATACAGAACTGAACTCGCGAAGATGATGGGGATCACACCGGACTGGTTGACCTTCAAGGGGATGTAGGTGGACTGACCGCCGTACATGCGGCGACCCACCACCCGTTTGGCGAACTGAACCGGGATCCGACGCTGCCCCTGCTCGACGAACACGATGCAGACGAGCAGGCCGACCGCGACGATGATCAAACCCACAAGAGCGGCGTTGCCGTTCTCGGCTTTGACGGTGGCGCCCTGGGCGGGAAGTGTCGAAACCACGCTGGTGAAGATCAGCAGCGACATGCCGTTGCCGATACCTCGCTGGGTGATCAGCTCACCCATCCACATCAACAGCGCGGTGCCGCTGGTGAGCGTCAGAACGACCACGAACACCGTCCAGGCGTTGAACTTGGGCAGCAGGTCGACCGAGACCCCCAACCCGCCGTTGTGGAACAGGAAGGCGAAGCTGGTGGATTGGACCACGGCGATCGCAATGGTCAGGTACCGGGTCCACTGGGTGATCTTGCGTTGACCCACAGCGCCCTGCTGCTGCCACTGTTCGATCTTGGGGATGACCACACCGAGGATCTGCATGATGATCGACGAGGTGATGTAGGGCATGATCCCCAGCGCGAAGATCGCGAACTGGGTCAGCGCGCCGCCCGAGAAGAGCTGCATGTAGGCCAGAATCCCGCCGCTGTTGGCACTGTCTCGCAGAGTCTGGACCGCCTCGATGTCCACGCCTGGAGCGGGAATGAAAGACCCCAGCCGATAGAGCGCGATCATCGACAAGGTGAAGAGGATCTTCATCCGCAGGTCTGCGACCCTAAAAACATTCAGAACCCGTGAAAGCACGGTGGTCCCCTAGTGGTTAGCGGTTGGTGTGTTGGTTGAAACTACCGTGCGGTGGACGACGGTCGCCCCACGGCAGCGCTAATTTCTCGACGCTGCCGCCGGCAGCGGTGATGGCTGATTCGGCGGACGCGGAGAAGGCGTGGGCCTTCACGTTGATCGCCTGCGAAATTTCACCGCGTCCTAGAATCTTGATCAAGGCGCCCTTTCCGACGAGTCCCTTCTCAAGCAAGGACTCGGGCGACACCTCGGCAAGGCCCGACTCTTCAAGGGTGTCGAGGTTGATCGCCTGGTACTCGACCCGGAACGGGTTCGTGAATCCGCGGAGCTTGGGAACGCGCTGCAGCAGCGGCATCTGACCGCCCTCGAAGCCGACAGGGACCTTGCTGCGGGCGCGTTGGCCCTTGTGCCCGCGTCCAGCGGTCTTTCCGGCCTTGCCGCCGATGCCGCGTGCCTTGCGCTTGGGGCGCCGGTTGCTGCCCTCGGCGGGCTTCAGGTCGTGGAGTCTGATCATTGGTCAACCTCAGTGACTTCGACTAGATGAGGGACCCGAGCAATCATGCCGCGGATCTCGGGACAATCCTGATGTATCTTGCCGGCGCCGATCCTGCGAAGGCCGAGAGCCCGCAGAGTGCCTCTCTGCTTGGGCTTGGCGCCGATGGCGGAGCGGACCTGAGTGACTTTGAGAGCCATCACGACACCTCCACAGGAGTGGTCGGCTCCGAGCCGCGCTGGTTCTGTTGATACGCGGCCCACAGGCCTGCGGGGAGGAACTCGTCGGGATCGAGGCCGCGCAGTCGCGCGATCTCGTCGGGACGACGGAGACCGGCCAGTGCATTGATGGTTGCACGAGCGATGTTGATGTTGTTGGACGAGCCGAGCGACTTGCACAGCACGTCGTTGATGCCGGCCTCCTCGAGGATGGCGCGGGCGGCACCGCCGGCGATAACGCCGGTACCGGGAGCGGCAGGTTTGAGCATCACCCGGCCGGCGCCCATCTCGCCGATGGTCTCATGAACTATGGTCGAGCCGGCCATGGCAACGCTGAACAGGTTGCGGCGGGCTTCTTCGGTGCCCTTCTGGATCGCCAGAGGCACCTCTTTGGCCTTGCCGTAGCCGAGGCCGACCTTGCCGTCGCCGTCGCCGATCACCACCAGAGCGGTGAAGGAGAACCTGCGCCCGCCCTTGACCACCTTGGCGACACGGTTGATGTTGATCACCCGGGACTCCCGCAGACCCTCCCCGCCGTCGCGTGGGTTGTCCGGATTGCGCTCCCGGTCGTTGTTTTGTTTTGCAACGCGTTGATTGGCCATCAGAACTTCAGTCCTCCCTCGCGGGCTGCATCGGCAAGCGCGGCAACCTGGCCGTGGTAGCGGAAACCCCCACGATCGAACACCACCGTCTCGACTCCGGCGGCCTTGGCCCGTTCAGCCAGAGCCGCACCGACTCTGCCGGCCGTTTCGATGTTGCTGTTGGAACCAGTGCTGTTGGAACCGGTGCTGTTGGCGCCGCCGCTTTTGGCGGCAGCCTTGCTTTTGGGGCTTCCGGCGGCCTTGGGTCGAAGTTCCTGTTCAGTTGAAGCTGCGGACGCGAGCGTGTTGCCCAGCGAATCGTCGATGATCTGGGCGGAGATGTGCCGGTTGGAGCGGTGCACAGCGAGGCGCGGCCGTTGAGCCGTGCCACGCAGCGTCTTGCGAATCCGGTAGTGGCGGCGGCGGCGGTCCAGGTGGCGCTTCTTGGCGGTGTAGGACATTACTTGGCTGCCTTTCCGGCCTTGCGAATCACTCGTTCGTTCGCATAGCGGATGCCTTTGCCCTTGTAGGGCTCGGGCTTGCGCCACTTGCGAATGTCGGCGGCCACTTGGCCGACCAACTGCTTGTCGATTCCTTTGACGAAGATCTGGGTCTGTTGCGGGACCTCGAACTCGATCCCTTCCGGAGCCTCGATGTTGACGCTGTGGCTGAAACCGAGCGCCAACTCGAGCTTGTCCTTGCCCTTGGCGACGGCCCGGTAACCGATCCCGTGGATCTGGAGCTCCTTGCTGAAACCTTCGGTCACGCCCAGGATCATGTTTTGGATCAACGAGCGCACCAGGCCGTGAAACGCCTTCGATTCACTGCTGTCGTCGGGGCGCTCAACCACTAGGACTCCGTCGTTGGAGTTGACGGTGATGCCACCGGGCAACTTCTGGCTGAGGGTGCCCTTGGCGCCCGTGACCGTCACTGAACCCCGGCTGATCGAAACGTCCACACCGTCGGGAACGGTGACAGGTGCTCTACCGACGCGACTCATATCTCCTCCTCACCAGACAAAGCAAAGGATCTCGCCGCCCATGCGGTTCTTCCTTGCTTCTCGATCGGACATGAGGCCTTTGTTGGTCGAAACGACCGCCACGCCGAGACCTCCCTGGACACGGGGGATCTCATCACGCCTGCGGTAGATGCGCAGACCGGGTTTGGACACGCGTGCAAGGCCGGAGATGACCCGGGCCCGTTCAGGCGAGTACTTCATCTCGATGGTCAGGGTCCTGCCGGGACGGTCACCGTTGTCGACTTCAGTGAAAGAACTGATGTAACCCTCGTTCTTCAGCAGGCCGGCCAGCGCCAACTTCTGCTTCGAAGAGGGCATCGCCACCTCGTCGTGCATAGCGACATTGGCGTTGCGGATGCGGGTGAGCATGTCTGAAATCGGGTCGGTCATTGTCATAGCTGCGTCACCTCCTCACCAACTGGCCTTTTTCACACCGGGCAGTTCGCCTGCGTGGACCATGTTGCGCAGACAGACTCGGCACAGGCCGAAGCGGCGATACACCGAGCGTGGTCGTCCGCAGCGACGGCACCGGGTGTAGGCGCGCACCTTGAACTTCGGAGTGCGCTTCTGTTTTTGCTTGAGTGCTTTTTTTGCCATGGGTCATTGCCCTTCGCGTCGGAACGGGAAACCGAACGACGAGAGCAGCGCCCTGCCCTGTTCATCGGTTGTCGCCGTCGTAACAATCGTGATGTCCATGCCTCGGGTGGCACCGACCGTGTCGTAGTCGATCTCGGGGAAGATGAGCTGTTCGGTCACCCCGAAGGTGTAGTTGCCGTTGCCGTCGAAGGACTTCAGCGAGAGTCCGCGGAAGTCCCGGATTCGCGGGATGGCCAGCGAGATGAGCCGGTCGAAGAACTCGTACATGCGGTTGCCGCGGAGAGTGACCTTGCAACCGATGGCCTGGCCCTCGCGTAGCTTGAAGCTGGCGAGCGACTTTTTGGCCCGGGTGACGACCGGCTTCTGGCCGGCGATCGTGGTCATGTCCGCAAGTGCGGATTCGAGCAGCTTCGCCGAACCGACTGCTTCGCCGACGCCCATGTTGAGAACGATCTTCTCGAGCTTGGGGACCATCATCAGGTTGGGCAAGCCGAGTTCGTCCATGAGAGCCGCGCGGATCTCGTCGTTGTAGCGGGTGCGGAACCGGGGTGCATAGGTGGTGCCGGCCATCAAATCTCCACTCCGGTGCGGCGGCAGATGCGGACCTTCTGGCCCTCTTCGGTGATCAGGTAGCCGACGCGGGTGGCCTTGCCGTCCCCTGGACTCACCACTGCGACGTTGGACACGTCGATCGGCATGGCTTTGTCGATGATTCCACCCTGCTGGTCGCCGCGGGTAGGGGCCTGGTGCTTGCGCGCGACGTTGACCCCCTCGACGATGACCTTCCCTTTTTCAGGAATGGCCCGTTCCACCACGCCCTCGGCTCCCTTGTCCTTGCCTGACAGGACGACGACTCGGTCGCCTGCATGGATCTTCATCGGGGCGTGCTTCTTTCTGACGCTCATCACAGAACCTCCGGGGCCAGTGAGACGATGCGCATGAACTGCTTGTCACGCAGTTCGCGGCCTACGGGCCCGAAAATACGTGTGCCGCGGGGCTGACGCTGCTCGTTGATCAGCACCGCAGCGTTCTCGTCGAAGCGGATGTAGCTGCCGTCTGGGCGGCGCTTCTCCTTCTTGACGCGGACGACCACGCAGCGGACGACATCGCCCTTCTTGACCTGTGCTCCCGGGATGGCGTCTTTGACGGTCGCCACGAACACGTCGCCGATCGACGCATAGCGACGCTTCGAGCCGCCGAGGACCTTGATGCACAAGACCTCCTTCGCTCCCGAGTTGTCGGCGACCCGAAGCCGCGACTCTTGCTGGATCACTTGGCACGCTCCAAGACTTCCACGAGTCGCCAGCGCTTGTTCTTGGAGAGCGGACGAGTTTCTTGAACCCGGACGCGGTCGCCCACATTGAGAGTGTTCTCCTCATCGTGGACATGGAGGCGCTTGGTGCGTTGGATGGTCTTCGAATAGCGACGGTGCTGGACGCGGTCGATTGCCTCCACCACGGCGGTCTTGTCCATCTTGTTGGACACGACGAGGCCCTCGCGTGCTTTGCGGGCGTTGCGCTGCTCAGTTGCTTGGGTCATTTCAGGCCTCCTTGGCCGCCTCGAGCGTTTCCGCGTCGGCGATCTCACGGGCCCGCAGCTCGGTCAGCACGCGGGCGACGTCTTTCTTGACGGCTTTCAGAGCAGCCGAATTGTCGAGTTGGTTGGTGGCGAACTGGAAGCGCAGGTTGAACAGTTCTTCCTTGTAGTCGGCGAGACGCTCGAAGAGGTCCGTGTCGCCCATCTCCACCAGTGACGTCTTCTTGGCCATCAGAAGCCCTCCTCACGGGTCACGAAGCGGGCTTTGATCGGCATCTTCTGGATGGCGCGTTCGATCGCTGCGCGGGCGATGTTCTCGTCGTGGTACGACAGTTCGTAGAGGATGCGACCGGGTTTGACGACGGCGACCCAATGCTCCGGGTTGCCTTTGCCCGACCCCATCCGGGTCTCGGCGGGCTTGCTCGTCACCGGCTTGTCCGGGAAGACATTGATCCAGACCTTGCCGCCGCGCTTGATGTGGCGGGTCATGGCGATACGGCCGGCCTCGATCTGACGGGCGGTGATCCATCCGGGCTCGAGAGCCTGGATGCCGAAATCGCCGTAGGTGACCTCGGTTGCGCCCTTGGCGATGCCTTTGGTGCGGCCCCGGTGATGTTTGCGATGTTTGACTTTTTTCGGCATCAACATGACGGCAACCTCAGTCGTTCGCTCGGAAGTGTGGAGTCTCGCTGTGCTCGCGAGTCGAGGCTTCGATGGCGTCCTCCTCGTCGAGGAGCTTCTCGAACTCGGGATCGGCTTCTTTGATGAGCGGCGCCGGCTCTTCGTCGATATCCAACTCGCGTTCGGGAGTTTCACGGCGGCGGGCAGCGGCCGAAGAGACGATCTTGCGGGCCCTAGACTGGCCGGAGGTCTCACCGGTGGCCATCGCGGCTTCGAGGGTGGCCTTGTCTTCGGTCTGGGTCTTGTAGGGCAGGATGTCGCCCTTGTAGAGCCATACCTTCACGCCGATCAGCCCATAGGTGGTCGGGGCCTCGCGGAATCCGTAGTCGACGTCGGCGCGGAGCGTATGCAGCGGCACGCGGCCTTCGAGGTACCATTCGTTGCGGGCCATTTCCGATCCGCCGAGACGGCCCGAGCACTGCACCCGGATGCCGAGGGCGCCGGCTTTCTGTGCGTTCTGCACAGCACGCTTCATGGCACGCCGGAACGCCACGCGGCCCGCCAGCTGGTCGGCGATGCCCTGGGCGATCAGCGCGGCGTCGAACTCCGGTTGTTTGATCTCTTGGATGTTGAGCTGGACTTTGGCGTTGCCGGTGATCTTCGTCAGCCCGGAGCGCAGGCGGTCTGCCTCGCTGCCGCGGCGACCGATGACAATCCCAGGACGGGCTGTGTGAACGTCCACACGGAGCCGGTCGCGGGTGCGCTCGACCTCGACGCGGCTGATGGCCGCGTGGGGGAGTTCGGTGAACAGGAAGTCACGGATCTGCCAGTCCTCGATCACGTTGTCGGCGTACTCCTGGCGGTCGGCGAACCAACGGCTCTTCCATTCGGTGGTGACGCCGAGGCGGAATCCGTAGGGGTTGACCTTCTGTCCCATCAGACTTCCTCTCCGGTGTTCTCGCTCTTTTTCTTGGCGTCGCTGTCTTCATCTGCGCTGTCTTCGGTTTCGGCAGCGTCTTCGGTGGCGCTGTCTTCGGTTTCGACAGCGTCTTCATCTGCTGTGTCTTTGGTGGCGCTGTCTTCGGTGGTGCCGGGAGCATCACCTTCTGCCAGCGCCTTCTCGGTGGCGGCCACGATCTCAGCGGCCTGATCCTCGACTGTCGGTTCAGGCTCTGGTGTCTCTTCGGTCTCGTCTTCGATCTCGCCGACCTGCTCGCGTTCGCGGCTTCGTTGAACTCTGCGTCGGCGGGCCTCAGCTGCGTTGCCGGAGACGCTGCGACCGCGGATCGCCTCTCGTTCGCGAAGCGCCTCAAGGGTGGCCTCGTCGTATTGGCTCACGATCACGGTGATATGGCAAGTCCGCTTCAGAATGGAGGTGGAGCGACCACGGGCCCGCGGCCGGCCCCTCTTGAGGGTCATTCCCTCATCGGCGTAGCAGGCCGAGACGAACAGGTCCTCGGCCATCAGGTTGTCGTTGTGGGCTGCGTTGGCCACCGCAGAATCCAGCACCTTGGACACGTCTTTGCTGATCTGACGTTCGGAGAAGGCCAGAATCTCAGAGGCCTCGCCGTAAGACTTGTTGCGGATCTGGTTGAGCACCTCGCGAGCCTTGGACGCCGACGATCGAACGTACTTTGCCTGAGCGAGCGTTCCGGGGCGTTCGTTGGTCTTGGGACCGGTCATCAGCGACGGGCTCCCCGTTCCTGGCCCGCGTGGAACTTGAAAGTGCGGGTTGGGGCGAACTCGCCGAGTTTGTGACCGACCATCGATTCGGTCAGATAGACCGGCACGTGCTTGCGACCGTCGTGGACTGCGATCGTGTGGCCCACCATGTCAGGGATGATGGTCGAACGTCGCGACCAGGTCTTGATGACCTTCTTGGCGCCCGATTCGTTGAGAGCGTCCACCTTTTTGAGAAGGTGGTCATCTACGAAAGGACCCTTCTTGAGACTACGCGGCATAACTGTTACCTCCGCGAACCGCGTGTCCGGCGACGGCGCACGATCAGCTTGTCGGATTCCTGTTTCTTCTTGCGGGTTCGGCCTTCGGGCTTGCCCCAGGGCGAGACCGGATGGCGACCGCCTGAAGTCTTGCCCTCGCCGCCACCGTGGGGGTGGTCGACCGGGTTCATGGCGACGCCGCGGGTCTGGGGGCGCTTGCCCTTCCAGCGGTTGCGTCCGGCTTTGCCGATCTTGAGGAGTTCATGGGCTGAATTGCCCACCTCGCCGACCGTGGCACGACAATCGATCGGCACCCGGCGCATCTCCGTGCTCGGGAGGCGCAGGGTGGCGTAGTTGCCCTCCTTGGCGACCATGTGGATCGCAGCTCCGGCCGAGCGGCCCATCTTGGCGCCGGCGCCGGCCTTGAGCTCCACGTTGTGGACTACGGTGCCGACGGGAATGTAGCGCAGCGGCAAAGCGTTGCCGACCCGAATGTCGGCGCCCCTCCCAGACTGCAGTTTGTCGCCCACTTTGAGATCACGGGGAGCGAGGATGTAGCGCTTCTCGCCGTCGTGATAGTGCAGAAGAGCGATATTGCAGGTTCGGTTGGGGTCGTATTCGATGGATGCGACCGTCGCCATCACACCGTCTTTGGCGCGGTGGAAATCGATTGTTCGGTAGCGCCGCTTGTGGCCGCCGCCGCGGTGACGAGAAGTCTTCCGGCCGTGGTTGTTGCGCCCGCCGGTGCTGGACTTTCCGCTGACGAGGCTGCGTTCGGGCGTCTTCGAAGTGATCTCGGAGAAATCAGAGGACGTCTGGAAACGACGTCCGGGACTTGTCGGTTTGCGTTTGCGAATACCCATGGCTCAGGCCTCGAACAGATCGATTGAGTCACCCTCGGCGAGAGTGACGCGGGCACGCTTTTGGTCGCTGCTGCGAACCCAGCGACCTGAGCGCCGTTCGCGCCTGCGTTTGCCCTTGCGGTTGAGCGTGTTCACCTTCAGCACCGAAACGTCGAAGATCGTCTCGACGGCGTCGCGGATCTCGGACTTGGAAGCCTTGGGCGCCACAACGAAGGTGTAGACGCCCTCTTCAAGCAACGCGTAGGACTTCTCAGAGACAACGGGGCGCAGGATGACGTCACGATGGTCTTTCACTGCTCCTCCTCGTTGCCGGTTTGAGTCTGCGGTCCGGTGGTTGCGTGGTCGAGCGTCGCTTTGGTGAACACGACCACATCGGAATCCAAGACGTCGTGGGTGTTGAGTTCAGCTGAGTGCAGACAGGACACGTGCGGAAGATTGCGGAAGCTCTTCTGGGCGTTGCCGTCATCGTCGCCGAGGACGACGAGAACCTTGCCAACCGCGCCGATGGCCTCGAGCGCTGCGCTCGCGTCCTTGGTCTTGGGAGTCTCGAAGCTCCACTCGTCGACCACAATGACGTTGCCCTCGCAGGCCCGGTCGGACAGTGCGCCGGCCAAGGCGAGTTTGATCATCTTCTTCGGTGTCCGCTGGCTGTAGTCGCGGGGTTTGGGGCCGTGGGCGATACCGCCGCCACGCCAGATCGGCGAGTTGCGTGATCCCGCTCGGGCGCGGCCCGTGCCCTTCTGGCGCCACGGTTTTGCGCCTCCGCCACGAACCTCGGAGCGGCTCTTGGTGCTGTGGGTGCCGGCTCTTCTGGCGGCGAGTTGCGCCGTGACGACCTGATGCATCACTGCAATATTCGGCTCGACGTCGAAGAGGTCGGCAGCCAGAGCCACCTTGCCGGCGTCGGCGCCCTGCTGCGTTTTCACGATGACGGTCTTCTCGGCGTCCGGGGCTTTCTTGGGAGTCTGGGCCTCAGCCATCTCAGCCACCCTTCACCGCGTTGCGGACGATCACCGTTCCACCGGCTGGACCGGGCACAGAGCCCCGAACCAGGATCACCTCGGCGCTGGGATCGCTCTTGACGACTTCGAGATTGAGAGTTGTGACCTTCTCATTGCCTGCCCGACCCGGCATCTTGCGACCCCGAAAGACACGTGACGGTGTGGCGCACTGACCGATGGCGCCGGGCTTCCGATGCACCTTGTGGGCACCGTGGGACGCGGGCGAACCCGCAAAACCGTGCCGTTTCATCACGCCCGAGAAGCCCTTGCCCCTGGAAATCGCCGTTACATCGACGCGTTCGCCCTGTTCGAGGAGATCGGCCGCGATCTGTTGGCCGACCGAATATTCCGAGACGTCGTCGAGTCGCAGCTCGACGAGTCTGCGTCCCGGTTCAACCCCTGCTGCGGAGAAATGGCCCGCTTCGGGCATGTTCAGCTTTCCTGGGTCCTTTTGGCCGAGGGTCACCTGGATCGCGGAGTATCCGTCGCGTTCGGGAGTCTTGACCTGCACGACGCGGCACGGCGACACGCGCACAACAGTGACTGGAACGACGCGGTTCTGATCGTCCCATACCTGCGTCATGCCGACTTTTTCGCCGACGATCGCCTTGCTGGCCATATTCGAGTCCTGTGGTCCTAGTGTGAGCTGCCGCTCACGCGAGCGCTCCGCACGGGCGGACCCGGCGGAGCGTGATTCGGTTTTGCGATGTGGTTCCCGTGGGCCTTCATCGACGTCGGTTGTTGTGGCGCGGACTCCAGAGGGAGCCCTCGCTGAACAAGACTTCAGAGCCTATCGGCAAATCTCCCCATAGCAACCGCTGCCGGAGCTGTTGCTTTCCCGCTCTTGTTCGCTTCGCTCACGGGGCCGCTCGGGCCACGGCCTCGCTGTCCGAGCCGAGCCGATCCGATCGACTGATCCGTGCCTGATCGCTCGGCCTCAGGAGCATCCCCGTATCGTTGCCCGCTTCGTTGTAGCGTCCGCGTCAATGACGCCGGATGAAGCGAGTCTGACAGCGCAAGGCGATGGCGGCGTAGCCGAGGCGGGGGAGAGGTCCAGCTCCTCGGTGCCCCGTTGGGTTGTGAAGGCGATTGCGCTGTTCTGGCTCGGCTGGGTCGTCGTATACATCGGCACCGGCGCAGTCCGGGCGTTGCGCTCGCTGCTCGTGGTTCTGCTGATCTCGATTTTCATCAGTTTCGCGGTGGAGCCGGCCGTCAATCGAATGGAGACTTGGAAGATTCGACGCGGCGTCGGCGTGTGGATCGTCTATCTCGTTTCGCTACTCGCCATGGCAGGGTTCTCGGCGGCGATAGGAACAGCCCTCGCCGACCAGATCGACAGCCTCATCGATGAAGCCCCCACCTACCTCGATGACCTCGAAGGCTGGTTGCAGGACAACATCGACGACGACATCGACTTGCAGAGGATTCAAGACGAATTTGTTGAGGGCGGGGGAATCAGCGATCTCGCCGAGCGTTTCGCCGATGATCTGGTCAACTTTGGAACTGCCCTGCTCAACATCGTGTTTCAGGCGTTCACGGTCTTGTTGTTCACCTTCTACCTGGTTGCCGAAGGCCCGAAGCTGAGGCTCACGATCGGGTCGCTGTTGGCCCCTGAACGCCAGGAGATGTTGATGAACATCTGGGATCTGGCGATAGAGAAGACCGGAGGCTACGTCTTCTCCCGCACCATCCTCGCGGTGATCTCTGCTTTGGCGCACGGGATCGTCTTCGAGATCCTCGATGTTCCGTTTCCGATACCCCTTGCGCTCTGGGTCGGGGTCATCTCTCAGTTCATCCCGGTGATCGGCACGTACTTCGCGGGCGCGTTGCCCCTGCTGGTCTCCGTGCTCGACGAACCGCGCAAGGCGCTCTGGGTGCTGGTCATGATCGTGCTGTACCAGCAGGTCGAGAACTATCTGCTGTCCCCGAGAATCACAGCCCACACCATGGAAATCCATGTGGCGGTGGCATTCGGTTCGGTGTTGGCGGGCGCGGCGCTGCTCGGCGTCGTCGGTGCGTTGTTGGCCCTGCCCTTTGCCGCAACGGTTCAGGCGTTCATCTCCGGCTACCTGCACCATCGAGACCACGGCGGATAAGCGCGCGTCCGACCAGCCGACCAGCCCGGATCCCCGTTGGTCGACGCGGCGGTCGCCCCGTCGGGTGAACGCGCCTAGCCGACCATGCCTTGAACCATGGCGAAATCGCCCACCAGCGATTCGGGAGCGGGCGCCTCAATCGAGATGCTGTCATCGAAGTCGAAGTACTCGATGACGGCCTGCCAACCCGGGATGTCGATGTCCGGGTTGTCCTCGGCGCCGAACGCTCCAGCGAATCCGCCGAAGATCCCAGACAGATCCACGGTCATCTTGCGCAGCAGCATGTCGGCGCCGATCCAGGCATCAACAGGCAGGCTCCCCTCCAAGGAGCCGTCGAGAGCTCCCAATGCGTCCTCCGAAGCACCGGCGGGCAGGTTGGCGAATGGGACGACGAACCGGATGTGTGTTGTGGGCGTCCCGCGGAGTTCCTCGCTGCCGAGAATCGTTGCTTCTTCAACAGCATCGGCAAGACTCCGCAGGTCCGCGGCCGGGTCACACTCCGTTGAAACCGTCCCGAGATTCGCCAGCGGCGAGGCGCAGGCGATCTCAAATTGGCCCACATGATCGGGGCCGACTGTCAACCAGGCTGTTCCACCATCGAAGTCGGGGAACATCTGCTGTGCGAAAGCACCCGGGAAGCCGGCGTATGTCCGGCCGTCAATGATTCGAATCGTAAGCGGTGGCACCGACGGATCCCCGTCGGCGTCAAGCATCGCTTCGATATCACCCTCGGCGTCAACCTGAAAATTTACTAGCAGTGATTCGCCGGAAGCCTCGACCATTTCGCCTTCGAGCCTCGTCTGACCGCGTGCAGCCTTCCCTGTCGTCGCCTCGATGGAAGCCGTCAGGAGTTCCGCGGGGGAAAGATCTTCAGGAGGCAGTTCAGTCGTAGTCGGCTCGTTTTCGGGCGCGGTGCTCTCGGTCGGGGCTTCGGCGGCTTTTGGAGCCTCGTTGACCGTGACCGTGTTGTTGCCGCAACCCGTCGCGACTAAAAGCAAAGCCGCGGTCGCTGTTGCGACTCTGAACATGCTGGACACACTCCTCAGGTTGGACATGGTCATCCCCTTATGCCGGTTCACCTGTATAGACGCCTGTGCGGGAGATTCGGTTCCATTGCTCACAAGAATCTAGAGCAGGCTGCGGGCCTGTCCGGGGATTGTTCGCCGCTGTTGTTCGTGTTCGCTGTGCGAACGGGCCGCTGTTGCTCGTTGTGCGAACGGGCCGCTGTGACCGCGTTGTTGGCCGCTGTTGTTCGTTGTGCGAACGGGCCGCTGTGACCGCGTTGTTGGCCGCTGTTGTTCGCTGTTGTTCGCTGTGCGAACGGGCCGCTGTGACCCTAGGCCTGTTGGATCTTGATTTCGATGTCGACGCCGGCCGGCAGGTCGAGGCGCTGCAAGGAATCTACCGTTTTGGGAGAAGGCTCCAGGATGTCCAACAGACGCTTGTGGATGCGCATCTCGAAGTGCTCCCGGGAGTCCTTGTCCTTGAACGGACCCTTGATGACTGTGAAGCGGTGCTTCTCTGTCGGCAATGGGATCGGACCCGACAAACGAGCTTGGGTTCTCTTGACCGTCTCAACGATCTTCTTCGTCGACTGATCGATGATCTCGTGGTCGTAGGCCTTGAGCCGGATGCGGATCTTCTGTCCCGTTGCCATGGTCAGCCCGTTACTTGATGATCTTCGTTACCGAGCCGGCGCCGACGGTGCGGCCGCCCTCGCGGATAGCGAAGCGAAGCCCTTCGTCCATGGCGATCGGATTGATCAGTTCGACATGCATCGAGGTGTTGTCGCCGGGCATGCACATCTCGGTGCCGTCGGGCAGCGCAATGGTGCCGGTGATGTCCGTCGTGCGGAAGTAGAACTGCGGACGATAGTTGGTGAAGAAGGGCTTGTGACGGCCGCCCTCCTGCTTTGACAGCACGTAGACCTGGGCTTCGAACTCAGTGTGGGGCGTGATGCTGCCGGGGGCGGCGAGCACCTGGCCGCGCTGGACGCCGTCCTTGTCGACGCCACGCAGCAATGCACCGATGTTGTCGCCCGCCTGGCCCTGATCGAGCAGCTTGCGGAACATCTCCACACCGGTGCAGGTCGTCTTGGAGGTCGGGCGGATACCGACGATCTCAATCTCGTCGCCGGTGTTGACAATGCCCTGCTCGACCTTGCCGGTCACCACGGTGCCGCGGCCCGTGATCGAGAACACATCCTCGATCGGCATGAGGAAGGGCTTGTCTAGGTCGCGCTCGGGGGTGGGCACGTAGTCGTCCACCTGAGCCATGAGCTCCAACACGGCTTCGGCCGCCTCGGCGTCCCCTTCGAGAGCCTTGAGCGCTGAGATATGCACCACAGGAGTGTCATCGCCGGGGAAGTCGTATTCGTTGAGGAGCTCGCGCACTTCCATCTCGACCAGCTCGAGCAGCTCTTCGTCGTCGACCATGTCGACCTTGTTGAGCGCCACTGCGATCTTGGGCACACCGACCTGACGAGCAAGCAGAACGTGCTCGCGGGTCTGGGGCATCGGGCCGTCGGCCGCGGACACGACGAGGATCGCCCCGTCGACCTGAGCCGCGCCGGTGATCATGTTCTTGATGTAGTCGGCGTGACCGGGCATATCGACATGGGCGTAGTGGCGGTTGTGCGTCTCGTACTCCACGTGCGACACGTTGATCGTGATGCCGCGCTCTCGCTCCTCCGGAGCGTTGTCGATGTTCTCGAAATCGGTGAAGGTCGAACCCTCAACGTGATCGGAGAGGACTTTGGTGATCGCCGCAGTCAGCGTCGTCTTGCCGTGATCGATGTGGCCCATCGTTCCTACGTTGACGTGCGGCTTGTCCCGCTTGAACGTCTCCTTGGCCATAACTGCCTTCCTTGTTCTTTGGTTTGGCTTACTTCGGTGGTCGGGGTTAGGAGACGATCATGCGCCGCGGACGCGGGCGACGATCTCTTCCTGGACGTTTGCAGGTGTGGGCTGGTACGAGTCGAACTGCATCGTGTACGTTGCCCGCCCCTGCGTGCGCGAACGCAGATCCGTACTGTATCCGAACATCTCAGATAGCGGCACTAGTGCGTTCACGACTTGATTGTTTCCTCGCTGTTCGGTTCCCTGCACGCGACCGCGACGAGAGTTCACATCACCCACGACGTCGCCGAGGTGATTCTCAGGGGTGACCACTTCAACGGCCATCACCGGCTCGAGGAGCGTCGGCCCAGCACGCGGCGCAACCTCTCGGAACCAGGCATTTCCAGCGATCTTGAAGGCCATTTCCGAAGAGTCCACGTCGTGGACCTTGCCGTCTGTGAGAGTCACCTTGACGTCGACGGTCGGGAAGCCGGCCAGCACGCCGTTGCTCATGGCCTCCCTGATGCCTTCGCCCACCGGCTTGATGAACTCCTTGGGGATGGCGCCACCGGTGATCTGGCTCTCGAACTCGTAGGAGCCGCCCGGGTTGGGCTCGAGGGTGGCGGAGATGACCGCGAACTGGCCGCTGCCTCCGGTCTGCTTCTTGTGCTGATAGGTGTAGTCGAGTACGGGCCGGGTAATGGTCTCCCGGTAGGCAACCTGCGGCTTGCCGACGCTGGCCGCGACCCTGAACTCGCGCATCATGCGGTCGACGAGCACCTCAAGGTGCAGTTCGCCCATGCCGGCGATAATGGTCTGAGCTGTTTCCTCGTTGGTGCTGACCTGGAAGGTGGGATCCTCCTCTGCGAGAGCCTGCAGAGCACGACTCATCCGCTCCTGGTCGGCCTTCGACTTGGGCTCGACCGCAACCTCGATCACCGGATCGGGGAAATCGAGGTTCTCCAGCGTGATCGGATGACCGGGATCGCACAGCGTGTCTCCGGTCCGGGCATTCTTCAGGCCGATTGCGGCGGCGATGTCGCCGGTGGAGACGCTGTCCTTGTCGACGCGGTCGTTGGCGTGCATCTCGAGGATGCGGCCCACTCGCTCACGGCTCGAAGTGCGGGTGTTGAGAACCTGGGTGCCCTTGTCGAACGAGCCGGAGTAAACCCTGAAGTAGGTGAGCCGACCGACATGGGGGTCAGTCATGATCTTGAAGGCGATGGCCGAGAATGGCTCGTCGTCGCTGGCCTTGCGGCTCGTCTCGTTGCCGGAGCGGTCCTCGCCGACGATCGGGGGTATGTCGAGCGGGGAGGGAAGGAAATCGACGACAGCATCGAGCAGCGGCTGAACGCCCTTGTTCTTGAAGGCGGTGCCGTTGAGAATCGGAACAAGCCCGTTCTCGAGGGCGCCCTTGCGGATCGCGGCTTTGAGCTCGGCTTCGCTGATCTCTTCGTCTTCGAGGACCTTCATCATGACGCCCTCGTCTTGATCAGCGGCGACTTCGAGAAGCATCGTGCGGTACTCCTCGGCCTGATCCTCCAGTTCAGCGGGAATCTCGAGTTCATCCCAGCTTGCACCGAGGTCTTCGCCGTGCCAGACGAGGGCCTTCATCTTCACCAGATCGACGACGCCGGCGTAGTCGCTCTCGCTGCCGATGGGCAGCTGGAGCACCGCGACATTGCTGGTCAAACGGTCCTTGATGGTGTCGAGCACGAAGAAGAAATCGGCGCCGGTGCGGTCCATCTTGTTGATGAAACACATGCGGGGGACGCCGTAGCGGTCGGCCTGGCGCCAAACCGTCTCCGTCTGCGGCTCAACACCGGCCACACCGTCGAACACCGCGACGGCGCCGTCGAGCACGCGCAGTGAACGCTCGACCTCAACGGTGAAATCCACATGCCCGGGAGTGTCGATGATGTTGATGCGATGGTCGTTCCAAAGACAATGGGTGGCGGCCGAGGTGATCGTGATCCCCCGCTCCTGTTCTTGTTCCATCCAGTCCATCGTCGCCGCGCCGTCGTGAACCTCTCCGATCTTGTAGGAGCGGCCGGTGTAGTAGAGAATCCGTTCGGTGGTCGTGGTCTTGCCCGCGTCGATGTGGGCCATGATCCCGATGTTTCGTGTCTTGGCGAGCGGAGTTCGCTTCGTAGCCATAGCAGTTCCTCGATGAGTTCGTCAGAGCACTGCCGCTGGATTACCAGCGGCAGTGTGTGAAAGTCGCTGCATCACCAGCGGTAGTGGGCGAAAGCCTTGTTGGCCTCTGCCATCTTCTGGACGTCTTCACGTCGTTTGCATGAAGCGCCGATCCCGTTGCCGGCGTCAATGATCTCGTTGGCGAGGCGTTCGGCCATGGTTCGCTCGCGACGCCCGCGGGCGTAGCTGACGATCCAGCGGATCGAGAGCGTGGTAGCCCGACGCGGCCGGACCTCGATGGGCACCTGATAGGTCGCTCCGCCAACACGGCGGCTCTTCACCTCGAGCTGGGGGCGAACATTGTCGACCGCTCGCTTGAGAGTTCCGACAGGCTCGGCTCCAGTCTTCTGCTCAACCGACTGGAGCGCGTCGTAGACGATGCGCTCGGCCAACGTGCGCTTGCCCCGCTGAAGGATCTTGTTGATGAACTGTGTGACCAGCACGGAGTTGTAGATCGGATCGGGGCGGATCTCCCGGCGTGGCGCGGGACCTTTGCGAGGCATCGTCAGCCTTCCTTCTTGGCGCCGTATCGGCTGCGGGCCTGCTTGCGGTCGCGTACACCTGAAGTGTCGAGCGTCCCGCGGACGATCTTGTAACGGACGCCGGGAAGGTCCTTCACGCGGCCGCCGCGAACAAGCACGATCGAGTGCTCTTGAAGGTTGTGGCCTTCACCGGGGATATAGGCCGTCACCTCCACACCGCTGGTGAGACGGACACGGGCCACCTTGCGCAGCGCGGAGTTCGGCTTCTTGGGGGTGGCGGTATAGACCCGCGTGCATACACCGCGGCGTTGAGGGGCGCCCTTGAGCGCGGGAGTCGCTTCCTTGCGACGTTTCGATTGGCGACCCTTGCGGACCAGTTGCTGAATTGTGGGCACGAAGATTTCCTGAGAATTGTTGAATTGCATCGGCAGCCGGCGGCTGACGGGCGCGCTGAGGCCGACGGCAAAGCATACGAGCGAGATGGGGGAACCTCAACCTGTCCGGCCCTCGAGGTTCCCCAAATTGATCAGCGGCTACTGGGTGGCGGCTTCGGCGCCGGCTACGGCCGTCTGCGAAGCAAGCCATGCGGCCAGATCCTCCTGCGGGTCGTCGCTGGAGTAGTAGTCCATCGGCTCGTACTCGGGAGCGTCGGGCGCGATGTTGCGGTACTCAGACATGCCGGTGCCGGCAGGGATGAGCTTCCCGATGATGATGTTCTCCTTCAAGCCGTGCAGCGAGTCGCTCTTGGACTCGATCGCAGCCTCGGTGAGCACACGAGTCGTTTCCTGGAACGACGCGGCGGAGAGCCACGACTCGGTCGCCAGCGACGCCTTGGTGATTCCCATCAGCTGCGGACGGCCCTCCGCGGGCTGCCCTCCCTCTTCGATGACCCGGCGGTTCGTGTCGGCGAAGGTCTTCTGAGCCACCTGATAGCCGGGTAGAAAATCGGTGTCACCGGGCTCGTTGATCAGGATGCGCTTGGTCATCTGGCGCACGATCAACTCGATGTGCTTGTCGTGGATCGACACACCCTGGTCGCGGTAGACCTTCTGAACCTCGGTGACGAGATACTGCTGAGTCTCGCGCACACCTTTGATCTCAAGGAGTTCCTTGGGGTCGCGTGCGCCCTCAACCAGGGCGTCACCGGCTCGGATCTCCTGGCCGTCCTGGACTTCGAGACGAGAACCCGAGGGGATGGTGTAGGACTGTTCCTCACCGTCGTCGGCGACGATCACGACCTCGCGCCCGCGGCCGTCGTCCTCGCCGGCTCGGACCACTCCGGAGATGCGTGCCAGCGTGGCCTTGCCTTTGGGGGTGCGGGCTTCGAAGAGCTCCACTACACGCGGCAGACCGCCGGCGATGTCCTGAGCCCCGGCAACACCGCCGGTGTGGAACGTCCGCATGGTGAGCTGGGTTCCGGGCTCGCCGATCGACTGCGCGGCGATCACGCCGACCGCCTCGCCGAGCTCGATCAGCCCTCCCGTGGCCAGGGACATCCCATAGGACTTGGCGGAGATCCCGAAGGCCGAATCGTCGGTCAACGGCGACAGCACGCGCACCCGGTCGACCGACTCGTCGTCGCGCAGTGCGGCGAGCTCGTCGTCGCCGACCATGGTGCCCCGCTCGACAACCGAGCCGTCGGACAACTCGACGTCGTCGGCGAGCACCCGACCGAAGAGCCGGGTCTCGAGGTGGGAGAGCTTGTCGGGTGTGTCGGGCCCGATGTCGTCGAGCCAGATCCCGCGTATCACACCGGGGCGGTCGAACGGGTCTTCGTCGTTGACGATGAGTTCTTGGGCGACGTCGACCAGCCGACGTGTCAGGTAGCCTGAGTCGGCGGTCCGCAACGCAGTGTCGACCAGGCCCTTGCGGGCGCCTGGAGTAGCGATGAAATACTCGAGCATCTTCAGGCCTTCGCGGAAGTTGCTCTTGATCGGGCGGGGTATCATGTCGCCGCGGGGGTTGGCCACAAGACCGCGCATCCCGGCGATCTGACGCACCTGGGTCGTGTTCCCTCGGGCGCCCGAGGTGACCATCATGTTGACCGGGTTGAAGTCGTCGGCTTCAAGCTCGTCCTTCATGTGCGAGGTGACCTCTGCGGTGGCGCGGGACCAGAGTTCGACCTCCATCTGGCGACGCTCGCCGTCGGTGATGACGCCGCGGCGGAACTGGCCCTCGATGGTGTCGGCCATCTTCTCGTGACGGTCCAGGATCTTCGCCTTCTCTTTCGGCGTGGCGACGTCGTCGATCGAGATCGTGAGACCCGACTGCATCGCGTAGCTGAAGCAGAGATCCTTGATGGCGTCGAGGCTCACGGCGACGTCCTGCTTGGCGTAGCTGCGTGCCAGTTCATCGACGATGTGACCCATCACCTTCCGGTCGATCTTGGAGTTGATGTAGGGGTACGCGTCGGGCAGGGTCTCGTTGAAGAAGACCCGGCCCACGGTGGTCGGCTCGTACTCGGCGGGTTCGCCGGGAGCGCTGAGGAGAAGGTCCGGGACACGGAACTGGATCGGAGCGTGAATAGCGAGGTCGCCGCGTTCATACGCGGTGTGGACCTCACGAGAATCGCGGAAAACTCGACCTGCGCCGACAGCGGCGTCGACCTGCTCGGTCAGATAGTAAGCGCCGATGATCATGTCCTGGGTGGGCGTCACCAGGGGACGACCGTTGGCCGGGCTCAAAACGTTGTTGGCGCTGAGCATCAGCACTCGCGCTTCGGCTTGGGCTTCGGCCGACAACGGCAGATGGACAGCCATCTGATCACCGTCGAAATCGGCGTTGAAGGCGGTGCACACCAGCGGATGCAAGCGGATCGCCTTGCCCTCGACCAGCACCGGTTCAAAGGCCTGAATTCCGAGGCGGTGCAGGGTCGGCGCCCGGTTCAAGAGTACCGGGTGTTCTTGAATGACGTCTTCTAGGACATCCCAGACCTGCGGCTTGCGCCGTTCAACCATGCGCTTGGCTGATTTGATGTTCTGCGCCAGCTCCGCATCGACGAGCTTCTTCATGACGAAGGGCTTGAAGAGCTCGAGGGCCATGATCTTGGGCAGGCCGCACTGATGGAACTTCAGCGTCGGTCCGACCACGATGACCGAGCGGCCCGAGTAGTCGACACGCTTGCCGAGCAGATTCTGGCGGAACCGGCCCTGCTTGCCTTTGAGCATGTCTGACAGAGACTTCAGGGGGCGATTGCCGGGACCGGTGACGGGGCGCCCGCGGCGGCCGTTGTCGAACAACGCGTCGACTGCCTCCTGCAGCATTCGCTTCTCGTTGTTGATGATGATGTCGGGAGCGCCGATGTCGAGCAGACGCTTCAGCCGGTTGTTGCGGTTGATGACTCGCCGGTAGAGGTCATTGAGATCCGACGTCGCGAATCGACCACCATCGAGCTGAACCATGGGACGCAACTCCGGTGGAATGATCGGAATGGCATCGAGGATCATCGCCCGGGGGCTGTTGATCCGACGGCCGTGGTCATCGCGGCGATTGAACGCGGCCAAGATCTTGAGACGCTTGATGGCCTTCTGCTTGCGCTGCGCGGACAGGCCCCGCTGACCTTCGGGCGGGTTGATCTGCTCTCGGAGCGTCTCCTCCTCGTCGTCGAAATCGAGGGTCTCGGCCAGATGGGCGATGGCGCTCGCGCCCATGCCTCCCTCGAAGTAGTTGCCCCAGCGATCCTGCATCTCGCGCCACAGCATCTCGTCTTCGACAATCTGTCGGGCGAACAGGCCTGTGAACTCCTCCCACGCCCGGTCGAGCGTGTCGAGTTCGATGTTGTACTGATCGCGGATGTCGGCGAGCTCCCGATCAGCCTGGCGGCGCAGAGCCTTCAGCTCAGAGTCCTTGGCGCCGCTCTGCTCCAGCGCCGCGAGTTCTGCCTCGAGCTCCTCGTTGCGCCCCTCGAGTTCTGCCTCCATCTCGGAGTCGATGGCGTCGCGCTCGGCGACAACCTCCGCCTCGAGCTCGCTCAGGTCGGCGTCGCGCCGTTCCTCATCGACGGACACCACCAGGTTTGCGGCGAAATAGATGACCTTCTCAAGCTGCTTGGCTTTGAGCTCCTCACGTGGCTGGGTCCCCATCAGCAGATAGGCCAGCCAGGAGCGGGTGCCGCGGAGGTACCAGATGTGCACCGCGGGCGCGGCGAGTTCAAGGTGCCCCATGCGTTCACGGCGGACCTTTGAGCGGGTCACCTCTACACCGCAGCGCTCACAGATGATGCCCTTGAATCGGACTCTCTTGTACTTTCCGCACGAGCACTCCCAGTCCTTGGTCGGGCCGAAGATCTTTTCGCAGAAAAGACCGTCTTTCTCGGGCTTGAGCGTCCGGTAGTTGATGGTCTCGGGCTTCTTGACCTCACCATTGGACCAGGTGCGGATGCTGTCTGCGGTTGCGAGACCGATCTTCAAGTTGGAGAAATCGTTGACGTCGAGCATGACTGTCCTCTCTGCTCTTCAGTTCTGCCGCTCAGCCGCGGGCCGCACGAGCCGCGGCGCGGGCTGCATCTTCTTCATCCGAACCGCGTTCGGGGCGCTGGAGATCGATGCCCAGCTCCTCGACGGTTCTGAAAGTCTCTTCATCGAGTTCCTGCATCTCGATCTCCTGGCCCTCTGAGGAGAGGACCTCGACGTTGATGCACAGAGCCTGCATCTCCTTGATGAGCACCTTGAAGGACTCGGGGATGCCGGGCTCGGGAATGTTGTCGCCCTTGACGATGGCCTCGTAGACCCTGACGCGGCCCAGGACGTCGTCGGATTTGATGGTGAGCAGCTCCTGCAGGCAGTAGGCGGCGCCGTACGCTTCCAGGGCCCACACCTCCATCTCTCCGAATCGCTGCCCGCCGAACTGCGCCTTGCCGCCGAGCGGCTGTTGGGTGATCATCGAGTACGGACCTGTGGAGCGGGCGTGGATCTTGTCGTCGACGAGGTGCGACAGCTTCAAGATGTAGACGTATCCCGTCATGATCGGGTTGTCGTAGGGTTCGCCGGTACGCCCGTTGTAGAGCACCTGCTTGCCGTCGTCGCCGATGAGGCGGGAAGTGCTGTCGTGGCTCTCGGGGTTGAGGTTCTTCAAGACGTCGACGATCACCGGCTTGTCGCCGGCGAGTTCCTTCTCGTCCCACTTGGCGCCGTCGAACACAGGGGTGGCGATGAAAGTTGCGGGTTTCGTAGTCGGACGAGTCTTGGTTTCGGTTCCCCTCGGGGCTTCGACGCCGACTTTCTCCCCGTCGATCTCCCAACCCCAGCGGGCGCAGTAGCCGAGGTGGGCTTCGAGCACCTGACCGACATTCATACGCGAGGGAACGCCGAGCGGGTTGAGAATGATGTCGACCTGCTGTCCGTCTGCGTTGTAGGGCATGTCCTCGATCGGCAGGATCTTGGAGATGACGCCCTTGTTGCCGTGCCGACCGGCGAGCTTGTCGCCGACGCTGATCTTGCGCTTCTGGGCCACGTAAACCCTGACCAGCTGGTTCACTCCCGGTGGAAGCTCTGCGTCGTCGCGGCTGAAGGCCTTGACATCGATGACTTTGCCGCTCTCACCGTGCGGCACCTTGAGCGAGGTGTCGCGCACTTCCCGGGCCTTCTCACCGAAGATGGCCCGCAACAGGCGTTCTTCGGGCGTCAGCTCGGTCTCGCCCTTGGGCGTCACCTTGCCGACCAGCACATCGCCCGGTCCGACCTCGGCGCCGACGCGGATGATCCCGCGGTCGTCGAGGTCGGCGAGGACGTCGTCGCTCAGGTTGGGAATGTCCCGGGTGATGTCCTCGGCGCCGAGCTTGGTGTCGCGGGCGTCTATCTCGTGCTCATGGATATGTACTGAGGTGAGCACATCGTCCTTGACGAGCCGCTCCGAAAGGATGATGGCGTCCTCGAAGTTGTAGCCCTCCCAGGGCATGAACGCCACGAGGAGGTTCTTGCCGAGCGCCAGCTCGCCGTTGTCGGTCGAGGGACCGTCGGCCAGCAACTGGCCGGCTTTGACTTCGTCGCCGACCGCGACCCGCGGTTTCTGGGAGATGCATGAATCCTGGTTCGAGCGCTCGAACCGTTTGAGCTTGATGTTGCGCTCACCGAGCTTGCGGTAGTCGACGATCATGTGTTCGGCGTCGAGCTCGAGCACGGTGCCGTCGTCTTCGGCGAGCACCATGTCGCCGGCGTCGGTGGCGCAGTCGGTCTCGATGCCCGTGCCGATGTAGGGCGCCTCGGAACGCACGAGAGGCACAGCTTGGCGCTGCATGTTGGCGCCCATCAGGGCACGGTTCGCGTCGTCGTGCTCGAGGAACGGGATGAGCGCCGTGGCGACCGAGATGATCTGTTTGGGCGACACGTCCATCATCTGGACTTCGTCGGGGGGCACCGATGAGATTTCGGTGGTCGCGCCGAAGAACACGTCCTCGTCGAGCTGAGCGCGCAGCTCTTTGAGCGACACGGCTTGGGGTGAGCGCCTCACCAGGACGCGGTCGTTGATGAATCTGCCCTCGTCGTCGATGGGGGCGTTGGCCTGGGCGACCACGAACTCCTCTTCCTCATCGGCGGCGAGGTAGACGATCTCGTCGGTGACCTTCCCGTCGGTGACAACCCGGTAGGGAGACTCGATGAACCCGAAGGGGTTGACCCGGGCGTAGGACGCCAGTCCGCCGATGAGCCCGATGTTGGGACCCTCAGGCGTCTCGATGGGGCACATGCGGCCGTAGTGCGAGAAGTGGACGTCGCGCACTTCGAAGCCCGCCCGCTCCCGGGACAGACCACCGGGGCCGAGTGCCGACAATCGACGGCGGTGGGTCAGACCCGACAGCGGGTTGACCTGATCCATGAACTGCGAGAGCTGGGAAGTCCCGAAGAACTCCTTGATCGCGGCGACGACCGGTCGGATGTTGATCAACGTCTGCGGGGCGATCGCCTCCACGTCCTGAGTGGTCATGCGCTCCCGCACGACCCGCTCCATACGCGACAGGCCGATCCGGACCTGGTTCTGGATCAACTCGCCGACGCTGCGGATGCGGCGGTTGGCGAAGTGGTCCTGGTCGTCGAGGCGGTATCCGGGGGTGGCGTGCGCCAGGTTGAGCAGGTAGGTGGTGGCGGCCAGCATCTCGGCTTGGGCCAGCACCGACTGGTCCGGGTCGGGTCGCTGCAGGTTGAGGTTGAACTGCTTCTCCAGGAATTCGATCTCGGGGCCGAGCTTGCGGTTGAGCTTGTAACGGCCCACTCGGGAGAGGTCGTAGCGACGGGAGTCGAAGAAGGCGTTGCGGAAGTAGGAGCGGGCGGACTCGACCGTGTGCGGTTCTCCGGGGCGTGCCCTCTTGTAGATCTCCAGCAGTGACTCTTCGCGGGTAGGGGCGACGTCCTTGTCCTTCTCCCACTGGCCTTCGAGAAGGTAGAAGTGGTCCACGAGCCGGTCGAGGAATCCCGGTTCGTTCTCCTCGTCGTAGCCGAGTGCTCGCAGCAGGGTGAACAGTGAGATGCGACGCTTGCGGGCGACCCGCGCGCCGGCGGTGGTGTCCTTGCCGGGCTTCTGCTCGACGTCGAACTCGATCCATTCGCCGCGGTACGGATGGATGGTGCCCGTGACGATCTGATGCTTGCTGCGGTTGCGCAGCCGATAGCGTTCGCCCGGTTGGAAGATGACTCCGGGGGAGCGCACGAGCTGTGAAACCACCACGCGCTCGGTGCCGTTGATGATGAAGGTCCCCTTGTCCGTCATCATCGGGAAATCGCCCATGAAGACGGTCTGTTCTTTGATCTCACCGGTGTTGGCGTTCATGAACCGGGCGCGCACGAAGATGGGCGCGCTGTAGGTCATGTCCTTCTCTTTGCATTCTTCGACCGAGAACTTCGGCGGCGGACACAGGTCCTCGTCGTCGGGGTCGAATTCGAGTTCAAGCTGGAGAGTCTCCGCGAAGTCGCGGATCGGACTGATGTCGCGGAAGGTCTGAGCGAGCCCCTCCTTGAGCAGCCATTCAAACGACTCTCGTTGAACAGCAATCAGATTCGGCAATTCGAGAACCTCTTTGAGGTTTCCGAATGAATAGCGTTCTCGTGGTTCGGCGCGTGTTGTCACCAGTGCTCCTGAGTTGCCAGTGAACGAAAACAGAGCGCGGCCACCGGAGCGCGAGAAATCGATGGGAAGTTAATCGGAACAGGCGCCAAGGGGACCACGCTGTCTCGAAGGCTAATGGGCGGGGAGCTTGGCGGCAACTTGGGCAACAAAAAGCTGCACCTGCCCTTTGCGTATACAGCAGATGCCTGGCTGGTCGAGCAGCCGAAGATAAGCGAAGGGTAGAACAGTTGCCCGCAAAGGTCAAGCAACTTCACGGAATGTGCATTGCGCTCGGGTTCATGTTGGAGCAACGAAAACGCTACCGATTCGGCAATACGTCGGTTCCGCTGACAATCAGCCCGCCACGTTCCTTACTCTCGCAAGTTCCCGCCCGAATGGCGACTCCTGTCGTAGCGCGACGCTAAAACGCCGCCGAGTCGAACCCAGTGAGCGCACGGGCCGAGTACGATGTCTTCGTCTGCCACGCCACGGAGGACAAGTCAGCGGTAGCCCGTCCCCTCGCGATGGCGCTGGCTGCCCGCGAGATTTCGGTCTGGTACGACGAGTTCGAGCTTCGGATCGGCGACAGCTTGCGTCGTAAGATCGATGCGGGAATCGCGAGGAGCCGTTTCGGGCTCGTCGTGCTGTCGCATCCGTTCTTCGGCAAGGGATGGGCGCAGTACGAACTTGACGGCCTTGTGACTCGGTCGACGGACGACAAGCAAGTCCTGCTGCCAGTTTGGCATGAGATTTCCAAGGAGCAGGTCGCCGACCAGAGTCCCTCGCTAGCGGACAAAGTCGCGCTCAAGACCTCGGACCTGACGATCGACGAAATCGCCGACCAGATTGCAGATGTCATCAATGGCGATGGCGAGTCGGCCCCTGACGCTCTGACTCAGGCCGAGTGACGCCCAGCGCGAGATCTGCCATCGCTTGTTGTGACGGGACAGGTACTCAAGTTGTGACGGGACAGGTACTCAAGCCGACACCGTAGTCTCGCTCGCGCAATTCAGGTAACGGGAACCCCGTCGGCAGCAGGGAGGAGGAAACGCCCTATGGGGGTGCCGCTCACGGAGGTTAGGTAGCTGGTGCGTGGCGGACTACATGAAGAGGCGGTAGGGAAATTCCCGACGGGGCAGGCTCGGCACGTTCGCGATGATGCCCGCCAAGCGCTGAGAGTACTTGATCGTCACGGGATTGTGGCCGTAGAGAGCGTCGTTGTTCCAGTCCATCTTGGAGAGCGCGAGTACTTCGCTGGCGATGAGTTCGAGCGGTCCTTGGCCCATGTGCCTTGTCAGCTTGACGGGCGACGGGATGCTCTTGCCGCCCTGATAATGGTTCTGGCCCCGCAAGGCCGCGGCCCGCGCGTTGCCTGCGATCCACAGGAGCGCTGTCGTTCCCGACATCGGGATCATCGTCCCTCGGTGCACTGGGTAGCCGTCGGGCTTGGCCCGGGTGTCGCCTGCTGGCTTGGGCAGGATGCGTACGCCTCGCCAGCTTCTCGCTGGGGTGATGTCGACGCACTCGATCTCGTCGACGGCACTCAGAGCGTCGGACACTCCTGCCAGTTCTTGTTCCTTGAATGACGTTGTCTTGTGGATCACGACGCGGCGCGGAATGTTGCCGCCGTTGCGGCTCTGGTAGAGCCGCAGGCTGCGGGCGAGCACGGCCCTCATGTCGTCACGGCTCAGGTACGGGTTGCGCCTCGCTTGAGCGGTATCCTCGACTGGGTCTTGGGCGTCGTAGGCGACGAATTGCATCCCGCCGCCGTCGGAGTCGAACATCTGCGAGCAACAGGTCACGAACCGTGTATCGCTGGCATCTCCCCGCAGGGCATAAGCGAGGCCGATGTAGGCGGTGTGCTCGGGCACTCCTGCGATGGGCGCGAGCCGACACGGGGTGCCACCGGCTTTCGTATACAACGCGATCGCGAGTCGCCACGAGATCGATTCGGTGTGATCGAAACTCAGCGCCTTGTCGTTGATGACCTGAGTGGGCAGCCCGAGTTCTGCGCCGATGGCTTTGATTTCGTCGTGCGCGTTGAAGCCATCGCTCTTGAACCCGGCTTCCCAGGCGCGGGGCAGGTGGATCACGGCGACATCGAACTCGCTGCGCACGAGGTCCAGCTTGCGAAGCGCATCGGAGACTGCTGCGCGAACCAGGTGGGAGGCGGGGCCATCGCCGATGTCCTCGATGCGTTCTGGCAGCGAGAGCTGGGCGCACGCCGTAGCCGGCACGAGCGACAGGTCGAACAGACCCTTGAAGCCAGGATAGTCGGGTGTGTAGGAGTCTTTGGCGCCCGCCTTCTGCGGCTCGGCGACGTTCCGCAGAAGACGCCGTAGGTCAATGAGGCCGGATTCCGGCCCAGCGATAGCGATCCGCACTCGCTTGGCGTGAGACATGGTGCTGTAGCCGCCGAACCGGGTCAGTCCCCTCAGCGGGTTCGTGTCGACCTGCGATGCGTCTGACCCGGAGAACGCCAACAGCGGTTCGTCCAGAGCTGTGTAGGGAGCCAGACGATCAGTCAGCTCCACGGGGTTCATGCTGCGCTCACGGCGTTTTGAGCATTGCGGTCGCTCCACGCGGTTCTGCCTGAGATACGAAAGGCCGCGTTGATGCCATCGCCCTTGAAGTAGTACGCAGTGATCACCGTCTCCTTGTCCGGTGCGATCAGGCGACTCCATGCGTCGATGATGTTGTTCCACTGCACGTTGTAGCGCCGCGCCCACCGCTCCCGGCGCCAATCCGCGGCACCTATCTGGTCCGGCGAGAGCAGGCGACGCGAAGATCCGGCCCAATCCGCCGACCTGCCGGCACCGTCGCGATCGGATAGATCGACCCATGTCTGTGGTTCGAACGCGAGCCACCATCTGCCGTTGTGACGTTCGATCCGGATTCGTATCGCCTCAGCGAATCGACAGTTCAATCGGGGCACATTGCCCGTGATCGGGGATGGGTATGCATCCCGGAGCGGCCCTAGGAGCCTCCGATGCTCTGCTGCCGCGTCCTCGCTCAGGCGGCTGCTCGGTGGTCGAACCAAGAGCTGGTGCCCTCGGCCGCGTAGCAAAGGGGTCAAAGGGCGTCGCCTTGCGATCGATCTGGCCAACGCGTCATAAACCAGGCCCCGATGCATCGAGTCCGCGTACGGGTCCAGAGCGACGGTGCCCGACAGCCGACATCCAACAACCGCGAACGCCCGCTCAATGTCGTCGTCCGCCCCGAACGCAAGCACCGTTCGTCCCGATGCTGCGACCGTCGCCCACACGTCGGCATTCTTGACGAGCGTCCGGGCCTCAGCAGAGGTCAACGGTTTCCTGAGCGTGACGGCGCGCGCCTCTTTGGGCAGTTCGAGCAGCTCCAGGGCAGAACAGCGGACCAACGGATAGTTCGTTCCCTGCGACACGGGCAGCGAGACCGGCGTAACGAGCGGCTTCGGCCTGAGCGCAAGCACATGCTCACGCATTGGCTCGTCGAAGTCGACCGCTCTCTCGATCTGGCCGGCAAGCTCGTCGAAATTCTCCGACTCCACGAACCCGCCCTCGATGCCGGCAGCTGTCGCATGCTCAAGCAACGACTCAACACGCGGCAGGACTGCAGTTCCCGGGCGTACGGCCCACCAGAGTCCTGCCGAGAACGCCCCGTCGACGCCGACGGCCTCGTCCAGGACATCCAACACTGAGTCATCACGTCCGCTGTAGCCGATGACGAACAGGCCGAACTGGCTCAGCACTCCGGCCAACACACGGCGGAGTTGTTCGTCTTGGCACTGAAGCTCGTCCATCGTGTTCATCAGACGCTCAGAAAGAAAATCGCCATGCAGCTTGACCAGCAGAGGCCAAGACCCCTCTCGCATGCAGCGCTCGGCGCGTTCCACCTGATCAAGTGCTCCGACGGCCAAGGGCTGACGACGCTCTGGCTCGACGAGTTCGTTTGCCGCCATAGCCGCCCGTTCGACGAGATCATCGAAATTCGTCGTGAATAGGCATCGAGTCCGCCCCGAGGCAATCAGCGCTCCCAAGACGCGGTGACCAAACGAGGGGCTCCCGCGCTTCGCACGAGCCTCGATGAAGGCACGACGATCGCTGGGGCTCGGATACGCCGCCTCGAACGCCACGGCGTACTCGCTGGGATGCCCTGTCGGCGGGAAACCGTTCTGGCCGTCGAAGTGCGAGTCGACGCGCTCCGACCACAACGGATCACCCAAGTCGACCTCACTGGGCGAGATGTTCATCGCCGCGCAATAGAGCGTCTTCTTGAAGTCGCCAACCAAGTCCGAACCGGTCGGTACTCCCGCTGCCGCTGACGCGCCAGCACCGAGCAACCACGCCATCTGTGGAACTCGCTGAGCGAACGAGCGGGCGAACACACTGGTTGAGACACTGTTAACCACGGCAGGATCTCCAGTTAGCCTGAGCGGCAGCGGTGGTGAATCTCGGCCGTGCGTGAACGAGTTCCGCCCTTGTGCGCCAAGAATGCTGAAATTCGGGTTTGACGAAGCGTCTCGACATTCTCAGCGTCAACCATCGTTCAAGTCACGGAAGTGTAGTTTGGGCTGACAACACTAGCGAACGAACGTTCGTTAAACTACTCCGGCGTATTAACGAGATCTTCGCATTGCTTTCTCAGTAAGTGGATGGTTGGTGGTTTCCATGTCGCCATGCCAAACAACGACCGGACCGAGACCGCCGGACATCTCACGGTGGAACTGAGCGGCTCTTAAGACCTCCAGTTCAACTGGGCGATGCTCGGGCGTCAGTCCTGCGGCACCAGCGTAGAACCTCAGTTGGTCGCGGAATCTTGAGGCCTGCGTCCCTTGAGCCAATTCCTGTCGGTCGAACTGAGGATCAGTTTCGAGATTCCAGTGTTCTCGAACAAGATCGTCATGGCGTGATACGCGGTGAGCACGGCATCTTGCAGGTCTTGGCTCTGTTCGAGTTCTTCGACGACGAGGCCTAGCTGGTTCGCCTCCTCTCGGTCGACGCGTCGACCGTGCGAACCGTGTTGGCTTGCGTCACTGAGATAGTTCGCGACCTTCAGCGCTCTGTTGCTCGCATCTTGGTTCCCGGCAAACATCCATTTCTCGAGCCACTCGGTAACGAGGGCTGCGCCGTAGTTCAAGGCGTTCTTGGCCTCGCTCAGCAACGACGGCCCATGGGCGGCCAGTACCGGAGCCCACACAGACACCGTTCCAGGGTCTTCTGCAACTTCCGCTTTGGCCCATACGAACTGGTCAATGACAGCGTGAGCCGACACAGTACCGTGAGCGGTTCTCATTTGCGGGTCGATCGGGCCGAGTTGGCTCTGGCGCCCCATAATCACCCGGTCCGCGGCCAATGCGACCATGGTTCCTGCGGACATCGCATACGCGGGAACGATGACTTCAATATCATCGAACTTCGAGCGCAGGTACTTCACGATAGTCTCGGCCGCATTCGGAGACCCGCCTGGAGTGTGCAGGACTAGCGTCAGTCCCTTCGAGAAGTCCATCTCATGCACGCAACTCATATACCCGTTTATGTCCTCGGGCATGATCGAGAGGTGAATGTTGGGCAACTCAGGATGCTGCAGGAACGCTGATCCGTAGTAGATGACCATGCGGTCGTCGCGCAATGCGGCGATGCGCTGGAGTTCCGTTGTCAGGCGTTCGAGCAACCCGTCAATATCAAAGCCACTTGTTCCGTAGAGCCGGACGAGATCTTGCCAACTCGGCATCAGTCCAGCAACAGAGAAAGCGACGGTGTGGTGACGACTTCGAAATCGGTCCGAGGCGGAGGCGCCATCCTTTGGCGAGCGTCACGGGCCAGGTCCACGAGAGCGCGCTGTGAGTGCTCGTGGAATATCTCCAAATACTCCTCGTACAGGGTCTCCCCGTCCACGCGTTCAGGCTGTGCTTCCGGCGTTGATGTCATGAGGGTCCCTACTTTCGTGGCTTAGGTGTGCGCTACGCAGGCGTAGCACCCCTGAGTGTGTCTGACTCTCCACCATAGTAATGGCACGAGATCGACGAGTTGAACTAGCCGTGCCAGATTACAGGATAATAATTAAATTAAAATATAATTTAGTGTAAAATCATTATAACGATTAGAATTTAACCTAGCCAATGCATAGATTGGCCCGCGCTGCCGCGATCGTTTCGTCGCTGGCTCCGATCCAGTTGAGGTAGTTGGCGTGGTCTCCCCAACGTTGCTGAAAGCCCTCCAGCGTCAACCGCATCACAGCTCTCGGCGATTGCCACATCGTCTCGAAATCGTCCGGATCGAACCCGGCGGATCGGATCTTCTCCCGGAAGGGCGAGTCGGTGCCGGGCCGCCGGTACCGCTGGCTCAGCTCGTAGTCGTCGAGCAGGTACGGTTCGGGCACTCCAGCGAGTCCGAGGAGGACCATCGCCATGACTCCGGTTCGGTCCTTGCCTGCCGTGCAATGGAACAGGATGCGGTTTCCCGCGACTATCTCGTTGATCACCTCAATGAAGTAGTCGCCGAATCCTGCGAGCATGTTCAGATATCCGGAGGACATGTCGTCGTTGTCGAACTTCACTAGGGAGCCGTCGATGATCCTTGCCAGCATGCTGCGGTGTTGGGCCACGTCGCTGGACATCGGCCGGTGGACGAGTCTGACTGTGTCGGGGAGTCGATCCGGCGCCATCGCGACTTCGCCGTCGCTGCGCAGATCGAACACGGTGGAGATGTTCAGCGATTCGATTCGTGCCTGGTCGTCGGCGGAGAGTCCGTCGAGGCGGTCGCTGCGGAACAGCCGCCCCCAACGCGAGTAGGAGCCCTGTGCGGTCGGGTAGCCGCCGAGGTCGCGAAAGTTGTCGGGCCCGTCCATCTCCAGGCGCCTCTCGGCGGCGACGATGAACCCCTGTTGAGGTTCGAACAGGTGGATGTACTGCCGGCGCGCGGTGCGAGCTACAACGATGCGGCCCGCGGCGTCGGGGGCGCGGACGTCTGTTCCGGGATCGTCGGGATCGTCCGAGACGAAGACTGACAACGACGGTGATCCACCTCGCCAGGTAGCGATCAAGGCGTCGTCGACGGCGACAACGTTTAGGTGGGCGACGGTCACCTATTGGAGTTCGACGCCGGCGCCTGCTGCTTCGAGAGCTTCCTTGGCCTTCTCCGCGTCTGCGACAGCGATGCCTTCCAGGATCTTGCTGGGGGCGCCGTCGACCAATTCCTTGGCTTCCTTGAGGCCGAGGGAGGTGAGCGAACGCACCTCTTTGATGACCTGGATCTTCTTCTCGCCGATGGCGGTCAGGACGACATCGAACTCAGTCTGCTCTTCGGCCTCTGCTGCGCTCTCACCGGCGCTTGCAGGTGCTGCGACTGCTGCGACGGCGGGCGCCGCGGCGGTCACACCGAACTTCTCTTCGAACTCCGACAGCAACTCGCTGAGTTCGAGGACGCTCATGGCGCCGATTGCATCAAGTATCTCTTCTTTGGTAGCCATGTCAGGCCTCCTTTTCTTGGCTGGCTTCGCCAGATTCGCCGGCGTCTCCGGCATCGGCGTCAGCCGACGCCTCGGTTTGTGGTTGTGCTTCGTCCGACTCGGCTGCGTCCGCGTCTTCTGCGGTGGTTTCGTCGGTCGTGTTCACATCGGTGGTGGACTCGGCGCCGCCCCGGTCTTCGATCAGCGCGCTGAGTGCGTAGGCGAACTGCCTTGGAACCGCGGAGAGCAGGCCGGCGAACTTGGTCATCGGCGCCCCGAACGCGCCGGCGAGTTGTGCCAACAGGACGTCGCGTGAGGGGAGAGCGGCGAGGGCTTTGATGTTGTCGGAGTTGAGCGGTTTGTTGCCGAGCACGCCGCCTTTGATCACCAGCATTTGGTTGGTCTTGGCGAACTCCTGGAGCGCTTTGGCGACAGCGGCGACATCGCCGTCCGAACCGTCGGGCTGTTCCCCGACGAACGCGAGCGCTGTCGGTCCGACGAGCAGGTCCTCGATCTCCAGACCGGCGTCGCGCGCGGCCAGCCGCACCAGCGTGTTCTTGTAGATCTTGTATTCGCCGCCTGCTTCGCGGAGGGCCCCGCGCAACTCGGCCATGGCCGAGACGTCGAGTCCCCGATATTCGGTGAGGATCGTACCGTCGGCGTCGGCGAACTTCTGTTTGAGTTCGTCGACGACTGCGACTTTCTCCGGTCTCGGGTCTTTCATTTCGGTCCTCGGGTGGTTCGGATGCGGGATAAAAGCAATGTGGGCGCTCACCGAGTCGGCGAACGCCCAGACGAATCTCGAGAACCGGGGTGATTTCGAAATGACAGGCAGCTCTCCTCGTCCGGCGGGCGGTTGCCCATTGGTGCTCTTTGGCAATCCCCGTGAGCGGGTGGTTCCTGTGAGCGCACCGGAGGTCTTCGGTGAACAGAGTCTTCAATTGTGAGTCTTGTGCCTGTGAGGGTACCAAGCCGAGCGCAGTTTGACTCAGAGCGCGCGCAAATAGGCAGGCCTTCGAGCTGCAGCCCGTTGTTCCCCGCTCTTGGCTCGCTTCGCTCCACCCCCGCTCTTGTTCGCTGCGCTCACCGGCCGGCTCGGGCGCGGGCGGGCTCGCCGGGCACGGTAGGCGGCGGTGGCCCGCGCTCACCGGCCGCTCGGGCGCGGGCGGGCCGCTAACTGCGGAGCGGAGGATTTGGGCCTAGAGTCACCGGCCGCTCGGGCGCGGGCGGGCCGCTCGGGCCACGGCCCCGCAGATCAAGCCGTTCGCACTCGAAGATCCTCTGCCTGTTTGCGGGGCCTCTCAGTGGCCCGCCACAGGGGTTCAGGCTTCGCTGCCGATCTGGGCGGGATCGACGCGAACACCGGGGCCCATGGTCGTTGAAATCACGATCTTCTTGACGTACTTGCCCTTGGCGGCGGCGGGTTTGGCCCGATGAAGCTCGGCCGTGAGCGCCCGAAGGTTGGCCAGCAGCGCCTCTTCGCTGAACGAGATCTTGCCGATCGGCACATGCACATTGGCGAAACGATCGGTGCGGTACTCGACGGTGCCGCCCTTGAATTCTTCGATCGCCCTGGTCACGTCGGCGGTCACGGTGCCGGTCTTCGGATTGGGCATCAAGCCCCTGGGTCCGAGGACGCGGCCGAGTTTGCCGACGGTGGGCATCATGTCGGGCGTGGCGATGGCCACATCGAAGTCGGTCATTCCAGCTTCCACCTCGGCGGCGAGTTCGTCACCGCCGACATGTTCGGCTCCGACTTCCCGAGCAGCGGCGGCCGCCTCACCCTGGGCGAACACCGCGACGCGGACATCTTTGCCGGTCCCGGACGGAAGGGCCACGGTGCCGCGGATCATCTGGTCGGCCTTGCGTGGATCAACGCTCAGCCGGATGACGGCATCAACGCTCTCGTCGAACTTCTTTGAACCCAGCGACTTGATGATGGAGAGCGCGTCAGCATCGGAATGCATCTGGTTGCGGTCGAACTTTGCGCTGTTGTCGCGGTACTGCTTGCTTTTCGCCATGGTTGGCTCCCTCTCGTTCGATGCCGTCCGGTGAGGTCTTCCGGTACGAGCAGTCGGCTGGATCTCAGCCGGTCGGTTGGTCTTTCGGTTGGAGGTTGTCGCCGATCAGCCTGACACCTCGACGCCCATCGAGCGGGCGGTGCCGACAACCTGAAGCTTGGCGCCATCGAGGTCGATTGCGTTGAGGTCGGGCATCTTTATTTCGGCGATCTCGGCAACTTGCGCGTCTGTGATCGATCCGACCGTCTCTCTACCGGCGTTGTCGGCTGCCTGCTCTATCCCGGCTGCCTTCTTGATCAGATAGGTGGTGGGCGGAGTCTTGAGGATGAACGAGAACGAGCGGTCTTCGAAGATGGTGATCTCCGCCGGGATGACCTGACCGCGCCGGTCCTCGGTGGCTGCGTTGTAGTCCCTGCAGAAGTCCATGATGGCAACGCCGTGGGGGCCCAGCGCCGTGCCTACTGGCGGCGCGGGAGATGCTTGACCGGCGGGGATTTGAATTTTGACGACAGCAGCGACCTGCTTCTTGGCCATTTGACTTCCTGATTGACGGGGAGCGATCCAGTGTGGGCCGGTTGATCCTCTGCGACAACCTCAAGTCGCAGAGACCGGCGTCAGAACGCGCCAGTTGTTTGTTGTTTGCTGGTTGGTTGAGGAACAGTGGAGTTTCGCCGAACGACGCGGTCAGAGCCTGGCGACCTGCGCGAACTCGAGTTCGACGGGGGTCTCGCGGCCGAAGATGTTGACCAGAACCTTGACCCGGAGTTGATCCTCGTTGATCTCGATGATCTCCCCGGAGAAGTCTGCGAAAGGACCTTCGCGAACCCGCACGGTCTCGCCCATGCCGTACTCGAACATCGGCTTGGACCTCTTGGCGGCTTCCTGTGTGCGGTCGGCTTCAACACCGAGAAAGTTCTCCACGTCCTTGCGACGCATAGGCGATGGTTTGCCGCCCTGGTTCACGAAACCGGTGACTCCGGGTGTGTTGCGAATGACGTACCAGGAATCATCGTCGAGGCGGGTACGGCAGAGCAGGTAGCCCGGGAACAACTTCTTCTCGGTGATCACCTTCTTGCCGTTCTTGAACTCCGGAGTCTCGCGAGTCGGGATGACGACCTCGTAGATGCGCTCCTCCATGTTCATCGAGGCGATGCGAGCCTGAAGATTCTGTTTCACCTTCTTCTCGTAGCCCGACTGGGTGTGCAGCACGAACCAGCGGCCCGGACGGTCGTAGGGAGACACGTAGGGCGGCGCCTCTTCTGCCAGGATGTCGTCTTCGGTGAGAACCTCGGGTTCGACTGACCCCTCGGATTGGTGCGCCGCATCCTCGTCGGAGTCGGCGGTATCGGCGGTATCGGGGCTGTCATCGACCGCGACTGCGGTGACGTCACCGGTCGCAGCAGACGCTTGAGCGACGTCGGGGCCGGTCCAGGCGTTGGCGAGACCCCCTCCGATCAGTGCCGGTCCGGTTTGCGTCGGGCCAGAACCCTCGGGTTGGTCAGTTGATGCGGGTTGGTCAGGTGATGCGGGTTGGTCAGACATTGCGAACTCAGTTGTCGAACAGATCAAGGATAAACACCGAAAACACCCAATCAAGCCCGTAGATCATCGCTCCGAGCAAAATCACTGTGAAGAGAACGACGATCGAATAGTTGACGGTCTCGGATCGAGACGGCCACGCAACCTTTCGCAGTTCGTTGCGAACCTCACGCAGAAACTGGACAACGCCGGTCCGTTCTTGAGGGGGCCCGGAGCTTGGTTGCTTGCGGCGCGCGCGAATCGGCTCGCCATCGGCGTCAACCTCACCTTGCCTCTGCAGCAGGCGTTTTTGCTGTCGGTTCATCGACATGAACGAATTCCTTGGATCTCGACGACATCGCCAGAACGGCGACAGTGCCACGCAGGGGCGGCAGGACTCGAACCTGCAACCGCCGGTTTTGGAGACCGGTGCTCTACCAATTGAGCCACGCCCCTGAGAACGCGCATCAAGGCTAGCATCCCCTTTGAGATTTTGGCTCCAGTTGTCCGACCGTCGCTCAGATTGCCAGGCGGGTGGTGCGGCGCTGCCGTTTAGCCAACGCGATCACACTCGCGGCCGCGGCGATACCGCCGAGAGTGGCCGCAGCACGGGTCGGAATCCGCCGTGTCGGCATCTGGTCCAGTTGGTCGAGCAGGTCGCGAATATCGTGTTCGAGCATCGGGTCGAGATTGATCGGCGCGCTCGCCAGCGTGCGCATCATCCGACGCAGACGGCGGTATCTCACCAACTCGGCTTGGCATCGAAGGCATTCGTCCACATGGACCCGAGTCGGCAGGGAGAACAGCGACTCGTCTGTGGAGACGAGTTCGTCGACGAGGTCCCGGCAGGCAACATTCGTAGGCAGAGTCGTGTCAGACGGCATGCACTTCTTCCTCTTCGTTGGCGAAAATCTGTTCGCGGAGCCTGCGGCGAGCGCGGTGAAGGCGAACTTTGGCAGCGCTGACCGAGATGCCCAGTTCCTCCGCGATCGCTTCGTGGGGCAGGCCGTACACGTCTCGCAGCACGACGACTGCGCGTAGACGGTGTGGAAGGTCCTGAACCGCGGCCTCCAACTCATCTCGAAGAGCAACGAAATCCCCGCGCAGTGCCGGGTCGTTGTCGGGTCGGGTCTCAGCGAGGAGCGCTTCGTCGGGCAGCTCGTCATGTCGGTGCCGACGTTTCTTGGTGCTCTGGGTGGAGGCACAGTTGGCGACGATGCGATACAACCAAGTACTGAAGCGCGCATCACCCCGAAAACGACCGAGTCCCTTGTATGCCCGAAGGTAAGCGTCTTGAACCACGTCTCGTGCGTCTTCCTCGTTGCCGGTAAGTCGTAGCGCCAACCCGAAGGCATCGCCATGGGTGCGGCGCACCAACTCGTCGAACGCTTGGCGCTCGCCGGACTTCGCCCAGGCTACGAGCTCGTCCGGGTTGGCGGTGCGCATATTGGACCTTGCAGGCGGCGCCGGGTTACGTGACGGATCAGTGACAATCCGCAACTTCGACGAGCTCTTGCGCTTCTGGCCCATGGGTGCTCCCTGTGGTGCTTGTAGCGACGGACAGATTCGAACTGTCGACCTCTCGATTATGAGTCGAGCGCTCTCACCTACTGAGCTACGTCGCCGCCCCCGAAACGGTTTCCCGCTTCGTGAGCTCCCTGTCAGAATCGAACTGACGACCTTCTCCTTACCATGGAGACGCTCTG
>JAPPMP010000035.1:0-5314 GCA_028819005.1 Acidimicrobiaceae bacterium
AAGCACGCCGCCAGCGTTCGTCCTGAGCCAGGATCAAACTCTCCGTCGAGATCTTCAACCAGCAGAGCTGGTCTTCAGATCGGTTTGCGGATGCCTTAATCACACGGAGTGATCGCGTAAGGCACCCAGCGTTTACGCAGAGCCGGCCACCGCTGGCTTGCAGTGGCCAGTTTCCCCTTCGATCAGTGATCGGAGAGGTTCGTCCATCCAGTTGGAGCTGGACGGACTGGCTCACCGGGACCTGTGAGGCCCCGGTTTCAAATTGACAGATGCCGTTTCGGATCGCGAAATCCAAAACGTCACCCGCACTCGCTTTGCGTCCGTCTCTTCCGTTTTCAAGGAGCACTCGACACCGGAGTGCCAGGCACGCTGACCGGATGAACCGGCCGGTTGATGCCTCACTACGCGCCCGTCAGACCTAGCGTCCACTGAGGCGAGTAACCAAACTACCGAACCAGCCCGGGCGCGGCAACCCGAACGAGCCGATAATTTGCGCAATCGACGGAACTCGGCGGCGCCTGATCGAGCTAGTCCTCGAATACCGCCAAATACCGCTGCTTCTTGCCACGTTGCACTAAAGCAAACCTGCCGCCGACCGCCTCCACAGACTCGGAATTCTCGGTCACCAGACGGCCGTTGACCCGGATCCCGCCCTGTTTGATCGCGCGCCGGGCGTCGCCTTTCGAACCGCACGCGCCAGTCGCCACCAACAGATCGACGACCGGTTCGCCGAAGCCGAGCGATTCGGCTGCGAGCAGTGTCTCAGGCACAATCCCGCGCAGAGACTCGAGCCCCCCCGCGTCGAGTTCGCCCCCGCCGAACAGCACCGCCGCGGCTCGCTTGGCTCGGCTCAGCGCCTCAGAGCCATGAACCAGACCGGTCACCGAGTCCGCCAACTCGTGTTGCGCCAGCCGCTTGTCTGGGTTCGCCGCATGCTCGGCCATGACCTCTGAGATGTCCTCAACAGCCAGCAGTGTCAACTGCTTGAGCGTGCGTTCCACATCGGCATCGCTGATTCGCAAGAAGTACTGATGGAACTCGTAAGGCATCGTCATCTCAGAATCAAGCCAGACCGCGCCTTCGGCAGTCTTGCCGAACTTGCTGCCGTCGCTGCGGGTCATCAGCGGCCAGGTGAGGCCGTGGGCGCGAACGCCGCTGCGTCTGCGGATCAGGTCGATTCCGGCGGTGATGTTGCCCCACTGGTCAGAACCGCCGATTTGCAGTTTGCAGCCACGATTCTCATGCAGCCACCAGAAATCGTAGGCCTGGAGCAGCATGTAACTGAACTCCGTGAACGAGATGCCGACATCGCTGGTCATTCTTGAACGGATCGAGTCCTTCGCAACCATCTGGTTGACGGTGACGTGCTTGCCGGCGTCGCGCAGGAACTCGAGCAAGGTGACATCGCGCGCCCAGTCGTAATTGTTGACCAACTCAGCTCCGCTCGCTCCGCTGAAGTCGAGCAACCGCTCCAACTGCGACCGAATCCCGGCGACGTTTGCGGCCAGTTCATCGACGTCGAGCAGATTCCGCTCGCCAGACCGCCCACTGGGATCACCGACCATTCCGGTTGCGCCGCCTACCAGGGCAATCGGACGGTGGCCGGCATCCTGAAAGCGCCGCAGGGCCAGCACTCCGATGAGGTTGCCGAGGTGCAGGCTCGGAGCCGTCGGGTCGATGCCGTGATACAGGGCGACATTTCCCGGCTCGAGCAACTCCCGCAGAGCCGCCTCTTCGGTGTGATCCTGCAGCAAGCCGCGGGACCCGAGATCATCAACAACAGCCGCGCCAGTCATGCGGCACCACGATACGAGGTCAAATCCCGAGCCGCGTTCCAATAGATCGGTTGTGAGGATCGGGCCTCGATTGTGAGCACAATGGGGCCATGCGCCGCCCCCGCCGCCCAGTTCGACGCCTCCTGGCGGCGCTGGCGACAATCGCGGCCCTCACTGCGGGCTGCAGCTTCGAGACCAAGGACTTCGACACGTTGTTCGGCTCGGACTTCTCGGTCCGCGATCTCGAAACAGCGCAGTCGTCAGTCGTGCTGGACCGCAACGGCAGACTCATCACGAGTCTGCGGGGAGAACAAAACCGCACCGACGTCGCCTTTGCGGACATCCCCGAAACCGTCCAGAACGCAGTGATCGCAATCGAGGACGAGCGTTTCTGGGACCACAACGGCATCGACCTCAAGGCGATTCTGCGAGCGGCCCGCTCGAACGTGAGCGCCGGAGGGATCAGCCAGGGAGGCTCCACCATCACTCAGCAATACGTGGGCAACGTCTTCTTGGACCGCAGCGACAACACGGGCAGCCGCAAGATCGAAGAGCTGTTCATGGCTCTGCGCTTCGAACAGCACTACACCAAGGAGTTCATCCTCGAGCGCTACCTCAACTGGATCTACTTCGGGAACGGCGCGTACGGCATCGAAGCCGCCGCTCGCCAGTACTTCGGCGCTCCCAACTGTGCTCTGCAAGGGATCGCGGGCGACGCCTGCCTCAAGGTCACCGAGCTCAGCCTCGTGGAGGCAGCGACTCTGGCCGGGTTCATCCAGGCGCCGAGCCGCTACAACCCCTACCACAACCCCAACGAAGCCCGCGACCGGCGAGACCTCGTGCTGCTGCGCATGTACACCAACGACTACATCACGCTCGAGGAGTATGAATTCGCACGGCTGGAACCGATCGAACTGGTCGACGACGTGCCGATCCTCGAAGAGAGGTATCCGGCCGCCTTCTTCGTTGAGGACGTCAAACAGTGGTTCCTTGACAACGAACAGTTCGGTGAGACCCGCGACGACCGGGCCCGTCTCCTCTTCGAAGGCGGGTTGACCATCCACTCCACGGTCGATCTTGAGCTTCAGGCCAGAACCGAGGCTGCGGTCGAACGGGCGCTGCCGCGTTATCGAGAGGACGGCATCGAGAATCCCGACGCTGCCGCGGTGGTGATGGGAACGACTCCGAGCGACGACGGCCACGTTCTCGCCATGTTCGGCGGTAGGGACTTCTTCGGTGAGCGAGACGACGCGAAGTTCAACCTCGCGTCCGGGTCGGGGCGCCAGGCCGGATCAGCGATGAAGCCGATCGGGCTTGCTGCCGCGGTGCAGGGCGGCATTCCTGTCACCAGCGCCTGGGAAGCTCCCGTCGAGATCGAGATCGACAATTTCCCCGTTTGCGGAGAGCCATGGGAGGTGGAGGGCGGAGTGCGCCGCTTCAACGAAGACGGCGAAGAGGAAGAGGAGGCCGCGAGCATCACCCTCGTCGAGGCGACCCGCAGCTCGATAAACACCGTCTACGCACAGCTGATCGAACGCATCGGTCCGCGCAGCCTCGTCCAGATGGCCGAGAAGCTGGGATTCGGGGTTGGAAGGATCGCTCCTGTGTGCGCTGCTGTGCTCGGCACAGAGAACGTCAACATGGTCGAGCTGGCCACGGCCTTCTCGACATTCAAGCGTTCCGGGGTGCGGCTCGATCCGATCATCGTGACCCATATCACCAACCCCGACGGAACGCTCCTGTATGAAGCCGTGCCGAAACCGGCTCCGGTTCTGAGTGCATCGGTCGCTGATCAGATCTCCTGGGTGCTGACCGGCACCATCACCAGCGGGACCGGCACCCGGGCGCGACTCGAAGACGGTCGCACCGCAGCCGGAAAGACCGGAACATCGCAGAACAATGCCGACGCCACCTTCGTCGGCTACACGGCTGCGCGCACAGCAGCGGTGTGGGTCGGCTATCCCGTCGGGCAGGTTCCGATGAGCCACGAGTTCGGGGGGCGCCCGGTCGCCGGCGGCACCTTCCCGGCGTTGATCTGGAAAGAGATCATGGATGAGATGCACGACGGCATACCTCTCGGCGAGTTCCCGACGCCACCCACCAGTTCAACCACCACAACGCTGCCGAATGCACCCGACGAGATCGTTGTGCCCGATCTGTTCGGACGTGTGATCGACGAGGAGCTCAGACTCCAGATGGAAGAGGAGTTCTTCACCATCACCGTGGTCGAGCGCGAGACCACCGCCTACCCCTCGGGGACGATCTTCATGCAGGTTCCCGCGGCGGGATCTGTGGTGCCCGGCGGCGTGATCATCACCGTCGAAATAGCCGTGGGACCCAGCGTCGACCCTGTTCCCGATGTTGTCGGACTACTCGAAAGCGAAGCCAAACAGTCACTCGCCAGTGCGGGACTCGGCGTCATCACCAGGTTGATCCAGAACCCGGATGCCGGCAGCGAGACGCGCCCGGGCAGAGTCTGGGCCCAGAACCCGGTTCCAGGGACGACAGACGTCGTCGACCAGATAGCCACCATCTGGGTCAACCCGCAAACCTGACGGTGATTCCGTGACGCCCGGGCCGATCTGACCATGCCAACGAATCTGAGACACAAGTCGACCAAAATCGCTCTGACGCTGGTGGTGCTGGCCATCATCGGCATGTGGGTCTGGATCTACCTTTTCGCGCCCCGCGACAACCCAGACCGACTGCAGAGCCGCAGTTTCGCCGCCGCCGCCGAAGCTGTCTGTGCGCCGCTGCAAGCCCGAATCAACGCGTTGCCGACCGGACGCGATGTCGAGACCGTGGGCGAGCGCAACGAGCAGATCGCGGCCGGCGCCGAACTGACCGAGACAATGGTCGCCGGACTCAAGGAGGCCTACCGCAACCACGTCACCGACCAGGGCGATTCGAAGATTCTCGACGCCTGGTTCGCTGACTGGGACGCTTATCTGGAGGACCGTTGGCGCCACGTTGCCAAGCTGGACGCGCTGGGCGAGGACGCCACAGGTTCGGACCTTCGGTTCATCCTGCGCGAACGGGCCGAAGGCGGGATCTACACCCGCCGCATCGACGGCCTCGCCAACGTCAACGACATGAGTTCCTGCCACACCCCACTCGATCTTTAGCGCTCGCTCAAATTCAGTCCAGCTCACGTAGATAGCCATAGTGGCCACACCCCACTCGATCTTTAGCGCTCGCTCAAATAGGCAGGCCTTCGAGTTGCAGCCCGTTGTTCCCCGCTCTTGGCTCGCTTCGCTCCACCCCCCGCTCTTGTTCGCTGCGCCCACCGGGCGCTCGGGCGCGGGCTGGCCCCGAGCAGTCCGGCGAAGCGCTCGGGGTCTGGGCCACCGGCCGCTCGGGCGCGGGCTGGCACGGGCGCCCCGTCCTGTCCAGCGAGTTCTGCTCCCACCGGCCGCTCGGGCGCGGGCTGGCACGGGCGCCCCGTCCTGTTCAGCGAGTTCTGCTCCCACCGGCCGCTCGGGCACGGGCTGGCACGGGCGCCCCGTCCTGTCCAGCGAGTTCTGCTCCCACCGGCCGCT
>JAPPMP010000035.1:5414-9400 GCA_028819005.1 Acidimicrobiaceae bacterium
CGGGCACGGGCTGGCAGCTCGTGGCACGGCCCCGCAGATCAAGCCGTTCGCACTCGAAAATCCTCTGCCTATTTGCGGGCCTCTTGGTTTCGGTGGATTCTCGAAACCTAGAGGAGGCTGCGCGCCAGAGCCAGGCCCGTCCGGGCCAGTCGCTGCAAGCCGTCGTCGGCGCCCATCGACGGCAGGTCATCCGGAGACGCCCAGCGTTGGGCGGTGGACTCATGGTTGGCGTTGAGCACCGGTGACTGCGGCGCGAGCACCAAGAAACGCACATCGTAGTGAAGATGAGCGTCCTCGCTCGGCGGATCAACCCGGTGGATGTCGAGGTCGATTGCCTGAGGCCAGATCCTCAAGCCGGCGATGCCGGTTTCCTCTGTTGCCTCGCGCAGCGCCACCGCCATCAGGTTCGCGTTGCCGTCGACATGGCCACCCGGCTGCACCCAGATCTTGAGCTTCGTGTGGTGCAGAAGCAGGATCCGGTCCAACGCTTCGTTCACCACCAGAGCGCTGGCGGTGAAGTGGCCCGGCCGTTCGCTGCGATCGAGCGGCGCAGGCCGCTCCGCCAGCAACGAGCGCATCGCAGCGAGCGTCTTCGACAGAGCCGGCCGACCCAGCGCAGCGATCGCTTCGTGTGCGTCGCCGAGGCGCGACGAGAACTGCAATCGCTTGTCGTCAGCAGCGATCCACCCTGTCATTGAGTTCGGACCGTGTTCGAGTCTCGGGCTGTCATTGAGACTCGACGTTACCGCTCGGGTCACGGCGGTCCGGATCACCGAGAGCCGGCAGACCCGTCCAGCATCGCCCGGAAACGTTGAATCTGCTCAGCAACGGCTTCGGGCGAACCGCCGCCGCGCGTATTGCGTCGGGTGACCGACACGCCTGGTTCGAGCAGCCGTGCCGCTTCGGCCCCGAGAGCATCGCTGGCAGCAACCAGGTCAACGAAGGCGCCTTCACCACCGAGCGACCGCCTCACAAGGTTGGCGACCACCTCATGGGCCTGTCGGAACGGGGTTCCCCTCCCCACCAGCCACTCGGCCAGGTCAGTGGCCGCAGCGTAGGGAGAGGCTGCGGCCTCGGCCATGCGGGAGGTGTTGAACTCAAGGGTTCCGATCATGCCGTCGAGTGCGGAAACCGTGAGCAGCACGGTGTCGACCGCGTCGAACAACGGCTCCTTGTCTTCTTGAAGGTCCTTGTTGTAGGTCAGGGGCAGACCCTTGAGCGTGGTCATCAAACCGGTCAGGCGACCGATCAACCGACCTGCCTTGCCCCTCGCCAGCTCGGCAATGTCGGGGTTCTTCTTCTGGGGCATCATCGACGAGCCGGTTGAGAAAGCCTCATCAAGGGTCACGAAGCCGAATTCGCTCGACGACCACAGGACCAGTTCCTCGCCGATCCGGCTCAGGTGAACTCCAAGCAGCGCCAACCCGAAAAGCGTTTCGGCCACGAAGTCGCGGTCGCTGACCGCATCAAGGCTGTTGTCGAACACGCCCGCGAAACCGAGAGCTTCGGCACACATCTCGGGATCGAGGGGAAGCGACGAACCGGCCAGCGCGCCCGCACCGAGAGGAGAGACGTCCATGCGTGCTCTGGCGTCTCTGAGCCGGTCCACATCGCGGCCCAGCGCCCAGCCGTGCGCCAACAGATGGTGTGCCAGCAGAACAGGCTGAGCCTGCTGGAGGTGGGTGTATCCGGGAAGGTGCGCATCGCCGACGGACTCGGCGGCCCCGAGCAGCGTGAGCTGCAGGCCCCGCACCAGCGTCACGACGTCGTCGATGGCGGACTTGGCCCAGAGACGGAGATCGGTGGCCACCTGGTCGTTGCGGCTCCGGCCGGTGTGGAGCTTCGCTCCCGCTTCGGCCAACTCGCACACTCGCCGTTCTATGGCGGTGTGTATGTCCTCGTCGCTTTCGACAAACTCGAACGAGCCGTCGCCGAACTCCTCTGAAACCCGCTCGAGGGCGGCCACTATCTCATCACGCTCAGAGGGTTCCAAAAGCCCGACCTCGCAGAGCATCCGCACGTGCGCGCGCGAACCGTCTATGTCTTGTTGGAACATCCGCTGATCAAAGTGCAGCGAGTCATTGAGCGCCTGCAATGATGCCGACGGGTCTGCTCCGAATCTCCCATGCCACATGGTTGCCATGACTCAGCCCCGCTTCCGAGCAAGGTTGCGCAGGCGCAACGCGTTGAGCTTGATGAAACCTTCGGCGTCACCCTGGTGATAGACGCCCTCGTCTTCTTCGAAGGTCGCGATTTTCTCGTCGAACAACGAATCGGCTGACCTGCGGCCGACAATATCGACGTTGCCCTTGTAGAGCTTGACGCGCACTTCGCCGTTCACGCACTGCTGGCTGTGGTCGATCGCAACCTGGAGCATCTCGCGTTCGGGACTCCACCAATAGCCGTTGTAGACCAACTCCGCATATCTCGGCATCAGTGAGTCCTTGAGGTGGGCCACTTCGCGGTCCAGTGTGATCGACTCGATCCCGCGGTGGGCCCGCAACATTATGGTGCCGCCCGGAGTCTCGTATGCTCCGCGGCTCTTCATCCCGACGTAGCGGTTCTCGACGACGTCGAGCCGTCCGACGCCGTTGGCGCCGCCCACCTCGTTGAGGTAGGTGAGCACCGCAGCCGGACTCATCGCCTTGCCGTCGATGGCCGCAATGTCGCCGCACTCGTAGCTGAGATCCAGATAGGTCGCCTCATTGGGTGCTTCGGCAGGGCTGACAGACCAACGCCACATCTCCGCGGGAGGCTCGGTCCAGGGATCCTCGAGGGGACCGCCCTCATAGGAGATGTGGAGCAGGTTGGCGTCCATCGAGAACGGAGACTTCGTGCCCCTGGTCATCTCGATCGGGATATTGCGGGCCGCGGCATAGTCCATCAGCGATTCCCGCGAGTTCAGATCCCAGAGCCGCCAGGGCGCGATGACCTCGATGTCGGGCGAGAGCGCATATGCGCCGAGCTCGAACCGGACCTGGTCGTTGCCCTTGCCGGTGGCGCCGTGGCTGATGGCGTCGGCTTGATGCTCCGCCGCGATCTCCACGAGGCGTTTGGCGATCAGCGGCCGGGCGATTGAAGTACCGAGCAGATACTCCCCCTCATAGATCGTGTTGGCTCTGAACATCGGGAAGACGAAGTCACGCGTGAACTCTTCACGCAGGTCCTCGATATGGATGTTGTCTTCGGCGACTCCCATCGCCAGCGCTTTGGCGCGCGCCGGTTCAACCTCTTCTCTCTGGCCGAGGTCGGCAGTGAAGGTGATCACCTCCGCGTCGTAGTTCTCCCGCAACCAGTGCAGGATGATCGAGGTGTCGAGCCCACCGCTGTAGGCCAAGACGACTTTCATGTCAGCAGTTCTTTCTTTCCTTGGTTCGTTCGGTCATGGCCATTCTCACAGTCCGGCGAGGTCGCGCAGACGAACCTCGACGCAGGCCCCGCCCACGTCTTCGGCCGCGACGACCAACAAGGCGTCGTCTCCTGCAACGGTACCGACAATGTCCGCGATCCCTGCGCGGTCGAGCGCGGACGCCACAACATGGGCGGATCCTGGAGGGGTGCGCAGCAGCACCAGATTTCCGGAATGGGAGACGTCGGCAACCCAGTCCCCCATTACCCGGCGAAGGTGGTCCTCCGGGGCGATGCGGTCAACGGAGTGCTCGGGGATGGCATAGACGGTTTCGCCGCCTGCCACGCGCACCTTGACCGCGCCGAGCTCGTCGAGGTCACGCGAGACGGTTGCCTGCGTGGCCTTGAGGCCTTCGTCGGCCAGCAGCCCCGCTAGCTGACTCTGGTTGGTGACCGCATGCTCCCCCAACAGAACTGCGATGCGGTGATGCCTTCTCGCCTTAGAGGCCACGCCGGCGCCTCCCAGACTTCGCGCCACCGACGAGGCCAGGCAGCGCGACCGCTGCCCGCACGGCCCGACCGCTGCCCGCACGGCCCGACCGCTGCCCGCACGGCCCGACCGCTGCCCGCACGGCCCG
>JAPPMP010000035.1:9500-86089 GCA_028819005.1 Acidimicrobiaceae bacterium
AGAGCGGGGAGCGAAGCGCAGCGAACAAAGAGCGGGGAGCGAAGCGCAGCGAACAAAGAGCGGGGAGCGAAGCGCAGCGAACAAAGAGCGGGAGGCGAAGCGCAGCGAACAAAGAGCGGGAGGCGAAGCGCTCATCGATTCGCCTCCCCCAGCAGCCAGACGAGCAGGCCCCGCGCGGCATGCATCCGATTGGCAGCCTGTGGCCAGATCCTGCTGTTGGGGCCGTCAAGGACGGCGTCGGTGACCTCTTCACCCCGATGTGCCGGCAAGCAGTGCAGGAAAATCGCGGTGCTCGCGGCTGATTCCATCAGCTTCTCATCGACCTGGAAGCCCTCGAAATCGCGGGTGCGCGTCTCAGCTTCAGCTTCTTGTCCCATTGAAGTCCAAGCATCGGTGTACACCGCATCGGCACCGGTGACAGCAGCAATCGGGCTGTCGCAGACCAAGGGCTCGCGGAGGTTGCTGATCCGCGCCAAGTCGGCCTCGTCGAATTCGTAGCCCGCGGGGCTGGCAATGCGAAACTCCATCTGAGCCAGACCGGCGCCGAGAGCCAACGAGAACGCGACGTTGTTGGCGTCACCCACATAGGCGACACTGCGCCCCTTGAGCGTGCCGAACTCCTGATGAATCGTGAGCAGGTCAGCCAGGGCCTGCATCGGATGACCGATGTCGCTCAACAGATTGATCACAGGGACCTGATCGACAGCGGCCATTCGCTCCACGACCGAATGGGAATAAACACGCGCGCCGATCGCCGCGTGGAATCCGGCCATGGCTCTGGTGACGTCCTCGGTCGACTCGCGCCGGTTCAGGCCGACCTCTTCGTTGCCGATGTACACCGGATGACCGCCCAGTTGCACGACCGCCATCTCCATCGAGTTGCGGGTTCGGGCCGACGGCTTCTCAAAGATGAGCGCCACGCCCTTTCCTGCCAGCAGAGTGGGAGACGCGGACGCCGAAGACAGGTCGAGCACGCGCTCAAGCTCGGATGGCGAGAGATCGTCGATCTCGGTGAAATGTCGCATCACGCCACCTCCAGGACTTTGGCGATCACCGCGACCGCTTCGTCGATCTCGTCGTCGGAGACTATGTAGGGAGGCGCGATCCGCAGCGCCGTGGGAGTGATCCCATTGAGGATCAGGCCCTTGTCGAGACAGGTTCTGGCAATCTCTGCCCCAGTCCGGCCGACACGGCTCTCTGCGGTGAGCTCGATGGCCAGAAGCAACCCCCGGCCTCTGACATGATCGACGCCGTCCAGGTCGGCGAGCCCGGCCCTTATCCTCGCTTCCTTGCTTCGAACCACCGCCGGAGCATCCATGGCGATGTAGCTGTCGATGGTGGCTCTTGCCGCACAGAGCGCCAGAGCCTGCCCGGCGAACGTCGATCCGTGATCGCCCGGGCCGAAGCAGGCCGCCACGTCGTCACGGGCCCACACGGCTCCCACGGGCACACCGTTGGCTATGGCCTTTGCCAGCGTGACGATGTCTGGGGCGATTCCGCTGTGCTGGTACCCGAACCATTCGCCCGTGCGCCCGAAACCGGTCTGTATCTCGTCCATGATGAGCAGGATCCCCCTCTCATCACAGATCTTCCGGACAGCCTGGAGATAACCGTCGTCGGCAGGGTTGACGCCGCCCTCGCCTTGCACGGCTTCAAGCATGATGGCGCCCACCTCGGGGCCGAGTGCTTTTTCGAGTTCCGACACATCGTCGAAAACGACGTGACGGAACCCCTCGGGCAGCGGTTGGAACGGCTCGTGCTTCTCCGGTTGACCGGTGGCTGCCAGAGTGGCCAGGGTGCGGCCATGAAACGACCGCAGCGCGCTCAGGACCACATGACGACCCCTGCCCTGGTACTTGCGCGCCAATTTGATGGCGGCTTCGTTGGCCTCGGCCCCCGAGTTCTGGAACAGCACCTGGCCCCGGCCGGCGGCGATCAGTTCGCTGATCCGCTCCGCAACCGGTGCGGAGTGTTCGTTGGCGAACAGATTCGAGGTGTGTGTCAATGTGGCAGCTTGCGCGGCTATCGCTGCGGTCACAGCCGGATGCGCGTGCCCCAATGAGGTCACGGCCAGACCACAGAGGAAATCGAGGTGCCGCCGTCCTTCGACGTCCCATAACTCGGCGCCCCGACCGCGGACGAAGATGCGCGGCGGGGAACCGTAGTTGTCCATCAGCGGGCTGTGATCGCCTGTCGCTCCCCAGGCTTGGGCTTGCTCGACGGTCATGGCGTCACCATCGTGCCGATACCGGCGTCGGTGAACAGCTCCAGCAGCAGCACATGGGGGATCCGGCCGTCGAGCAGGTGCGCTGAGGCTGCCCCTGATTCGACTGCATCCATGCAGGCTCGGATCTTGGGAATCATTCCGCCTGAGATCGTTCCGTCGGCGATCATCGCCTCAAGGTCTTCGACCACGGCGTGGGTCACGATGGAACTGGGGTCGTCGGGGTCGGTCAACAAGCCGGCCACATCGGTGAGGTAGATCGCCTTCTCTGCTCCGAGCGCGCCCGCCAGCGCTCCCGCGACTGTGTCGGCGTTGATGTTGTATGCCTGCCCGGACTTGTCCGCGCCGATCGTCGACACGACAGGGATCATCCTCTCGGCCAGCAACCGTTTCAGTATCTGAGGCTGCACGGAGGCAACGTCGCCTACGAACCCGAGAGCCTCATCGGTCGGCGCCGCGGTGATCAGGCCTCCGTCCTCACCGGAGACTCCAACAGCGAAGGCCCCGTGAACGTTGATCGCGCCCACGATGTCGCGGCCGACCTTGCCCACGAGCACCATCCTGGCCACATCAAGCGTCTCAGCATCGGTGACCCGCAGGCCGTCTACGAACTCGGTCGATTTCCCGAGGCGACCCAGGAGCGCGCCTATTTGCGGGCCGCCCCCGTGCACGACCACGGGCCTCAGCCCCACCGAGCGCAGCAACACCACGTCTTGGGCAAAGGAGGCAGACAGGGCGGGGTCGACCATGGCGTTGCCGCCGAACTTCACCACCACGACCGCATCGCGGAACTGCTGTATGTAGGGCAGAGCCTCGATCAGAGCCGAGGCGCGCCGCTCTGGAGAGAACCCCCGTGGGGCGAAACCCGGCTCAGAGATCAGGTCCTGTGCTGACGGATCGGTCATGACCGGTACCCCGCATTGATTTCGATGTAGCCGTGAGTGAGGTCGCATGTCCAGACGGTCGCTGCACCAGTGCCGATGCCGACATCGACCCGGAGTTCGATTTCGTCCTGTTTGAGGTGTTGCGTCGCCCGCGGCTCGCTGTAGTCCCGATGTTGCGCACCGCCCGCGGCGACCAGCTCGTCGCCGATCCAGATTGAGAGCCGGTCGCGATCGGCTCTCTCTCCGGCCTTGCCGACTGCCATCACTATCCGTCCCCAGTTGGCGTCCTCAGCAGCCAGAGCGGTCGAGACCAGAGGTGACTCGGCTATAGACCTTGCGATGTTGTGCGCCGATTCATCGGATTCAGCGCCAGTGACGGTCACTTGCACGAATTTCGTGGCGCCCTCGCCGTCGCGCACGACCTGGTGCGCCAGATCCAACAAGACACTGTCGAGCGCGCCTTGGAACTCATCCAGCCGTGAATCGGTCGGCGAGCTGATTTCGTCGTCGATCTGCTCGCCTGTGGCGAACAGCAGGACTGTGTCGCTGGTCGAGGTGTCGGAATCGACGGTTATGCAGTTGAAGCTCGCCGCGACGGACGTCGACAGGCAGCTCTGAAGGATCTCCGGGGCGACTGCAAGATCGGTGAAGACGAAGGCCAGCATCGTGGCCATATCGGGTGCGATCATGCCGCTTCCCTTGGCGATTCCGGCGATGTGCGCCGCGGTTGAATTGATGCGCGCCGCCGAGCCTTTGCTGAACGTGTCGGTTGTGCATATTGCTCCGGCTGCTTCAACCCAGGCTTCGGCACTGGCGACGCCGAGGTTGTCGACCAGTGCAGGGAGGCTGTCGCTCAGGATGTCGTCGGGCAGCGGCTCGCCAATGACGCCGGTGGAGGCCAGAAACACCCTCTCCGCGTCGACCCCGAGGGATCGAGCCACCACCTCCGCGGTGAGAGTCGCGCTGGCGGTCCCTGCCGCCCCGGTGAACGCGTTGGCATTGCCCGAGTTGCACACCAGTGCCCGCGCTGTGCGATTTCCTTGATTCAATATTCGCCGACACCATTCGACGGGTGCTGACGGGCACTTCGAACTGGTGAACGCGGCGGCGACCGAGGTGCCTTCGGCAAGCGATGCAAGGAACAGATCCGGTCTGGATTCGTATTTGATTCCCGCGGCATATGTGGCCAATTGGACCCCCGCAATGGGGGGAATGTCAGGGAACGACGCCGGGGCCAAACGTGAAACTGATTCAGACATGACAATCTCGGGGCTAGGGGAAGAGTCCGGCGGTGGGCAGACCCGTGGTTTCGGGGAGTCCGAGCACCGCGTTGGCGCATTGGATGCCCTGTCCTGAAGCGCCCTTAACGAGGTTGTCGAGCGCACCGATTGCGATCACTGTCCGAGTCCGCTCATCGACTCTGGCGGTGAGGTGGACTGTGTTTGATCCAAGCGTGGCTTTAGTCGAGGGAGACCGCTCGGCGACCACCACGAACGGTTCGTCGGTGTACGCCTCGGCAAGGCATTCGAGGGCGGTTTCGGTCGTTGCGCCGATGTCGCTCAAGTTGCCGTAGCAGGTGGCGAGAATCCCCCGATTCATCGGGGCAAGGTGGGGTGTGAACAGCAGCTGCGCGTCGACGCCGGCATAACCTGATATCGCCATTTCGATCTCCGGGGTGTGCCGGTGGTTCAGCAGCCCGTAAGCGCTGAAGTCTTCGTCGACGGAGCAGAACGAAGTGTTGTCCTTGGGGGGCCGCCCGGCGCCGGAGACGCCGCTCGCCGCGTCGACGATGATCCCCGTCGGTTCGATGATTCCGGCTTTCACCAACGGGGCGAGCGCCAGCGAAGCGGCGGTGACGTAGCAGCCGGCGACCGCGGTGAGTTCTGCACCCTGGAGCTGGTCCCGGAACAATTCCGGAAGTCCGAACACGAACTCTCCGAGCGTTTCAGGTGCCTGGTGTGCCTCGCCGTACCACTTCGGGTAGACGCTCGGGTCGTCGAAGCGAAAATCTGCCGAGAGATCGATGATGTGCTTGACCTTGCCCCAAAGCTGCGGCACGAGAGTCTGTGCATGCCCGTGGGGAAGCCCCATCAACACCAGGTCGACTGATGCTTCGATGGTGCTGATCAGTTCATCGTTGTGCGGCGTGAAAGCCATGTCGCCATATGCCGACGCGAGACTGGGATACAGGTCTGCGATCGGTCTATGCGCTTGGGTCTCGGCCGTGGCGATGACCACCTCGAAGTCGGGATGAACCGCGCACAAGCGCAGGAATTCCGCTCCAGTGAATCCTGAAGCGCCGATGATCGCGAGCTTGTGCATCCTGTTGACTATAGCAATAAAGCATGTTTATGCAACATCTTGCAAATAAATTAGATAGGTTCAAGCAAACAGCTCCATGACGATCGGGCATTCACGGCGGTAGCGGAGCTCACTCACCGGGTGCATCCCGGACGGACCGACAACAGTGTCAACGCGGTCGAGCGGAACCACCTCATAGCCGGCAGAGCCATGATGACTGTCGGCCCCTGAGTGTTCGCGCATGGCCAGTTCCGTTGCACCGATCCACATCTGCTCCGGCAGCACCCGGCCCAGGCCGACAACGAGCCACACCGGAACCTCCATCTGCCGCGCTGCCGCAACGACCGGACCCGCGCCCGACCGAAGCAACGCCTCACTGTCGCTGACCGCCTCCGCTTCCAGCACCAGCAGGTCGACGGACTGCACGAGCGGGCCGATCGGGTGATCTTCGTCATCGGCAGCATCGACCGCAACCAGTTCAACATCCGGCCGCCACAGAGCCGCCTCTTCTCCGGCTTCGTCTCGTCCCACAACGAGCACCGACGCCTCGCTGGGAATCTGATCGGCCAACTCCTCACAAGTGCGGTCTCGCTCCAGAGCGGAAACACAGTCGTAGGCCTCCGCTGCGGGATCGCTTCCAGAGAGAATTCGGGCGCAAATCCATACCAGCGGCGCGCAGGCTGGACGGCGTTCAACCAGCCGCTTGCATGCGGTCAGCAGTTCCATCGGATCGCAGGCGAAATCAGCGAGCGCGAACGCCGCCTCACGCACTAGCGGTACCGTCGAAGTATCACCAGCTCGAGCCACATATCGGAGGCGCTCCACCGGATGCACAGGGCCAATCGTAGCCTGCTGGTTGATCACCAACTTCTGCTGCCTGATGTGACCAGCCCGGTCCGCGGAGCGCTAACGTTGCGGCGTGATTACCGCACCCGAGCTCGAACTCGATCCTCTCAACGGTGAAAGCCGCCCCCTTTCAGACTGGCTCACGACTTTCCCGCTCGCATGCGTGGTGCTCGACCCTTTCACCCACGAGAGTGCCTGGATCCTCGACACCTCCAAGAGGATCCTGCAGGGGTTCCGAGAAGCCGACTGTCGTCCCTGCTGGATCCTGACCTGCTCCCCCGACGACGCCAAGCGGTTCCTCGGACCATATGCTGAGGAGGTCTTGACGTTTTCGGACCCGTCACGTGCAATCGCCAGGGGCTTGGGCGTCGAGTCCGCTCCCTGTTTCCTGCTGGTCCGACAAGACGGTGCCGTTACCGCCAAAGCCGAAGGCTGGGATCCCGACGCCTGGCGCGACGTGGCCGAAGCGATCGCTGATCTGGCTCACTGGTCCCGGCCACAGGTACCCGCCGAGGGCGACCCCGCGCCATATTCCGGCACCCCCATCAACAGCTGAGTCTGGGTGATGGAATAATCGGTCGAATATCCTGCGACGAGTTCGTGGTCCATGGTACGACCATCCTCATTCACACAACCCATGGAATGCGTTTTATGTATGTGACGGGGACCCGGTACTAGGGCCAATTCCCGGTCTCATATGCAGCGCTGAGTTTATCCGGTACCAGAACTACGGGCACTAGCAAACTACCAACCCCCACGGCGCTTCACCCAAGAAACGAATGTCAAACCGACGAGCGCGAATGTGGCAACAAGCAACACCGCTGATGACTTCAACCAACCGAGATACAAGAAGTAAGCAGCAAAAATACCTGTAAATGCCGCAAACCTCCTCGCAAGAACGAGAGTCGTTTTAGACAGCCAAAACCGCTGTAGGCGGGTCTTCTCGTCGCCGTGCGAGCCAGCCATGAGTTGACTCTAGCCCCTCTTGTCGAAGACCACAGGCCGGCGCACACAAAGCCGTGCGGCAGAGCCGTCCGTAACCGTAGCAAGCTGCTTTCGGCCCTGCCGCACAACCAACAACCAACCTACGAATTGCAAAACAACGAGACAAGACGCATGAACCAACAATCGAATCCAACTCGCACAATCGGCGCGGCGGTGGCGGCAATCGTCTTGCTGAGCGCATGCTCCGGTGAACGGGACGCCGCAAAATGCGCTGACGCTGCCGAGACGCAAGCCCATGCCGAGAGCGACTGGGCGAAGCACTGCAAACGCACAATGCTGCGCACACCGAAGGACACGAGCATGGCACGCACGACGACTTGAACGCGCTCAGAGCACGAGTCATCACCGCCGAAGCTGAGGTCAGACGGGTTTGCGGTTAGCGGGCAACTCGGGTCGGCATCGGCGAGTAGCGTGGAGGCATGACCGAGTTCGCCTACTCCGATCTGTTGCCGCTCGGAGTCGACACCACCGAGTACCGCCTGATCTCAACTGAGGGAGTCTCCACCTTCGAAGCCGACGGGCGCACGTTCGTCAGAGTCGAGCCCACTGCAATTCGCCTGCTCACCCGAGCTGCGATGAACGACATCGCCCACTACCTCCGCACCGAGCACCTCGAACAGCTGGCCGGCATTCTTGAAGACCCCGAGGCCTCCGGCAACGACGTCTTCGTAGCCCATGAACTGCTGCTCAACGCCAACATCGCCGCCGCAGGCGTCCTCCCCATGTGCCAGGACACCGGCACCGCCATCGTGATGGGCAAGAAGGGTGATCAAGTCGTCACCTACGGAGACGACGGCGAGGCGATCTCGGCAGGGGTGTTCGACACCTTCACCGAAACCAACCTGCGCTATTCGCAGCTGGCACCGGTGTCGATGTTCGAGGAGCGCAACACTCAAAACAACCTTCCGGCACAGATCGAGCTCTACTCCAAGCCTGGGAGCAGCTACGAGTTCCTGTTCATGGCCAAAGGCGGAGGATCGGCCAACAAGTCCTTCCTGTTCCAGAAGACCAAGGCCCTGTTGAACGAGGAATCACTGCTGGATTTCCTTGATGAGTCGCTGCGCGCGGTCGGCACCTCGGCTTGCCCCCCGTATCACCTCGCTTTGGTTGTCGGAGGAACCTCAGCGGAGTTCAACCTCAAGACCGCCAAGCTCGCCTCCGCCCACTATCTCGACACGCTGCCGACCTCAGGCAGCGCCGACACCGGCCACGGCTACCGCGACGTCGAGTGGGAGAACAAGGTGCTCCAACAGACCCGCGAGTTCGGCATCGGCGCTCAATTCGGAGGCAAGTACTTCTGCCACGACGTGCGGGTGATCCGCCTCCCTCGCCACGGCGCCTCGAACCCTGTGGGGATCGCGGTCAGCTGCTCGGCCGACCGCCAGGCCAAAGCCAAGATCACCGCTGACGGGATCTTTCTAGAACAGCTCGAAACCGATCCGGCTCGTTTTCTGCCCGACGCCGCCGAAGACGACCTGTCGAGCGAGGTCGTCAACGTTGATCTAAACCAACCGATGGACGAGATTCGCAACCAGTTGACTCAACATCCGGTGAAGACACGGCTGTCTCTCAACGGCACACTCGTCGTGGGCCGTGACATCGCCCACGCCAAGATCGCCGAACGGCTCAGCCGAGGCGAGTCGATGCCGCAGTACCTCCGCGACCATGCGATCTACTATGCGGGCCCGGCCAAGACGCCAACCGGGTACGCCTCGGGCTCCTTCGGGCCCACGACCGCGGGACGCATGGACTCCTACGTTGACGAATTCCAGGCCGCGGGAGGCTCGATGGTGATGCTGGCCAAGGGCAACCGCTCCAGGGAAGTGACCGAGGCGTGTGCTCGTCATGGCGGTTTCTACCTGGGTTCCATCGGTGGAGCCGCGGCTCGCTTGGCCCAGGACTCAATCCGCGCCGTGGAGGTCCTCGAGTATCCGGAGCTCGGCATGGAGGCGATCTGGAAGATCGAGGTGGAGGACTTCCCTGCGTTCATCGTCATCGACGACAAGGGCAACGATTTCTACTCAGAGGTCAGCACCCCCGTGAGACTGCGCTGAAGCTGCGGGTGCACCTCTGACTGTCATCAGCCAGGGAGCCAGGGCCGTCAACGGTGATCGATCAACAGCGACTTGATCGACCTGCCGATCACACCGTGTTCGTCGAAGAGTTGCGCGTCTGTCTGGCCGACGCCGCCCGGGGCGGTCCGCACAACCGCCAACGATCCAACCCAACCACCTTGGGGCAGTCTCGAAATGGCGATGTTGAGATCCGGGTTCACCGACAGGTACTCGCTGTAGTCCAGCACCGAATTAGCGCTCGGGATCATGTCTGCGACAGCCGCCAGCAGGATCAACGGTGTGTTGCGTTCGCCTGCTACGAACTGGCGGTCAAGGCGGGCCCAGGTCATCGCTCCACCCGACTCCGTCTGTTCTCGGCGCATCACAAAGTTGCGGACAAAGTCGAAGCCGACGAACAGACCCTCCATGACAGGCACTTCTTCCGGCCGCATCGGGGGTCGGTCTTCGGGGCGGGAGCTAACCCCGATCTTCTCAGACGAGAGCTCCTCGTCAACGCGGATCCGGGTCGCCGTGGCGCGGGCCGTGACCTCGTCGGAAACGATGTAACGCGCTTCGATCGCCTGCACACGACGACCGTTTCTCACCACATCGGTCTCAACCTTGGTCGGTCCCATTGGGACCTTACGGCTCATGTCGATGCTGATCCGCGTCGTGAACATCTCCACATCAGACTCGACCCGTTCGATCGCTCTCGCGAACAACCCCGCGATTGATCCCCCATGCTGCACCCCCGGAAACCAAGGTCCGCAGGCGTTCGGTTGGGGGATCAGCCATTCACCGTCGGGCACGAAGATAGCTTGGCTCACGCAGTCGCACGCTAGCGCTGAACCCGTGCCGCTCAACGCCGACTATCAGTTGCCCCGACAAATCGCCGGACTCGGGGTCTCGCAGCCGACTCAGTAGTCTTAACGCAGACCTGCAGAAAGAAACGTGTCGTGAGCGCTTCCGAGGAATCAATGGTCAAAGTCTCGCGTGGCCAACAAGGGACGGCTCGGCAATCATGGGCCTCGATTTCCGCTTGACGCCCGAACTCGAGGCCCTGAGAGCGAGAGCCCAAGCGGTGGCTGCCGCTGGAGTCGCGGTCCACGGTGTGCACAGCGACAGTTGGATCAACGGGTTCTCAAAAGAGTTCAGCGCGACCATCGCGTCCGAGGGTTGGGTCGGCATGACCTGGCCGACCGAGCACGGAGGCGGCGGCCGCTCCGCTCTCGAACGGGTGATCGTGGCCGAGGAGTTGATCTCGGTCGGCGCGCCGATCGCCGCCAGCTGGTTCGCTGACCGGCAGTTCGGTCCGTCGCTCATCCGCTACGGCACACCCGACCAACAAGCGGCTTATCTGCCCGACATGCTCTCGGGCGTAACGACATGGTCGATCGGCATGAGCGAACCCGAAGCCGGCTCCGACCTCGCCGCCATACAGACCTCAGCCCAACGCGACGGCGACGTCTTCGTGGTGAACGGCCAGAAGATCTGGACTTCGGGAGCAGCGCTCGCCGACTATTGCTACCTGATCTGTCGGACCGACTCGACCGGACGGCCTCATGAGGGCGTCAGCGAGCTGATCGTGCCCATGGGCCTGCCCGGTATCGAAGTGCGGACCATCCGCGACATGGTCGACAACACCCACTTCTGCGAGACGTTCTTCACTGACGTTCGTGTTCCCGTAGAGAATCTCGTCGGTGTCGAAGGTCAAGCATTCCGCCAGACGATGACCCAACTTGAACACGAGAGAGGAGGAATCGACCGCCTCGTCTCCAACAGACCGCTGTACGAGCATGCCCGGTCGATGGCCGATGTCGGCGATCCGCGTATCCGTCAAGAGATAGCCCTGCTTGAGACGGGCTATCGCCTCGGCAGGCTCCTCGTCTACCGTGAGACCCTGAAACAGGCGCCGCAGGGGTTCAGTGCTGCCACCAAAGCGTTCTGCACCGAGCATCAGCAGCGTGTGGCGGAATTCGCGGCTCGGGTGCTCGGCCCGGAGATGACCCTTGACTCATCCCAAAGCCGGGCCTTCGCATATGCGCCCGCGTACACGATCATGGCCGGCACCTCGAACATCATGCGCAACATTCTCGGCGAACGAGTCCTCAAGCTCCCCCGCGAACCCCGATCCTGACCGACCGCAAAGCACCGCTTTTTGATTGCGAACAATCCAGTCTGAGACGACTGTTGCGGAAACACGACGATTAGCCACAGCTCAAGGGGCGTGCGAACCTCTGGGGATGAAAATACGAATCGGGTACGGCATCGGAGTGGTACCGAAGCTGCTGAGCAGGCCGGACGGTCTTGGCGCTGTGGTCGACGACCTCGATCGGCTCGGCTTCGACTCTCTGTGGTTTCCGGAGCGCGTGAACAGTCCACAACTCGATCCAATCGTGGCCATGGCCTTCGTGGCGGGACGCAGCACCCGGTTGAAGTTCGGACCCGCCGTTTCGGTACTGCCGGGCCGCAACCCGGTGCTGATGGCCAAGATGCTGGCCAGTCTGGATGTGATATCTGGCGGGCGTTGCCTCCCCGCGTTCGGGCTTGGTATCGCCAACACCGCCGAGCACCAGGCGTTCGGCGTCGAGCGCATGCAGCGCGCTCCCTGGCTGAACGAAGCAATGCCGCTGATGCGCCGCCTCTGGTCCGAAGACGAAGTCGACCACGAAGGCGAGCGTTTCTCGCTGCGCGGCGCACGAGTCCTTCCCAAACCGATCCAGCAACCCTTCGAGGTGTGGCTAGGCGGCCGAGCGCCCTCGGAACTTCGCCGCACGGGTCGACTCGCCGATGGCTGGCTCGGTTCATTCACCACGCCGGAACTAGTCGCAGAGTCGATCACGGTCATCGACCAAGCAGCCCGAGACGCGGGCCAGTCGATGGACCCCGAGCACTATGGCGTCCTGATCCCCTACCTGCCGGACCCTCCGAGCCGCGGAGAACCCGACATTCCCACCGCTGTGAGCCAGTTGGTGGCCAGCCGCATGCCGGACACTGACCCGCGCGAAATCGTGGCCACCTCCCACAAACGGATTGTGGAGATGCTCAACGAGTACATTTCCGTTGGCGCCTCGAAATTCGTGCTGTTCCCCTTCACCGAACCTGCCGACTGGCACCGCGAACTCGACACCGTCGCACAGCTGGCGATGCCGCTGCAAACCTGACCGGCAGATCGACGGTAACTGTCTGTTCAACGATGGTGCTACCCCCCGATGTCTGACCCGACCGACGCCCTCGTCGCGGATCGACGGTAACTGTCTGTTCAACGATGGTGCTACAGCTGGTCGAAGGCTTGCGTGAGATCGGCGATCAGGTCGTCAATGGCTTCCAAACCAACGCTGAGCCGGATCAGGTCATCGGAGACTTCCAAGGGCGAACCCGCCGCCGACGCGTGGGTCATCGCCCCGGGATGTTCGATCAGCGACTCGACCGCCCCGAGCGACTCAGCCAGCACGAACACTTGGGTGGCTGCTGCGAGGCGCATCGCAGGACCGACACCGCCCGCCACCCGAAACGACACCATCCCGCCGAAGTCTTTCATCTGGCGGACCGCGATCTCATGGCCCGGATGGTCCACCAGACCGGGGAAGAACACCTCAACCACCTCAGGCCTGCTGGTCAAGAACTCCGCGACCGCGCGGGCGCTCTCGCAATGGCGATCCATCCGCACTGCCAGCGTCTTGAGCCCGCGCAGCGTGAGGTAGTTGTCGAACGGGCTGCCGACCGCGCCCACCGCCTTCTGCAGGAACTCGAGTTCTTCGGCGAGCTCGGCGTCGTTCAACGCCAGGAAACCTCCGACCACATCTGAGTGACCACCGCAGTACTTGGTGGTCGAGTGGACCACCACATCGGCCCCAAGGCTCAGAGGCTGTTGCAGATATGGCGTGGCGAAGGTGTTGTCGACAACGAGCCGGGCACCGACGCTGTGGGCGACCTCTGCCACCGCGGCTATGTCGATCACCGTGAGGGAGGGATTGGTCGGGGTCTCCACCCACACCACCTTCGTGGACGACGGCATCGCCTCACGCAACCCGTCCACATCGGTCAAGTCGACCGCAGACCAGGTGATCCCCATCGGGACCAGCACATGCGCGATCAGACGAAACGTCCCGCCGTACGCATCGTCTCCCAACACGATGTGGTCACCCGGTGCCAAAGTGCGCAAAAAAGTGTCTTCAGCTGCCATTCCGGAAGCGAAAGCCAAACCGTGACTGGCGCCTTCCAGCGAAGCCAGGCAGTCCTGTAGAGCGGTCCTGGTCGGGTTGGAGACACGGGCATACAAGTAGCCCCGATTCACGCCCACTTCCTCCTGCACAAAGGTCGTGGCCAAAGAGATCGGGGTGACCACAGCACCGCTGCTCACATCGTGCGGCTGTCCCGCCCTGATGGCACGGGTCTCGAAACCCCAGGCGTTCGGGTCGGCAAAAATATCATCGGCCAAGAGAGGCGCCTTTCGAAAGGAACGACAACACGTCGCTCGAAGAGATCACCGCGCGGGGTCGCCCGCCATCGAGCACCAACAGGGCCGAGCACGACTCCAGCATCTCGACGGCCAGGGCGATCGGCTGCCCCGAGCCGACGGTACGCAGCTTGGAACCCATGACGTCCTCGACCGTCTTGTCCAGCACCGAATCGTTGTCGAACGCCAGATCCATGATCCGCAGCTCACTGACCGAGCCCATGACCTCCGCATTTGCCAACGGCATCTCGCCCTTGGCCACCGGCAACTGTGAGACTCCGTGGTCGCTCATCATCTGCACCGCCTCGCGCACCGTTGCTGAGGGCTGCACATACAACAGGTCCGGGACGTCCCCTCGGCGTGAGTCGAGCACATCGGCCACCACGGGCCCCGAGCCTCGCAGGAATCCGAAACCGGCCATCCATTCATCGTTGAACACCGTGCTCAAGTAGAGCCGACCGTTGTCGGGAAGCAGCACCACCACCAGATCGTCGGGTCCGCACTCGCGGGCGACCTGGACCGCGGCGTTGACCGCCGTGCCGCAGGACCCGCCGATCAGCAGGCCCTCCGACTCGGTCACCTCACGAGCGGTGAGAAAGGAGTCCCGGTCGCTCACCGCGATGGTGCGGTCGACAATCGACATGTCGTAGGTGTCGGGGAAGAAATCCTCGCCGATGCCCTCGACGAGGTACGGGCGTCCGCTGCCTCCCGAATAAACCGATCCTTCAGGATCAGCGGCGATTATCTGCACCTCGGGATTCTTGCCCTTCAGATATCTGCCGACGCCGGTGAGCGTGCCGCCGGTCCCCGCACCAGCAACGAAATGGGTGATCTTTCCTTCGGTCTGACTCCACAACTCCGGACCAGTCGTATCGAAGTGAGCTTGCGGGTTGGCGAGATTGTGGTACTGGTTGGGCCGAAACGCCCCAGGGATCTCCTTCACCAACCGCTCGGCCGTCGAGTAGTACGAGGCCGGGTCTTCAGGAGCCACAGCAACCGGGCAGATGACAACCTCTGCGCCGTAGGCACGGAGCAGATCGACTTTCTCGGCCCCCACCTTGCTGGTCAGCACGAAAATACAGCGATACCCGCGCTGGGCCGCGACGATCGCCAGACCGATCCCGGTGTTGCCCGAAGTCGGCTCCACAATCGTGCCGCCCGGTTTGAGCAGTCCCGCTTCCTCGGCGGCGTCGATCATGGCGACAGCGGGCCTGTCCTTGGAACTGCCTCCCGGATTGACGGTCTCGATCTTTGCCGCGACCGGACACGGCAGGTCTTCGCTTATGCGACGGAGTTTGACCAAAGGGGTGTTGCCGACCAAGTCAAGTACTGAGTCGTGAATCTCCATCGCAGTCCCTTGGATTCGTGACGGTGGCCCGATCGTGGCATCAACTTTTGGTGCCGGACCCGAACCAGCGTATGCCCCTCGAGCGCCTTCACGATAGTTTCTGATCGCTTGCCAACAGAAGAGGTGCCAGAATGTCGAACAAATCAGGGCTGCTGTCGGGTGTGCGTGTTATTGAGTCGAGCCTTCTGGGGCCTGGACATGTGGCCACTTTCCTCGCGGACCTCGGCGCCGACGTCATAAAAGTCGAGTCACCCGCCGGAGACTACATCCGGCAGATGACCTGGCCGATCATCAACGGCGTGTCGTTGCTCCATTTGCACACACACCGCGGCAAACGAAGTGTGACGCTCAACTTGAAGACCGACGAAGGCAAACAGCTCTACCGCGATCTCGTGGCCACGGCGGACGTGGTGTTGGAGGCGATGCGCCCCGGCACGTTGGCCCGACTTGGGCTCGGCTACGAAGACCTGAAGACGGTCAACCCCAAGATCATTTTCGCCACCCTCTCGGGTTACGGATCGACCGGCCCCTATCGGGACATGCCGAGCCACGGCATCGCATACGACACCTGGTCCGGCATTGTTCAGCCGGTCATCGACGACGAGGGCTTCACCCGGATACCCCCGACGATGCCCAATGTGGGGATCAACGTCGGTCCGATGGTCGCCGCCATGGCGATACTGGCGGGGATCGTCTCTGCACGCGAGACCGGTGAGGGCTGCTCTATGGAGATGGCCCAATCCGACGCGGCCGCTTACATGGACTGGTACCGGATCGAATCCGAGCGGGCATATCTGCGCCCCGAAGACGAGGTGACCGGCAACCCCGCAGACGACTATGTGCGCCGCCCCGCCGGCCTGGCAGGAATGTGGGAGGGGGTCCGCTATCAGATGTACGAATCGAGCGACGGCCATGTCCTTTTCATGGCTTCTGAACAGGCGTTCTGGCGGAACTTCTGTGAGGGAATCGAGCGCATGGACCTGTTCAAGCGTTGGCCCGGTTCCACTTATGCAGACCACGCTCGCGGCAACACCGAACTGCAGCGCGAGCTCCAACAGATCTTCCTAACTCGCAGCAGTGAGGAGTGGCTCGACTTCGCCAACGAGCACAACACGACGATTGCTCCGGTGAACACCCCGGCCAACATCGGCGACGACCCGCAGTTCCAGGCTAGAATGGGTTTCTTCCCGACCGAGATCCTGGGATGCGAGCAGTTGCCGCTGCCCGTGTTCGTCGACGGTGAAGCACTGCCGTGCCCGACCATGGCCCCCACCGTCGGAGAGCACAACGACGACGTCATGACCACGGTTCTCGGCAAATCCCCCTCCGAGATCGCTGCGCTGCGAACCGCCGGCGCCTTCGGTTAGGGACGGAGACTGACTAAACAAGCATCGTCGAGACAGTTCCCAGCGGTCCCATGTCGGCTTCGGCCCGGTCGTTGGCGGCAATCGGCACCATCGCACCGAGAGAACCCGTCATCAGGCAATCACCAGCGCGAAGCGGGGTGCCCACACGACACATCGTGTCAGCCAGCCAGATCACTGCTTGCAGGGGATTGCCCATGCAAGCCGACCCCTGCCCAGTTGTGGCTATCTCGCCGTTGACAGTGAGCGTCATGGAGATTTCTCTCACATCGACCGAACCCAGCGATACCGGGCGAGAACCCAACACATACAAACCGCAACTCGCATTGTCTGCGATGGTGTCGACGATTGTGATGTCCCAGTCGGCCACACGGCTTGCCACAATCTCCAGCGCTGGCAGCACGTAAGCGGTGGCACCGATGATGTCAACCACGCAGTGCTCCCCCTTGTCGAGATCGTCCTCCAGAACAAAGGCGATCTCCGCTTCGGCGCGTGCTTGCAGCAGTCTGCTCTCTGAAATGGTGAGTCCGTCAGCGATGCACATGTCGGCGAACAACGTGCCGTAATCGGGTTGAGACACGCCCAGTTGCTGTTGAGTGGCGGATCCGGTCAGCCCTATCTTGCGGCCGCTGACCCTGCGACCAGCGGCGACGTCAAGGTTGATGTTGTGTTGCGCAACCGCGTAGGCAAGCTCCACGTCGCTGTCCGTACCGAGAATCTCGCGCACCGGTGAACACGGAACGCCGGATTGCGACGCGGTGCGCAGATGCTGCGCCGCCGTCTCGATGAGGACTCGATTGGGGTCTTGGTCCACGGTGCTCACCTCGATCCTCGCCAAACCAGAGTCAACCTACCCGACACAACCCACACCGAGACCCGAACGGTGACACTCGACCCCGACCTGTGCGGCCGGCATGCCGAGATCCTGGTGCTCGGGCTGGAGCAGGTGACTCGACCCCGACCTGTGCGGCCGGCGTCCTCGACACCGGACAACTTCGACGGACTTGTCCCAGGGTTGGCGGTCGAGGCGTCGGCCTGCGAACGTAAGGACATGTCGATCACAGAACAACTGGCCGTGCCCGGTGTGTGGCAGTTCACCGATGCCCATGGAGCCCAGCAAGCCCAGGAGACTGCCGCCCGAATCGAGTCGCTCGGGTACTCCGCCCAATGGATCGGAGAAGCAATGGGCAAGAACGCATTCGTCAACGCCGCGACCCTGCTCTTCGGCACCCAGCGGCTGATCGTCGCCACCGGCATCGCCAACATCCATATGCGCCATCCTGCGGCAATGCAACAGGCAGGACTCGACCTCGCCGAGCTGTCGGGGGGTCGCTTCGTGCTGGGTATCGGAGTGTCACACGCACCGATGGTCGAGGGACTTCGCAACCTTCCCTACGACAAACCCCTCGCCACGATGCGCACCTACCTCGAAGCCATGCAGGCAGCGTTGATCATGCCCGCTCCGAAGACCGAACCGCCGCCAGTCGTGCTCGCAGCCCTCGGCCCCAAAATGCTGGCGTTGTCCGCTGAACTGGCCGCCGGCGCCCACCCCTACTGGACAACACCCGAACACACGGCCCAAGCTCGCCAGACAATGGGATCCGATGCTCTTTTGTGCGTGGAACAGAAGTGCATTCTGACCACAGACCGAGAACTGGCCCACGCCAAGGCCGATGAACAGCTGAAGATCTACGACTCCCTGCCCAACTACCGCAACAGCTGGCTGCGCCTCGGTTTCACCGACGACGAGATCGACTCCCGTGCCGGGCGCTTCGTGGATGCGGTCGTGGCCTGGGGCACCGCGGACGACATCGCCGCGCGCATCAACGCCCATTACGACGCCGGAGCCTCTCACGTCTGCATCCAGGCTGTGCCGACCGACGACAACCGCGGCGACCCCGACTGGAACCTGCTCGAAGCGCTCGCCCCCAACGCCCGATGAACCCCGCACCGACCGGAATCAACGCTGACACGGTTACGCAATGGATTCTGGCTAGGCGACCCGACCTCGTCACCCCTCTGGACTTTGAGCTGATCACCGGCGGTGCGTCCAATCTCACGTTCAAAGCAACCGATCAGTCAGGCACGAAGTTGGTGCTGCGACGCCCCCCGACAGGCCATATCCTGCCCCGCGCCCACGACATGGGCCGCGAACATCGCATCATCTCTGCGCTACGCGGCACTGACGTGCCTGTCCCGAACGCCATCGGCTTGTGTACCGACGACTCCGTCAACGGCGCCGACTTCTACGTGATGGACTTCGTCGAGGGAGCGATCATCTTCAATGAGGCCGACGGCAACGCCGTGGACCTCGAACTGCGACCGGTTATGGCTAATTCGCTCACCGACACGCTTGCGGCGTTGCACCGGATCGATCCGTCGGCGGTCGGCCTCGCTGACCTCGGACGCACCGATGACTACTGCGCCCGACAGCTGCGGCGTTGGAAACGCCAAGTCGACGACGGTTCGGATCGAGTGATGCCACTGTTCGACGAGCTGCACCAGCGGCTGGCTCAAGACATTCCTCCCCAGCAGGGCGCCGGGATCGTCCATGGCGACTATCGCTTGGACAACACGATGATGGGCCACGACGGAACCGTCGCCGCGGTCCTTGACTGGGAACTCTGCACCCTGGGCGACGTGCTCGCCGATGTGGCCGGCATGGCTATGTGGTGGGGTGACGATCCCCGCGCCACCGGTCGCCTGCGCGATGTCCCCACCAAGGCTGTCGGGTTCGGCTCGCGCGCTGAGATGCTCGAGCGCTATGGACAGAATTCAGACCGGGACGTCTCCGATCTTCCCTGGTATGTGGCCTTTCAGTTCTGGCGACTTGCCGCGATCAGCGAAGGTGTGCGTGTGCGTTACGCGGCCGGCGCGATGGGCGATCAGGACGGCAGCGCCGACAGCGACGCCCGCTTTGCCACCGATTCGATGCTGCTGATCGGCGACGAGATCCTCCGCACCAACCAGCTCTGATCAAACGCGCGCCGGCTCCGACTGCGCCCGGCAACAAGCAACGCGCACCGCTAGCCCAACGCGGCCAGCGCTGCGTCGTAGTCAGGCTCTTGTGCGATTTCGGGAACAAGTTCGGAGTGGACAACGGTTCCCGATCCGTCAATCACCACCACTGCTCGCGCAGCAAGACCCGCCAGCAGTCCATCGAGGATTCGCACTCCATAGTCGTCGAGCACTTCGGGGTTCTTGAAAGTCGAACCAGTCTTCACGCCCTCAATTCCCTCGGTACCGCAGAACCGACCGGCAGCCGGCGGAAGGTCCGCTGACACACACAGCACGGTCGCGTTGTCGAGACCAGCGGCTCGCTCGTTGAAGGTGCGGACACTCGTCGCACAGACACCGGTATCGATCGAGGGAAAGATGTTGAGCACGACGCTCTGCCCAGCAAAGTCCGACAACGAAACCGAGCCGAAATCGGCGCCGGTTAGGACGAACGACGGCGCTGCGCTGCCCACTGCGGGCAGGGAACCGCTGGTGTTGATTGGGTTGCCGCCAAGGGTGATTTCAGCCATTAGATCTGCTCCAGTTCGAGACTCGCACGAGAATTGCAATCAGGAGCCTATCCGCCCGCGGCACGGGCTACGCCCGCCCAGAACACCCGCATCAAGCGGTCGCGAACCCAGCCCCGCGGCTCCGGCTACGCCCGGCAACAACACAGCGCCCGGCAACAAGCAACGCCCGATAACCTCCACATCATGGGACATATCATCGACATCAAATATTGCGTTCCCTGAGACTATTCGAGCTACGCCGTGAGCGCAGCAAAAGATCTTCTCTCGAACTATCAGCACGTCATTGAACGGTTGACGCTGACCACCGGATCTCAAGGAGTTTTCGATGTCACAGTGGACGGCGATCTCATCTACTCCAAGGACCAAACCGGGCGCCACGACGAACCCGGAGAGGTTCTCGGCCTCTTTGAACAAAAAGTAGGCGAGGTCACCCGCTACGGTCAGGGTTGAGACGATTTCAGACCCACTCGACCTCAATGAGTTCCGCGCCAACGGGCATGCGTTAGTCGACTGGATCACCGACTACCTGGCAAGCATCGAAGAGCGTCCAGTACAGGCCCAAGTCTCGCCGGGCGAGGTGAGAGCCATGCTCGGTGACGCGGCCCCCGAGACAGCCGAGCCCTTCGCTGCTTTGCTGCGCGATCTCGACGAAGTGGTCGTGCCGGGCCTGGCCCAATGGCAGCACCCCGGATGGTTCACCTACTTTCCGGCCCAGTCGTCGCCGCCTTCGATTCTTGGGGAGATGGCGTCGGCCGCATTGGGCGCGCAGGGGATGATGTGGGTCACCTCGCCCGCTGTCACCGAGATCGAATCCCACGTTCTGGACTGGTTCGTAGACCTGACCGGCGCGCCGCAGGACTGGAAGACGACCGGTCCGGGCGGTGGCGTGATCCAGATGAGCGCTTCGGACTCGACCCACACCGCCCTCGTCGTGGCCCGCGAGGAATGCCGAGGCCGAACCGGGGCGACCGCCGAGCACATGGTCGCTTACACCTCAGCCCAAGCCCACTCTTCGATAGAGAAGGGCGCACGAGTGGCGGGCATCGGCCATGTGCGTCTCGTCGAAGTCGACGATTGCTTCGCCGCGCGCCCCGAGGTGCTCGCCCGAACAATCACCGATGACCTCGCCTCGGGACTGGCGCCGATGTTCGTGGGCGCCTCAGTCGGCACCACGGCAACCACCGCTGTCGACCCGATTCGGGCCATCGGGGAGATCGCTGCCCAGCACAACCTGTGGTTCCATGTCGACGCCGCCTACGCCGGCGCCGCAATGATCTGCGAAGAGTTCCGCCACCATCAGGACGGACTCGAACTGGTTGACAGCTACACGTTCAATCCCCACAAATGGCTGGCAACAAACTTCGACTGCTCGGTTTTCTGGGTGGCTGACCGCAAGCCGTTGATCGACACTCTCGCAATCACACCCCCTTATCTGGCCAACGCCGCTTCCGACGCCGGCGAGGTGATCGACTATCGGGACTGGCATGTGCCCCTTGGAAGGCGATTTCGGGCGCTCAAGCTGTGGTGGGTGCTTCGCAGTTTCGGGGTCGAGGGCCTGCGCGAGCGAATCCGCGCCAACGTGAGACAGGCCCGCGGTCTGGCCGAGTGGATCGAACAACAACCAGAGTTGACCGTCATCGCTCCAACTCCTTTCGCGCTGGTCTGTTTCGCTCATGTCGACGGCGACGACGCAACTCAGAGGCTGCTTGCTGTGCTCAACTCCGACGCGGACGTCTACGTGTTGGGTTCGTCAATCAATCAACAGGCTTTTATCAGAGTGTCGATCGGTTCGACCTGGACCACCGACCGCCATGTCGCCGTACTGCAGGAGCGCATCGAAAGCGCTCTGGCAACGCCGCAGGCGGGCGCCTAAATGTTGATCGGGTCGATGATGTCGCGGAACACGGCAAGCAGACCGACTCCCAGAAGCAGCACGACCACGCCATACGCGACCGGCAGCAGCTTGGCGTAGTCGACCTGGTGGCGACGCCCGCCGATTGAGCGAATCCGTTCATAGATCGCCACGGCCACGTGGCCGCCATCAAACGGCGGAAGGGGAATCAGGTTGATCAGACCGATGGAGATGTTGAGTCCAGCCAAAAAGATCAGCACAGAGTCGAATCCGTCGTCGGTCAACTGTGTGCCCAAACGGGCCGCACCATAGATCGAGATGATTCGCTGTTCATCCGGATCCCGAGTGTCAAGTGACCGGATTGCCACCTCGCGCTCCGCGGCAACGTTGGACGACACCTGTTCGGCAGGGCTGTCCACCTCGCCTGTCAAAGTGTCAGAGACAAAGTCCTGGAGACCGCCGCCCGCAACCAGCTCTCCCATTCCCGCCAGAATGAGCTTGGTGTAGGAGCCGAACCCGCCGACCGCATCAATGGCGCTGTTCAGCAACCCGGTCGGTTCCCGGTATCGCTGGGGACCAACACCGAAGAAACCCGAGGTCGCTACGCCCGCCGGGGGCAGCTCCAGCACTACCGCCTCGTCGACGACAAGCAACTCAGAACCGCCGGCAGGATCAACGATGAACTGCAGCGGCTCACCGAAGCGATCGCCGACAGCTGCTGTGACCTCGTCCCAGCCGAACACCTCGATCCCGTCGATCGCCAGGATCCGATCTCGCGGCACAAGGCCTTCGATCCCGTTCGCTCCAGCATCGCTCAGCCGAGATCCCAGCACCACCGTCCCGGTCGAGGTTTCGCGGCCCCGCTGGTACACAACGTCGACCTCCTGGCCGCCGCGGGCTGTCACAACCTCTCCGAACTGAGCGAAATCGGTTATCTCGACGCCGTCGACCGAGACGATCTCATCTCCGGGTTCGATCCCCAACTCGGCCGCGGCACTGCGATCGCTGACAGCTGAAACCGACCAACGATCATCGTCGGTTGGCAGGCCGTAGAACAACAGAACCAGGAACAACAAAGCGATCGCCAGCAGAAAGTGCATGGCTGAACCAGCACTGACCACCAGCAGTCGTTTGGGAAACGACTTGACGCGATAGGTGCGGTGCTCGTCTGAAGGAGGGACAAGGTCCAGATTGTTCATCCCGATGATGCGGATATAGGCGCCCCCTGGGATCGCCTTCACGCCGAAAGTGGTCTCGCCTCTGCGCATCGACCACAGCCGGGGACCGAATCCAATGAAGAACTCGACGACTTTCATGCCAGTCCAGCGCGCCGTCAAGTAGTGCCCCATCTCATGCATGAAGATCATGAACACGATGAACCCCACAATGAACACCCAGCTCCAGCTGGCGAAAACCCCGAGGGCGACCAGCGCCGCGAGCAGGATCGCCAACCCGATGAAATCAGTTGAGGCGTCGAGTTCGGGGGGCGCGCCTGAGCCTTCGGGGACTGCTCGGCCGCGTGCCGGCAGCGGCAACCGGGGTGCAGGGGACGGTCGATCAGCCATCGGCAGTTCTTTCGATCACGCCGCGAGCGACCTCGCGGGCCCTGCGATCGGCGTCGAGCACAACATCGACATCGCTAGCGGCATCCCCGGGCCACTGCTGCATCGCTTCTTCCACCACTTCTGCAATGCCGATCCAGGGGATCAAACCGCCAAGAAACGCATCGACCGCGACCTCGTTGGCCGCGCTCAACCATGCAGGGGCAGTCTCGGCCGCCTGTCCTGCTTCATAGGCCAAGCCCAAACACCTGAACGCGTCCAGGTCCGGTGGATGAAATTCCAGTTGCGGCACATCGGCCCAATCAACGGCACCATAGGGAACCGCCAGTCGATCTGGATACGCCAAGGCATAACCGATGCACAAACGCATGTCTGGCAGCGAGAGCTGTGCCATGGTAGCACCATCGCAATAGCTGACCATCGAATGCACGATCGACTGAGGATGAATCACGACCTCGATCTGTCCATAATCGACGCCGAACAATTCATGGGCTTCGATGACTTCGAGACCCTTGTTCATCAGAGTGCTCGAATCGATTGTGATCTTCGGCCCCATCGACCAGGTCGGATGCGAGAGCGCGTCGTCGATGTCGACGCCGGCCAGATCTTCTCGGGATCGACCCCGAAACGGACCGCCGCTGGCCGTCAACACAACCCGCGCCACACGGTCGGTCGCTTCGACCTTGCCTGCGACATCGTCAGCGCGCAGGCACTGGTGGACCGCGCAGTGTTCACTGTCAACCGGTATCAGCTCCGCGCCCTCGGTCGACCAGGCCCGCTGCACCACCGGACCCGCTGCGATCAGCGACTCCTTGTTTGCCAGGCCCAGCCGTTTCCCCGCCTCAAGCGTTGCCAGCGTGACCGGCAACCCTGCAAACCCGACCACACCGTTGATGACCGTCTCGGCACACGACACCGCTGCAGCCATGGCGTCGGGACCGACCAACAGTTCCGTGCACGACGGGAGTCGGCCGCGGATCTCGTCGGCGCAAGCGCGGTCGGCGACCGCCACAACGTCGGGCCGGAACTCCGCGGCCTGTGCCAGAACCGCAGCCGCCGATGTGTCGACGCCGAGCGCGGCCACGTGGTAGCGATCCGGCTCAGCCCGAATGACGTCGAGCGTCTGAGTCCCGATCGAGCCAGTCGAACCGAGAATGGCGACAGATCTGGTCACATCCTTGACGCTACCGGTCGCGACCTGTTCGCGAACGGCAACCGAACTAGGGCAGAACGAAACGCGACACGTAGAACGTTGTCGGCAGCACGAAAAGCAGGCTGTCGAATCGATCAAGAACTCCGCCGTGGCTGGGCAGTATCGAGCCCATGTCCTTGATGCCCAAATCCCGTTTGACCTGGGACTCTGCGAGATCGCCAACCGGGGCCGCGATCGCTGCCGCGATCCCGAGGATCATGATGTCGGCGAATCCTCCGCCGGTGGAGACGTCGGCCAAAGGCGAAGGCTGGGACAGGACCCCCATCACGAACGCCGCTACTATAGCTGCGACGACGCCTCCGACCAGTCCCTCCAGCGTCTTGTTGGGGCTCGCTGCGGACAGCGGCGAGCGACCCATTGTCCGTCCGACCACCAGTCCACCGGCGTCATAGGCGACTGTCACAATGATCGCCGCGGTCAGCAATCCTGTGCCGTGGTCTGGAATCGAGAGCATCAGAGCCGCGTAAGACCCCAGTAAACCAACGTGGAGTATTCCGAGCATGGTGGATCCGAGGCCGCGCACCGGCGAATCGCTCGGCGCGACAAGCAGATACCACAACGCCCCGAAGACAACCGACAACACCAGGACAAGCCCTGCCGCCGATTCGCCTCGCCAATAGACGGCGAGGGGCATCGACACAACGCTCGCGAGTCCGAGCAGTACCGCAGGCTGAAGGCCGGCAACCCGAACAGCGTTGAAGAACTCGACCGCTGCAACCGCCAGAACCACTGTCACCACCGCAACCGCAACCCATTCGCGGTATGCCATCGCGGCGAGAATCAACACCGCCAATCCGACTCCGACAACTGTCGCTGTGAAGAAGTTCCGGTCGCCGGCACCCGACACGCCCAGAGCCGCGCTCAACGACGGCGGCGGGGCTGTGTGGGGTGGCGGAGACTCATCGTCATCGTGGGCAAAAAAAGCGTCTGCGTCCATATCGGCGGAGCGAGTCGGTTGTGCGGGCGGTCGGGTCTGGGCCTCTCCGGCCCAAGTCGGTCCTGTCGATTCCGCCGTCCATCCGGAATGATCCTCGGCGCCAGGCTCGAACCTCTCGGGCTCGGATTGAGGATTGAAGGTAACGCTCTCGGCGGGCGTTCCTACCTTCGGCACCGACCCAGTGGGCGGTTGGCTCCAATGTGGAACAGCCGCATCGTCATCCTCGAAGGAGATCTCATTGTCACCGAACACTGACCTACCGGGAGCCACATCGTCATCAATCGGGTCGGTGCGCTGAATGCGAAAGCCCTCGTTGTCTTGTTCGTTGCTCATGGCATCGCTCTCTTGGGGGAGTAACCGGCGATCAGACCTCCATCAACTCCTGCTGCTTGTTGGCCTGCGCCTGATCAATCATAGCGACATGCGCGTTCTTGAGCGCGTCAAGCCTCCCTTCCGCGCGCTGGATCTCGTCTTTGGACACTCCCCCGTCGCTGTCGAGTTCGTCGAGGTTCTTGCGCGCCGCCCTGCGCACGGCGTTGACTCTCTGTTTGCCGTCTTCGCTCATCGCGCCCACAACCTTGGAGAGTTCACGACGTCGTTCCTCGGTCAGAGGCGGAAACCCCAGGCGGATCACGCGGCCGTCGTTGCTGGGAGTCAGGCCCATATTGCTGTTGGTGATTGCCTTCTCGATCGCATTGAGGTTCGCGGCGTCATGAGGGGTGACGATGAGCAAACGAGCTTCGGGAACCGAGAAGCTCGCCAACTCCTGAATTCGCATCTCGACGCCGTAGGCCTCTACGGTGAGGCGCTCCAACAGACTCGAAGAAGCACGGCCGGTGCGCACGCTCGAGAATTCTCTGCGAGTGTGATCCACCGCACTCTGCATGCTCTCGCCGGCGTCCTCGACGACCAGTTCAATCATCTCGTTCACGGATTCCCCTTGCCGGCATCGACGAGGGTGCCGATTGCCTCTCCTTCAAGTAGAGATCGCAGGTTGCCCGGACCCATCAGATCGAACACCACGATCGGCATGTCGTTGTCCATACACAAGGTGATAGCGGTTGCGTCCATCACTTTCAGGCCGCGGTTGAGGACGTCAAGGTAGGTCACATGGTCGAGTTTCGTGACCGCGCCGTCGACGCTCGGATCGCCCGTGTAGACGCCGTCAACGGCGCCGTGGGTTCCCTTCAACACCGCTTTCGCCTCAATCTCAACGGCGCGCAGGCTCGCCGCGGTGTCGGTCGTGAAGCCCGGGTTGCCGGTTCCGCTCGCCAGAATCACGATCCGACCCTTCTCCAGGTGGCGGATCGCCCGACGGCGGATGTACGGCTCGGCAATCTGGGCCATGTGGACTGCGCTCTGAACCCGAGTGGCTGCCCCCAGGCGTTCCAAGGTGTCTTGCAGGGCCAGGCTGTTCATGACCGTCGACAACATTCCCATGTAGTCGGCTTGAGCGGGATCCATACCCTCGCCCGCGCCCTGAATACCCCGCCAGATGTTGCCGCCGCCGACGACGACGGCAATATCGATGTCGAAGTGTTTCTTCGCTGCGACGATGTCCTCGGCGATTCTGCCGACCGTCTCGCCGTGGATTCCGTGTTCGAGCGGACCCGAGAAAGCCTGGCCCGAAAGCTTCAACAGGACCCGGTTCCATCTGGGGGGATTCGGTCCTCGAAGAGCTTCGGTGGCGTGACTCACAGCTACGTACCGATCACAACCTGAACGAAGCGGGCAATCGATCCACCGCCGAGACTGCTCTTCACCGGGGTCTTGTCACCATGCAATCCCTGCTCGAGCAGGACGCGCTCGGCGTACCAGCCGCGCATTCTGCCATCCACAATCTTGTCCCACGCCTGTTCGGGTTTCCCCTCGGCCTTGGTGATTTCGAGCAACGACGCACGCTCTTTGTCGGACTCGGCGTCCGGCACCTCGTCGCTGGACAGATACGAGGGTTTCGCGAAGGCAATATGCAACGCGACCTGGTGCAGGTCGTCACGGCTCACGCCCGAACCCTCAACGACAACAGCATTCACTCCACGGCCATCCTGACTATGCAGATACGTGTCGATGGTATTTCCTTGTGCGCCTTCGATCCGTTCAACGGTTCCGAGTTCGACATTCTCCTTGATCGTGACGCGGAGGTCTTCAATGGCCGCGGAATGCTCCTTCGCAGCGCCCAGCCCCTTGTTCAACACATCATCGGCTATCGCAGAAGCCAGCGAGGTGACCGCGTCGCTCTTGGCCGAGAAGTCGGTCTCAGTCTTTATCTGAACTATCGCAGCCACATTGTCGGCCGCGGCCAGAGCGATCGTGCCCTCGTCGTTGTCACGGTCGCTGCGAGCCGCCGCTTTGGCCAGACCCTTCTCGCGAAGGATCTGGGTCGCGGCTTCCATGTCGCCGTCGCACTCCACGAGAGCTTTCTTGGCATCCATCATGCCCGCACCGGTGGCATCGCGCAGTGCCTTTACATCCTTGGCCGAAATCGACATCTTGTGTTGTCTCCGAGGGATCTATTGTGGGGTTTCAACCGGGTCGGTTGGCGTGTCTGAATCTTCGCCCGGTTCGGTTGCATCGCTTGCTTCGACAGCTTCGCCGGTTGCTGTGGCAGCTCCGTCGAGTTCTTGGACCGGGTTCGCATCGTCATCGGCCTCATCTCGAGTCGGCCCGTCTTCAGCCGACTCGTCGACTTGGTCTAGTTGCGCTTGTTGGTCTAGTTGCGCTTGATCAATGCGGGCTTCCCTGATTGCAGCCTGGGCGGCAGCTTCGCTACGAGCCTTCTCTTGTTGCGCAGCGATCTCGGCCTCCTGTTGCGCGTTGCGATTGGGACCTGCGCCATCGACCTCGACACGCTTGAATCGAATGAAACGACCCTCCTGCACGGCGTCGGAGATCACACGGCACATCAACTGACCGGCACGAATCGCGTCGTCGTTGCCGGGGATGGCGTAGTCGATGAGGTCCGGATCGCAGTTCGTGTCGACCACAGCAACGATCGGCACACCGACTTTGCGAGCCTCGGTGACCGCGATGTGCTCCTTCTTGGTGTCGAGGACGAAGATCGCCTCGGGCAGACGCTCCATGTCGCGGATTCCCCCGAGGTTGCGCTCGAGTTTCGTCAGTTCACGGGCGATGAGCAGCGCTTCCTTCTTGGGCATTGCTTCAAACTCGCCCGAGTCGCGCATTCGCTGGTATTCCTTCATCTTGCTGACACGCTTCGAGATGGTCTGGAAGTTGGTGAGCATGCCGCCCAACCAGCGTTCGTTGATATAGGGCATGTTGCATCGCTCCGCGTAGGACTGGATCGAATCCTGCGCCTGCTTCTTGGTCCCGATGAACAGCACCGTTCCACCGTCCGCTACGAGATCGCGAACGAAGATGTACGACTGCTCAAGATGACTGAGAGTTTGATGCAGATCCACGATGTGGATCCCTGAGCGCTCACCGTGGATGAAGCGCTTCATCTTCGGATTCCAGCGGCGAGTCTGATGCCCGAAATGAAGGCCGGCCTCCAACAGTTGCTTCATGGAAATTACAGCCATGTTCGTTCCTTCTTCCCGGTTGGAAACCTATGTCGGACACCGAAGCGACCGGGAGTGACACGGGTAGACACTTGTTCGTCGACACCGATCTGATGTCGTCCGAGGCTCGTCGAACCGGGAGGTAGTGTAGCGGCGCTCAGCGAAAGCCCACGCTTCTGCGAACCTGAACAGGATGCGGCACCAATCGCACCACGACGCGCCGCGACCCGAAGAGCGGTTCAGGATCGACATATTCACCGTGGAGGCGCACGCTGAAGTGAAAAGGCCCTTCGGCCAAGGCGACCAAGTCACCGCCTGCGACTTCCTCTCCCTCTCGGACGAGGATGTGGCCGACGAACCCGTAGGACGACACCAACCCGCTGCCGTGGTCAACCGTCACGAACAGCGAACGCGCAACCGGTCCGGCGAACACAACGGTTCCGCGCGCTGCGGCAAAGATGCGGTCGAATTCACCCGTGTCGTACTCGATGCCGCGATTTCCTGGGCCGTACTTTCCGTCGGGCAGGCGAAAAGGATCGAGGACCGGGGCCGAGGACGGGCGCCGGAAGAGCGCCTCCGCGGCTCCCGCCGGTTGCGGCACACCGGAGCCCAGCAGCATGAGGGCCGTTAGTACGACCACGATGATTCGCCGGGCAACGCGCGCCGGCGGCTTAGACACAATCGGCACAATCGACACGACGGCCCTTCCCCGAGAGCTTGAGATTCTTCGGGGGAAGTTGCGTCTTCGACTCTAGCGACTAGGCCCGCGGGTGCGTCGATCGGTGAACTTCGCGCATTCGCTCTCTGCTCACTCGCGTGTAGATCTGGGTGGTGGCGAGGTCTGCGTGACCCAACAGTTCCTGCACGCTGCGCAGATCAGCTCCCCCGTCGAGGAGGTGTGTGGCATAGGTGTGCCGCAGGGCGTGGGGGTGCGTGGGCGACAGCGATCTCCGGTCGAGCAAACGCCTGACGTCTCGAGGTGAGAGCGCTTTGCCACGGCGGTTCAGGAACACTCGATCATCAGGAGACGCCTCGGTGACCATCTCTGGGCGTCCTCGCTGAATCCAGGCGCTCAATGCAGCAGCCGCGGGCTCGGAAATCGGCACTCGTCTCTGCTTTGAGCCTTTTCCCCAAACGACGATTGAGTCACTGGGGCCGGCCAGATCTTCATGACGAAGTCCGCACAGCTCACTGACGCGCAAACCGCTGCCGTACAGCAATTCGACGATGGCCCGGTCACGCAATTCGATCTCCGGTTCCACTGCGGCGACTGCGGCAGCTGCCGCGGATCCCTCGAGCAAGCCGTCCAATTCCCGGGCATTGAGAACCGCGGGCAGAGTGGCTTCCCCGCGGGGCGCCGACAAAGACGCGCTCGGATCTGTGTCGAGGCGTTCTGAGCGACACGCCCAGCCGAAATACCTGCGAATAACCGATGCCTTGCGGGCAGTTGTTCTTCGCGCATAACCTGCGCTGTGCAGCGACGAAAGATAGCTGCGGAGATCCCGGCGGGTGACGGCCTCCGGTGTGGAGACGCCGATGGCCTCGAACCACTCGGCAACTGCCCGCATGTCACGTTCATAGACAGCTCTCGTCGAAGGCGCTACACGATTGAGCGAGTCGAGCCAAACCTCAAGGCTCCAAGCGTTCACACTGTCCACCCTACTGCCCCACCGCAGCCGAGAGCGCTACCCCGGCTCACCCCCGACTCGAGGCCCCTCGCGTCGACCGCCCTAAGGTTGTCAGATGGAATCCGCTCAACTGCGCCACTACAAGAACAAACTCGACTTTGAAATGGATTCGTGGGATGTCCATGACGCTCTCAACAATGGTGAATCACTCGCAGTTGTCGACGGCCGGTCCGCCGAAGCGCACGCAGTTGAACACATCCCCGGTTCGCTCAACATCCCCCATAGAGAGATAAACGCCGATTCGACAGCGTCGCTCAGCCCTTCACTTACCTATGTCTGCTATTGCGACGGAATCGGATGCAACGCGTCAACAAAGACCGCTATGAAACTTCTCATGCTCGGTTTCGAGGTTCGCGAGCTCATCGGCGGTCTCGACTGGTGGAAACGCGACGGCTACGCGACTGCCGGTTCCAGCCCTCAACCGGGCAAACAGATTGAATGCGGTTGCTGAACCCCTGAGGTGTCGCATGGTTGCGCGCGTCGCCATATGCCGCGTTAGTGCTGTCGGCGAACTCGGGAACCGTCATGCACCACCAGACCCAAAGCGACCAGTTCTTCCACCAGTCCATAGACCTCGATCACGTCCAGACCGCTCCGATCGACCACCTCGTCCACCGATGTTGGTCCGTCGTCGATCGCATCGAGCACCACCGCAGTGCGCCCGACCACTGCGGCACTGTCCCCGATTCCCGCTGCACGGTGCGCTGGCGAAGCTCGAGTGCCGAGCGGTGATTCGGGTGCATTCACCTCAGGCTCGTTGCGGCGGGATGCGACCGCAATCACCGATAGACCCAAAGCAACCAGCACGTCAGTGACATCACGGGCCGGCGCACAACCGTCGACCAGCAACTGGTTTGTGCCGCTCGCGGCCTTGTTGCGCACCGAGCCGGGCACCGCCATAACTTCAATGTCTCTGCGAAGCGCCTGTTCGACAGTCAAAAGCGACCCTCCGTAGTCGCGCGATTCGACAACCACGAGCAGGTCCGAAAACGCCGCGATAAGCCGATTGCGTGCAGGAAATCGCCAAGGTTCGGGCCGCGCGCCCAACGGTGCTTCGCTGACCAGCGCACCGGCAGAGGCCACCTCCTCCCAGAGGTCGCTGTGTCGCTTCGGGTAGACCACATCAACCCCGCTGCCCACAACCGCCAACGGCGGAACTGCACCTGCTAGCAACGCGCCACGGTGCGCCTCGCCGTCGATGCCCAGGGCCAACCCCGAGACCACCACGACTCCCGCTTGGGCCAGACCGAAACCAAGTTCTCGCGCCACCTCTCGGCCAATGGCCGATGCGCGCCGGGTACCGACCACCGCCACGTGGAGCAGCGACGGATCCGGCAGCCTTCCACGACGAAATAGCAGAGGAGCTGGATCAATGTCGTTGGTGAGCTGGGGAGGATGGATCGGCTCGTGCAACGTGCTCACATGCGCGCCGAGTTCATCGAGTCGTGCCGACGCCGACGGCAGATCGAGCCGACTGATCTCTCGCTGCCACTCGGCGAGCGCCTCAGGCGGCGCAACCTCGGCGCCGATCGAAGCGGACTCAATCGCTCGGAGTGCCTCGCGCGCCGACCTGGAGCGAAGCAGATTGTGCAGGCGCAACGGGGTAGCTCCAGACAAGCCGCCAAGAGCCGCTGCATACGCATCCTCACGCATCGCAACCCCCGAGCGGAGGACGGACGCGAAAGCCGATGGCGCAGTAGATGTCGCGGGCTCTGATCGTGGGGCCCGCGTCGTCGAGGTCGCGAATGGTCCGCGCGACGGCACGGACTCTCATTGCTCCACGCGCACTCAAGCGGCCGTCCACCAGCGCCTGGTGCAACACGTCTGTCGCTTCGGAATCCAAAGGAGCGGCGTCTTCGAGCTGCTCACGATTCAGCGCCGCATTGGTGCGCGCTCCACGGCTCGCTGCGAGCTCACGCACACGCGCCACTCGCTCTGCCACCACGCTGGAGGACTCCCCCGGTTCGCGTTCCAAAAGTGCGGTAGGAGACGGGCGGTCAACATGCACCATAACATCGAGCCGATCCAGCACGGGACCCGAGATCCGCCGCGAATAGCGCAAGCGGGATGAAGGCCCGCAACGACAACTAACCGAGCCGCCCTCGCCACAGGGGCACGGATTCATCGCCGCAACGAGCAGCACGTTCGCCGGATGTTCGCGCATGGCTCCGCTACGCGCCACCCGCACCACACCCTCCTCGAGAGGTTGACGCAGCCCGTCGAGAACACTCGGGGCGAACTCTCCCAGCTCATCGAGAAACAGGACGCCTTCGGTGGCGATGCTCATCTCGCCCGGCGACACTCGCCCCGACCCTCCACCCACCAACGCAGCCATCGACGCCGAGTGATGGGGTGCGCGGAAGGGTGGGCGGCGAACCAGGCCGGACCCAGGGAGTCGAATCGCCGCGGCACTGTGGACTCTGGTGACCATACGAGCCGCTTCAGGCGAGAGATCAGGCAACAACCCCGCAAGCCGACGCGCCAGCATCGTCTTTCCGCCTCCCGGCGGCCCGATCAACAAAAGGTGATGGCCTCCCGCCGCGGCAATCTCAAGACCCCAGCGGGCGCTCGCTTGCCCCCGGACATCGGCCAGGTCCGGTTCGTCGACAATCTCGTCGTCGTACGGCGGCGGTTCCACGTGGGGCCAGGGCAACCCGTCTGAGACCACATCAACGATGTCGCGCAGACGGCGGACAGGACGAACCCGGTCTCCCGCTCCGAGCGCTGCGACCCCGGCGTCGGCCGCCGCAACGATCACCCTGCCGGTCTCAAGTACATCAACCATCGGCAGGATTCCGGGAACCGGGCGCAGCGAACCATCGAGCCCCAACTCCCCCACCGCAGAAATGTCTGCGAGCGATTCCAGCGGGATCTGCTCAGAAGCAGCCAGGATTCCTAGCCCGATAGGCACATCCAGGCCCGCCCCGACCTTGCGCACACAGGTCGGGGCCAGGTTGACCGTGATTCGCTGCATCGGCCAGGACAGATCGCTGGACTCGATGGCCGCGCGCACACGGTCTCGAGCCTCGCGGCACGACGCATCGGGCAACCCCACGATCGTGAAAGCCGGGAGTCCGTTGGTGACATGAACCTCCACATCGACGACAGCGCCATCGATCCCGTCGAGTGTGGAAGAGCGAACAGAAGCAAGCATGAGACAACCTTTGAAAGAGAAATGAAGGCTGTCTTTCGCACACAGCGAGCGTCTGAACGACACTAGGCAGAGCGTGTGACACCGCTCAGCTCAGCACCTCTCTTGTATACCGGGTAACCGACTCGATCTGCGCTTGAGTCAACCGCTTGGAGAAAGAGGGCATCGAACCCTTGCCGTCAAACACCACCGCAACCTGGTCTTCGATGTTCTGATAGGCCTCGAGAACCGCCCCGTCATTCAACTTCGGCCCCTGTCCACCACCGCCGCCTCGGCCGTGACACGAAGCGCAATGCTCGGCATAGACGGCCCGGCCCTGAACCAGGACAGGGTCCGGCTGCCCATCGGGCCCCAACGGCACTTCCGGGGGGTTCCCCGCGCAGGAGACGACGAGAATGCCGACAGCCAGCAATTTGAACAGGTTGCGACGCACCGCGGCTCCAACAGGTAATTCCAGTTCGACAGACCATACTGACAAGATGGGTATGGACCCCACTCGCCCACACCGTCGCCGACCGACCGACTACCTGTACGTGGGCGCCGGCCTTCTGGTCGCCGCACTGCTGGTTGTCTGGGCGATCTTCGGCTGATGCACGACCCGGAGGCCTACGGCGAGGTCGACGTCAAGTTCTTGCAGCCGTACCAAGCGAACAAAAGCTACATCTGCCCGAACTGCAACCGCGAGATCCCAGCCGGCGCCGGCCATTACGTGGTCGTTCCCGTCGACACGCCCGATCTGCGCAGACACTGGCACCGCGGCTGCTGGACAGGGCGCAAGACCCGCTCCCAACGCCGCTAGCGAAGACGGGATCCTTTCACGCCTCTCATCGATCAGAATGCCGAGGTGATGACTGTGACTCGCCCCGCGACGACTGAGGCGACGTCGAACCGCAAACGACCACCGGAGGGGTGCTGTTCCAGCCACGACAGGGCGGTGCGGCGCAAGAGCTGTTGCTTGTGCGGCCCGACGGCTTCAACGGCGCTCCCGAACCGATCCGTCGAGCGGGTCTTGACTTCGCAGAAGACGATCTCGTCTCGGCGGCTCAGCACGAGATCGAGCTCCCCGCCCTTGATCTGCCAGTTGCGGTCCAATACTTCGTAGCCGGCGGATTCGTACTTTCTGGCGACGAGCTCTTCACCCCAGCGCCCCATAGCGACCCGTGATTTGTCCATCCACTGACAATAGGGGCGCGCTGTGACAGCGCTTCAGGAGAGACTCACCGCTGGTCCGACCGCGGGTTCAGTTGTCGCGCTTCTCCTTGACCCGCGCGGCTTTGCCGATCCGGTCGCGGAGGTAGTACAGCTTGGCGCGGCGAACATCGCCGCGAGTGACTCGCTCAATCCGCTCCACGATCGGCGTGTACAGCGGGAACGTCCGTTCAACACCGACGCCGAAGCTCAGCTTGCGCACCGTGTAGGTCTCGCGGATGCCGCTTCCCTGACGACGGATCACAACACCCTCGAAAACCTGGGTGCGGGCGCGGTTGCCCTCCATGACGCGAACATGAACCTTGAGCGTGTCACCCGGACCGAAATCCGGGACGTCTTCTGACTCAATGAGGTTGTCGACGACATCTGTGGGCTGCATCGCAAGCTCCGTGCGGTGAGAACAAGAGAACTGACCGCTCGAACACCGAACGGACCGAGAAGCAAGCCTAGAGGGGACTTGTCCAAGCAACACCCTCACAGCCGCGCGATGATCGAAATATTCGCCGCATACCAGTCGCTGCGACAAGTTGGCTCTCTAGGGATCCAGGAGCCCGAATTCTGCCAACAGTTGCGAGTCGGCTTCGCTCAGACCCCCGCGTCGTGCGATCAGATCGGGGCGGCGGTCCATGGTGCGTCGCAGCGACTGGGCCTTTCGCCAACGTTGAACCCGACCATGGTCGCCCGAGCGCAGCACTTCCGGAACCGGCCAGTCCCTGAACTCTGCGGGCCGCGTGTAGTGGGGATACTCGAGCAGCCCATCGGCGAACGACTCTTCGGTGGTGCTCTCAGCGTTGCCCAGGACTCCCGGCACGAGTCGGCCCACCGCCTCGACGATCAGCAGCGCCGGGGCCTCACCACCGGCAAGCACGACATCGCCGACCGACACTTCCCCGTCGACGAGATGCTGCCGAACCCGCTCATCAACGCCCTCATAACGGCCGCACAGGAGGGAGAACCCCCCGGAGTCGGCCAATTCCCGGGCCATCGACTGCTCGAAGCGCCGCCCCGCGGGAGACAGGTACAACAGGGGCCGTGCCGGCTCGGCCGCCTCGACTGCAGCGAACAGCGGAGCGGGTGACATGACCATCCCCGCTCCTCCTCCGAACGGGGCGCCATCAACGGACTGATGCACCCCGGTGGCGTGCGCGCGCAGGTCATGGATGCGCACATCAAGATGACCGTCGCGGCGCCCCCTGCCGATCACCGATTCATCGACGACCGAGTCGAGCAGCTTCGGGAAGATCGTGAAGACGTCGATCCGAAACCCGCTCACGACGACCCCCCGGCCTCGTCGTGGTGGCCTTCGGTTTGACCAACGTCGCCAACGTCGCCCGCCAGATCGAAAATACCGTCGGGCGCGTCCACGGTGATTCGCTCCGCCGGCAACAAATCGGTCACGAATCTGACCGGCACAAGCGCCCCGCTCTCAAGTTCCAAGAGGTCGCTCGCAGGATTTTCGACCACTCCGACAACCGTGCCCCTCGAAATCCCATGCTGGTCGACCACCACAGCACCGATCAGCTCGTGGACCCACAACTCGTCCGGGTCATTGATCGGCTCCGCATACAGAATCGTGCCGCTGACGGCCTCGGCGGCATTGCGGTCGCTCACACCCTCGAAGTCGACGATCCATCCGCGCCTGTGCGGCCTGCTGGCACGAACAACGAGCTCACGGTCTCTTGAGGCCAGGACAGCCCCCGTTTCCAAACGCTCCGCGCGGTTGGTTGTCAACGAGACCAGCACATCGCCGCGTACACCGTGCGGGCGGGTGATGCGTCCGATTTCCAGCATCAAAGCCCGCGCGCGCTAGTCGACAAACTCGACCTCGATAGAGGTGCCCTCTTCATAGCCGGCGGCCCGAACAACAGTCCGGATCGCTCCGGCCACACGGCCGCGTCTGCCGATCACGCGGCCCATGTCCCCTTCGCCGACGGTCACATCGAGGCGAAGCGTGCCGTCGTATCTGGAAGCCTCCACACACACCGCATCGGGGTTGTCGACCATCTGCTTGACGACGTACTCACAAACTGCCTGGGCTGACTCTGCCGACATTGCTAGTCACCTCCATCGGCTTCGGAACGGCCTTCAGAATCCTCAGCCTCAGCGATGCTCGGAGATGCAGCCGGCTTTGCCGCCACGGCCGCAGCGACTGGTTCAGAGACGGGATCGTCCGCGTGCAGTTCCCAAGCGCCGGAGATCTTCAGCAGCTTCTCGACCCGATCGGTGGGTTGAGCGCCGTGACGCAGCCAGTGGAGCGCACGGTCGTTGTCGATCTTGATCACCGAAGGTTCCTGACGGGGCTCGTATGTCCCGATGATCTCGATGAAACGCCCATCGCGGGGCGAGCGCGAGTCGGCGGCGACAACGCGATAAGTGGGCTGCTTCTTCTTGCCCATCCGCATGAGGCGGAGCTTGACGGCCATTTGTTCTCTGTTTCTCTTTAGGACTTGTCTTCTCTTTAGGACTTGTCGTCATTGACTGCTGAATCAGCGAGCGCGGCCTCAGCCGAGCGGCCGCTCAATTCAATCTTCGGAACCGCATCAATTCCAACCTTGCGAGCCAACAACGCCGAAGTGTCCATCAAAACCTGTTCCCTAGAACCCGCCGACCCGATCTTCGAGACCCGGCAGCGATAGCGGAGTCTTCGGCGCCTTGGCGGGGCCCTTCTCGGTGACGCGTCCGCCGCGCCTCTGCTTCCCCTTCCTGCCCCTGCTGCGGGCTTTCGGGTTCATCTTCTTGGAACCGAGGCCTGCGAATTGCTTCATCATCTGACGCATCTGAGAGAACTGATCGATCAGCTGCTTAACCTCGGTGGGCTGCACGCCCGAGCCGTTCGCGATCCGCAGCCGCCGAGACCCGTTGATGATGTCGGGCTGGATCCTCTCGGCCGGAGTCATCGAGCGGATTATCCCCTCGATGCGTGCCAAGTGCCGGTCGTCTATCTCTGCGTCACGGGCCTCTTTGGGGATTCCCGGCATCATTCCCACGAGGTTCCCCAGCGGGCCCATCTTCTTGATCTGCTGCATCTGCTCGAGAAAGTCCTCAAGGGTGAAGGTTCCTTCGAGCAGACGAGCGGCCGCCTGTTCAGCCTGCTCGGCCTCGAACGCCTCCTCTGCTTTTTCAATGAGGGTCTCAACGTCTCCCATGCCGAGGATGCGGCCGGCCAACCGGTCTGGATGGAACGTGTCGAAGTCTTCGATCTTCTCCCCCGTCGACGCGAACGCAATCGGCTTGCCGACGACTTCTTTCACCGACAACGCCGCTCCCCCGCGGGCGTCACCGTCGAGTTTGGTGAGAATCACCCCGTCGAGAGAAAGTGTCTCGTCGAACGATCTGGCCATGGTGACGGCGTCCTGGCCGGTCATGGCGTCTACGACCAGGAACGTGTAGTGGGGTTGGACCGCTGAGGAGATGTCACCGATCTCGGCCATCAGCTCTTCGTCGATTGCGAGTCGCCCGGCGGTGTCGACGATCACCACATCTCGAGCGGTGCGGGCGGCTTCTTTGATCGCTCTGCGAGCCACCCTTGTCGGCCTGCTCGTCTCGGAGAAAACCGGAACGTCGATCTGTTCGCCCAAGGTGCGGAGCTGTTCAACGGCTGCGGGGCGTTGCAGATCCGCGCCCACGAGCAGCGGATGGCGGCCCTGTTTCTTGAACCATTGCGCCAATTTGGCGGAGTTTGTGGTCTTTCCCGAACCTTGAAGACCGGCCATCAGCACGACAGTCGGAGGTTTGGACGCGTAGCTGAGCCTCATCGCTTCGCCGCCGAGGCTGACTGTCAACTCGTCGAGAACGATCTTGACGACCTGCTGGTGAGGATTGAGGGCCTTGGAGAGCTCCTGGCCTGCCGCACGTTCTCGGATCCGTCCCACCAACGAGTCGACCACGTCGAGGTTCACGTCGGCTTCAAGCAGGGCGAGCCGAATCTCGACCAGCGTCTGATCGACGTCGGTCTGGGTGAGCTTGCCTCTGCCCCTGATGCCTTTGAAGATGCCTTCAAAGCGGTTTGAGAGCGTTTCGAACATGGTCCGCTCAGGCTAGCGGCGCCGGCCCATTCTCAGGCTGGGAAGACTAGCCTCAGAGCGGGCGGACTGGCCGGTGGCGCTACTCGAAGAGCGCGTCGACGAACTCAACGGGATCGAAGTCGACCAGGTCGCCAATACCCTCGCCGAGACCTGCGAGTTTGACCGGAATCCCCAGTTCTGAGTGGATCGCGACCACAATCCCGCCTTTGGCCGAACCGTCGAGCTTGGTGAGGATCACGCCGGTCACGTCCACGGCTTCAGTGAACTGCCGCGCCTGCGACAGCCCGTTCTGGCCGGTTGTCGCATCGATCACCAAGAGGGTCTCGGTGACAGTCCCGGATCCCTTCTCGGCCACGCGGCGCACCTTGCGCAACTCCTCCATCAGGTTCGTCTTGGTCTGGAGTCGCCCGGCGGTGTCGGCCATGACCAGCGGGACCGAACGCGCGGCGGCGTGCTCGATCGCGTCGAACACGACCGACGAAGGATCCGCTCCTTTCGAGCCCCGCACTATCTCGACATGGCTGCGCTCAGACCAGACCGCCAGCTGCTCGACAGCGGCGGCGCGGAACGTGTCGCCCGCGGCGAGCACGACGGAACGACCCGCAAGCGACTGACGTTGGGCCAATTTGCCGATGGTGGTGGTCTTGCCGACGCCGTTGACGCCGACGAACAGCCATACCGCAGGGGTGGGTTCTCCTTGCGCGGTCGCAACGTCAAGGCTCAAGGAGCGATCAAATCCATCAAGGCGGGAGACGATCTCAGCCTTCACCAGATCAGCGAGCTCCGACGCGTCGTCGAAGCCTTCGTCGGCTGCTCTGGCACGTACCACCGAGATGATCCCAGCTGCTGTGGAGACGCCGACATCGGCGCGGATCAACGCATCTTCAAGGTCGTTCCAGGTCTGTTCGCTGATAGCTCCACGACCGAACACTGAACCCAGATAACCGCCGAGGGCAGAACGCGCGGTGCCTAGGCGGTCCCTGAATGTGGGTGCCGGCCCAGCAGTCTCGGCCGAAGGCGCAACCACCACTGACTCCTGGTCAGGCGCTTCGACCTCCGAGGGGTCGCGTCGCTCGAGACGGCGGTCTCGGGCGAGAAAATACCAGGAGAATCCGATGAGAATCAGCGCCGCTACGGCAACGATTACGACGAGGAACATTGCCGCTGGATTCTACCTGCTCTGCCTGCCGACTCAGGCAGAGGTGAGAATCGCCCGCACAGTCAGCCGGGCGCCGTCGCGTAGCAACAAGACGTCGACCGCTTCGCCTGGGCGGAAGAGTTTGATCTCCGCGGCCAGATTGGCCATCGAAGAAATCTCCTTGCCATTGACCGCAACGATGAGGTCGCCGGCCTTTATCCCGCTGTCGTCGGCAGGCGAACCGTCGACGACTGATGTCACCAGGGCGCCCGGCGAGCCGTCGGTGGGCGTCTCACCTTGAATCCCTAGGAAGCCCACTTCAAGCGACTCGCCACTGACGATCCGACGAGCGATCAACACGATGGTGTCCGACGGAATTGCGAATCCCACACCGATGTTGCCGCCTGACGGCCCCGAAGTCACTATCTGAGTGTTGATGCCAATTACCCGACACTCACGGTCGGCGAGAGCGCCGCCGGAGTTGCCCGTGTTGATAGGCGCATCAGTCTGGATCATCTCTACGGGACCAGAATTCTCTGGGTCTGAGCCTCCCTCGGCAACTCGGTCGATCGCGCTCACTACGCCTGCGGTGACGCTCTGCTCAAGTCCGAAGGGGCTCCCGATTACAACTGCCAACTGCCCCACTCGGACTTCGGAAGTAGGAGCAAATACTGCTTGTACCAGGGAATTGACCTCGTCGGGATCAACGCCTACCACCGCCACGTCACGAAAGGAATCGCCACCAATGACAGTTCCAACGACTGTCTGCCCATCGGGGAACTCAACATCGACGTTGGTGCTGAGTTCAACCACATGGTTGTTGGTAACGATGTATCCGTTCTCAGCGTCCCACACAACGCCAGAGCCTTGACGATCCTCCGTTTTGATCACTACTATTGAGGGGCTGACTGCGTTCGCGACTTCGGCCACCGGCTCTGGAGAGGCCTCTCGGCACGGCAAGCTGGTCTTTGGTTCAAAAAGAGAATCTGAATCTACAGTCTCAACGGCTGGCTCTGAGTCGACAGAAGAAATCTCGCGGTCGTCTATTGGATCCTCCGAACCGGCGTTCCCAGTAGCTGACCGAGACACGGACGAGTTGTCGTCAGTCCACATCTGTCCGACAACAAAACCTGCTACGAGCAGCATGAATACCGCAAGCAGAACAAAGATCCCCCTGAGCCAAGCTGAAGCATCCCAACGTTTCTGAGCAGGCCCTGAGTCTGTGGGCGGCCTGGTGTGTGGCGCAGCAACCGGCTGTGACAGCACCGGCCGAGGCGAGCCGGGAGGCGCTGGAGGGGGCGGCACCCGAGTAGGCGGAGTCGCCCCTGTCGGCGGCACCCGAGTCGGCGGAGTCGCCCCTGATGAACCGGGGGGCGCCGCCGGCAGCGGAGCGTCCGCAGGCGGCGGGGACGGCACGCGGCGAGGCGGGGGCGGAGGAGGCGGCGGGACCGGGCGATCCATACGGTTAACGGTAGGGCCTTCAGCAGAAAGGAACAGTGCGAAAAGGTCAAAAACTGGGAGCCTTCGCGAATTCGTGGGGTGGGGGGTGGTTGAGGGTCCCTGGGTGGGGACGGGGTCCTGCTGGGATCGGTGAGGTGTTTCTGACTCTTCGCGACGGTTTGGGCTGGTCGAATGTGTTGTGCGCTATCTCGGCAAGGATCCCGTGCGGGAACGCTTCGCAACTGATGGGGTCCGCCGTATTCCAGCGAGGCTCAACGGATCGCTTTGGTCGCCAGGGATCAACACTGCATCGGCTGTGAAGCCAACCCGCTGTGGTGCCGAGCCCATCACATCATCTGGTGGCGCAACGGCGGAGCAACCGACTTGGACAACCTGGTGCTGGTATGCGACGACTGCCACCACAAAATCCACGACCACGGCTGGCAAGTCCACCGACACCCCGACACAGGTAAATTCCATCTCAAACCCCCCGCCACGAGACCAGTCCCGACCCCAACCCCGGCCAAACAACCGAGCCTCAACCCGAAATCCCCTCCCAACACGCCCTTCACCGATCACGGTGCCATCACCATCACCTGCCGCCCACCACCAACACCACCGCCTGCCGAGCAGAAAGGCACCGGCGAACAAACTTCCCCAAACAACAGAACGGCGCGGTCAATTAGGTGCCGAATCACCCGCTCAGAGAGTGACGGCTCCGCCAAAGAACCAAATCGGATCCACGCACAAGGCCAGGCAAACGCCAACACGGTGCCAGAAGCGCTTCGTGAGACCCCTCCGATTATTGATGGCGGACAAACCAGAGCCCAACCAAACCAAAGCCTCAACCAGGCTCAACCCCCACATTCATCACCGGACTCGGGGCGCCGGATCGGCGTTACCCGAACCCGGTCCCGATTCCCGATCTCCCACCGCACGCCGATCCCCCACCGCACCCCGATCCCTCAGCGCACAAGGTGACCACGGACGGCGTTACGGGGCTACTTGTCTTTTGAGACGATCCACATTGCGAAGTACTGGGCTCCCCCTCCGTAGGCATGGCCGAAGGCGGTGCGAGCACCGTCGACCTGATGCTCTCCGGCTTCGCCCATCACCTGCAGCGCGGCCTCAGCGAATCGGATCATCCCGGAGGCCCCGATGGCGTTGGACGACAACACTCCACCCGAGCAGTTCACCGGCAGATCACCGCCATCGAGGGTCGTGGCACCGGATTCGACCAGTTGCCAACCCTTGCCCTTCTCGGCGAAGCCGAGAGACTCGAGCCACATCGGCTCATACCAGGAGAACGGCACGTACATCTCCACCGCGTCGATCTCCGCACGCCGGTCATGGATGCCGGCCTGGGCGAACACATCATCAGCACACTGCTCACTGGCCGCCGGCGACACCATGTTGCGTCCGCCGTACGAGTTCGACTCCGAGCGCATGGCGGCGCCGGCGACCCACGCCACGGGTCCGTCATGGGCATCACCGCCCGCTTCGTCGGTGAGAACCATTGCACAAGCGCCGTCTGACGACGGGCAGGTCTCGGAATAGCGGATCGGGTCCCACAGCATCGGCGACTCGACAACCTGCTCGAAGGTCAGATCATGTTGGTGAAGGTGCGCGTATGGGTTCTTCAGGGCGTGCTGACGGTCCTTGAAGGCCACCAGACATCCGATCAGCTCTGGAGCGTCGCTCATAGCCATGTAGCGGCGCATTATCGGCGAGAAGTAGCCGCCCGCTCCCGCGTTGACCGAGGTGGTGAACGGCTGCGGAAGCGACAGCGCCCACATCGCGTTGGACTCCGACTGCTTCTCCCAAGCAATGGTCAGCACAGTGGAATGCACCCGGCTCTGCACCATCGAAGCGGCGACACAGGCTGTCGACCCTCCGACCGAGCCGGCGGTGTGGACCCGCATGATGGGTTTGCCGACACATCCGAGGGCCTCAGCGAGATATATCTCCGGCATCATCACACCCTCGAAGAAATCGGGGGCCTTGCCCATGACCACAGCGTCGACGTCGGACCAGGTCTTGTGGGCAGAATCCAGCGCGCGCTGCGCGGCTTCGCGCAACAGCCCGGCCATCGACACGTCACCACGGGTCGACGCGTACTTGGTCTGGCCGACGCCGATCACCGCAGTTCGCTCCTTGCCCATGATCACTCCCCCTCCAGCACCGCGACCAGGTTCTGTTGCAGACAGGGGCCGGAGGCCGCGTGGGCGACACCACGATCGCCGTCGCCCCGGGCGATCCGCTCGAAAATCTCACCGAACCGGATGAGGCCCGCAGCCATCATCGTGTTGGCCGCCAACGCTCCTCCGGAAGGATTCACATCCACGCTGTCGCCGAGGCCCAGAGCTTCGGTCAATACGGCCTCGGAGGTGGTGAACGGTGCGGCCAGCTCCGCCAAGTCGATTCGATCGGCTCGAACGCCGGACTTCTCGGCCGCGATCGTCGCGGACATTGCCGAGGTCAGGTCCCTGGCGCCGAGAGTATGGGCGTCGCTGCGGTGGTCGATCCCGCGGATCCACACCGGCCGCTCACACAACGAGCGCGCTCTGTCGCCGGTGGCCAGAACCATCGCCGCCCCGCCGTCCGCGATGGCGCCGATGTCGGATGGCCGCAGCGGATCCGCCAGATAGGGCTCCGCCAGAATCTCTTCAACAGACTTTTTCTCGTTGCGAACGGCGTGCGGGTTCGTGGCCGCGTTCAGACGCGAGCGGCAGGCGATCTCGGCCAACCGCTGTTCGCTCACCTTGCCCGACTCAAGCAGCATCCGAGCCGCGAGACCCTCGACCGCGTACGCATCGGGCCAGAGCGGCGCCACATAGTAGGGATCCATCTGGGTCGCCAATACATCGCGCAGCGAACCCGGCGAGGACTTCCCGTACGAGTAGACGAACGCAGTGTCGATGTCTTCGCACTGCAGCTTGACCCAGGCTTCATACAGCGCCCAAGCGCCGTCCTGTTCAACATGGCTCTCGCTGATCGGAGGCACTGGCCCTGTGCCGTCGATTGTCATCACGAAGGAGAATGCCTGGCCGGCCAGAAAATCCGAGGAACCAGAACAGGTGAAACCCATGTCCTGCTGCGACAGGCCCACCGCGCCCTTGGCCTTTTCCATCAACGGGATCATCATCTCGACTTCGGACTCGTCGGGTATCTGTGCCTCCTGGCGCTGAGCGAACGAGACAATGGCAACGTCTTTCATGATGCGCCTCTCTGGGTTTGTTGGGTGCCAGCTCTGCCGATGCGTTCAATGTCGGCGATCACTTCATCGGGCTCACCGGTCGGTTCCCAGCCCAGGATGTTGGTTGCGGAAATCTCGAGCTCATCGTCCGGTTTCCAGACCGCCCTGACCCGCATACCCAGGCGCACGGACTCCGGTTCACAATTGACGACCAGTCCCATGAAGCCGACCGAGGCCCCGTCGAGCACGATCCACGCCGAGCAGTACGGCGGGTGGAGGTCTGGTCGGGTGGCGATCGGCACCCGGGTGATGTTGAACGACTCCACGTAACCCACATCGGGCAAGTCGACCGTTTCAGTTGTCGCTTTCCCGGCCACTGGACTGACGCCTCGGGGAGGCACGAACACCTGACCGGTGTCGCCGCAGCGGTCGCCGATTATGCGTTTTTCCCTCATCGCATACAGGTATTCCGAAAGCGCCCGACCCGGCGTGTAGGAGTAGTTCAAGCGAATCGGCGTGCGCACGCTCTGCACAGCTTCGACAGAGTCGAGATCCACCGCGGCGGCTTGAGAGCCGGCCTCGCCATTCTCTGGCACGAATCCGCAGATGTCGGTGATGTGCCCCTCGCGTTCGTCGCGCCATTCGATCTGCACACGCATCCCGGTCGACATCTGCTCGGGCCCGTCCACAAGCACGGCGTGCAGCATCGGCGTGTCCGCGCCGTCAAGCTGAACCAGGGCCCAGGCGACGGGTTGATCGAAAGGCTGCTGTTCACGCCGCGGCCCACCCCACGACCACGAGACAACCTCTCCGCTTTGACCTACTTCCACCATTTCGCCGAGGGGCAGCGCGTCGGCAGGATCGTATTCCAAAGGTGGGCACATCACTGTACCGTCGCTCCGCCTGACGCCGAGCACGACGCCCTCGCGCAGGCCGGTGAGAAATCGCCCGACCACCGGCCCAGTGGTGCGGGTGAACGGATACTCGAGCACAAGTGGTGCTTGCAGCACTTCTTCGGGCATACGGCCCACCCCCGGAGTTCGTTGACAGCGGCGCCGAACCTACAACGGTTCGCTCGTCCGACGCTAATGCGAGCACCGGGTTCGACCGAACACGCCACGCGCACTACAACTTCGGCGCGGCTCCGCGCGGGTCCGCTCACAAAACGCCGAACCGGCGCCAGTGGAGGGGAGTGCGCCCCACTGACGCCCCGGGTTCCTCGGGAAGCCTCCTAGGTCAGCCTCTGGCCAACTCCAGCCAACCGTCCACCGTGGAGCGATTGGCCTCGATCCAAGCGTCGGCGTCCGCCCGGATCTCCTCTTCGGAGTAGTCGTCAGCGTCAGCCATCTTTGCGTTCTGCTCGACTATGTCGGCCAATGGGATGACAACCTGCTCGAGCAAGCGCTCGACGTCCGGGTTGTCGTTGAGGAAGTCTTTGTTGCCGACCGCTCGGATGCTGCTGACCGCCCAGCCGAGATTGCAAGGGTCCGAAGCGCAGCCACGGAGACCCCGAACTTCCGTCGTTCCCTCTTCGTCCTCAACCGCGTCAGCCTCGAGCCACACCACCTCGGTTCCCGGTCTCAGCACCTCATAGGTCCAGTTGGGCGTCCAAGCGTAGAACAGGGTTGGCTGGCCGTCGGCCACCCTTTGGCGGACTCCGCTGATCAGATCGTTGTAGTCGCCCGAGATCTGCTCGACGTTGCTGCCCCAGTCGTGTTCGCTGATGTGCGTGTTGATGGTCCTGTGACAGGCCCATCCCTCGTTGCATCCGTTCAGGTCGGCGAGGCCGTCGCCATCGTGATCGAAGAGTTGCGCAACTGAAGCGTCGGACAACTGATTCATCGAGGTGATGTCGTGGGCGTCCGCTGTCGCCTTGTCGATCAGGTACCCCTGAAGCGCCCCTGATCGCACCTGGTAGCCGACCGGTTCGATATCTGTGTCGACCGACAGCCCGCTGACCAGCTCTGCCTCCAGATAGATGTCGTGGAGCGGGAACCAGCCGTTGACCCACAGATCGTACTGGCCGCTGTCCAGAGCGGGATAGAAGCCGTTCGGATCGAGGGTGCCGGCGGCCGGGTCGCTGACCGTGTAGCCGAGTTCGCCAATGAGCTGGGCATAGATCGCCGCCTGCATGTAGCCGCTGTCCCAAGTCGCGCGTGCCATTGTCACAGTGCCGTCGTCATCGTCGTCGGAAGCGCAGGCAGTCAGCAGAAGCGACGTGACGGTCAGTATGCCCACAGCCAAGGTTGTGGTTCTTGTGAAGATCTTGCGGTTCTTCATCATTGGTGCCCTCGCGTTCTCATGTGTGCCGGTCACGTCTTGGTCCTCTCACTGAGACGCGATCCGACCTTTTCAATCAGTCCCTTATGGCGGTTGCGGAAGATCACATCGTCATAGTGATCCTCAAGCATGTCGAGCTCTTCCTTGAATGCAATGAGGAGGCTCCAGCACATCACCAGAAGGATCAGCGCGAACGGGAGCCCCGTTGCGACCGCAGCGGTCTGGAGCGCTCCGAGGCCTCCGCCGAGCAACAACACCACGGCCACCGCGCCTTCCATGATCGCCCAGAACACCCGCTGGGGTTTGGGAGAGTCGAGCTTGCCTCCCGAAGTCAGGTGGTCGACGACCAACGAACCCGAGTCCGAGGAGGTCACGAAGAACGAGATCAACAACAGCACCCCGATGAACGACACGAGTCCGGTCAGCGGGAACGCCTCGAGCATGTCGAACAGGGCTGTCGCAACATTGTCATTGACGGCCGACGCCACATCGCGTTCGCCGCTGATCTGCAGGTCGATCGCTGATCCGCCGAAGACGGCCATCCACAAGAAGCACAGGATCGACGGCAGGAAGATGACGCCCAAGAGCAGCTCTCGCACGGAACGCCCTTTTGAGATCCGCGCGATGAACATCCCGACGAAGGGAGACCAGGAAATCCACCATCCCCAGTAGAAGATGGTCCAACCTGCCTGCCAGGAAGTGCCTGTGAGGGCCTCGTTCCAGAACGAGAGCTCCGGCAGGACCTGCACGTAGTACCCCACACTCTGCGTGTACAGCGAGAGGATGAACAGCGTCGGGCCGACCAGCAGCACGAAGAGCAGGAAAGCCGCCGCCAACCAGATGTTGAGCTCGCTGAGACGTTTCACGCCGGCGTCGAGCCCCGCGACCACCGAAATGGTGGCCAAGCCCGTAATGGCCGCGATGAGCAATATCTGGAAGGTCGTGTTGTCGGGCGTGCCGAACAGCTTGTTGAGTCCGGCCGAAGCCTGGCCCGCTCCGAAGCCGAGCGACGTCGCCAACCCGAACAGGGTCGCCACCACAGTCAGCGTGTCGATGGCGTTGCCCCAGTTTCCGTAGATCTTCGGACCGAGGATCGGGTAGAAGATCGAGCGGAAGGTGAGCGGCAGGCCGCGGTTGTAGGCGAAGAAGCCCAATGCCAGCGCGACCAGGGCGTACAGCGACCAGCCGTGAATGCCCCAATGCAAGTAGGTCGTCGCCATCGCCGCTTTGGCAGCTTCTCCGGTGTTGGCCTCCACACCGAAGACCGGTGGCGGTGAACTGAGATGGAAGATCGGCTCGGCGACCCCCCAGAACATCAGGCCGATGCCGAGTCCTGCCGACAACAACATCGCGTACCAGGACACCGTCGAGAACTCTGGTCTGGCGAAGGGTCCCCCGAGCCGGATCTTGCCGAACCGGCTGAGAGCGAAGAACAGCGCCACACCGACGAAAATGTTGAAGTCGATGATGTAGAGCCAACCCAGGCTGCTGTTGATGAAGTCGAGGATCGAACTGAACGCGTCCGAGGTTCTCTCCTCGAAGATGAGCGACAGCGCGATGAAGACCGAAAGGAAACCAGCAGCCGAGAATGTCACCTGCGGATGGATGTCGAACCCGGCCCGGACGATGTTGCGGTCCCCCGGCTCGCGGTCCGCGACTTCAGGGTAGAAGTCGATGTCGGGATCGATCTGGAGCCCTTCGAACTTGGCGCGGTTGTGGATTGCCGCCTCGCGCGCCCGTTCTTCTTCCTCCTCCCAGTCATGGAGGGCCAACGTGGCCTCTGTGAGATCAATGTCCGTGTCGTCGGGACTTCGATGAATCCGCGGATTCCCAGCTCCCGTGCTCTCTCCGGCCTCGTCCATCACGACCCTCCGATTTTCTTGGCGGCAATTTAAAAACCCACGACGAGATAACTGCTATCACGCATACAGATCATTCGTCAAGCACAAACCGATGCCGTCCCGAACAACCCCCCGCGGACCACCCTGAACGCCCGTCAGGTTGCGCGACCATGAGCGGGCTAGCGTTGGTCGTGTCCAAGGGGGTTAAACCATGCGCCGAGCCGCCAGCGCAGTTCTGACGATCCTTGTTCTCGTGGTGCTCCTGCAGCTGCCGGGCGGAGCGACCAACCATGGACAGTCGACCGGGACTGCGGTGCGCATGGCGCGCGCCACCTGGGACACCGGCTGGTTCCAGGCCGAGGTCTACCGGCTGCTGCTAGAGCGCTTGGGCTACGAAGTCGAAGGGCCGGTGACAATGAACAACCCGGAGTTCTACGACGCCGTCGACGCCGGAGATGTGGACCTCTGGGTCAACGGCTGGTTCCCGGCGCACGATGTGTTCGTCGCCGACCGTGAAACGGTCGAAAAAGTCGGCACAGCCGTAGACGACGGAGCGCTGCAAGGCTATTTCGTCGACGCTGCCACCGCCGAAGCCCACGGAATAACGAACCTGGGCGACTTGGCCGATCCCGAAATCGCTGCCCTGTTCGACCATGACGGCGACGGGCGGGCCGACCTGGTGGGATGCGAGCACGGCTGGTCCTGCGCGATGACAATAGACCATCACCTGGAGGTCTATGGACTGAACCGCACAGTTGAGCACGTTCAGGGCCAGTATTCACCCCGGATAGCCGAGACCATCGCCCGCCAGCGAGCCGGAGAACCCGTCCTCTACTACACATGGACCCCCAACTGGACGGTGGGCGTGTTGGCCCCCGGTCGGGAGGCGGTGTGGTTGGAGACTCCGTTCCCATCGCTCCCCGAGAGCACCGCTGCCGAGTTCGAACAGGGCTCCATTGCCGGGATTCCGGGATGCGCCAGCGATCCCTGCGCCACGGGCTGGCCCCCCAATGACATCAGGGCGGTGGCCAACTCCGAGTTTCTCGACGCCAACCCGTCAGTGCGACGGCTCTTGGAGCAAGTGGTCATCCCCCTTGATGACATTTCTGCACAGAACGCGAGGCTGGTGAGAGAAGGCGGAGACCCCGAGGACATACAACGTCACGCCCAAGAGTGGATTGACGCCAACTCGGCGTCGGTGGATCAATGGATCTTCGCAGCCGATCCCGACGCGGTCGCGCTGACGGACTCAACAGGCGACGACGCGGTCAGAGCCGGGACCCTGAGTGTTGCGGCGCGTCCCGTCGCTCCGTTCGTGATTTACGACAATGGCTCCTACAGCGGATACGAAGTGGAACTCGTCCGGTTGCTCGCCGCCAATCTCGGTATGTCGGTTGAGATCTACGCGGTCGACACCGTCGCCAAACAGATCGACGACATAGACCGCGGGATCGCCAGAGTCGGGCTCGGAGGGGTGTCGATCACCGAGTCGCGCGAGGAAGTGGTCGATTTCACGCTGCCTGTGCTCGACTCGGGCCTGACCATCCTGACGCCAACGCGGGACTCGCGAGATATAGGTGATCGGATATTGGCCTTCTTCGACGCCATCGCCTCGTCGGACCTTCCCTGGTTGTTGGCAGTCTTCGGAATCGCGGTGCTCGTCGCCGCACACCTGGTCTGGTTCTTGGAGCGCCATCACAATCCCGATTTCGCGGTCCCCTACCGCCGAGGCATCTGGGACTCTTTCTATTGGTCGGTGGTGACGATGAGCACCGTCGGCTACGGAGACAAGGTTGCCCGCCGCACCAGTGGCCGCGTGCTGGCGTTGGTCTGGATTGCCCTGGGGACCTTGGTCTTTGCCAGCTTCACCGCGGCCATCGCCTCTTCGTTGGCGGTCAGCGAACTCAGATCAGACATCTCCGGGCCTTCGGATCTGCACGGCCGCAGGGTAGCGACTGCCACTAACTCCGCTGCTGAGGCATACCTTCCCTCTATCGGAGTGGGTCCTGTGCTCGTTGACAACATAGACGACGCCTACCCTCTGATGTTGGAGGGCGAAGTCGACGCGATTGTGTTCGACGCCCCGGTGCTGGACTTCCATGCGGCCCGAGAAGGCGCAGGGGAGGTGACAACGCTCGGAACAGACTTTGAGAGAGTCCAATACGGGCTGATGCTCAATGAGGACGATCCTGGGCTGCGAGAGAGCCTCAACCTCGCGCTGCTCGACCTGATCGAGAACGGCGTTCACGGCCGACTGCACGACACCTGGTTCGGAGCGGAGAAAAACTAGTCTGCGTCGACTGCTACGACCGGCCTGACAGCCGATTCGTTGCCGCGACGAGTGGCCGTGGGCAACGTTGTCTGTGCAACACTCGCGCCGTGGAATATGAGCCGACAGCCGACTTGGCTGTTCGCGGTCGCGAGATCAGCGCAGTGGTCCGGTCGGCGCCTGAGCGTCGGGCGATTGCGAGCGTCCACGGCGATCTGACCTTCGCTGAGCTGGACCGGATGTATGCCGCCACAGAAGGCCCGGGAACCTGGATCCAACCCCAGGAGTGGCTCGACCATCCCGGAAGCGTCGGACGGACCGATCCAACCCGGTTGCAGATCCGGCTCGACGCCGGCGAAGTCGCGGAACCGCTCCAAGACGGCACTGTCTGGTCACGAGCCACGACCCCGTTCCACTATCACGACGACCCGGACAAGACCGCCGCGACTTTTGACGCCTCCGGTGAGTGGTACACCGTCGGGGACCGCGGCCACGTCGACGAAGACGGCTACCTGTACCTCACCGGACGCACCGCCGAGTGTGTGGTTTCGGGCGGTGTGAACCTCTACCCGGCTCGCGTCGACGAGGCGCTCATCAGCCATCCGGACGTTCGTGACGGCGCTGCTTTCGCGCTTGGGGACGCCGAACTCGGGGAGGTGATGGCTGCTGCGGTCATTCCCGCCGCCGGAGCCTCAAGCGACGGTCTGATTGAATCGATCATCGCTCATTGCCGAGAGACCATCGGCTCGCAGCTCACACCGCGACAGGTGTTCATCGTCGACGATCTACCTCGCACAGAAGCCGGAAAGCTCTACCGCCACCGACTCGTCGAACAGTTCTCGGACCACGATCAATAGGCCTTGGGGGATGCCGCCTCGTACTGGGCGGGCTAGGCCTCGGATTCGAAGCCAATGCTGATCATTCTTCTTTGGTGAGCAGGTCTTTGATGCTGAAGGAGGACGATCCGGTGACAGGCGAGTCGTCAGTAGGGTCGTTGCGGTAGATCGATGATCGCACCTGCGAGTCGGGGTGAGCATCGTTTCGCAGTTCGGTGGGTTCTGTGGTCAGGCCCAGATCGTCGACCAGTTGATCCAGCGCATAATCTGAGTTGCTGATCACCAAAGTGAGGTTGTCGTTGATCAGAAGCGACAGCGCTGCCTCGACTTCGTCGTTGGTCATATCGTTCCTGGTGCCCCCGTACACCGTTGGAATCTTGAACTGTGGATTGCAGGCAGTCCAGACACCGACGCGAGCATGCCCAACTGTTGAAGGTCGCCCAACTCCTCACCAGGCTGTGTGAGATTCAAGATTTCGCCGCAAGGTTTGGGGACACCCTCCCACAGGCGTGGATACAACGCCGCCGAGTCGGACTCGGTCCCGGCTCCATTGCCAACACCGTCGTCGTGGCCGTCCACAATGCCGGTGACAACAATCGCAACAACGACCACTGCGACAACTCCCACCACAAACCAGATCACCTTGCGACCGATGTCAGCTCGTGAAGCATTTGACATCTCTTCCACCCCTACTCCGAGCCTTCGTCGAGCGACTCCAAAACCATCAGTGGCTGCACAACTCCGGCACCGGCCGCGGAATAGCGTTGGTCGAGGGGTTGAGCAGTGGCGACAACAAGTCGCCGGAGCTCCGCAGCCGAAAGATCTGGGGCTATCCAACGAGCGATGGCGGCAATCGCTGCGACTTGTGGAGCCGCGTAGCTAGTACCGGTTAGCTCAATCTCGGCAAAAAGTTCTTCAGGAAGGAATAGCGAGGTTCCAGGAGCGGCCACATCTACGTAAGGCAAGTCTTGGCTAAAGTCAGCCGACCTCAGATGGTCAGCGTCCAAAGCTCCGACGGCTATGACCGTATCGTAGGCTGCTGGGTATATCGGTTCGTTCCATTTGTATAAAGGAACACCTTGGCGGTCTCCCAAAAGAGCAGACGGAGCACGAGTATTCCCGGCGGGCGCGACAATTAGGACATCGTTCGCTTCCGCGCTAGCAACCGCTGCCCGCAACGCCGTGCTATCGACCGGCGTGCCGAACCCGACAAGAACCACATGAGGCTTGAGTTCGATCGCGCGACGGAGTGAAGCGACAGCATCTACACCGAACTGGAATTCCTGATTCCCTGACGCAATGGCTATTATCCTTGCGTCGGGAGCACAAGCACTGACCAACGAAGCCATAGCAGTCGCATGGAGTGAAATCTGCCGACCATTCGTGTTTGGTCTTGGGTACTGACTCTCAACATCGACCACATCCGGGTCGACCATGCCGGCTGAGTCGATCAACACAATCGTCGGAGACGCTCCCGACTCGGGCACCGCGATCGGACAACGACCGGACGCAATGCCTCCCGAGTCGATCACCTTTGGTGTCATCCACGCGATAAGCCCACCGGCAACTACAGCGAACATAACCAAAGAAAACTTCGCTCTTCGGAGAGTCATCCGAGTCGAGTACGCCTTCGGTACACGCGGTGTCTAACGTACGCTACTCCGACCGCTATCAGAGCAATGATACCTACCTCACTGCTACTGATAGCAGCAGCAAAAATTGTCACCGTGATGAGAAGAAAAAAGAATACTGTAAATCCAATCAATACTGATATCAGAATCTGCAGCATATATTTTGAGCGCTCAGAGAACATTGACTTCCTCCAATTACGTTATGTATATGAATAAGTTTTCTTCTTGCTCGCATCCCCGTTGCTCAGTCAGAAGTGGACCAACTCCAAGTTCCGTTTGAATGGGACCATAGAACATTTCTTGGATATACATTACCACAAGCCCAGGTAATGCACCATTGGAAGTGGCCCTGCTTTTCATGCTTGTACCCACTTTTTGGATATCCAGAATACCAACTATAATATTCTGTGTTATCGACAATCAACCCTTTCCAAGTGTACAGCGGGTCTATATCTTCAATATACCATCCGGTAGATACACCATTGATTGTCTTTGCAGCACGATTCCAACACCATCTCGTCCATGTGTTGAACCAGAAAACAGTCTCTCCAAGAATATCTGATTCCTTCTCATTACGCACAGTAACCTTTACGCATCCAGTCGACGATGACGATCCGCCATGTCCACCACCAAGAGCGGTCAATTCACCGCCTGATCGTGAATTCAGCAATTCTATCTCAGCGAGTACCTCGCCATCCGCAGACACAGTACCTTGAGACTGAAAGCCTTCGGGAACAGGTATTTCTTCGTTGTCTAGCAAGTACGCTTTAGTAGAGACATGTTCTCCGGTGATCGTGAACATTTCCACGACGATGTGGTCTTCATCTACAAACCGACCGTCCTCCGGGTCGACCAACTCGATAGTCGGCTCAACACTTGCCGAAACCGGATTTGCCACAACCACAATTCCCGCGACAAGTGAGACTGCCAACACAGCTACGACGCTTGCAGCATATTTTCCAAACATCATTTTCTCTATTCGCTAAGCGCTCTTCACGACCGAAGAGCGGTCTGTAGTTCGTGTTTTGCCTACTGGGGTTCTCGTGAGTCGGGAATTTCCTGACGCAGCAATTGCCTGTTACTCCCCTACGTGTCCGGATCGGCGGATTGGTCGCGGGAAATCTTCCTTTTTCAACTATCGCCCTACGAGCACCAATGCCGCCCGCTGTTGAATTTCAACAATTCCTAAAATTGTCGCGACGAACAGCCTGAGCCGGACACATACAGGTGGTCGGGTAGCTGTGTCAGCGGCCGAGGGACGACCACGAGACTAGGAGCAAGGCATGAGTCCGAACACACCCAAGAACATCAGGAAAATAGGTTGGTGCGCTGTTACCGTGCTCGCATTCGCCTTGGTAGCCAGCGCCACCACGGCAGCGTCTGCGGGGAGCGATCCAGGTTCGACGGGGACCGGCGGCAACACCGCGGTGTTCGGCAGCGAAGCGATCGACATCTCCGAGGACTGGGGGGACGCAACGGCATGCCTTGTGTGGCCCGATCAACTCGATGTGCCGGAGTGTTTCGCCACCGAAGCAGAACTCGCGCAACGGGTGGCCAGCATCGAAGCCGAACAGGCGGCGGGGTTCCAGCACGGCGCATCGGCAGCGAGCGGTGCGAACTGTTCTGGGTACCTCAAACTTTATGACGGAACGTCGTACACTGGATCGGCCCTCTGGTTGAGAGGACGCCTCCAGTGGTTCAATCTTGCATCGTTCAACTTCGACCAGAAAACCTCTTCGTTCAAGATTGGTCCCTGCTCGGCTTATTTCGCGGATCTCGCCTCTGGGGGCGGGTCGTGGTACCCCACGAGCGACACCGAGGCTTACGATGTCGCCTCAACGATGCTCAGCGGCTGGGACAACGACGTGAGTTCGGTCTACATCACCTAAAACTCAAAGAGCGTGCCCACGGCGATGTCCGCGACCAGGACGCTCGAACTCGGTACGCGGATGACTAGTGCTTCGTCAGACCGCGCGACTATTCGATCGTTCGACCGCTTGTACGACGAAACGTTCCAAGACGTCCTCTCCTATTGCCGTCGCCGGGCACAGAGCCCCGAAGACGCCGATGAAGCTGCTGCTGAGGTCTACCTGATTGCATGGCGCAAGTTCGCAGAAGTTGAAGAAACGGCCAAACCCGTCGCATGGCTTCTCGCCACAGCGCGACGAGTTCTGCTTAACCAGCAGCGAAGCATCGCTCGCCGCGGCAGATTGGTCAACCGCATTCGGCAACACCCACAAGCTCTGACGGCCGAAATTTCGAAGGGCCTTGAAGACTCGGCAGATTTGGCCGCCGTATTGGCGTCACTCAATCGTCTCGAACCGCTCGACCAAGAGATCGTGGCGCTGGCCGCGTTCGAGAGACTCAGCTACGAGGAGATTGGCATGGTCGTGAACAAACGCATTACGACCGTGAAGAGCAGGCTCTACCGTGCCAGAAAACAACTCAGACTCGACTTGGACAATCCCGGCCACACGGCAAGCAACAACAAAAATCCGACTCCGCCTCGAGGCTCTGAACAGCGGAGAACGCCATGAACATCCATGAGAACGACCCCCTCGAACTGATCCGACAGGCCGATCCGGCACCACGTGACAGCATGCCAACTGCGATGTCTCCGTTGGGCCGCTCGATCCGTGCTCGGGTCGCAGAGGAGATGCTCGCCGAGCGACAACCCGATCACCGACGTCTAGTCGTGCGTGTGGTCATAGCTCTGGTGGTCGCCGCTCTCGCCACGGCGGCGACATGGATCATCACCCGAGACGCCTCTGACCCCAGCGGAGTGGTCTGCTACGAGGAAGCGTCGCTGCAATCAACAGGCATCGTCGTCGCAGCAGCTCCCTTGGACGCATCGCTTTGCGCCTCGCTGTGGGCCGAGGGAGCACTGCAGAATCCCGCAGTCGAGCGGGGAGCGGCACCACAGCTCGTCGCTTGCGTGAATGCCCACGGAGTCCTCGTCGTCTTCCCCGCCTCAGACAACAGCGACGTGTGCCGTGACCTCAACCTCGCACGCCACCAATCCTCAACCTCTGAACAACTGCTCGTGGACATGAACAGCAGGCTCAACCGTCTGTTCGCCGATGCCCCATGCCTGGAACTCGACGACGCGAAACTCAAGGCAACCGAGATTGTCCGCGCCACTGGTCTTGAGGACTGGACCGTCGCCGTCCCAACCTCAGCCACCGAGGAACGGCCATGCGCCAGCTATGGAATCGATGCCGGATCCGAGACCGTCGTACTGGTCCCCGTTCCCGACCGGCGTTGAGCATCGTCGGCGACACGATATCCCAATCCGCGGGTTGCAAATCCAATTATCTGCTGGTTGACACCTCTATATTGTGCGGTTTCGAATCGCTTGTGGGGTACCCGAATCAGGTTAGGGATCGCCGGCGAGGAAGAGTTCGGCTGCGTCCTCCAACTCGCGCACGCTCTGCTCGAAGGGGTTCCAGCCGTTCTTCCAGCCGATCAGTTCTGAGAACCAGATGTGCTCTAGGGAACGAATGATCTTGTCGCGGCGGTCACGCGGATAGTCGGGCGGAAACGCCGTTCCTAGCATCGCGCTGAACATCTCGTGCATCTCCTGCTGACAGGCCGCTACCTGCTCCCCCTCGGCCACCAACCCGCCGATGAGAGCGGCGCTGACCTTCTGATTGCTTTGCATGGCCCGCGTTGTTCGCCGCAACAGGTCAAGCACCCGTTCGAGCGTCGTGTCGCCTCGTGCAGGATCGCGCGCGACGTTGGCTTCAAGCCCGCGGAGCCATTCGGCGAGGGTTTCAGCCAGCAGGTGGTCTTTGGATGTGAAGTAGTGGTAGACGGTGCCCAATGCGACGTCGGCTCGTTCAGCCACCTCGCGCATCTGCACTCCCTCATAGCCTCCTTCGCCGGCGAGTTCCAGCGCCGTAAGCAACACTCGCTGGCGGCGCTGTGCCTGTCTTTGGGTAAGGGTTCGCTCTGAACGCACGCCGAGATGCTAGCGAAGCACCCTTGCGCACCAGAATTCGACGACGCGGAGAGTGCCGACTTACAGAGAATGCGCCTTCTGGAATAGCGTCAACACATGCTGATCGACGTTTCTGTGACCGGCGACCTGTCGGGAGCGGCCGAAGGCGCCAGCGAGCTTGCGGCAACCGGGATAGACGGTCTGTTCACCTTCGAGGGAAACAGCGATGTCTTCTTTCCGCTGATCCACGCAACCGAACTCGACGTGGACCTCTATACCAACGTGGCGATTGCATTCCCGCGTTCACCAATGCACCTCGCCTATTCGGCATGGGATCTGCAGCGGGCCTGCGGCGGTCGATTCGCGCTCGGACTGGGTACTCAGATCAAGCCACACATCGAACGGCGCTTCTCGTCGCAATGGAGCCGTCCTGTTGACCGCATGGTCGAGTTGATCACCGTATTGCGGGCGATCTACGCCAACTGGGGTGACGGGACTCCGCTCGACCACCACGGCGAGTTCTACAGGGTGGACCTGATGACCCCGATCTTCGTGCCGGCACCGCTCGGGCATCCGACTCCGGAGATCTGGGTCGGAGCGCTCGGACCCCGCATGACGCAGGCGATGGCCGCGCATGCCGACGGTATCATCATCCATCCGTTCAACACTGGTGCGTTCTTGGCCGACAAGACGATGCCGATGATCGAGACGGGCCTTGCCGAGAGTGGCCGGGAGCGGTCATCGCTGGTGCTCAACGTCGGTTGTATAGCGGCGCCGTGCCTCACCGACGAGCAGTACGATCGGGCAACCACGGCAATCCGATTCAACCTCGCCTTCTATGGTTCTACGCCCGCCTACCGAGTGGTGCTCGACCACCACGGACTCGGCGATCTGCAACCGCGGCTGCGTGACGCGACCAAGACCGGCGACTGGGCGACGCTGGGCGAGCTCGTCGACGATGATGTCGTCGACCTGTTGGCTGTGCGAGGGACGCCTGCCGATTGCGCCGAGCGGCTGACCGAAGAATACGGGAACCACGCCGACCGCATGTCGCTGACCGTCTCCACACCGGCCTCCACATCAACCTCCTCATCGGCAGGCGAGGCCCTCGCCGCGATGGTTCAGGCCATGCGGGCCTTGCAAGAAGCTGAGCCCGGCACGCAGGCCGACCAGCCCCCTGCTCAGTCCTCGTAGGAGAGATCGAGACCGGAATCACATCCCGTCACCCGGTCGAGGTTGCGGTGCAGGTTGATTATCCGACACTCCTCACCCGACAGTGTGAGATGGGTCAAACCCGGTGCGTGAAGCCCGCGCTGGGCGCGCCCCAAGTTGGTCACGTCTTGGTCCAGGACGAGACCCAAGCTGTAGGAACCCGGCTCCATCTCTGCTGTCAGGGGTTCTCGGCGCGCGGCATCGGGGTTGACCCGGTCGAAGGCGATGACGTCCATGTACCCGTCGTCGGGCGTCGCTCCGGGGCGGGCGCGCACCACTTGCAGCAGATCGCCGAACACCAGCACCGTGATGTTGGGAAACAGGTTGTACTGCTGCATGGTCATCATCTCGTCGGGTCCGAACCGGCTGAGATCCACGCCCTCGGCGTCACGGAAGTGATCCACGATCATGTCTGAGAGGACCTCGCGCAGCGTCGAGCCGGGCGGCACTTCGGGGCAGACGCCCGCATCGGTCGGCTCGCTCAGGCCGACACGGCCTCCCATCACCTCCACAAACCCCTCCCAGATCTCCTGGTCGGTGGCGCCGCCGCGCAGGCGGGGACTGGCCAGGCCGTAGGGCTGCACGAGCTTGCCGTGACGTTCCCAAATCGTCTGGGGACTGTTGACGTCGTCGACCATGCGCAACATCTCGGGGTGAATACCCTGCACATGGTAGGTCTCGCTGAAACCGTCGATGATCGTCTTCCAGTTGGAAGGCACCGGAATCGATATCAAGGCCTTGCAGCGGAAATCGTCCAGGTCGGCCCAGGCGATGTCATCTGGGACAGGCGCCAGGAAATCGGCCAGCGATTCGGCGTCGGGATCAGGATTGACGAACACCATCGGACCCCAGGCATCGACCGCGATGGCGAACAGGGGGAAATCATCGTTGCGCAGCGCGCCGAAACCCTTTCGCGAGGGAACCTCGCAGAGCTCGCCCGCCAGATTCCACGACCAGCGGTGGAACCCACAGCGCAGTTCGGCGAGTCCGGTTTGATTCTCGTTGCAGAGTTGCATCCCGCGGTGCCTGCACACGTTCTGGAAGGCGCGAAGCTCACCGTCATCGCCGCGCACTATCAGAATCGACAGGCGGCCGACATCGTACACGTGCACATCCCCCGGCTCGGAGACATGGTCCAATGTGCAGGCCAGTTGCCACGTGGTCGGCCAGAGTCTCTCCTCTTCGATTCGGGCCCAAGCCACCTCGGTGTAGCGTCCGGCGTCGACCTGCACGGGTTTGCTCACTCGACCGACCGAGACGATGGTCTCGCCAACGGGCGCATCGTTGGTGTGGACGTCGGGAGCGGTGATCGCCATCGCTGACTCAGGCCGCGCTTGAACTGAGCATCTCGGCCACTCGAGTCTTGGCCATCACACCGTCGAAGGGGCGTCCGATTATGGCTTTGTCGGGTCCGACGAGGATCGGACGCTGAAGCAGTCGGTGGTACTTGTTGAGCACCTCCACCACGGCGTCCACGTTGCCGACGTAGTCGTCTTCGTTGAGGCCGAGTTTGGCGAACTGGGCGTCCTTGCGCACCAGGTTCTCGACTGGTTCCTCAAGCTTGGCGATCAGATCCCGCAGGGTCTGTTCGTCGGGGAAGTCCTTCATGTAGCGGACTTCGGTGAAGTCGACTCCCATCTCCGTGGCGACCGCCACGGCGTTGCTCGACGAGTTTCAATGCTGGTTGTGGTAGATGGTCAGGGCCATTGTCTGTCCTTGGATTGCCATTGTCTGTCTTTGTATTGATCGCGAAGCTCGTATTTGAGGATCTTCATGGTGGCGTTGCGGGGCAGCGGTCCGTCGTAGATCTCGAGTTGCTCGGGGGTTTTCTGAACCATGAGCCCAGCTTCTCTGCAAGCAGCTGACATCTCCTCAAAGGTCAGATCGGAGTGTCCCGCTGCGGTCTCGATCACCGCGCAGACGCGTTCGCCCCGATCTGGGTCGGGCAGTCCGATCACGGCCGCGTTCTCCACCGACGGCAGCGAGTAGAGCACATCCTCGACTTCCTTGGCCGAGATGTTCTCGCCTTTGCGGATGATGACGTCCTTGACACGCCCGGTCAGCGTCACATGGCCGTCGGCATGGGCCACTCCGAGGTCTCCGGTGCAGAACCGGCCCTGGTCGTCGAACGCCTCGACGTCGAGGCTCGGGTCGGTGTAACCCATGAACAACATTGGCCCCTTGACACGGACTTCGCCTTCGACCCCATGCTCTGCAACGGCGCCGTCGGCGGTCACGATCGCCACTTCACACCCTCTGATCGGAGCGCCCTCGGTGTGGGCGAGTTGTTCGTCGGTGTCCGACGGCGAACCCTGGCTGATCATCGGGCATTCGGTCATGCCGTAGCCGTGCGCGATCGGTATGCCCATCTTCTCTTTGACTTCGAAGAAGATCTCAGGGGGTTTGGGGGCGCCGCCGCCGGCCATGGCCCGCAAGAGAGGCATGGATCCGCCGCCGAGTTGTTGATCCCGGGCCAAGAACATCTGGTAGAAGGCAGTCGACCCGCCGACGATCGTCGCTCCGTGCTCGGCGCATGCCGCCACCGCCCCCGCGGGGGTGAACTTCTCGATCAGGATCGCTCCGAAGCCGTCTGTCAGCAGCATCACGATGAAGTCCGGGCCGCCGATATGGGCGTACGGGAAGGCGATCGTGCCCATGTCGTCAGCGTTGGTCTCCAGCGCCAGTGCGAGCCCGGTTCCCGCCGCCATCAGGGTCTTGTCGGAATGCTTGACTCCTTTCGGATCCGATGTGGTGCCCGAGGTGTAGTAGATCCAGCGCACGGCGGCGCCATCGTTCGGCGCTGGTGGCAGATCGCGGGGGTCGCCTTCGGGGAGATTCGCATATCCGTCGAGGATCTGCGGACGGGGGTGAAGATCTCGGCTTACTTCGGTTGCCATCGCGTGGTAGTCGAAATCGCCCCAGACTCCCGGGGTGAAGACGAAGCGCGCTCCTGTTTGAGCGATGCAGAACCCGACCTCTCGGTGCCGGTAGATGTGAATGATCGGGTTCTGGACAGCGCCGAGCCGCGACAGAGCAAAACTCAAGACGATTGTCTCTATCCGTGTGGGCAGCTCCCATGTGACCGGGGCGCCTTCGGTTATTCCCAAGCCGTGCAGGCCTGCCGCAACTCTCTCAGCCTTGTCGCGGAACTCGCAATAAGTGAGTTGCCGGCCGGCGTCGTCGATCAGGAACAGCCGGTCAGGCGAAAGCGCAGTCCGGCGTTCGAGCAGTTCCCAGAACGTCGCGGCATCGAGAATCTGTTCGGTCACTTCGCCTCCCATCGCCGCTCAAGCTGACGCGGCGCTACCAGATATTACTCGCGCCTTCAACGGAGGCGAATCGGCGGTTCCGTGCGGCTTCAGGAAATTCCGGTAATCCAGGTCCAACAAGGTGGGTGTCCGGTTTCGGCGGGGGTGTGGACGGTCAAGACCAGGCGATTACGGCGATCCAGGTCCAACAAGGTGAGTCCGGCCGGCTCTCAGACAGCTTCGGCGCCGCGTTCTCCGGTGCGGATGCGAGCCAGCGTCTCGACCGGCGTGACCCACACTTTGCCGTCGCCGATCTTCTCGGTGCGTGCCGATGCGAGAATGGCTTCGACCACACCGTCTGCTGTCGAGTCGTCAACAAGCACTTCGATTCGAGTCTTGGGAGTGAACGTCACCCGGTATTCGGTCCCGCGATACGTTTCGCTGTGACCGCCCTGGCGGCCGAAGCCCTGCACCTCCGACACGGTCATGCCGGCAACGCCGACATCGGCCAGCGCGGATTTCACGTCTTCGAGTTTGAAGGGCTTGATCACCGCAGTGACGAGTTTCATTGTGGATCTCCGTTTTTGTTGTGTTGACACAATCATATTATGTATCAATTCAAAGTGTAGTTATTTTGCCAATTTTCCATAATATTTCGCCCGATAGGGGCCTTAATATTGTTATTTGTATTGATACAATAATCAGATGACCGATCCTGAGAGTGCACCAATCGTCACCTATCGCGACCATCGAGGGGACGAGAGACGGCTCATAATCAGGCTCGAAACAGGAACCAATATCCCGGCTTTCGAACAACTCCGCGCCCAACTGTCGGTGATGGCCGCTGTTGGACGCCTAGAGCCCCAGAGCAAACTGCCCACAGTGCGCGAACTGGCAGCCGCGCTGGACTTGGCTCCCGGCACCGTGGCCCGCGCCTACCGAGAACTCGAGAACGACGGGATCGTGGAGGGCCGCGGTCGCCGCGGAACTTTTGTGGTCGATGAGCCGCCCCACAGCGAGCCGCTCCAGGAGCGTCGCGAGAGGGTGGCCGCCGCGGCTGGCCGCTTCATCTTTGAACTTCGCATGCTCGGAGTCGGACTCGACGACGCACTGGAAGCGGCAAAGGCAGCAGACCGCCGACACGACGCCAAAACACACGACCCCAAAACAAAGGCGGCGCCCGCTCAATGAGGCGGGCGCCGCATACACCTCTGGCCGGGATTTCAGCCCCAGAGTCCGGCGATCGGTACTGCTTCGATACGGTCGCCCAGCCAGTAGCGTCGTGGGCCGGTGTGGAACACGACTCCGCCCGCGAACTGCTCGGGCGGAAGTTGGTCCCGCAGCCAGGCGATATGGCGGGCATCGCGGGGCCTGGGGGCACTGGAGGTCTTGATTTCCAGTGCTGCGACCTGCCGTCCGAACTCGACCACTAGATCGATTTCGTGTTCCCCGCCCTGGGTGCGCAAGTGGTAGAGGTGGGCTCGCCCGCCCGCTGCCTCGACCTCGACGCGTAGTTGGGCGGCCACATAGGTGTCGATGATCCGAGCGCGGGTATGGGCATCGCGTGCCAGTGCCTCGCGTCCGACGCCGATCAGCCACGCAGCGAGTCCGGCGTCACTGAGGTAGCGCTTCGGTGTCGAGGTGAGCCGCTTGAGTCGGTTGGAGTGCCAAGCCGGCACATCGTCGATCAGGCGCATCACGGTCACCATCTCGTGGTAGCCCAACCCTGTGCGCCTGTCGACGCCCGCGGCTCGTGCCAGAGCAGTGTCTGGGACCACGCCAGACGTGTGTGTCGCGCAGGCGGTGAGGTATCGACGCAAAGACACAGGACTTCTGCGACGTCCGCTGCCCGGCGACAGTTCCTCCAAGTCACGGGTTGTGGCGACGTCGACGTAGGCGCGCATCCAATCTTCGCGGGCGCCTACAGCAGATGATGCGATGGCTCCGGGGAATCCGCCGTCTAGGGCAATGTCCAGATAGCCCAAAACGTTGGGTGGATCTTCCGGAATCGTGAATCGGCCGTCGGTTCCCCAACGGTCGAACAGGGAAGGCGCGGATGCGTCGCCGAACCGTTCTCGCCCGGTCAGAGGCCACAACGAAACCGGTAGGACTCGGCCAGTCAGAGGCCATTGACCGAGATGGAGGTCGTTGCGGGCGGAACCGGTGATTATGTATTGGCCAGACTGCCCCATCCCCGTGTCAACTGCTCGCTTAACAGCGGCCAGCACGTCTGGAGCATGCTGCCACTCGTCGATCAATAGGGGGAAAGGGCCTTCTGCTATCGCCGCGTCCGCATCGTCCAGCACCACTCCCAGTTCGGCTGGCCGGTCTAGGCGCAGCGCAGACCGGGCGTGGCGAAGCGCTGTGGTGGTCTTGCCGACTGCCCGTGGCCCCGTGATGAACTCTGCCGGCCAGACTGCGAGGTGTCGGGCGAGGACGTGGTCGGAGATACGATCTGTGTAGGCCTCCATTGCCGTATCCTACTAGGTCTAGCCCTTGTTTTTGCACAAATTCACGGGCTAGTTAATGTATAATTTCACGGACGGATTCTTGTCGATTATCGCGACTTGCGATCGTGGCCAAGAGACTCGGGCCGCGCGGATAGGCGATGAGTTGCAGGCATTCGTCGACGTCCGCTACCGGCACGGAACTTTTGTGGTCGATGAGCCGCCCCACAGCGAGCCGCTCCAGGAGTGCCGCGAGAGGGTGGCCGCCGCGGCTGACCGCTTCATCTTTGAACTTCGCATGCTCGGAGTCGGACTCGACGACTTGAGCGTGGTGCAGGGTCCTACTGGGAGACCGGGCGTTGAACTTCGCATACTCGGAGTCGGACTCGACGACGCACTGGAAGCGGCAAAGGCAGCAGACCGCCGACACGATGCCGAAACACACGACGCCAAAACAAAGGCGGCGCCCGCTCAATGAGGCGGGCGCCGCATACACCCCTGGAGGGAGGCGACACTTCTTGTTAGTTGGACCATACGATCGCCCGAGGGTTACATCCCTCGGCGTCAGGATGTCGGTCGCCACGGGCGTGGGCAGTTCATTAGCCTTCCGCGCGAAATATCGGACGCTCCGAACTGTGTACCCCGCCAGCAACGCCTAGTCCACACGCCAGCGGGCTGCCTCCAGGAGCACGAACCCGAGCCCAGTACCGGTTCGGCGGCTGTCAGTTCGGCGGGGCTGCCCCCAGGAGCACGAACCCGAGCCGTCCGTGCACACCCGACTTCGCCGGGCGCCAGGGCTGCCCCCAAGAGCACGAACCCGAGATCAGAGCGGCTGCCTCCTGGGTCGTGATTCCCGGGCTGGCCCAAGAGCACGAACCCGGAGAGGCAGCCCGATTGGGGTACCATCATTCGCCAACATCACCGTGTGGCGATCTTGTGAGGATCAGCTACAACTGCACCGAGTTTCCGCTTCGGCCAGAATCATCTCAACACGAGCGCCGAGAATGTCTCCAGCTGATTCGTCATGCACAGCGTCGCCCAATTCGTGTGTCACGCCGTGGCGCTCAATCTCCTCGCCCCACCGCTGCTCAACGAACGCTTGTTGTTCAGCCAACCACAGCGCACGCGAAAGCGGTCAAGGCCCAAGGCCCACCGCTGCTCAGCGAACGCTTGTTGTTCAGCCGCTTCTCGACAGGCCTCGGCCGATGAAGACGACGAGCAACCTGTCACAAGTACCGCCGTCACAACGACGGAGCCGGCCAGACGTATCCACGTCAGGTGCGCTGGGAACTGGCCCGCAACGGGAACCGCCGACGCCCCCAGCGGAGCCAAACGTTGCACCAGATAATCACCGGGATCGCTCCGATCACGTAGAGGCCGATCCTCATGTTGACTGTCACCTCCGTGAAGAGACCCACGATCACCGGGACGGTCATCATTGCGACTAACAGACCGAAGAATGCCCACAACTCGCGCTTGCTGCGATGAGCTTTCGGATTCTGTTGTTCGCTCATGATGGCAACACCGTACTCGCAAGAACGCCGCACGCTGCGCCAGCCGCGCTTGTCTGGGCGGCCGCACACGTTGTCCACAACCGCGACCGGAACGGTGACACCACCCGCCAACAAACACAAGCAGCAAAATCACGGGGAAGTCTTGACCCGCATTTTCGGCCGCTAGTGGGGGATGTCGCGGAAGGGGATTCCCTTGTCGGGCCTGGGTTCTTGAGGAAGCCCGAGCACGTTCTCGCCGATGATGTTGCGCTGCACCTGATCGGTGCCACCACCGATGCGAGACATCCACTGCCCCAAGAACGCGTAGTTCTGCCAGAACCCGTTGAACACGGCATCGCTGCTGTAGAGGGTTGCACTCGGACCCATGATCGCCATCGACAGGTTGCCCATCAGCTCCAGCCGACGGGATGCCGCGAGCTTCAGCACCGAGCTCTCCGGACCGGGCTGCTCGCCGCGAGAGGTCGCCGTGCGCACCCGATACCCGAGAAAGCGCATCGTCTCGGCAATCGAGTACAAGCGCGCGAGCTCCTGGCGAACCACCGGATCATCGGCAACTCCGAAACGACGGGCCAACTCGATCACATCGGCAACGTATGAAGCCTGACCGCCGATGCCGGCCCGCTCATTGCTCAGGGTGGTCAGAATGGGGCCCCACCCTCGATTGATCTCGCCCACGACACAGTCGAGCGGCACCCGGACATCGTCGAGAAAGACCTCGTTGAACTCCGAACGCCCGGTTGGTTGCTTCAGGGGACGAATATCGATCCCCGGGGTGGTCATATCAAGCAGCAGGTACGAGATTCCCCGATGCTTGGGCTGGTCGACGTCGGTGCGCACCAACAACATGCCGTGCGCTGCCTCGCCGGCGCTCGAAGTCCACACCTTCTGTCCGTTGACGACGATCTCGTCGCCGTCGAGCACACCGGAGGTTCGCAGACCGGCGAGATCCGATCCGGCCCCGGGCTCGGAGAACAACTGACACCAGGTTTGTTCGCCGGTCAGCATGGGTTCGAGATACTTGTTCTTCTGGGCGTCTGTGCCATGGGCGATGATCGTCGGGCCGGCCATGCCGATCGACTGGGCGAACTGGCCGAACGGCAGGTTGTAGCGGGCCTCCTCCTCGGAAAAAATACCGGCCATATGCCCTGACAGGCCTCGGCCGCCATGCTCGGTCGGCCACGTCAAACCTGCCCAGCCCGCGTCGTATTTGGTGCGCTGCCACTTTCGGCAACGCGCTGTGTAGGCAGAGCTCTCCGCAGCACTGGGAGGCCTGGCCCAATAGCTCCGGCTGAGATCGACTTCTTTGGGCAACAGCTCAGCATGCCGGCTCAAGAAGTCACGGCATTGCTTTCGCCACGCGGCCTCCTCAGCGGTGTCGTCGAAGTCCATCGGTTGCCCTGTCAGGTACGTGCGCCATGCACTGGTTGCGGAGCGCGCTCAGCGACGATGGAGCGATGGGCCAACTCGCCCGCTTCGGCCACCGTCATACGCCGACCGCCGACGGAGACAACCGGCCCGGGCTGCCAACCGTCGCAAACGTTGAGTTGATCCCCGGTGTTCTCAAAGGTGCGACCCGTCACGTCACAAGCAGCGCTGCCCAACCACACGACCAATGGCGATATGTTCTCGGGCGCCTTCTCGTCGAAGCCCTCGGGAATCTCGGAGCTGTAGAAGACGCCCTCGGTCATACGGGTGCGGGCATCGGGGGCGATCGCGTTGGCGAGCACGCCGTAGCGCCCCCATTCCGCGGCCTGCTGAATAGTGAGAAGTGCGATCGCGGCCTTGGCCGCCGCATAGTTGCCTTGGCCGATCGATCCCGCCAGACCTGCGCCTGAAGAAGTGTTGACCACTCGAGCCGTAACTGGTTCGCCTGCTTTGGCCCGGTCGCGCCAGTATTCGATGGCGTGGCGTGCGGGAGCGAAGTGGCCTTTCAGATGCACCCGGGTGACGCTGTCCCATTCATCCTCAGACATCTGAGCGAGCATGCGGTCGCGCAGAAAACCTGCGTTGCACACGAGCGTTTCGAGACTGCCGTAGGCGTCGATCGCCTGGCACACCAGCGCCGCGGCTTGGTTCCAGTCGGCCACGTCAGCCGCGTTCGCAACCGCAACCCCGCCCGCGGCGACTATCTCGGCCACAACCTCGTTGGCAGCATCGCTGGTTCCCGGCGTGCCGTCGCGCTCGACGCCGAGATCGTTGACCACGACCCGAGCGCCGTGCGCCGCGAACGCCATCGCATGAGCGCGCCCCAAACCTCGGGCAGCCCCCGTGACGATCACCACCCGCCCGTCCAGATCGGCGACTTCAGAACTCATCGAGGTACTCCAGTCATTGGTCTTGGCGTCGTCGGCCTAGATGCCACGGGGTCTATAGAACACACGCTCAAGAGAAAACCGGGTCTAGTTCCGACGACACGATCCACATGGCAAAGTACTGAGCCGCTCCACCATATGCATGACCGAGCGCCACTCTTGCTCCGTCAACCTGGTACTCGCCTGCAGTGCCGCGCACTTGATTGGCGGCTTCGAGGCAGCGGATCATGCCCGAAGCGCCGATCGGGTTCGACGACAGCACCCCGCCCGAGCAATTGACCGGAAAATCCCCGTCCAGTGCAGTGGCGCCCTCGTCGGTCATCTTCCAGCCCTCGCCCTCCGGCGCGATCAGATGGCCTTCCAGCCACATCGGCTCGTACCAGCTGAACGGCACGTACAACTCGGCGGTGTCGATCTGCCGCCGCGGGTCGGTGATGCCGACCTCTTTGTAGAGCGCTGCCGAACAGTCCACCCCGGCCTGGGGTTTGACTGTGTCGCGCCCGGGGAAGCTCGAGAATTCGGTGCGCTTGGCGTGCCCCAGGATCCAGGCCGGCGGGTTCGGCGAGCGTGAGGCAAAGTCCTCGCAACTCAAAACCATCGCCGCGGCGCCGTCGGACGAAGGGCACGACTCGAGAAAGTGCAGCGGGTCCCAGAGCATCGGCGACTGCTTGACCGCCTCGATGCTGATGTCGTCGAGATGCAGATGCGCGTACTCGTTCTTGAGCGCGTTCAGACGGTCTTTGACCGCAACCTGCCAGCCGATGTGTTCAGGAGCTCCCGAACGCCGGATGTACTCTCTGATCCACGGAGCGAAGGTTCCACCGGCTCCCTGGCCGCCTGATTTTCCGCCTGACAGCGCCCAGGTGGCGTTGCCCTCAGACTGCTTTTCGTAGGTGACGGTCAGAACCGTGTCGTAACGTCCGCTCTCAACCAGCACAGCGGCTGAGATTGCTGTGGAAGCACCGACCGATCCTGCCGTGTGGACTCGATGTATCGGCTTGCCGACAGCCCCGAGTGCATCGGCGAGCGACAGCTCGGGCATGATCACGCCTTCCAGAGCGTCAGGGGCTTTGCCGAGCACCACTGCGTCGATATCGGCGAAGCTCACCTCCGCATCTTCAAGGGCCCGCAATGCTGCCTCTCGCACCAGACCGTCTAGCGACAGATCATCGCGGCGACGTTTGTACTTCGTTTGGCCGATGCCAACGACCGCGCATGGTCGAGCCATGTCAGGCGCCTCCTTGCAGAACACACAACAAGTTCTGTTGCAACGCCGCTCCCGATGAAGCATGAGCCACTCCCCGACCCGCTTCGCCCGCAGCGATTCTTCGTGCGACCTCTACAACTCGGACCAGACCGGTGGCCATGACTGGATCACCTGCCAGGGGTCCTCCCGACGGATTGACCGCGGTGCTGGGATTGAGGTTCAAGGCGTTGCGCAGAATGATCTCCTCGTGGGCATGGGTGACGTGAAGTTCGGCCACGTCGACTGCGCCATCGGCGACTCCGGATCCTGCTGCTGCCGTACGGGTGCTCTGGGAGTCCGTGAGGTCGCGCAACCCCGCGTGATGTGATTCGATGCGGTGGTCGAGGCCGGTTATCCACACGGGGCTGTCGGTGAGCTCTCTGGCCCTGTCCCGACGAGCGATCAGCAGCGCTGCCGCACCGTCTGCTTTGGGGGACACGTCATGAGCTCGCAACGGGGCCATGTCATAGGGGGCCGCTAGCAGTTCCTCGACCGAGGCTGTGCTCCGGATCTGCGCATGGGGGTTGCTCGCCGCAGCCTGGTAGCTGCGTGCGACGACTTCGGCGATCTCCGTTTCGGTCGCCTTGCGCGACTCGATCAGGGAGCGGGCCGCAATGCCGGCCATGGCGTCGGGGTCCAGTCCGAGCGGAGCCACAGCATAGGGGTCGGCCTGTAGGTGGAAGACCTCACGGGCGTTGCATGGGGAGGACTTTCCCGAGCCCACGACCATCGCAACGTCGATGTCGCCCATCTGCAGGCGCAACCAGGCTTCGAACAGTGCCCACGCACCGTCCATCTCGACGTGAGATTCATAGACCGGCGGCCACGCCCCCATGCCATCGACGTTCGACACGAATGCGAACGGCATGCCGCTGAGGTAGTCGCAGCTGCCGGCGATGGTGAAGTCGATGTCGTGGCGTTCGATGCCGGCTCCCGCCAGCAGGGCGTTGACGCATTCCATGATGAGCACCACTTCGGGGCCGTCGTAGCGCACATGGGCGTCGGTCTGGGCGAAACCGACGATCGCAATGTCGTTCTCGTGGCGTTGGGGCTGTGCTGATCCCGATTGCGGTGACTGTGCTGGCTGCGTTGACTGCGACATCAGAAGTTGTGCTCCTTGAGAGATTCGGGGTCGACGTCGGGCTCCCCCGTCGGTTCCCAGCGCTCATAGACCTCTTCGTTGAGTCCGTAGCCGCGGTTGTCGAGATCGCCCATGCGGTCACCGCTGTCTCGCCACACCATCTGCAGGCGCATGCCGACGCGGAAGTCCTCAACGCTGATATCGCGAATATCGATCCCTCCGACCGTCGTGTCGGCGCCGTCGAGGAGCACCGAACAACGTATGTACGGTTCAGTCTCGGTCTGCCCGTGATACTGGACCGGCACTATTTCGGTGAACGACGTGACAGTGCCGACGTCGGCCACCTCCACATCGTGCTCCGAGGTCATCGGCACCCGGTTGGTGGCGTCGTAGCCGCGGCTCGGCACATGCACCTTGCCGTCGGCGGGGCTGCGCTGTCCGATGATCTTTCCTGCGAGCAACCCTTCCGCGAAGCGGCGACGATGCGGTTGCAACGGTTCACGGATGCGCACGCCGATCAGATGCTCGGTGATCGTCACCGGTTCAGCGTCGTCATCGACTTCAGGCGCTTCGGGCGGTTCGTCTCCGGGGACGAAATATACGTCGTTGATCGTGCCGAGCCGTTCACTGCGAAATCGCACCACGACGCGCATTCCAGTCGACATGGCGTCTTCGGATCCGGCATCGACGACATGCAGCATGGTCGTGTCCGCTCCGTCGAGCTTGATCTGGGCGAAAGCGAAAGGATGCTCGAAGGGATGTTTCGACGTCGGTCGGGTTACCCAGGTCCAGCCTGTGACCTCGCCAGCGGGTCCGACCTCGACGAGGTTCTCCGGACCGACGGTTGCGCCTGTGTCCGGGTCGTATTCCAGGGGAGGGCAAATGACCCTGTCCCCGACCTTGGTGGCGAGAATTCGACCGTCTCTGAGGCCGGTCAGGAACGGACCGATTATCGGTCCGGTGGTGCGGGTGTAGGGATACTCGAGGGTGAAATCAATGTCTTGGAGTTCAGCCATACGCCTCGCATTCCACCACAACTCCGCACAGCCCCCCAAAACGGGCCCACTGGCGTTATTCCATGGCGGTTTCGAATGGCGAGAGATACGAGCGAGCACCTTGTGGTTCAGACGCTAGAACGTGGGTCCCAGAAACGACGGATGGCGTGACTGAGTAACGAATGTCACCAACTCCAGCAGGGGGCTGTCCACCGTTGAAGCTCGAGCGAACGAGGCGGGGAAACTGATCGTCAACGCGATACAGCTGTTGCGACACCACTCGGAATCGACGTGTGTATAGCTCTCCATGCGGTGGCCTCCAACCGGCTGCGTGGATTCGCTCGCGCCACGCAACCACATGCGGAGTGCCTTGGCAGAGTGATTCTGCCTCAGCCACGAGTCCTGGCAACGTCGTGTCGCCGTCCGCATCGCGCGCCAATCCGAGACTGAACAGCATCAGTGACCCATTGACGGGATCGGCCAGTTGGTCGAGATGGGCGATGGGGTGAGTCGGCATTTCTCCCCCGCGGACACTGGCTGTTTTGGCCTCCACCGAAACACTCGTAGTGACGAAGTCATGACGGTCACCCAGAGGGCCCGTCCAATGGCGTACAGACGCTGCCGCGCCGAGCCAGCGCAGGAGGAACCAGAGTTCACCGATCAGGCCCAATTCCGCGGCGGGGTCCAACAGGCCGGGCGATGCGGCTTCAAGCCAGAATCGTCGCCAACGTTCGAGCACCTCGGATACGACGGTCGCTACATCGCGTTGTCGTGCAGCCAGTTGCTCGTTCAGTTCACGAGCGAGTGCGGCGAAAGCACCAGCCGACCCGCCGTCGAGGCAGCCTATGTCCACCCAAGTTCCATCTGGACCCTCGTCGAGGTGCAACTGACGAACGGTCGCGATCAGACCGCGGGTCTCGAAATCCACCGTCGCGTTGTGGTCGCTGGGAACCGGCAACAGCAGGTGCCGACGCCCTTGGTCGTCCCAGCCGTACCAGACCCCGTTGGGTTCTGACGGCTCACGGGCACGTAACAGACCCGCGGCCGGCCGAGGTACCGATGACCAAGGGTCCTCTCTCACCTTCCACGGCCTCCAAGTGGCCCTCCTATGCGCACTGCTTCGCTGGCGGCCCTAGAGGGAGGAAAGAGAACGGCCAGTCCGATAACAGGTGGGTGCCCGCGACCGTCACTGAACAGATCTGCGCGGTTTTTGGCACCCGGTCCGGCCTTGCTGTTCGCTGACACGGGATAGATGCACAGCAAGCCTTCTTCGGGGTTGCGGTGAGAGCGCAAGAGGGTCGAGAACCTTGTGTTGTCTTGGTTGGTACTACTGCGGAAGTTCTCCCGAACACTCTCGACAACATCTTCGTCAAGACCGACGATCTCGTCCCCTGCACCGCCCTCAACGGTTACCGGATTCGCAAGCGCGCCGAGGCTGCCCCGATCGTGCTTCAAGCGTGAACGCGAGATCGCGTTAACAGGCCCTCCTTGGACGCCGAGGTCGATAGAACCCAAAGACGACAGCATCGTTCTCCTCGTTCGGATCGATACCCACCATCGCGAGAGCTCGTTATGGTCATTTGCCATGCGGTTGATGTAAGCGATCAAGGGGAACGAGTCGAACCTCTCACCTGAGGTCACGAATGATCCCAAGTATCTGGTAACAAGCTCAAAAGGAACACTGCGCCAAATCGGTGGCTCTCCCTCCTCCAAGTGCGACGGCGGTTCATCCAACAGTCGGACAAATCGGCGAGTCTCGTCGAGATTGCGTTCCAGTAACTGGCTGTTGTCAAGTGGCAGTCTGACAGACTGCAGAAAATGCCCGGAGTAATCGGCGTCATACACCTCGGCTGAGCGTGACTTGTTTGACGCGGTTACTTGCATTTCGGGGTGCGTCAAGATCAATGGGCTTCTCTCGCTCGGACGTTTCCCAGTGAGCGAATACAGAGCGATTTGACGAAAGAGGTCATCTTCCACCTTTGCCAGGTGCCGAAACCGAGAGTAGTTCTCGTCAGTCATCCATATTCGGGTCAGGTCATGGTATCCGTCGCGGAACCCGAACCATCTTGCGGCCTGCATGACGGTGTCATATGTGCCGCTCTGCCGAGTGAAATAGGACACAAGCAGGCCTTCAAGCGTGAGGCCGCGCGCCAACCGATTACCACCGACCAAAATGATCTTGCGCTCTGGATGTTCATCAAAATCTAGCTGTGCCTCGGTTTCGGAGTTGAACACGAGGACAGACGGAGCGTTCTCGGTTCGCAGAAGGGAGTTAATCGACGGATGGAGTTCATCAAATGTGGGATAAAAGTGTCCATCGCTTCCTGTACGATTCTCGAACTCTGACTCCCAGCGTTGCCGTAACTCGTCGCGGTAGTCCCCGTCGTACTTCCACCCGCTGCGTAGGTTGACCAGTTCCTCGTTCAGCAGATTTCCGAGTTCGATCTGGGGGGCGATGCGGTACGTTGTGTGCACGAGCATCGTCGCAGCGCTGTTGCCGATTCGGTGGTCCTTGGCAGCCGCAGCAAGTAGGAAATCGACCAAGGCTGTGCGAAGCGAATCCACCAGTAGTACTTCGTCGTCAGCAGATTTCGCCGAGACGAGACTCGCATCGCTCTCGGGTATCGAGGAAACGATATCGATAGGGTCGCTCTCGGGGTCGGTGCCAAAAAGTTGTTCCGCACCGACATAGTTGGCCGGTGTTGGCAAAGAGATAATAAAATCTCGCGGATATAGGCCTTCACCCACTTTGAGATCGACGGCCGACGGATCGATTAAGATATTGGCAAAAGGCGTGGCGGTATATGCTACGTATGCAGCTTGACTGAATCCCTCAAGGATCTCGCGTATGAGGCTGTTGATTGCAGATGGTTCTGCAATCTGTTGGATGGATGATCCGTCGGCACCATGCTCTAGGTCGTCGTCCAACAGATCATATCGCTCGCGCAGTGAAACGTCCTCGTCATCTTCAATTCGCTCGCCACCAGTATTGATAGATGCTTGGTCGGCTTCGTCATCAATGAGAAGCAATGGCAGATGCGCATCTCTTGGTCTGCGTTGCAGCCAGCCCCTCAAGCGCCGCAGTACAACTGCGTTCTTCTTGACCACGGCGATAACCGTTGAATTTCCCTGCAGCAACCCCGGGCCAATCGTGCCTTCACGAAAATCGCCGTCATATGTGGCAGCGGTAACCGGCACGATGTTCTGTCCAGTAATTGCGCTCCCGAGACCGCCTCCAGTCTCATCGAAGCCCAATTCGCGGCTAAGCCGAAGCTGCGTTTGCCAACGCAGTTGGTTGTGCATACCGGTCATCACGATGATGAGTCGATAACCGGCGTCAACCGCCTTAGCGATGAGAGCCGTGTAGTTCGCTGTTTTTCCAGACTGGACACGACCCACGACAAGACCGGTCACCCGAAACGCCGAAGGCCCCGACGTACGCGGGTCTTCTAGATGTGCGAGCACGGAATCGCTTGACCGATCGAGACTGTCGAGCATCGACAACGACCAGCCGCGTTCATCAAGAAGCCAACTACGGAGACGAGGCCAGTGGTAGCCGTACGCAGGGTCGTAGTCCTTGAACCAAGTTCGTGGGCCAGCGGGAGCGAGAACGCTTCCATCATCAACTGGTCGGAGTTCGTGCAAACGGGCCTGTTTAGAGGTGAGTTCGCTCCATGCGGCAGCGAGATGCTCACGGAGGTGCTCGGGTGCCGCGCTGATGACAATCTCCGCATCACCTCCAACCTCAGCGACCGCCCGGACACTGCGTAGAAGTCGCTCTATCTGGACTTTCTCATCGCCAGCCGAGGTCACTGGCGCTCCTGTCGTCGATCCGGCGAACTTCGGTCTTGATGGACTCAAGAGCCTCTACGGTGTCGGTGTTGTTGGCGGCTTTCTCTAGCGCCGCCGCTATTCGCGTCGCTGTCCTGCGCCCTGCCTTGCCGGTTTGCGATGAAGCGCGACCACTTCGACCTCCCGTCCGCTTTCCGGTCTTCCCGGATTTGCGACGAGTCTTTGCCGCTTCTGATTCGCCGGCGCGATAGCGATCGTTGGCGTGGCTGACCCACTGGCTGACAAACGTCTTCATGTCATTCCGCAATTCGTCGGGCAAGGTCACGCGCATCTTGCCTAGATCGATACGAAACGCGGCATCCATCTCCGGGGCGAAGTCAATTGCAGCTCGTGCTAGCTTTATGTGTTCGTCACGTTTACGCAAGCCGCACCAGCCTCCGTCCTGGATGAGACGGTTGGCCCGATAAATCCAGAGGCCTTGCGATTCGTTCCAGCCGCGCCGACCTCCGGCAGCGGAATGAGACTCGCGCGTTTCGAACTCATGGCTCGTCGGAAGCACAAAAGGCGTCAACAACGCGACACCACGGAGATTCCCCGCGTGCACTTCATACTGCTGCTCCGACCAAGTTTCTGTTTGCGCAGCATCGCGACAGAACGGGTCCCACGCGCTCACTACTTCGTTCTCGATCCAGATCCTCAGGCGAGGCCGCCTCGGAACGGTGCCGTCAAGAAAGCGGTGAAACACCATCCCTAGATATTGGTTCAGTTCTTCAAGGCGTCGATTGAAACCATCGCGTGCGACCTTACCAGCCGGTGCCGCATAACTCCGAAGACGGTCGAGGTTCTCCCAGAGGACGACCGTACCCACGCGTTCCCTAGAAAGAGGCTCGCTAGCTCGCACCGGCACCGAATCTGCTGAGACCACTTGTATTTCCCAACGATTTGATTCGCTTAGAGCGCGCGCAAATAGGTGACCATCCACCTGTCGTTGTGTTGGCCCGGTT
>JAPPMP010000046.1 GCA_028819005.1 Acidimicrobiaceae bacterium
TGCTGCGGCGCTGGGGCGGGCATCGGCAATCTCGTGCTCGAGCATCACCATCACACGGGGCACCGTGCCGTGGTCTGCGTCGTCGACAAGCACCGCACCGCGCCGGATCTGGTCACGGTGTCGTTCAAGCGTGAGGTCGACCACGGCGTCCAGCAGAGGGTGGCCGGGCGCCAGCAGATCGGCGTCAGGCGCGCCTCGACACTCCGTCAGGTCCTTGTCGAAGGTGATGCGCGTGTAGCGCTCCAGTACCGCGGGAGGAGCACCGGCGGCTGCGACTGTGCGGCTTCGCTGGCGCACCGCCAGGGGCACCCGTACAATCTGGAACCGGCCCGGCTCGACCTCGCGCATCGTGCCGCCCAGATCGCCCAGCGCCGCTTCAAAAAATGCCTGCACGTAGTGCGGCTGAATGCGTCGGAGCGCGGCTTCGTCCATGTCTCGCCGTATGCGGTCCACCTCGGAATAGCCGATTACGTCTGATGCGAGCACAGGGTCGGAGATGGCAGCTGCCACGCGGGCCGGCACTTCGGTGTCGATCACGTCGTCGAGACGCCGACGAACCTCGGGCCGGTCGCCGTAGCGGATGGCTTCCAACAGCAAGCCACGCAGTTCCCGGCCCGAGAGCACTTCGCCCAGCACGTCGTATACCTGACCGTCGAAGGTCTCGCGCATCTGCTCGATCTTCTCCAGCAGGCGGACGTACACCTGCGCCTCGCGGGTCTCGTCGGCAACCAGGTTCCACATGTGGCACACCTCGGTCTGGCCGATGCGGTGTACTCGTCCGAACCGCTGCTCGATGCGGTTCGGATTCCACGGCAGGTCGTAGTTGACCACCAAGTGCGCTTGCTGCAGATTGATCCCCTCACCCGCTGCGTCGGTGGCTACCAGTACCTCCACTTCGGAGTCCTGAGTGAAGCTGTGTTGGATGCGACGGCGCTCGTCGCGCCCCGTGCTTCCCGAGATGAACACCACCGACCTCTCGGAACCCAAAAATGTACGGAGCCGGTCTACTAGGTAGTTGAGCGTGTCACGGTGCTCGGTGAACACGATCAGCTTGCGGCGGTCGCCCGACGGGGTTCGCATCTCCGGGGCGTCGCTGAGGGTGCGGGACAGTTGGGTCCATTTGGTGTCGGTGCCTTCGGCGCGCAGTGCGAACGCGAGCTGCTCCAAGCTCGTGAGCGTGTCGATCTCCGATTCGAGGTCGGCGATGGTGGCCGCGGCGGTGGCCGCATCGACGACTTCTGCGTCAATCTCCGACCGCTCGTCGTCGTCGAGCTCGTCGTAGGTGTCGTAGTCAAGGGCCGCAGTGTCGTCTCCGTCGGCTGAGAGCAGCCGAGAAAGCCGCATTTGTTGGCCGGACATCCCCAGGCGCGCTGCTCGGGCGGCTTGGCGCTCCTCGGCAATGCGGTTCTGCAGTCGGAGTCGCCTGCGTCTCAGGGACTGGTAGATGGCCTCAGGAGATGACGCCAGCCGCCGCTGCAGTACGGTCAAGGCGAAGCCGACGGTGTTGCCGCGGCGGCCGTCGCCGTCGTCACGGATTCGATCCGCGGCGTTCATCTGCTCGCGCACGTAAGAGGTCACCTCGTCGTACAGCGCCATCTCGGAGTCGGACAGGCTGTACCGCGCGGTTGAGGAACGGCGCTCAGGAAACAACGGGCGCCCCTCGAAAGTCAGCAACCGCTCCTTGGTCATGCGGCGCATGAAGGCTGACGGGTCCGACGCGTGTACACCGTCACGGAAGCGGCCTGCGAACTGGTCGCTGTCGAGCAGTGCGCAGAACAACTGGAAGTCCTCCTCCTTGCCGTTGTGCGGTGTGGCCGTCATGAGAAGCAGATGTTGGGCGATTTCTCCTAGCAGTTCTCCGAGCTGATAGCGAAGCGTCTTGCGGATTTCGTCACCCCAGAAATGGGCTGCCATGCGGTGTGCTTCGTCGACGACAACCAAATCCCATTCGCCCCGCCGGAGATAGGGCTCGAGTTCCTCACGGCGACGGGCGATCTGATCGACACGAGCGATCAGCAGACGCTGGTGCTCAAAGACGTTGACGCTCCCGATGGCGTCGAGATCATCCTTGGTGACGATGCCGAAATGCAAGTCGAACTTGTCTCGCAGTTCCTCCTGCCACTGGGCAGTCAGGTTTCCGGGCACGATGACGAGCGCTCGCTCAAGCGCGCCCCGCAGCATGAGCTCTTTCATGTAGAGGCCGGCCATCACGGTCTTGCCGGCGCCCGGGTCGTCAGCGAGCAGGAATCGCAGCGGCTGGCGGGGCAGCATGTGGCCGTACACGGCCTCGATCTGATGCGGCAGCGTCCGAACCCTGCTGGCGTCAAGTGCCAGGTACGGATCGAACAGGTGCGCCAGTCGGATGCGTCTGGCTTCTGCCGCAAGGCGGAACAGTCGCCCGTCGCCGTCGAACGTGAACGACCCCATCGCTTCAGGGTTCTGCAGTCCCAATCCCGCTTCGTCGGATCGGAACAGCAGCCGCTCGCCCAGCGAGCCGTCTGCCCGCCGATATGTCAGGGTGATCGCCTGGGTGCCATGCCACTGCACAGCCACCGCCGTCACCGTGCCGCCCGGTTCCACTCCCACGACCTGCGCTTCGGTGCCAATGTCTTCGATTCGCAGCACGGCTACGATGTCTCGCGAATCTGAGGATATTTACAGTTTCGCGGGCACTCTGCGCAAATAATCTCATCTGAGGAGATCATCAAATCCACCGTAAATCCGAGATCAATTATTCGGTTTCGAGTGAAGTCAATAGGCGCTCCAACTCGTGTGCTTGTTGGGAAGCATTGAGATAGTCGTCGTATTGCTTTAGTGCGTTGGTGACGAGTTGTCGATACAATTTATAGCGACCATTAATCTCCTTCAATCGACTGGCTATCAAGTCGTTATCATCACTGAATGAGTGTCTGTTCTTTACAATCGGTATCTTACCGAGGACAAATACAACTTCGATACGTTCCCCGGCACGGTTCTCTTGCTCCAGTACTGAACTCATCGCGTCGTAATATTTTGAACCTTGAGTAATCAATTCATCAATATTGCAGGATCGATCATATCGTTTCAGTTCGACGATGATGTGCGTGCCAACTGCTTCCCGATATCTGATATCAATACGCCCGCTTGTATTTTTTCCAGTTTTGTCTTTCGGAAACACTCCTGGCGCGATCTTGTGCAAACTCTGTTCCATGTGAGGGTCCGCCGTGGCTCGCTCCCACGATGCGTCTAGGAGCCACAGGTGATCGAAAACGTGCTCTTGAACCACTCGTTCGACTGCATTGTCATCGGAGAGGCGTTCCAACTTCTGGATTGCCTCGACGCGCCCACGGAGAATGTCCGCCCAGAGACTTGCCTCGTATTCTTCCTGAGCGCCAAAGAGTTTCAGCAGATGCTCGGCATCGAGCGTGCTCAGTTGGTCGAGCTCGTCAGATTTCTTTCGCAGTCCGATGCGCGCAAATGCGAGAACGCCCGAGCGGTAGAGGGAAGCCCGATGTGTTTTTTCGTTTGATTGGTCGAACGTCAAGGCCGCGATGGTGGAGATCATCTTCGTTGCAGGCTCTTGCTGCCAGCCTGGGAGCGAATCACGCCATTCTTCCAACTTTGGGAACTCCTCGAAGGCATCTTTGGACTTGTGCTTTGGTCGCTCGGCATTCCATTGATCAGAAGCTGTCTTGAATGCTTTCCTTAGGAATAAGCTAAGGCCCTGAACGCGTGGGTCGTCCTCGATAAGGCGCTGGCGGTCGCTCGTTGCAATGTCGTCCTCGTCATCGAGGTCAAGGAAATCGGCCTCAATCTGACCGGTCACGTAGCTGCCGAACACCCGCGAGAAGTCCAGCTTGTCGATGATTCCCTCGTGAATCGGGCGCTTGCGGGCCAGCACCATGATGTTTTTTAGCGAGCCTCCCTCTCCGTCGTCGGCCAAATCCGACGGGGTGCGGGCAGTTCCGATCCAGCCGCGTACTTTCCAATCATCGCGATCCGCAACCTTGCATTCATCGAGAACGTATCTCTTGGTTTCCTTGGGCAAAATTTGATCAGGCAATCGTTGTTCGCCAAACTCCCACAGGAACTCGAGTCGCTTAAGGTCCTGTCGGTCTTCAAATGTCAGATGCTCTCCATCGATCTCAATCCTGAACCCACCCTGTTCCGGAGGTGTCTGGTCAAGCACATCGAATCGGCGTGCCAGTCGCTTACGTAGCGCCGATGCCGTTAGGGACACGCGTTTGCGGCTCAGACGATTGAGAACAATCGTAGTGCCCTTGCCATTGTGTTCTTCAGGGACATCAACCTTGTCAGGGTGATAGTCTTGACGGGAAGCGATTCGCTGTTTGAGATCGTCTACGTCTATTCTGCATCCAGTAGTCTCGTCGACTTTTCTTGTATAGACGAAGATCTCATCTGCTATTGAGAAAACGCTCAATTTGCCGATTCCTTTGCGACCCATGAACTTGCGGTTCCATTTCATCGAATGTGATCCCTCGACCAGGCGCTTCTGATACCCTGTGACGAGAAAACGATCATTGAGTTCTTGTTGGGTCATGCCACTGCCATTGTCGGATACAATGACGCTATATTGCTCTATATTCCATTCTATCTGCACAAGCGTTGCGTCGGCATCGTAGGCGTTTGCGACCAGTTCGGTTAGGACCGCGGCTGCATTGCTGTAGAGCTTGATGCCGAGTGCCTCAAGGGCACCCATGTCGATAGTCATCGTGAACGGAGATTGCTCGGTCATGAAGCGGCCGTTTCGGTCAGAGTATCGAGGAAAGACCTGCCGATGGCCTCTCCTAGCGGGGGCGGAACCGCGTTGCCGATGTGTCGGCCCAATGTGGCAAGTGAAACAGTTTCTCCGTCTGGAACGAAGCGATAGTCGTCCGGGAAGCCTTGGAGGATGGCTGCTTCTCGCAGGGAGATGGTTCGGTGCTGCTCGGGATGGCCGAAACGGCCTGCCCCGAAGTTGTGGAAGTACGTCGTGATCGTCGGGGATGGCTGATCCCATCTCATGCGGGAGTACACGTTCTTGAAAGCGGTTCCACTGGCACGGCGGTGGCAAGATGCCCGTAGTTCCGTGGGCCAATCGTGCCAAGTGCCGCCAGGTTTGGAAGCGATCATCCGCTTCCGGTTGAGCGGTGACAAACCGCGACTGCGATGCACTGGATCGGTTGCATGAGCGCCGCCCGCTTCAATGGCGGGAAGACCCCCGATCGCCTGGTGGACGGTCTTGGGAGGACGGCCGTTCTGATCGCCTTCCGGGACAGAGGCAGGTCCCAGCCGAGAGGCGACTAGGACTAGACGGCGACGGTTCTGCGCGAGCCCGTAATCTGTACACCTGCGAATGTCGCTGTCCACGGAGTAACCGATGTCTCTGAGCATCGACACGAAGTCCAAAAGCACGGCCTTGTTTTTTACGCGAGGTACGTTCTCGGTCGTGACAAACTCCGGTTGTGTCTCTAGGACTAGACGGCCGAATTCGCTCAAGAGCTCCCACCTGTTGTCGTTCGATGGACTCACGCCCCTGCGGTACGACGAGAAGGGCTGGCACGGAGCACACCCTGCCAAGAGCCTAGTTGCACCCTCGGGCCACAGGCTAGAAAGTTCGCCACCTTTGAGATTGCAGACGTCTCGTTCGATGAACTGCGCACCGGTCACATTGGCTTCGAAAGGGAACTTGCAGGAGCCGTCAATGTCGATACCAGCCACGACCTTGATTCCTGCGGATGCCAGGCCGTACGACAAACCTCCGATTCCGCAGAAGACGTCGATCGCGGCGATGCTCTTGGCGCTGGAGGTGGTGATCTCACCGGCGCTTGGCGCCGGCAAGCCGGCACGGTTTGCATACATCTCTTCTGCGTCCATCAACAGCCTCCGCGCCCGGCGGTGTGGCCACCTGCGACTTCCTCGCTCGGGGCTAAGGATGCCAGACACTCGCCCGATTCGAGCCAATATGGGGGTGGAACCATGATCTGCTCCATTTCCTTGGGTTCGAACTTGGTGAGACCTCCAGAGTAGGTACGACCCCCTGAAACGCTGGCTTGGTCACGCAGCACGCTCACCAATCTACACAACGCTGCTTCCGACAGTGGTTCAACCGGGTAGAGACCGTGCACGTTGTTGAGGTTCCGAGCGCCGACGAGGTTGCGCACGAACGTCGGCGGTCGGCGGGCCATGTAGGTAGCGAGGATGGGTGCAGGATCGCGCAACTGGACCGACCACCACGGCTGTCGGTGACGGGCGGTATAGCCGTCGGCAACGCCGGCACTGCGCGCCGCGCGCAGGAACGCATCAACGAGTGCTCGGTCGTCTCCGTCGAACACATCCAAGTCAGCAGGCAGATCGATGACTGCCCGCAGCGCACGGTCGTCGCTGAGAACCGCCGATTCGAGGTCGAAGAGCTCCGATGCCTTGGTGACCGTGGGCCGGAGAACCTCCGCCGGCAGCCGCGGATCGTCGCAATCGGTCACCCATACTGCATTTGCCCCTGTAGCCGTGCCGCGATGGACCCGACACAATTCGCCGAGCGGCACATACTCTTGCGGCACCACAACTCGTGGTTCCAGCAACGACGACCAACGGGAGGTAGATCGCAATTCGGCACGAGCGAATGGTGTGCCGCCGCTCAAACCTTGCAGCTCGTCAACCCAATCGATCTTGCGCATGCGAAGCGGATGCCGTGTCTCGCCGACTTCGAAAGCAGTCACCGCTGCTGTGGTCATCGCATCGGCGAAGACAGGTGTTCGGGCATCCAAGATATGCAACGACAAACCGCCCAGTGGTCCTGCAATCAGTTCTCGTGCGAGGCGCCCGTAGCCAATGTCGAGCCACTCGGACGAGGTGACGAACACGCCGTAGTCGTTTATGCGGGCGAGGAGCGCGGTCGCGAGCAGGAAATGGATATGCAGCCCTGCGAGAGTGGAAGCCTTCAGCTCCAGATCAGTGGCGTGCAGGCGTAGCCAGCCCTTCCATTCCAGCGAGATGTCGTGATGGCGCACGTACGGCGGGTTGCCGATAAAGGCTGTCGAATGAGATGTCGGCGGCAACTGCAGAGAGCGGTAGTCGCAAACATGCATACTTGAACGACGGTCGAGTCCCAGCACGGTCAGGTTGGCTCGGGCGATCAAAGCGGCAAGGGGATCCAACTCGACAGCCACCAACTCGGCGTCGCGCAGCAATGGAGCGACAGCGCAAAGAAACCGCCCCGAACCCGCCCCGGGATCCACCACGCGGCTTGGTCGCCCGAAACCGGCCAGCCACTCGGACATCGGTTGCACCAGTGTCGGAGGAGTGTACGTGGCACCCAAGCTGCGGCGAAGTTTGGCTGAACGAAGATGCATAAGGGCATCGCCGAGTGGATCGTATCCCGCCCGAATCTCCGTCCGCAGAGTCTCCAGCGAGCGCGAGGCGGGTGTGTCCGGCGCCGTTTGCGCCAACGAAGCTTCAGCCGCGCTCAGTTCGGCGAGCGCACCGCCTCGAGCGAGTTCCCACGCAATCCCGCACAGCGTTCGTTCATCTTGGATTCCGGTCTCAACCACAGGGGCGGGACGTGACGGACTATCTCGCACTGCGTCTTGTCCACTAGGACTATTTGTTCCAATCGGTGCATTCATCTGCTATCCAAATAAATATGGTTGATTTGATATCACTCTAATCAGTTTCGGCCAGCCAGTGTGGATCGTCGTCAGAAATTTTTCTTGATCGACACCGTCAGCAAGTTGTTCGGAATCTCCGCTGGACTCCTCCGAAAGGTCCTGACGCGTAAGTCAATCACAATTGACCGCTAGCGTGGCGTGGTGGCAACCAATTCAAAGCGGAACGGCGACCTCTCAGGCGACGACGGGCTCCCGGTCAAGATGCTCAATGACCGGATCCTGGTATCGCTCGGCGAGGCGGAGGGGGAGCGCCGGTCATCAGGGGGAATCCTGATACCAGCGACGGCCCAGGTGGGCAAGCGGCTGTCGTGGGCCGAGGTGGTGGCGGTGGGCCCCAACGTCCGCAACCTCGAACCCAGAGACCAAGTGCTGTTCAACCCCGAGGACCGCTATGAGGTCGAGGTCCGGGGCCACGACTACATCATCCTGCGCGAACGCGACATCCACGCAGTCGCCGCCGAACGCCTCGATGAAGGCTCGACGGGCCTCTACCTCTGATCCCGCTGCTGCCGACTGCCCCCGGCGGCTCCTCAGGGGTGCAGGGGGCTGCGCTCGTCGGCCCAGCGAACTTCGAGTTCGAGCTGGCGGGCCACCTGCAACAGCAGGTGCTCGTTGCCGTAGGCCGCCACCAACTGGACGCCTACCGGCAGACCGCTGTTCGTGCGCGCAAGCGGCAGCGAGATCGCAGGTTGGCCGGTGGTGTTGAACGGCGCGGTCATCGTCGAGTACGCCAGCGTGGTGCGCACAGCCTCGACCGGGTCCGGCGCGATGGCCGACATCTCCCCGAGCTTCGCGGGCGGTCGCAGGCAGGTGGGAGCCAGCAACAGGTCGTGCCCGTCTGACCACCACTGGGCCATCGAGCGCCGGAAGGCCATTGCTGCTTGTGCACTCCGGGCCAGATCCAGAGCGGGCGTCTGGCGCCCTCGCTGGGCCAGGGTCCAGGTCATGGGCTCGACGTCGTCGGTGGTCAGGTCCCGTCCGATCCATTCGCCGAACTGCTCCATGCAATGAGCCACCCCGGCGGTCCAACTGGGACCGAACGAGCCGATCAGCTCCTCGTCGTGCAGCGCTGCGGGCGATTCATCGTCCACGGTGTGCCCGAGCCGTTCCAGCAAACCCGCAGCATCATGGACTGCGGAAGCTACTTCAGGGTCGATTTCGACTCGGCTGCGGATCGAGTCGGCCAGCATTCCCACCCGCAGGCGACCCGGAGTCCGATCGATCATCTCCGCATACGGCGCCGGGGGAGGGGGAGCGATCACACCGTCGCCCGGGAATGGCCCCGCGGTTGCGTCCAGGATCGCCGCGCTGTCCCGCACGGTGTGGCAGACGACGTGTTGAACGCTGTTGCTCCACTCGTCGTTGTGTGGTCCCTGCGAGATGCGTCCGCGGCTCGGCTTGAGTCCGACCAGTCCGCACATCGCAGCCGGGATCCGGATCGATCCGCCGCCGTCGCTGGCATTGGCAGCCGGGAGCATGCCCGCGGCAACGGCTGCCGCGGCGCCTCCCGATGATCCTCCCGGGCTGCGAGACAGGTCCCAGGGATTGTGGGTTGCGCCATAAGACAGCGGTTCGGTGGTGGCAGCCAAGCCCATCTCGGGGCTGTTGGTGCGACCGCAAAGCACGAAGCCTGCCCGGCGGTAGGCGATGGTGATGTTGGCGTCGAAGGCGGCGGTGTGCCCAGCGTTCTTGAGGCCGAGGACGCCGAGGTGGAAAGAGTCGCCCGCCGAGCACGGCCAGAGGTCCTTCAACAGCATTGGAACTCCCCGGAACGGTCCGTCGGGGAGTTCGGAATCGGCGATGGCTCGGGCCTTGTCGAAGCTCGGTTGGATCACCGCGTTGATCTGCGGATCGATTCGCTCGATGCGATCAATGGTGTCGTCGATCAACTCGCGGGGGCTGATCTGGCGGGACCGCACCAATTCGGCGAGCCCCACAGCGTCGAGGCGGGCAAGTTCAGAGCCTTGGGATGTCTCAGTCATAGAGCGAAACTCTAGAGGCCTGCTGAGCAGGCCGCGGCCCGAGCGGCCCGCCCGCGGCCCGAGCGGCTCGAGCGGCCCGGTGAGCGAAGCGCACATGGGCGGGGAACACGTGCCGCCTACCTCGAGGCGCGGCACACCGCGGTGAGGGAAGCGCACATGGGCGGGGAGGTGGAGCGAAGCGAACATGGGCGGGAAACTCCACGGGGGCGGGGAGTGTGGCACGTAAGCTAGGCAGCCATGAGCGAGTCTGTGGATGGATCGGCGCCAGAAGAGGGACTGACGGTTGAACTTGATTTCGACAAGGTCGCCAAGATCGGGCGGTCGGGTCATCAGGTCGTCCCGGTGGTGCTTCAAGACGCCGATTCGGGCGACGTCCTGTTCATCGGCTACGCCAACGAGGAGGCGTATCGGGCGACCATCGAGCGAAAGTCGGCCGTGCTGTACTCCACTTCGCGTGAAGAACTCTGGCACAAGGGAGCGACGAGTGGGGATCTGCTCGACCTGGTCGAGGTGAGGGTCAACTGCGAGCAGAACAGCCTCCTTTACCGCGTCCGCAAAGCCGGCGCCGGCGTGTGCCACACCAAAGACCAGAGCGGCAATACTCGCCAGACCTGCTACTACCGCACAGTGACCGACCCGAACTCGCTCGCCTACTGCTGATTCGATGACCGCAAGACCCGATCTCGAAGAGTTCCGCTCGCTGGCCCGATCGCATCGTGTGGTTCCGGTATGGCGCGATGTGCTGGCCGACCTCAGCACACCGGTGAGCGCCTTTCGCAGGGTTGTCGGAACCGAGGAGGGCTTCCTGTTGGAGTCGGTGGACGGCGGTGACCGTTGGAGCCGCTGGTCGTTCGTGGGTCGCCGTCCGCTCGGCACCCTCGTGGCCAGAGACGGGAATATCACTGTTGAGGGTGACCTCGGCGTCGAGATCGACGCCGGCGGGGGCATTCTCGCTGCCCTCGAACTGCTCCTCGACTACTACGAGGCCCCCGACATCGAAGGGCTGCCGCCGCTGCACAGTGGGCTGATCGGCTACCTCGGTTACGACGTGGTCCGCGAAGTGGAACACCTCCCCGACGCCGCAGACGACGATCTCGGCTACCCCGACGCCGTCATCTCGATCATCGGTGAACTCGCCGCGTACGACCATTGGCAACAGCGGGTCACGCTGATCGCCAACGCCATCATCGCTGACGACGCGGACGACGAGACGATCGAAGCGGCCTACCAGCATGCTCTGGAACGGCTCGAATCGCTGGCCCAGGCGGGCGCAAGGGCCCTGGATGAACCTCTCTTCCTGCCTGCAGACGGCAACGAAGATCTGCCCGAGGTCTCCTCGACGATGTCGGAGGCGGCGTATTGCGCGGCGGTTGAAGCGGCTCGCGAGTACATCCTCGCGGGCGACGTCTTCCAGGTCGTGCTGGCTCAGCGCTTCGACCTCGAACTCGACGCTGAGGCCTTCGATCTGTACCGCGTGCTGCGCCAGCTCAACCCGAGTCCCTACATGTACTTCCTGCGCCACGATGATCTTGAGATCGTCGGCGGCTCACCCGAGCCGATGGTGCAGCTTCTCGACGGACGAGTGATCTCCCGGCCGATTGCAGGCACCAGGAAGCGGGGGAGTACCGACGAGCATGATCGTCGGATGGCCGCAGAATTGCGGGAACACCCCAAGGAGATCGCCGAGCACGTCATGCTCGTCGATCTCGCCCGCAATGACATCGGTCGAGTCATCGAGTTCGGCACGCTGGTGGTGGACGAAATGATGACGCTGGAGCGCTACAGCCACGTCATGCACCTCACCTCGCAGGTGTCGGGCGAGCTCAAAGACGGGGCCACACCGATCGATGTGCTGCGCGCAACCCTGCCCGCGGGCACGCTTTCGGGAGCGCCGAAGGTTCGAGCCATGGAGATCATCGATGAGCTCGAACCTGTCAAGCGGGGTCCCTACGGCGGAGTGGTCGGCTATCTCGACTTCTCGGGCCGCATAGACACCGCGATCACGATCCGCACGATGTTCGTTGCCGACAACCGCGCAACGGTCTCGGCCGGAGCCGGCATCGTGGCCGACTCTGTGGCAGAGGACGAGCACCTCGAGTGCCACAACAAAGCCAAGGCTCTGTTGGCAGCCGTTCCGGTCGCTCGCCGCATGAGCGCGATCCGTTCAGATGGTCCAGCGAACCAGAGCGGGAATCACCGCTGAGCCATGATTGCCTCGATTGCCGACAGAGACGTCGTCGAAGTCAGTGGCCCCGACGCCTCCTCGTATCTGCAGGGCCAGATATCCCAAGACGTCGACCGCATCGGGGTCGACGAATCGGCGTGGTCGTTGATCCTGGCGCCGACAGGGAAGCTCACGGCTTGGTTCCGCCTGCATCGGGTCGCCCATGACCGGTTCTATATCGACCTCGAAACCGGTTGGGCCGTGCCGCTGGTTGAACGGCTCGAACGGTTCAAGCTCCGCACCGCGGTTGATTTCAGCATTCTCGAAGGCTGGCGGATGCTCTCGTTGCGCACAGAGAACACCGCCCCTGTCACGGAACCGGAGGTGAACGAGCCGACACAGGGCCCACCGGTCGAAGCGGCGCTGACCGCGACGTTTCGGTGGCCCGGATTTGCGGGCACGGACCACCTCGACGCCGGACTGGATATTCCCGGCGGCATCGATATAGACGACCGCGCATTCGAGGAGGCTCGGATCCGCGCGGCGGTGCCGAAACTCGGCGCCGACATCGGCGAGAACACCATCCCGGCCGAAGGCGGGGCCAACCTGATTGAGCAGTCCGTGAGCTTCACCAAGGGCTGTTACACCGGCCAGGAACTGGTGGCGCGAATCGACAGCCGCGGCGGCAACGTGCCCCGGCCGTTGCGCTTGCTCATCGCTGAGGGAACCCTTGAAGCGGGCGCCGCTGTGACCTTCGACGGCCGAGAATCCGGTGTGGTGACCTCAGCAGCAGCCAACGCGGGCTTGGCCGCGCTGATGCGCAAAGTCGAGCCGGGCTCGGTGGTCTCGGTCGACGGCATCAAAGCGACGGTGCAGGCGCCGAGCTGAGAGGCCCCGCGAACAGGCAGACGATTTCCGAGCGCGGGCGGCTTGATTCGCTGGGCCGTGGCCCGGGGCGGCCGAGCCGCTGAGCGGCCGGTGAGCGGACGGTGAGCTCAGCGGACAGGGGCGGGTAGCGAAGCGAGCCAAGGGCGGGGAACAACGAGCAGGAAGTCGACCGCGCGCCCCGAATTGCCTTCCGAGCATTCGGCCAACGTAGAGTTGCGGCATGTCCAAAGTTTCAGTAATTGCCAAACTTCCCCTCAAGCCCGGTACCAGGGATGACTTGATCGCCGCCTTCGAACCGATGCTGGAGCAGGTCAACCAGGAGGCCGGAACTGAGATCTACATCCTCTGCTCGGACCAGGCCGATGAGAATCTTGTCTGGGTGTACGAGCTCTACAGCGACTCCGACGCCATGGGCGCCCACAGCTCTTCAGAAACCATGGCTTCTCTGCTGGGAGCCGTCGGCGGACTGCTCGAAGGTGAACCCGGGTTTCATATTCTCACCCCTATAGCCGGCAAAGGACTGTGATCGGACAACCCCGATCGCTCTGCTCAATTCGCCCTGAGAGGCCCCGCAGACAGGCAGAGGATTTCTGTGTGCGAACGTCTTGACTTGCGGGGCCGTGGCTGGAGCGGCCCGCCCGCGCCCGAGCGGCCGGTGGGCGCAGCGAACAAGAGCGGGGGCGCAGCGAAGCGAACCAGGGGCGGGAACAACAGGCTGCATCTCGAAGGCCTGCCTGTTTGCGCGCGCTCTCGCTCAATGTCAGCTCAGGCGCCTACGAGCCGCTAGCGTCGGACCCGTGTTCATCAAGATCTGCGGGATTACGAGCGAGGAAGACGCTCTGCTGGCGACTGCTCTCGGCGCTGACGCAGTGGGTTTCGTGTTCGCCCCCTCGGCGCGTCAGGTGGCTGTCGACCGGGCCCGCGACATAGCCCGTCGTCTCCCGGCTGAGGTGCTGACCGTGGGGGTGTTCCGCAATGAACTTCCGGATCGTGTGGTGAACATCGTCCACCGCGCTGGTTTGGGTGCTGCGCAACTGCACGGCCACGAGTCTCCGGAGCAGTCACGGGAAGTCAGGAGTCGGGTTCCACGCATGATCAAAGGGTTCTTCGCTATCGACCCGGGCCTGTCCGATGTCGCCTCCTACAACGCGGATGCGGCCCTCATTGACTCGCCGACGCCCGGTGGCGGCGAAGTCTTCGATTGGAGTCTTGTCGAGAACGTGCCGCTGTCGGGCATACCTCTGCTGTTGGCCGGCGGCCTTGACGCCGACAATGTCCACAGAGCGATACACAAGGTGGCCCCATGGGGGGTTGACGTGTCCACCGGTGTGGAACGCGCGCCCGGCGAGAAGGACCCGGTGAAGATGCGACGTTTCATCGATGCCGCGCGGGCCGCGTTCGCAGAGGTGCGCATGCGCGACCGGGTCGAGGCCTCTGATGTGCCCTACAACTGGGAGGACGATTTCTGATGTCCAGCGAGGCGCCGCACGATTTCGGCCACAAGAACCATATGGCTGATCCCAGCGCTGAGGGCCGCTTCGGCGAATTCGGGGGAATATATGTGCCGGAGACACTGGTACCGGCCTGCCAGGAACTTGAACGCGCCTTCCGCTCTGCATGGGCCGATACGGCGTTTCGGGACGAGCTCAAGGATCTGTTGACGCACTACGCGGGGCGTCCCTCGCCGTTGACCGAGTGCGAGAATCTGAGCAGGGAGTTGGGCTGCACGATTCTGCTCAAGCGCGAGGATCTCAACCACACCGGCAGCCACAAGATCAACAACGTCTTGGGCCAGGCTCTGCTGGCCCGACGGATGGGCAAGACCCGTCTGGTGGCCGAGACCGGAGCAGGCCAGCACGGCGTCGCGACCGCGACCGCCGCGGCGCTGTTCGGCATGGAATGCGTCGTCTACATGGGGGCCGTCGACATTGCTCGCCAGGAGCTCAACGCCTTCCGCATGAAACTTCTCGGCAGCGAGGTCCGGGCCGCGGAATCAGGCTCGAAGACGTTGAAGGACGCGGTCAATGAAGCGATGCGTCACTGGGTCGCCGCAGTCGAGACGACCCACTACTGCCTGGGCTCGGTGATGGGTCCCCACCCGTACCCCTGGATGGTGCGCGAGTTCCATCGCGTCATCGGCGACGAGGCGGCTGAGCAGTGCGCTTCGTTGCTTGGAGGCGGCACGCCTGACGTGGTTGTCGCCTGCGTCGGCGGCGGCTCGAACGCAGCAGGCGTCTTCTCGGGTTTCGCAGACGCCGACGCTGCATTGGTCGGTGTGGAACCCGCCGGCGGCGCCGCGGTCGGGCGCGCCGTGCCAGGAATTGTCCACGGCTCGCACTCCTATCTCATGCAGGACGAATGGGGTCAGGTACTCGAAGCGCAGTCGATCTCGGCAGGACTGGACTATCCCGGTATCGGGCCTGAGCACGCGCATCTCGCAGCAACCGGACGAGCGCGTTATGAACCCGTCACCGACGCTCAGGTTGTGGACGCGTTCCAGCTTCTGGCCCGCACCGAGGGGATCATTGCCGCCCTCGAATCGGCCCACGGCCTGGCCTGGATTGTGCAGGCACGCGAGGAGTTGGCGGGCAAGACTGTGCTGTTGAACCTCAGTGGCCGCGGCGACAAGGATGTTGCGCAGATGATGGATGTGCTGGCGTGACCGGTGCGCTTGAAGCCGCACTGCTGCAACGTCGTGAAACCGGCGGAAAGTGCCTCGTTCCCTATCTCACGGGTGGACTCGGGGAGCTGTGGCTCGAAACAATCCAGGCCGCAGCGGTCTCAGGCGCCGACGCCATCGAGATCGGGATCCCCTTCTCTGACCCGGTGATAGACGGCCCGACGATCCAACTTGCCAACGACAAGGCCCTGGCTTTGGGAGTCACGCCGCAACTGATACTCGACCGGCTGCGGGGGTCCGACATCGGCGTCCCGACGGTGGTGATGACCTACGGCAACATCGCCTACCGGATGGGCTACCAACGTTTCGCCTCGTCTTTGGCGCAAAGCGGGATTTCGGGTTGCATCCTCCCTGACGTCCCGCTCGAGGAGGTCGGCCCTTGGACCGATGCGGCCGACGCCGCGGGGGTCGAAACGGTGCTGCTGGCAGCACCGACCACTCCCGATGAACGCCTCGTGCGCATTGCCAATCGCTCCCGCGGGTTCGTGTACGGCGTCGGCCTCCTCGGCATTACCGGTGTTCGCGACCAACTGGCCGACAGTGCCAAGGTCATCGCCAAGCGTCTCAAGGAGGTGACCGACCGACCGGTCCTCGTGGGCGTGGGGGTCGGAACGCCCACTCAGGCCGTCGAGGTGTGCGAGGAGGCCGACGGCGTTGCCGTGGGCTCGGCGATGGTGCAGAGAATGCTTGATGGCGGAGGTCCGGAGGGTGTGGCCGAACTGATCGGTGAGTTCAGGTCAGCGCTCGACGAACACTATTGATCCCGAGAGGCCTCGAATGGATCACGATCTGATCATCATCGGAGGCGGTGCGGGCGGTCTCAGCGCGGCTCGGGCAGCTCGCTGGCAGGGTGCCGACGTCGCATTGATCAGCGACGGGCCCTTGGGGGGCGACTGCACGTTCACCGGGTGCGTCCCGTCCAAGACCCTGATCGCGGCGGCCAGAGACGGTCTCAGCTTCGGCGAGGCCATGTCGCGGGTTGCTGAGGCCGTCGAGCGTGTCGCGGCCGGCGAATCGTCCGACGTGCTGCGCTCTGAGGGAGTCAAAGTCATTGAGGGTCGGGCGAGGCTGGCGACTCACGACACTGTTGTGGTCCTCTCGCGGCGCATCACCGCGCCGCGAATCATCATTGCCACGGGCAGCAGTCCCCAGGTACCGCAGATCCCGGGAATCGAAACGGTTGAAGCTCTGACCAACGAGGACGTCTTCAGCATCTCGGATGCCCCAGCCAGTCTGGGCGTCATTGGAGGCGGGCCGAGTGGCTGCGAACTGGCCCAAGCGTTCGCGGGGCTCGGCGTCGACGTGACCCTGTTCGAGGCCCGGCAGCGCCTGCTGGCCGCTGAGGAACCGGCCGCTTCGGAGATTGTGGCGCGAGTCCTGCGCTCAGCCGGCGTCGATGTTCGCCTGGGCGTCGGCGTTGAACGTGTGGAACCTGTCGGACACACGGAGGGAGACCGGGGTTCGGTACGACTTGTCACGCCTGATGGCGCGCATCAGGTGGAACGGCTTTTGGTTGCGGCGGGCCGGGTGCCCAATTCTGCCGGCATGGCCTTGGAGGAGCTCGGGGTGAAACTGGATGATCGCGGCTTCGTCAAGGCGAACGACCGTCTCGAAACGAGCGTTCGCGGCGTCTTTGCTGTGGGCGATGTGACCGGGAAGCTGTTGTTCACGCATGCCGCCGATGAGATGGGCCGCCTTGCCGCCGGCAATGCCCTCGGCAAAGGGCTGCGCGGGAGATTCCGGACTCACTGGGTGCCGTTGACGACCTTCACAACACCCGAAGTGGCCCGTGTCGGGATGATCGAGTCCGAAGCCGCGGCACACGGCGGTCGAGTCGCGGAGCTGCCGCTCGATGAGATGGACCGGGCGATCACCGACGGCGCCACGGAGGGTTTCATCAAGCTGATCGCGGGCCCGAGACCTGTCACCAGAAACGCTTTCGGCGGCAGAGTTCTGGGCGCGACGATCGTGGCGCCGAGGGCGGGAGAGATGATCCATGAGGCGGCGCTGGCAATGCGCGCAGGTCTGTTCACCGGTCGGTTGGCTCAGACCGCGCACGCATATCCGACCTGGTCATACGGCATCCAGAAGACCGCCGGCCAGTTCTTCGGCGATGTCGAGGGCCGCCGGGCTCGGGCGGCCGGCACTTGAATTTCAGGTGTTTCTGAGGCGATGGCCCAGAGTCCCGGAAACGCCGGGAAGCTGGGTCTGCACGCCGTAGTTCCCGCAGTGCCGGGCGAAACGCTGCATCACGATCTCCTCGGCCTGCTCCCAGTCAGCCGCGCGAAGGCCGTCGAGGTGCCGGTTGTAGTACTGGTCGAAGACGATCACCTCGTTGCCCGCCGCCCGCAGAGCTTCGACATTGTGGGGCGCGTCATCGATGTAGAGGTCTGCTTCCACCTCCGGCTTGGCGCCGAGGAAGCACAGATCGCGGTAGGGGATGTTGGAGTTGTCCAACCATTCGACCGTGTCGCCGGCGGCCGCCTGATGGCCCCAGTTGACGTACAGGCGATGGGTGATGATGCGAATCCAGACTCCGGCGTCGGACAGCCGCCACAACGCCTCGGCAGCTCCGTCGATCACCTCGAGGTCCCTGAACATCCGGCCCTCGGTGACTGCGTAGCGATGGTGCTCCTCGAAGTCCTCTGGTCCGAATCCCCACTCCTCGAAGTTCCACCCGCGCTCCAGAGTCAGCGACTCTTCAGGTATCTCAAGTCTTTCGGCTACAATCCGACGAAATCCGCGTGTGTGCTCCGCGCAGACGCCGTCGAGGTCGACTCCGAGCACGAAGATTTCGGGGGAGGCCAAGTCTCAGGTGGCGGTCATGCCGCTGTCGGCGTTGATGACGGCGCCGTGGATGTTGGCTGCTTCAGCCGACGCGAGGAAGGCGAAGAGCGCGGCAACGTGTTCGGGTTTGTCCAGCGGACGGAAGGCCATTGATCGCATCAGCAGCTTGTAGTCGGTGTTCTCGGCAAGCTGATAGTCCCGGTTCATCGGCGTGTCCGTTCCACCCGGGGCGATGGCGTTGATGCGAATCGGCTCCTTGACGAATTCTGTGGCGAGTGCCCGGGTCATCTGCACCACTGCGCCCTTGGTCGCGCAGTACGGCGCCAGATAGGCCGAACCCATGAAGGCTGCGTTTGAAGCGATGTTGATGATGCTGCCCTCGCTCTCGATGATGTGGGGGAGTGCCGCCTGGCACATGAAGAACGTGCCGTCGACATTGATGGCGAACATCTCGCGCCAATCGTCGATGGTCACGTCGACGGCGTGTTTCATCCAGGAGATTGCGGCGATGTTGCCGAGCACATCGAGGCGCCCGTATCGGGCCACGCACTGGGCGATCGCCGCGTGGCATTCGGCCGGATCGGCGATGTCGATGACCCTGGTGTGCACCGCTCCGCCTGCGGCGGCTGCGTCGGCCGCCTCTGCTGCGACTTCGTCGAGGCCATCGGCGTTGAGGTCCATGCCGAACACGGTTGCGCCCTCAGCAGCGAGTCGCAGTGCGATGCATCGGCCCATGCCACTGGCCGCTCCCGTGACGGCTGCGACCTTGCCGACATAGCGATGATCGGCGAGTTCGGTAGCGGTTTGTTCAGACACTTGTATTGGTCCTCCTACTCGGCGGTCAAGCCGCCGTCGGCGCTGACGATGCTGCCATGGATGTTGCCGGCCTCATCGCTGGCCAGGAATGCGAAGAGTGAGGCGATCTGTTCGGGTTGGCTCGGGGGTCTGACTCCCGTGTAGCGCGCCATGAGGCTGTAGTCGGCGTCCTCGAGCACCTCGAAATTGGCCATGAGGGAGGTTTCGACGCCGCCGGGGGCGATAGCGTTGACACGGATCGGGTGCTTCACGAACTCCATGGCCAGGGCTTTGGTCATGTTGACGACGCCCCCCTTGGTGGCGCAGTAGGGGACCGTGAAGGCCTGCCCCATGAGTCCTGCATTCGAGGCGATGTTGATGATGTTGCCCTCGCGCTCGATGATGTGGGGGAGTGCGGCCTGGGTCAGAAAGAAAACTCCCTTGAGGTTGACGTCGTTCATCAGGTCCCAGTCCTCTTCGGTGACCTGATGGACGTGGCGTTGATTGGCGATCCCCGCGATGTTGCCGAGGACGTCTATTCCCCCGCATGCCTCGACGCAGGCTTGGGCGGCGGCATGGCACTCGTCCACTGAGCGGACGTCGGTCACTCGCGAGCACATCTTCCCGCCGTCGGCGAGGATCTGGGCCTCTGTGGCGGCCAAGCCCTGTTCATCAATGTCGAGACCGAAGATGCAGGCCCCTTCCGCAGCGAGGCGTTGAGCTGTGGCCCGTCCGATTCCCGATGCCACTCCGGTGAGGAGCGCAACTTTGTCGTTGTGTCGTTTCACGCCGCGGATCGTATCGGTCGGAGTGCCACTTGTGCCAGAAGGACGCTACTGTCTCGGAGAATGCCTGCTCCCCGACAACACGATTTGTCTCCGCCTGAAGAACTGAATCAGGCCCTCCGAGAGTTGATCGAGATCGTTCGCACTGCAGATCTCAAGCAGGTGGATCTCGCGGGCCCCATCGAGCGGATCCGCGGTTTGCGCGACGATCTGCGACCCCTGGTCGTGCCGGGAATGAGAATGCAGTCCTCCCTGGTCTATGAGACGCCGGACGCAGACGCAGCAGAGGGCGAGCCTGAGACGTCGGCGCCGCCTGCGGCGTTCAGAGCAGAACATCCTTCGGACTTCTTCCCGTACAGTCCGCTGGTGGGCTCGTTCAACCCGATTTCTCCGCCGGCGACTATGAGGAGGGTCGACGCCGGCGAGCACTTCGAGATCCACGGTGAGGTGACGCTGGGCGCAGCTTTCAACGGTCCGCCCGACTGTGTCCACGGCGGTGTGATCGCTGCGTTGTTCGACGAACTGCTCGGGAGCACCTGCGTGGTGAACGGCGTCGGCGGCTATACGGGCACCCTGAGCGTCGTCTATCGCACGCCCACACCTCTGGGCACACCGCTGCATATGAGGGGTTGGCACGACCGAAGCGAACGACGGAAAGTGTTCGCCAAAGGCACGCTGCACGTCGGCGACACCCTGTGCGCGCAAGCTGAAGGAATATTCGTCCAGTCCGAGAATCTGCACAGTCCGAGCGGCTAGTCGCGGTCTGCTATGACCTCGTAGCCTGGTTGCTCGTCGCCCGCGGGCAGAGTCCTGGGCGCTCTCGCCGCTAGTCGCGGTCTGCTATGGCCTCGTAGCCTGGTTGCTCGTCGCCCGCGGAGAGTCTTGGGCGCTCTCGCCGCTAGTCGCGGTCTGCTATGACCTCGTAGCCTGCTTGCTCGGGCTCGTCGTCGATCAACTCAGCGGGGAATCCCCGAGCGCGGAACTCGGCGCCGACGGCCTCTTCGCAACGCTGCACGACTCGGGGGCTCAGCGCACGGGATCCGTACCGCGCGGCTGCATCGTTGAACATCTCCAACACGACAGGAGCGACTTCGAGCGGCAGCTCCGCACGATCGGCTAGATCCATGAACAGGCCCATGTCCTTCTGCACCAGATCGAGGGTGAAGCCGATGTCGTAGGAGCCGTTCAAGATCACCTGGCCCTCGGTCTCATGCACGAAAGAGGTGCCCGAGGAGATTCGGATGGCCTCAAACGCGGTGGCCATGTCGATCCCCGACTGGTGTGACACTGCGAAGGCCTCGCCGATCGAGACCAGATTGACCGAGGCGAGATAATTGGTCACCACCTTGAGAATCGATGCTGATCCCAACGGTCCCGTGTGCAGGATCTTGCGGCCCATCATTGCCAGGATCGGCAGCGCCAGATCGAATGCTTCGCGGGAGCCCCCGCAGAAGATGGAGATATTTCCGGTGGCTGCGCGATGACAGCCCCCTGACACCGGGCATTCGACCGCCACGGCGCCGCGTTCTGAGGCCAGAGTCGCAAGGCGGCGAACCTCTGATTCGCCGGTGGTCGACATCTCCAGCCAGAGCTTGCGAGGGGCAAGCCCCGCAAGCACACCGTCGGGGGCCTCCATCACCTCAGCGCAGGCTGCAGGCGAGGGCAGGCAGGTGATCACGACATCGCAGCGCTCGGCAGTCTCTTTGGGAGAGGCGGCTGAGGATGCACCCATCCCTGCGAACGATCTCACGACGGCTTCGTCGAGGTCGCGCACAACGAGATCGACTCCGTTGCGCAACAGACTGCCTGCGAGCTTGCTGCCGAGGTTGCCGAGTCCTATGAATCCGATCCTCATCGTTCACTCCAAAGACGGTGGTTGGTTGAACCCCGGGCGGGGTTCAGTTGTGTCGCGGGTCATACGGGTAGTTTGCCAAGTGGCGCAGCGTTCCTGGTTGGCGACCGCAAACATCCCACCAGAGGTCACCGGGGTTGTCGGTGTGGACGTCGCTGAGATCTGCATCGACTACGAACCAGCTGCCGGTCACCAACTCTGCTTCGAGCTGGCCCCCAGTCCACCCTGCGTAACCGGCGAACATCCTGACGCCGCCGATGCCGGGCACCTCCTGGGGCGCCAGTCCGAGATCGACCGTTCCGATGCTGTCGAGGATCCGGTTCCAGCGTTCATCGCTGTGGTCGGGCTGGTATGACGCCAACCCTATGACCGAGGACGGCGAGACAGGTCCTCCCAAGAATACCACAGCGGGTTCGGCGGCCTGATCCGCCCACCGGTCGATGGCGGTCGATACGGGCAGTTCGCTGGGGCGGTTGAGGACCACGCCGATCGCCCCTTCCTGATTGTGCTCGAGCATGAATACGACAGACCGGCAGAAGTCGGCGTCGAGCAGCGAAGGTGCAGCAACTAGGAGTCGGCCTCTGGTCGATTCTTGCATCGCTTGTAGTCTCGCGTGATCCGGCAGCGATTGTCACCCAGCCTCTCGGGACCCCGTGCCGAGCGGCCCGGCCTGTGGCCCGAGCGGCCCAGTGAGCGCAGCGAACAAGAGCGGCCCGGCCTGTGGCCCGAGCGGCCCAGTGAGCGCAGCAAACAGGAGCGGGGGGTGGAGCGCAGCGTGCAAGAGCGGTGAGCAGGAGCGGGGTCATGGCGTGTCCGAGGGGTCCTCGCCGTAGTCGAAGAGCAGTTCTTCTCCGGCGCTGACGTCGCGGATCGCATACAGGTCCAGGCCGTCGAAATATACGTTGGGGGAGCGGCTGTGGTTCAAGAAGCGGAGGTCGCCGTCGCCGTCGACTCCCTCCCAGGCGCCGTCGTCGCGCTCGATCCACAGGACGTGCTTTCCGTCGACCATGGTCGGAGAGCCTGAGTACCGGCCGATGAGCCTGCCCTGCTCGAGTTCGACGAGCGCGAAGACGCCCGTTCCGTGAACCGGTGAGCGCCGCGGTTCGAACAGGTCGCTTCCTTGGGGCTGGAGCAGCACGACGTTTTCGTTCCCGGGCGCTGAGAGAGGGCGCCTGTGGCGGCTGTCGGTGATGAGTGAATGCGTCACCGCCCGTTTGGCCAGGTCCTCGAGGTCCGCTCGGAGCGGATCGCGCAGCCAACCGTCGACCGAGGCACTGTCGGGAAAGGAGACGACGAGCACCGCGTCGGGAATGCCTGCTCTCAGATCGGCGTCGGCGATCCTGCGCTCTAGCGAGCCGTTGTTGCGGGGCAGCAGCGCAACGAGCGCATCCAGGTACTCTTCGAAGGTCTCTGGGTCGTCCCGGCCCCAAAGTTGCAGCGTGAGCTCGATACGTCCGTCTTGGTCCACTTGTTGCACAGTACCCAAACCATTAGAGGCATCGCAGCCCTGATCGGGCCAGCTGCGCAATAACTTTACATAACGATGATTTCCGGCGTTTAAGCCTCTTGCTCCTGCTCGTCTTTCGGGTCGGTGGATACCGAACTGCCCGATACGGTTCTTGACCGTGGCTCGCAGGCTTGAAATCGAACTCACCTCCAATCGCGCAGACGGCAAGTGGACTTGGCGTGCTGCAGGAGCGAGACAACCGAAGGGAATCCTTGATGGAGGGTTGATCCCGGACGGCGTCGGCGTCGGCGATGTTCTGAGGGTCGAGGCTGACGCGACCCTTGACGGACTGGAGATCACAACTGTTCTGCCCACGCGGGCGCCGAGAAGCCAAGTGGAAACGCTGCCTCTGCTCGGTTCGGGCCGTGAGCAGCCGCTGGTGACTTCGCAATTAGCCCCGAAGGGCCGCTCGCGTGCCCGTGGAGCCGGTGGAGGCCGTCGCGACTCAGAGTCCGCTTCTCGACGGAAAAAGCGCGCGGATCACAAGGACGAGCGACACAGCGATGCTCGACGGTCAGACCGAGGCCGCAAAGACCGCGACGGGCAATCGGCTGACAAACCCGAAACCGATTCTCGACGCGGCGACCGCAGGAGAAAAGCTCGAGAGGGCCAACGAGGCGGAACGGCCGACTCCGGCTCGTCACGGGGCCAGAGAAGCGACAAACGCAATGGTCGGGCCCGACAGGATCGGCCGAAACCTCCCTTTGCCCCGCGTGCGCCGCGCCTGCGTCCCGGAAACAAGAACCGGCGTGCCGCGTTGGCCGATATGCCCGAGATCCAACATGGACTTGCCGAAGAGGTACTCAGAGGCGGCGTTCCCGGAGTGCGCAAAGCGATCGAGCGCATGAACAAGATGGCCGAGGCCGAAGGCATTCCGGCAGTCAAGTCAGAACCGCTGGTTGCCCTGGCAGAGAAGATGACTCCAGTGTTGAAGGCCGCGGAATGGCGCGACCGGGCTGAAGCCGCAATCTCGGGAATCGAGACCGTCGACCTGCGTGATATCCGCAGCGTCGTGGTAGCCGCGGACAGCGGCGCGCGCGACGAACAGTCCCGTGAACTAGCGGAGAAGCTGCGGGAGGGCCTCTCGGCTCGAGTGGAGAGCGAACATAGATCGTGGCTCAACGAGATCGCGCAACACCTAGCCGATGGTCGGATTGTTCGTGCCCTGCGGCTCAGCAGTCGGCCGCCCAAAGCGGGTTCCCCGCTTCCGATCGACATGGCCGATCGCCTGACCAATGCGGCCTCTGAGTCGCTGAGCAGCGACGTGGCCCAACAACGATGGGCGACCGTGCTCGACGCTGTGGCGTTCTCCCCCGTCCGCTCCTTGGTGACCCCGCAAGGTCTGCCGCAAAACCCCAACGATCAGCTGCTGGCCACCGTGCGAAAGCTGGCGCCCAAGATCCCTGAGATTGCGGCCTTGTTCGGAATCGCCAAATCCGCACCGAAGCAACGCGCTGCACCCCATCCCTCACCCGAGACGCCGGCGGCAGCGCCAGTTGTTGAGGCAGCGCCGGTCGTTGAGACAGCGCCGGTTGTCGAGGCAGCGCCGGTTGTCGAGGCAGCGCCGGTTGTCGATGTTGAAGAGGATCCCGCTCCCCCGCCGCAAACGGCAACGCCTGGATCCGGGGCAGTCGCCAATGATTGAGTTCGAGACCCGTGGCCGTATCGGGATCATGCGTCTCGATCGCGTCGAAGCTCGCAATGCCATCAATCCGGCTATGGCAGAAGCGATTGAATCAGCGATCGACCGCCTTGAACAAGACGACGATCTGTGGATTGGGATATTGGCCCACAATGGCCCCGTCTTCAGCGCGGGGGCCGACCTCAAAGAGATCGCTGCGGGCAACGGCGCCTTTCTGGGCACCGAGCGTGGAGGATTCGCCGGCATCGTCCTGCGCGAGCGAACCAAACCGCTCATCGCCGCTGTCGACGGTCATGCCGTTGCCGGCGGAACAGAGATCGTCCTGTCCTGTGATCTAGTGGTCGCTTCAACCATCGCGAAGTTCGGATTGCCCGAGGTGAAACGCTCACTCGTGGCTGCCGCAGGGGGTTTGGTGCGTCTGCCCCGGGTGCTCCCTCCCAACATCGCGATGGAGCTCGCGATAACCGGCGACACCCTGTCTGCTGAGCGGGCACATCAGTTCGGACTGGTCAACGAACTGTGCCGGCCCGGTGAGGTGATGGCTGCGGCCTCCGCCCTCGGGGAGCGAATCTGCGCCAATGCTCCGTTGGCGGTGCGTGAGAGCCGCCGCCTCATCCTTGAGGCTCCCGGTCAAACTGACAGGGAGGGAGTCGCTGAGGGAGGCAGGGCGACCGCGCGCTTGGCATCGACAGAAGACTTTGCCGAGGGTCCCAGAGCTTTCATCGAGAAGCGCCCCCCCGTCTGGCAAGGTCGCTGAGATGGCGGTACCGGGGCGTCCGGTCAGTTCTTCAGCGACCGGTGGACGCGCAGAGCTCGGGCGGTGAGGCCGAACGTCTCGAAGAAGTTCTTCGTCTCGCGGTCCCCGGGAAGGGCGATCGAATCGATGCCTATGCACCCCTGCTCAACGCACCACCGCTCAACGAGCCCGATGAGCGCTTCACCGCAACCCACTCCTCGGGCCTCGGGCATAACGTAGATGTCGGTGACCTGGCCGAGAACACTGCCGTCGTGGAGATCGACCAGATCGACGCCTGCATAACCCACGATCGCGTCGTCGATGCACGCGACCGCGAGCAGTCCGGAAACCATCGTTTCGTGCAGGCTGAGGTCCAACGGTTCAGCGCGGGCCTCGCGTTGGGACCACACAGCACCCCCGCGGTTGAGGCGCAGTTCCCCGATCGCGTCCGAACACAATCGAGCGACCTCCGCTAGGTCAGCAGGCACAGCCCGGCGCGAGTCGACTTCCACGATCAGTCGCTCGGGGGGGCGCTGCGCGCGCTCAGTTGCTTTATTCGGTTCGTCACAGTCTGGCGGTCTCGATGAGCCTGCTCGTAGGCGAGGATCGTGTCGAGTTGCCTTTGGTCGAGCGCTTCTAGCTTCTCGAGCAACTGTGGTGCTGAGAAGGCGTTGTAGTTCTCGATCGGCAACCCGGGGTCGTCATCTTCGGGTTCGTCGGGATCATCGAGTTCATCGGGATCTTCGTGCCTGTCGGGGGTTATCAAGTCCACGGCGGCTCCCGCCGCCTCGAGCAACTGGCGAAACAATTGAGCCGTGTCGGCTCGTCCCCGATTGCCGGCGACCTTGCCCGCGAGTTGGGTCAATGCGACCTGACCCCTGCCGCGATCAGCGAGTTTCGGGATCAGGTCCCTGGCTTCCAACAGCAGACCGATCGGTGCGTAGACCAACAGATCGAGCAGTTGTCCACCAAGGTTCTCCTCCTCGCTCACGCGGCCCCAACCGGTCCCCCACAATGTGGGCATTCATCGTCGACGACCGCCGCGCTGTTCACCAACAAGAAGCAATGCGGACACGAGAACTCGTTGTCGCCGCGGGCGACTACCGGTTCGGCTTCCCCCGAGGCTGCCGCAGGGGATCGGACTGTGCCCGTCTCCTCCTCGTCGTCGGTTGCCTGGTCGTCACCGGCGGCAATGCGCTCTTTGAGGATGGCGTCGAGGTCTGCCTCCACGTCGTCTTCGTCTTCGTCGTCGAGGTCATCGTTGAGCTCTGCCTCCTCCTCGTCGTCTTCGTCTTCGTCGTCGAGGTCGTCCTCCAGATCGTCGTCGAGGTCGTCTTCGTCCAGTTCGTCACCGTTGAGCCCATCGTCCTCTTCGAGGTCGTGGTCGAAGTCGTCGTCGAGGTCTTCGTCTGAATCGATGTCGTCGTTGTTGGAGATGTTGTCGTTCACCGTCGGTTCCTGAAGCCAGAAATGTTGCCGCGGATCATAGACAATGCGAAGCGCTACGCAACCTCAGGAAGCGGATTAACCGAGATCGCGGTCTTGGCGGCGTTTCTCCGCGCGTTGTTCAGCAGACAGGCGGCCCAACGGCGTGTCAGAGGAGTAGTCGACGAAGCGCATCGCCTCGGCCAGCGCCACATGCCCGGCCTTCTCCCTGATCTGAGTGTGCATGCGTTGACAGATGCGCCTGTAGGCTTCGTGTCCCTGCGGCGTGGTGCGCAGCTCGAGCATGTGCATCGCCTCGCGGGCATTGAACTGCATCGAGTAGCGAATCCGGTAAGCCAACGACACTGCGTAACAGGCGCTGTCGCGATGCTCGCCGAGGAGCGCATTGTGAAGCGATTCCGAACGCGCCATTGCGGCGCGGTACTCCTCGGCGACCCCGGCAGCCTCAACCGCTTCGGGCATCACGTACCCATGGCGCGGCGACAGCGGCTGCCAGTCGATGGTGAGCATCCGGTGCCGCTGAAGGTCGCGGAAAGCGCCGTAGTCCGACAGAACGTCGAATCGGTAACCCGTCCGTTCGAACGCTCGCCCGGGCCGGTGGCGCCGGTTGTCGCGCTGCCCTACATAGGCCTTGACGACTTCGAGGCGCTCCTCAACCGACATCTGGTGGACCCGCGCCTCGACCATCCGCTCAGAGAGGGACGTGTAGGGATAGAGACAGGCGGTTACCACCTTCAATTCGCCCTCGGGATCGAAGTCGACCAGCTCGACGACGTCGTCGTCGACCACTCCCCCGGTTTCATAGCCGAAAATCTGGTCGCTGATCGCGTCCATCGAGTCGCGCGCGTCTTTGAGATAGTTCGTGGAGCGCACCCCGCGGTCAGGTAGGTCAACGCGCTTGAGGAAGGACGGGATCACCTTGCGCAGTTCGGTGAGCATCATGCCGGCATATGAGCGGGACTCGGGCAGAGGATGGCTTCTCATACGCAACAGCAGCGCTTCGTAAGCCTGTCCCGTGCCGTATATTCCAACGTTGGACAACGACGCCGCGGGCAGCATTCCGCGGACGGCGTCGAGTGCCCTCGCTTTGACGGCGGTGCGGTACGCAAAATCGCTGTCACCGTCGTTCTTCGGGATCGCCTCGCGAAAGAAAGTCTGCATTTGCGGGATGAGTTCCGAGTAGGCGTCGAAGATTCGATCCATGTCTGCGACGTAACGAGTGCCCAGTTGCGAACTCAAGATTTGCGGATCGCGGTAGTAGCGATAGCGCCCGCCCAGTCGCTCGTCATAAGCGATGTAGCGCGTGCTCTGTTCCAGGTATGCCATCAGGCGACCCCACTCGAGCACCTTGGTCAGGATGTTGGAAGCTTGCTCGCACGCCAGATGCACACCGCCAAGCTGGGCCACGCTGTCGTCGCCGTACTCGAAGAAGACTCTGTCGTACAGTTCCTCTGCCCGCCGCAATCCGACCGTCGCATCGATGGTCTGGTCGCCCTCAATGTCAAGGTCGCCCACGAATTCTTGAAGGAACAACCGACGAAGGCTCAAAGGCGAGCGCGAATACCTGGCAAAGAGCGCTCCTTTCACGACTTCTGGGAGGTTGACGAGCGCGAACACAGGCTGATCGAGATTGGTGAAATAGCGACGAAGAATGTCGGCCTCGTCAGCGCTGAAGTCCTCGGCTATATAGACCGTCATTCCTGCAGAGGCTATTCGCTTGCCGGGAAGGAGCCGCGGATGGCGGGTAGCGCGTCGGGATCTCCCCAACAGTCGACGATGGTCATCGCCATGTTGAGCGCTCCGTCAATGACCGCTTGGTCCGCTGCCTCTGAGCATGCATGGGTCTCGAACTCTGGTGTGTGAATCGCCGTGCCCCGCGGAGCAACCTTGATCATCGGATGGATCGACGGAACGGAGTGACTGACGTTGCCCATGTCAGTGCTGCCAACGACGACCCTCTTCTGGTCCTGGGGGCTCACCACACGGCCGTTGGCCTCCGAGTTGCGCACGTAGAGGTCGAGCAGCGGCCTGTTGTCGATCATGTCGTAATACGGTGGATCCTTCCAGACACTGTGCATCTCGCAGCAGGCCGCGGCGGCGCCGGCCTCGAGGCATGCCGTGAAACGCTCTTTGAGGCGTTGCAGGCTGTCGATATTGCCCGATCGCACGTACCATTGCGCCGCCGTGCGCGACGGGACGATGTTGGGCTTGTCGCCGGCTTCGGTGAAGATGCCGTGGATGCGCTCGTCGGGGCGGATGTGCTGGCGCAACGCCGCCACGGCGTTGTAACCCAGCACGGCAGCATCGAGCGCGTTGCGGCCCAGATGCGGGGCCGCGGCGGCGTGAGATGCTTGGCCCTCATAGGTCACGTCGACTGTATGCACCGCTATGACCTGCATCTTTTCGATGTCGTGGTCAGCGGGATGCACCATCATGGCTGCATCGACGTCGTCGAAGGCGCCTCTGCGGATCATGAACTCCTTGCCTCCACCGCCCTCTTCTGCCGGTGTTCCCAGAATTGCCACCCGTCCGCCCAGGGCTTCGGCTGCAACCGCAGCGGCAAGGCCCGCACCGAGTCCCGCGGCTGCGATCACATTGTGGCCGCAGGCATGGCCGATTCCGGGAAGCGCGTCGTATTCACAGCACACCGCGATGGTGGGACCGCCGCTTCCGGCGCGGGCGTCGAAAGCGGTCGCCAAATCGTACGCGCCGCGTTCGACGCGGAGACCCTCGTCTTCTATCGCGGCGGTGAGAACCTCGTGAGCGTGATGCTCCTCGAACCCGAGTTCGGGATTCGCGTGAAGCGAGTGCGAGATTTCCAGCAACTTCGGGGTCAGGCGTTCGACCTCGGCGCGGACTGCCCTCTTCGCCTCAATAACCTCCATCCGGCGATTCTAGAGGGACTCGGCTGCCGCAACGGGCCTTGGGCGCCGAAATCTGGCCAAGTGACCAGTGCGGCCTCTCAGTCCCGGATATCAAGCCTCTCAGATCCAGACGTCGAGAGCGTCGGGTTCTATGCGAATGCTCAATGTCTCGGCTTTGTCGTGAGCGATTCCGTCGAGGCTTATCGGCGTGGGGCGTTCGAGGTCCAGTTGCGCGGCTGCGCAGCGGCGAATCTTGATCTGGGGGTGTGGCAGGTGGGTTCCCGAGCGCAGTCTGGAGCGGGCCTTCAGGCGCTCGCTGACGGACGGGTCCGCTTCGATGAGATCCAGTCGCCCGTCGGCGGGGTGAGCTTTGGGAGCAACATTGAACTCGCCGATGAAGGCTGCGTTGGCCGCGACCACGATCGGGCCTCGCCACCAGGAACGACGCGCTATGAGATGGGAGACGAACCAGAACAGTCGTCCGTCGAGCAGAGCGACCCCGAGGTCAATTCGCAGATGAGTCCCCTCCCCCGCCCTCAGGGACGCCTCGTTGTTGCGAACGCCCAGTGTCCGGGCCAAATCACCGCCGAGGAGGCACAACGGCGGGGTGGGCTTGCGCGCCCGCCTGGGTCCGCTGATCGCCCGGTTCGCTTCGGCGTCGCTGCTCACGAAGATCGCGTCGTCGGGAACAGCTGCGGGTCTCCCCCAGTTCGAGCCCGGGCGGACGGTCACTGCGATTCGGCCTTCTTTTTGGCTCTCCTGTCTCGGATGCGGCCGAACAGGATCGCGAACTCATAGAAGAGATACATCGGCACCGACAGCACCGAGAGCGTGAACGGATCGCCGCTGGGGGTTATGACCGCGACGAGTGCGACGATGCCGACGACCGCGTAGCGCCGGACCGCCCGGAGCGACTCGTTCTCGACGATGCCCAGCACTTGCAGGAAGATCAGCACTATCGGGAACTCGAAACCGATCCCGAACGCGAGGATCATCTTGATGACGAAACCCAGGTATTCGTTGGGCGCGTACCATTCAACGAGGTCCTCTCCGCCCAGAGCCGACAGAAACTCGAGTGCCCGAGGAATGCTCCAGTAGGCCAGCGCCGCCCCAGCGAAGAAGAGCAGCACAGCGCTCACCATGAAGGCGATCGCGAAACGCTTCTCGTGGGAGAACAGACCGGGAGCCACAAAACGCCAGAGTTGCCACAGCAGTACCGGCATGGCTGCGATCAATCCGCCGTAGCCGGCCACGGAGACGCGCACGCTGAAGGGTTCGAAAGGGTTGCGGGCGTAGAGTTGGCATCCGCTTCCGAACACTTCGGTTGCCGTTCGATCCGCTTCGGGGAGTGAACGGCAGTACGGCTCGAGCAAGAAGTCGAGAATCCACGGATAGGCGATCCAGCAGGCGACAGCTCCCACGGCTATCGCAATGAGTGAGACGACGATGCGACGACGGAGCTCTGTGAGGTGCTCCATCAAGGTCATGGGCGACTCTGATTTCGCGTTCATGAAGCGGAGGTTTGAGAATCAGAGGGTTCACCGGCGGCTTTGGTTTCGGTTGAGTCGCTGCTGTCGATCGTCTCGGCGTCCGGTCCTGTCGGAGGCTCTGCGACCGCGTCGGCCTCTGAGACCCCTGCCGGGTCGACCGCAGCAGTGGAGGCTGTCACGCGTGCTCCCTTGGCCCGAGCTTCAGCTTCCACGACCGGGTCTTCAATCGCCTCGCGCATCTCTCGTTGGAATCCGCTGGAAATCCGTTTCAGCTCGCCGACGGCCCGCGCAACCTGGCGGGCGGCCTCGGGCAGTTTCTTCGGACCGAGGACGACCAGCGCCACCAGCAATATGACGACCACTTCCATTCCACCCAGGTTTCCCATGGACAGAGCCTACCGATCGATGGATTGGCGGCGCGAGCGGAGTCGGCGGATCCTCGCGACCTGGTCCAGTTCCGACGCTCGGGTGCTCAACTCTCGGGTCAGATGCCGCAGATCGTCGTGGGCCACCGCTGCGGCGCGCGTTCGACGCATCGAGTGGCGCAACCTGCCGATCTCTTCGGAGACCAGCTTCAGCGAGACAGCGAGTGCCGACAATGACACGACCACTGCTGCGGCTACCACGATCAACGCCCAACTCATGGCGCAAGCGTATCGCAGGGCACATCATCGTTTCTCAGCGGCGGCGCGCGCATACTGGCAGCCATGACGACGCGATATGCGCCCCTGCGAGGTCCGGCAATCCTGTTCGCGCACCGAGGCGCCAGGACCCTCGAGCGGGAGAACACGATCGCTGCGTTCAAGCGGGCCGTGAGTCTGGGGGCCACCGGACTCGAGACTGACGCCTGGCTCACCAGCGACGGTGAGGTGGTCCTCGATCACGACGGCTACCACCGGCGGTTCCCGAGGCAGTGGCTCAAAGACACGAACAGGGCCGACCTGAAGGCACACATCTGCACGCTGGTCGAGTTCTACGACTCGGTGGGGATCCACCTGCCTGTGAGCGTGGATCTCAAGGATCCCGAAGCCTTCGCTCCGATTGTGGAGATCGCGCGGGAATATCGGACCGGGCAACAGCTGTGGATCTGCCACCCTGAATTGGACCTGCTGGCACAGTGGCGGCAAGGGGCGCCCGACGTGAGGCTCGTCCACTCGACCGCCATGCAGCGGCTGCCGAACGGTCCCGAGCGCCTCGCTGCCGAACTAAGCTCCGCCGGGGTCGATGCTGTCAACCTTCGGCAGGGCGAATGGACGGCCGGGCTCGTTGCGCTCTTCCACCGATTCGAAGTGCTGGCCTTCGGTTGGGACGCGCAGCACGAGCGCCAACTCGCTTCTCTGATCGACATGGGCATCGACGCTGTCTACAGCGACCACGTCGAGCGGATGGTGGCGGTGGCGGCAGCGTTCGACTGACGGGCCGCTCGGGCCGCGGCCCCGCAGTTGAAGCTGTTCGCACACCGATGCCCTCTGCCTGTTTGCAGGGCCCCTTACAAGAAACCGATGTCGCCGAGCGGCCAGACTTTGATGAATGCCCGGCCGACGATCGAGTCGATCTCGATCGGGCCGAAAGTCCGGGAGTCAGTACTGCCCTCTCGGTTGTCCCCCATCACGAAAACCGTTCCTTGTGGGACGAGGCAATAGTCGGCCGCGGCGGGTTCGTTCGCGCAGTTCATCAACCGTCCGTTGACGAAAGTGCTGGGTCGGTCCACGTACGGTTCGTCTAAGGCCTCGCCGTCGATCAGAACCCGGCCGTTCGAAAAGGAGATGGTCTCCCCCTCAAGGGCGATCACCCGTTTGATGAAATCCTTGATGTCTCCGAGTGCATCGTCGGGTTTCGCGAAGACGATCACATCCCCGCGTTCGACGTCGCCGAAGCGATAGCTGAGCTTGTTGACCAGAACTCGGTCGTCATTGCGGAGAGTCTCCTCCATGGAACTCGATGGAATGTAATATGCCTGAACGAGGAACATTCGAATCAAAAGGGCCAACCCCAGAGCACAGACCGCTACTAGGAGCCACTCCACCAACGTCCTGAGAAGTTCCCGTGCGCTGTTGGAGCCCGGGGTCGATCCGAGTTCGTCGTCAGCGCCGAGGCCGTGGTCTGCGGCATTCTCCAGACCCGAATGATCTTCAGTCGGTTGGGTCTGCTGCACAGGGGTAGCTCCCGAAACGCCTAAGCCGTCTGGTGAACTGGGCGAAATCCCAGAGGCGCTCACCACCAAGACGATACCGCCACCCTCGCCCGAAGGGGTGATCCGCGCGAGGGCCGCCGACGAGGGGTGACCGTGACCGGCGTGCGCTGGTGGGTGATCCGCGCGAGAGCCGCCGATGCTATCGGTAGCGTTCCAAGACCCTGCGCGCCGCGTCGGACACGAGATCGGGTGACAGCGGCGGGTCGATTGAAACGATCTCCGCCGCCGGACCGAGTCGCAACATCAACCGTTCGAGCCAACCGACCGTGGAGACGGCCATGCCCACGACGAGCCGGCCCTGCGGGTCTGTCTCGACCGATTCGGTCGGGTACTGCTCAGTCACCCAAGCAGCGTCCGGATCGAGCCGCAGCCGCACCCTCGGATCGTCACCGTGGGGAGTGAAGGACCCTCCCGAGTCGCTTGCACGATGCTCCACACCCATGCCGGTCAGCCGCACGGAACGAACCCGGTCGACGCGGAATATTCGCTCGCCGTCAGCTCGATGGCACCAGGCGTGAAGGTACCAGTTGCCGTTGTCGCTGAAAATCCTCAGCGGTTCGACGATGCGCTGGGTGAGTTCGTCCCTTCCGTAGGTGTAGTACTCGACGTCGATCTGTTCCCCTCGGCTCAACGCCGACCGCAACGGTGGCAGCGTCTCGGCGGGTGCGTGGCCGAGCCGCACCTCCACGGCCTGATCTGCTGCTTCACCCAGCGCCATGCCCAGCTTGGCGAGTGCCCGCAGCAGAGGGCTCGCAGCTTCGTCGCCTTCGTCAAGGGTTCCGAAATCACCGCCGATCAGGGAATGCCCAGCGGTGAGCAGCCTCGCCCCCTCGCCGGGGGTGAGTCGGAGCGGACGTGAGAACCAGTCGGCATACCGGATCTGCACCTCGTCATCGGAGATGTCGACTTCGATCATCGAGTCCGGGGTGAAAGGGTGAACACCCACGAAGAACACGACTCCGGTCAGGTCTTCGACGAGTTGGGGCCTCGGGTAGTCGAAGCGAGCCACTATCTCATCGAGCGGAGCCCCCTGTTGCTCGACGACCCATGGAATCACAGCCAAAAGACGGATCATCCGCTCCGAGGCGGTCAACTTGGGGTTCATGTGGGCTCCGGCTTCATGCGAGTGCTTCGAGCCAGGAGACGACGTCTTCTCTGAATTCCGGAGGATCGAGCACCTCTGCGTGTTCGAGGAAGGTGAGAATGAAAGAGCGGAAACCCTCGCGGTTGCGCACCTTGAACTCGACCACCGACGTTTCGCCGTGCCGACTGGAGTCCTCGCCCAGCAGATGGTGGAGATATGCGGCTTGATCCGGGTCGACGGCCACTCGCACGGTGGTCGGGGTTCCGTCGCCGAGTTCCCAACCCCGCAGGTTGGCGGGGTCTGTCGGCGTTCCCACGGGTTGAGCGGCGTCGTCGAGCAACTCGATCGGACTCGAGATCCGGTCCACGCGGTACAGGCGCTGGTCTTCGCGGATCCGGTCCCAACCAGCGAGGTACCAATGACCTCGCGAAAACGACAATCGCCAGGGCTCGACCGCGCGTTCGACGCCTGAATACGCGAATCCGACCGCCCGGCGATCAGCGGCTGCTGCTATCAGGGCCGCCAGGTTCTCGTCGAAGGGGACATGGCCGACTTCGGCTGCGTCGACGGCGCCGCTCACCGCCCCGCCGAGCTTGTGCAGTCCCGTCTCGCCGCCGTCGAGGCGGACAATGCTGGTTGCGAGATGCAGCGCCGCCAGTTCGTCCGGTTCGAGGCGCAGGTCGCGGCCTGCGTACTCCGAGCGCAGGATCCGGTAGCCCTCAATGGGCGGGTCGGCGCCGGGGACGTTCTCGACTCGCAGTGGTATGCCCATCTTGCGGAGGTCTTCCTTGTCGCGCTCGAAGGTTCGTCGAAACGCAGCTTTGGCCTCCGGGTATCCGCCGATCCGGCGGCGCAACTCCTCCGCGGACAGGACCCGGTCGGCGTCGAGAAGAGCTGCAGTGAGGTTGAGGAGGCGTTCGAGTTTGTCCATCAGGGCTGGTTTCTGCGTTACAACGAAGCGATCAGTTTCTCGACCCGGTCGTCCTGGGCTTTGAAGGGGTCTTTGCACAACACGGTGCGCTGAGCTTGATCGTTCAGCTTCAGGTGCACCCAGTCGACTGTATAGTCCCGCCTCTGCTCCTTGGCCCGGCGTATGAACTCTCCCCGAAGACGTGCCCGCGTGGTCTCCGGCGGATTCTCGACCGCTCGGGATATCTCCCGGTCCCCGACGATGCGTTCGACCATCCCCCGCTTCTGCATCCGATAGTAGAGACCGCGGTCGCGGTTCACATCGTGGTATTGGAGATCGAGCAGTGCGACCTTGGCATCGGACATCTCGAGGTTCTTGCGCGTCCGGTAGCCTTCGATCAGCTTGTACTTGATGACCCAGTCGATCTCTCGATCAAGCTTCAACGGATCGTCCTCGAGCTCCGACAGGCAGTGTTCCCACATGTTGAGGGCGAGTTGCTCCTCGTCGTCGAGCTCGTGGTGTTCAGCAAAGCGCAGTGCTCGCTGCAAGTACTCGCTCTGGATGTCGAGCGCCGACACCTCGCGGCCGTTGGCGAGGCGAACCCGCCGTCGACAGGTCAAGTCGTGACTGATCTCCCGGATGGCGCGGATGGGGTTCTCCAGTGTCATGTCCCGCAGCACGACGTGTGGTTCCTCGAGCATCCGCAACATCAATGAACAGGCTCCGACCTTCAGGAAGGTCGTGTATTCGCTCATGTTCGAATCACCGACGATCACATGGAGGCGGCGGTACCGTTCGGCGTCAGCGTGCGGCTCGTCGCGGGTGTTGATGATCGGCCGCGAGCGTGTAGTCGCCGAGGAAACGCCCTCCCAGATGTGCTCGGCGCGCTGGCTCACGCAGTATTTGGCGCCTCGAGCGGTCTGCAGGATCTTCCCGGCGCCGGCGTAGATCTGACGGCTCACGAGAAACGGGATCAACACTTCGCTGTAGACGCCCAGGTCATCGTTGCGAGTGATGCAGTAGTTCTCGTGGCAGCCGTAGCTGTTGCCTGCGGAGTCGGTGTTGTTCTTGAAGAGGTAGACGTCTCCGTGGACGCCCTCCTCGGAGAGCCGTTCTTCGGCACTTGCCAGAAGCTGCTCGAGGATGCGTTCGCCGGCTTTGTCGTGGGCGGTGAGGTCGCTGACCGAGTCGCATTCGGGGGTGGCGTACTCGGGATGGCTGCCCACATCCAGGTAGAGCCGAGCACCATTGCCCAAGAAGACATTGCTGGAGCGTCCCCAGGAAACGACCCGACGGAACAGATAACGCGCCACCTCGTCGGGACTGAGGCGTCGCTGGCCGCGCAGGGTGCAGGTCACGCCGTACTCGTTCTCGATTCCGAAGATTCGACGCTGCACGTCGAACAACCTAGACCCCCGCAGCCGGTGTTGGCAGGTCAGTCGCCGATAAGGAGCGCAACCTCGGGATCGTCGAGACGCCGAAACGCCCGACGGCCGGTGCCTCGTTCGAGCACGGCGATTTCCAATTCGGCAGGGGCCAGCGAGCGGTCGGGACCGCTCAGAGCAGATATCGCCCGACGCAATCCCCCAGACAGCTCCGGCACACCGTCGAGTTCGCCGAAGCGATCCGAGATCGCCTCGGTTTCGCCGCCGAGCACCACCGACATGTCCTCATCGACGACCGTTCCGTCGTAGAGGATGTGGAACAGCTGGTCGCCGCCACCGTCGTCGGCGCCGATCTCGGCCACCAGGATCTCCACCTCCATCGGTTTCATCTCATGGGTGAAGATCTGTCCGAGAATCTGGGCGTATTGATTGGCGAGACTGCGCGCATCGACGTCTCCCCTGCTGAAGGCATATCCCTTCAGGTCGGCGTGGCGTACCCCCGCAATGCGCAGCTGGTCGAACTCGTTGTATTTGCCGACGCCGGCGAAAGCGATCCGGTCATAGATCTCGCTCACCTTGCGCAGCGTCGAGGACTTGTTCTCGGCACAGATGGCGATTCCTTCGACAAAGCGGAACGCTATGAGGCTGCGGCCTCGTGCGATGCCCTTGCGGGCGTAATCGGCGCGGTCCTTCATCACCTGCTCGGGGGCGACGTAGAAGGGCATGTTCATGGCGACTCTGCCCGCGCTCGGCGACGCTCGATCAGCGCGCTGGTGCGTTCGGCCAATTCGTCGTCGTCTGTACGCGCATAGCCTTCGGCCGTGATCGTGGCGACGATCGGATAGATCCCCCGCACGGGATCCGGTCCGCCGGTCGCCGAATCCTCATCAGCTGCTTCGAACAAAGCGGAGATCGCGAGGTCGGTGACTTCTCCAGGATCCATATCTGCGCGATAGCCGAGTTTCAAGACCGTTCCGGCGTGAAAACTGCCCGAACCCGTTGTGGCGTGCTCAGCCTCCTCGTAGCGGCCGCCGGTCACGTCATATTCGAACAGGCGGCCCTCGCTGAGCTTGAGGTCGTAGCCGGCGAAGATCGGGACGACCACCAACCCCTGCATTGCGGCGGGCAGGTTGCTGCGGACCATCTGACCTAGCTGGTTCGCTTTGCCCTCGAGGCTCAAAGCCTCGCCTTCAACCTTTTCATAGTGCTCCAACTGGAGTTGGAACAGACGCACCATCTCTGCTGCCGGGCCGGCGGCGCCGGCGATTGCCACACCGCTGTGCCTATCGGCCGCGAAGACCTTCTCGATGCTGCGATGGCTGATCAGATTCCCAGAGGTCGCCCGGCGGTCGCCGGCGAGCAGCACGCCGTCGCGGTAACGGACCGCGATGCACGTCGTTCCGTGCCGGAAATCCGAGGCCGGCACTTTGCCAATGCGCGATGTGCTGTCACCCGAGATGCTCTCGGGTGAGATCTGGTTCTCGAATCCGCTTCGCCGCAAGAGTTCCGCGAAGCTTGGACCGGGATCATCGTGCGGTCGAAACAGCGGAAGGTTCACCTCGGCGCTCTCCGGTTCGCAGAGTTCGCGCTCATCATCGGTTTTCTCGCGTTCGCGCAGGTCGTCCTCACTGGCCGCCCTTTTGGATGTAGCTCTTCACAAAGTCTTCGGCGTTGGCTTCGAGAACCTCGTCTATCTCGTCGAGCAGTTCGTCGAGCTCGGCTTTGATCTCCTCTCCGCGTTCGGTCGCTTTCGCGGCCGCCTGCTCGGCAGGCTCGCGGTCGGCCGGCGTTGGTTTTCGCACTTGTTCGCGTTCAGCCATTGATCGTCTCCATTTCTATGACCCCAAGCGTCGAAGGAGTTCCGACGCAGAGTCGCACTCGTCAAACAAGTTACCCACATGGGCTTCGGTCCCGCGCAAAGGTTCCATCATCGGCACTCTACGCAGTGCATCAGTTCCGACGTCGAACACGAGCGAATCCCAGTTGGCGGCCACCACTGAATCGGAGAACAACTGGAGGCACTTGCCGCGGAAGAAGGCTCGGGTGTCGTTGGGCGGCTCGGTCATCGCTCTGGCGGCGTCGGCCTCATCGACGATTCGCTCCAGACCGGCGCGGTTGGCCAGAGAGCGCTCGGGTCTCATGTCGTGGTATTGGATGTCCAATGCGCGCAGGCGGGTGTTCCTCCAGTCAAGGCCGTGGCGTTCCCGGTAACCCTCGATGAGACGGTATTTGGCGACCCAATCGAGCTGTGATGCGAGACTCATGGGATCTGTCTCAAGGCCTGAAAGGACCGATTCCCAACGGTCGAGCACATCGAGTGCCGCCGCTCCGCCGACATTCTCGACGCCGTTGGCCTCAACGTACTTCCGGCTCTGATCGAGCAGTTCCCATTGGATCTCCAGCGCCGTGACAGTCGTTCCGTCGACCAGTTCAAGGGGCTCGGAGAGGGTCAGGTCGTGAGACACTCGGCGGATCGCCGCCACGGGGGCGGCAAAGACGAACTCGCGGCGCAAGGCGTCGTCTTCGATGAGGGCCAGAACCAGGGCGGTGGTGCCGACCTTCAAGAAGGTGGACACCTGCGAAGGGTTGGCGTCGCCGACGATCACGTGGAGCCGGCGGTACTTGCGAGCATCGGCGTGGGGTTCGTCGCGGGTGTTGATGATGGGGCGCTTGAGGGTTGTCTCCAGACCGACCTCCTCTTCAAAGAAGTCGGCGCGCTGGGTGATCTGGTAGGAGACTTCGTCGGTGCTCTGACCTGGGGTTTCCGAACCAACCTTGCCGGCTCCGGTGAAGATCTGCCGTGTGACGAAATGGCTGATGCAATGGGTCGCGATCCGTCCGAAGGGAGTCGCTCGGTCGACCAGGTAGTTCTCGTGGCAGCCGTAGCTGTTGCCCTTCCCGTCGCTGTTGTTCTTGTAGAGCACCAGTTCCTGGTCGGGCGGGAGCATCTCTGCGGCCGCGGCCATCGAGTGTTGAGCGATCAGTTCGGCGGCCCGGTCGTGCAGCACGACGCTGAGCGCATCCCCGCATTCAGGGGTGGAGATCTCGGGGTGCGCGTGGTCGACGTAGTAGCGGGCGCCGTTGGTCAGCACGGCATTGACAAGGTGCGTTTCGACGTCCGGGGGCATTGCTGCGGTGGGCACACAGCCCCTGGCGTCGATGCCGGGGGTCTCATCGATGAAGTCCCAATGAACGGCGTCGTTGCTGTTCTCGGTCCGGTAGCCGGACGCATAGAGGTAGGCGTTGATGAGAAGCGAGGATGCCGTGATCGGGTTCGGGTCCTCGATGCCGCGGTGAACGATCCCGTACTCCGTTTCGATGCCGATTGTCTTGGGAATCGCCATGGCGGCGACCCTAGCTCATCCGCTCTTGTCCGCCGCGCTCTGTTTCCCGCTCTTGTTCGCTGTGCTCACCAACCGCTCGGGGTCTCGGGCCGCTCGGGGTGTCGGGTTGCTCAGGTCTCGGGCCGCTCAGGTCTTGGGCTGCTCGGGTGTCGGGCTGCTCGGGTCTTGGGCTGCTCGGGTGTCGGGCTGCTCGGGTCTCGCCCGACGTAGGAACGTTCGTAGCGCGCTCCGAGCGCTGCGAGCATTTCGTGTGGGATGGTTCCGCCGCGCCGCGCGACCTCGTCGATCGGAACCTGGTCGCCGATCAGCTCGACCGGCGCACCGGGGTGAAGTTCCGAATCCGCAACGTCGGTGACGTCGATCGTGATGAGATCCATGGAAACACGACCGACAATGGGGACCTGCACCGATCCCACGCGCGCGATTCCGGTATTCGATGCAGAGCGGAGGAATCCGTCGGCGTAGCCGACGGGAATCGCGGCAACCTTTCCGGGTCTGGTGACCTCATGCGTCGCGGCGTAGCCGACGAAGTCGCCGACGGCTACGTTGCGGACCTGCAGGATAGGCGCCGTCAGGGTCACAACCTGTTGCATGGGGTTGCGTTGATCCGGATGCGGATTTCCTCCATAGAGGGCGACCCCCGGGCGGACCAAGTCGAAATGATAGGCCGGATCGAGAAAGATCCCGGCCGAATTGGCGAGTGAGGCGAAACCCATCGGCAGTTGCCGGCGACAGGCCTCGAAGCGTCTCAGCTGCTCAGCTGGTTGGCTGCTGCCGGTGACGTCGGCGGATCCGAGGTGGCTCATCACGTGAACCACATTGAGAGCATCCAAGCGCCACGGTTCGTCAATCAGCATGGCGGTTTCGTCCGCGCCCAGCCCGGTCCGGTTCATGCCGGTGTCCAAGTGGATGGTCGCGGGCAGTTCCGCTCCGCGCTGCGCGGCTGCTTTTGCCCACCGTTCAATCTGGTCGAGGCTGTTGAGCGCCGGGATCAGCCTGTGCTCGATCAAATCGTCGACGGTGCCCGGCATGGCTCCGTTGAAAACATGGATCTCCACATCCTCAAGGGCCTCCCGCAACAATTGTCCCTCAGAAAGCTGAGCGACGAAGAAATGACGGCAACCCTGCTGTGCCAGAGCGGTGGACACTTCAACACAGCCGAGGCCGTATCCGTCGGCCTTGACCACCGCCGCGGCGCGACCACCGTTGAGTTGCTCGCAGATGATCCGGTAGTTGGCCTGGAGCCGCTCAAGGTTTACGGTGAGGTTCACGGGAATATGCCGCGCAGCCGGTAGACCTTCTGCAACAAGTTGGCAGCCTCGATGTAGGCGGCTTGGCGCCAACTGCACCCTCTGTCGTTGCGAACAGACCAGACTCGGTCTGAGGCGTCCCAGATGGCGTCGCGAAGCCGTGAGTCAATGTCGCGTGCTGTCCAACGGCTGCTCGTCTTGTTCTGCACCCATTCGTAGTAGGAGACGACCACGCCGCCGGCGTTGGCCAGGATGTCGGGGATCAGGTTCATGCCGGCTTCTTCCAGAACCCTTGAAGCCTCGGCGGTGACCGGCCCGTTGGCAGTCTCCACGATGGTGTGGGCGCGGATGTCGTTGACGTTCTCGGCGGTGATCTGTGATTCCAGAGCCGCCGGCACAAGCACGTCGACGTCGAGCGCGAAGAACTCTTCAGAGGTGATCGTGTCACAGGCGTCAAACCCTGCCACGCCCCGGTGTTCGGAGGCGTGAAGCGCCAATCCGGCGATATCGAGGCCCTCGGGGTTGTAGACCGCTCCGCTGACGTCGGCGACGGCGACAACCTTCATGTCGAGCTCGGTGAGGGCGGTGGCCGCATGGGAGCCGACGTTGCCGAATCCCTGGACGGCCGCGCTCTGCCGGCTCAGGGTGCGGTCCAGTTGGCCGTACAGGTGGCGCAGGGCGTAGGCCGCTCCCCGACCGGTCGCTGCTTCACGGCCCAGGCTTCCTCCCAGCTCAACAGGTTTCCCGGTGACGACTCGACGCGCGTTCTGTCGTTCGCCAGGCCCGCGCGAGTTGAGGTACGTGTCCATCATCCAACCCATCGTCTGAGCGTCGGTTCCCATGTCCGGGGCTGGAATGTCGAATTCGGGACCGATGTTCTCTCCGAGCGCATGGGTGAAGCGGCGCACCACCCTTTCGAGCTCGGCGGTGCTGTACTGCGCCGGGTTGATGGCGACGCCGCCCTTGGCCCCCCCGAACGGCAGATTGAGCAGTGCGCACTTGAACGTCATCCAAGTCGCCAAGGCCCGCGATTCGTTGAGATCCATGCTCTGATGGAAGCGCATCCCCCCTTTGAATGGGCCCAGCACATTGTTGTGCTGGATCCGGTAGCCCTGGAGAACTTCATACTCGCCGGAATCGCGTTGGATCGGAAAGTTCACGATGAGCTCGTTCATTGGTTTCAACAGGACGCGTCGGACCTTCTGGTCCATGTCGATCGCCTGAGCGGCGTCTTCGACGTTGGCCGTAGCCTCTTGGTAGAGACGGGTTGAACTCGCGGTGCCGGTCACGTGTTTTCCCTGGTTGTCATTGGCCTGCAGGTGGTTCAGAGGTACTGCCCAGGTGACACCGAGTCGATCGACTTCCCGCCCGAGTGTGCTTCATTGGAGTGGGCCAGCGTGCGCACGTAGACGATCGGCTCACCCTTCTTGCCTGAGATCTTGGCCCAGTCGTCGGGGTTGGTGGTGTTGGGGAGGTCTTCGTGCTCTTTGAACTCCTGGCGGATCGAGGCCAGCAGGTCGTCTGTGCGGACGCCGCGGCTGCCGCCTGAGATTTCTCGCTTGATTGCGAGCTTCTTGGCTCTGCGCACAACATTCTCGATCATCGCCCCCGACGAGAAGTCCTTGAAATACATGACTTCCTTGTCGCCGTTCTGGTAGGTGACCTCCAAGAATCGGTTCTCGGCGCCAGTGTTGTACATCTCGTGCACTGTCTCTTCGATCATGTGTTGGATCGCCTTGTCGATGTCGCCTCCGCCCTGGACATCGATGGTCGCCTCATCGATCGGCACTTCAGAGGTGAGGTAGCGAGAGAAGATCGGCACGGCGGATTCGGCGTCGGGACGCTCGATCTTGATCTTCACATCGAGCCGGCCCGGACGCAGGATCGCCGGGTCGATCAGGTCCTCGCGGTTCGATGCGCCGATCACAATCACGTTGCGCAGAGCCTCGACTCCGTCGATCTCGGCGAGGAGCTGAGGGACGATGGTCGACTCGATGTCGGAGCTGATGCCGCTGCCGCGGGTCCGGAAAAGCGATTCCATCTCGTCGAAGAAGACGATGACCGGCCAGCCTTCCTCGCTCTTCTCCCGAGCTCGCTGGAATACGAGGCGGATCTGGCGCTCGGTCTCGCCGACGTATTTGTTGAGAAGCTCGGGACCTTTGATGTTGAGGAAGAAGCTGCGCGCCTTGCTGTCTCCGGAAACCTCCGCGACCTTGTTGGCGAGGCTGTTGGCGACTGCTTTGGCGATCAGCGTCTTGCCGCAGCCGGGAGGGCCGTAGAGGAGGATCCCCTTCGGGGCCGGGAGGTTGTAGTCCAAGAACAGCGCAGAGTGGACGAAGGGCAGTTCGACGGCGTCGGTTATCTCCTCTATCTGCTGGTCGAGTCCGCCGACATCGGCGTAGGAGACGTCCGGGACCTCTTCGAGCACCAGATTCTCCACCTCGGGTCTCGGCAGACGCTCCAGGACAATGCCGGCACGAGGGTCGATGAGCAGAGAATCGCCGCTGCGGAGTGGAGCTTTGCGCACGGAGTCGCCCAACTCAACGACACGCTCCTCATCCGCGCGTCCGACTATCAACGCTCGGGTGTTGCCGTCTAGCAGTTCTTTGAGGATTGCTACCTCGCCTGAGCGCTCAGGGCGGCGTGCGAGAACGACGTTTTGCGACTCGTTGAGCACAACCTCCTGACCGCGGATCAACTCGCCGGAGAGTTCGGGTTGTGCCGCCACTCGCATCTTCCGGCCGCCTGCATGCACATCGACAGTCCCGTCTTCGTTGATGTTCAGCACCGTTCCGTACCCTGAGGGTGGTTGGGTCAGCTTGGCGACTTCGTCGCGCAGAGTGGCTATGTGTTCGCGGGCCTCGCGCAGCGTGTAGGCGAGTTTCTCGTTCTGGGACACGGCTTGGCTGAGCTGCGTTCGCGCCTCGCCGAGGCGTTCCTCAAGAGCCGCGACGCGGTTGTGGGAGTCCTGGGGTTGTCGGCGGAGCTCAGTGAGCTCGTCCTCAAGCTCGGCAAAGCGCATGCGGAGTCGATATATCTCAGCCTCTGCCTCTGAGTGTTCCACGCTGCCTCCTGCTTCTTGCTTCGGCGTTACCCTAGACTCCAGAGCGGGACTTTCGCGGATGCATCTTCGCCGGTCGGCGGGCAACCACGCGCTCTGTTGTGAAATTTACTGCATCTCCGGTTCCAAGACTCCGGTTTTCGCGGTTATGCTGTGCGGGAAGGAATCACCCAAGCGGGGTGCTGCCCGCGTTCACACACGAGGTCGCAACGACTCATGAAGGTTTGGATCGATCAGGATCTTTGCACCGGTGACGGTCTCTGTGAAGAGATTGCCCCCGATGTCTTCACTCTTCTCGACGATGGCCTTGCCTACGTCAGGGAAGGCGACACAATTTTCTCCGACCCCGGAGGGCCGGAGGGCCTTGCGGTGGTTCCGGACGGTCAGGAAGAAGCGACGATCGAATCCGCCGAAGAGTGCCCCGGCGAGTGCATCTTCATTGAGGTCTAGTTCTTCCGGCTCTAGATACTTCTAGGGCTTCTGGGGTTCTGGGTCTTCGGCGACTCGCTGAGGAGTCTGGCGCTGGTCAGGAATCCCGTGTGCGCGACCATCCGATGGTCGGGGCGGACAGCCTGGTCCGCAACATGCCAGCCGCGGTTGAGCACCTCGGTCGTTTGAGCCATTCCGAACGCTGAGCTCTCCAGCCGAGCGTGAAGCTGGGCGACCTGCATGATGCTGGGCGTGTAGGCCACAAAGATCCCTCCGGGGCGGAGGGAGTCCTGTGCGTGTGGCACCACCTGCCACGGTTCGGGTAGATCGAGCACCACACGGTCGAGGTCGCTGGCCCCGATACCCGCATACACATCCCGGACGTCGGCGTCGTACCGGTCGAGGACCTCGGGCCCCAGAAATCGGGTGACGTTGGAGACCGCTCTGGAAAGGAAATCCGCGCGGATCTCATAGCCGGTTATGTGGGCGCCGGCCCGCAGCATGGCGATCGACAACGCTCCGCTTCCGAGACCTGCTTCCAGGACTCGTGCACCGGGGAAGACGTCGGCCAGCATCAGGATTGGCCCGATGTCCTTCGGGTAGATGACCTGAGCACCCCGGGGCATCTTCAGGACGAAGTCGGAGATCGTGGGCCGAAGCGCTATGAAGGCCATGCCCCGTGTGGAGCGGAACAGAGCCCCTTCTTTTGAGCCGATCAGCTCGTCGTGGCTCAGAACGCCCGAATGAGAATGGAATTCACCTCCGGCGGCCAGGTCGATCAGGTAGCGGCGCTTCTTGCGGTCGACCAGCAATACCGGTTCGCCTGCTTTCAATGGCCCGCGTGCAGTCACTGCCGGGGCTCGCTTCAATCAGGCTCGACGTGACGAATGACGAGTGTCTCGCCGAGCGCCAATCGTTCGGAGTATTTCACGGGCATCTCTGTCCGCTTGGCGGCCCTGGCCAGCCAACGCAACACGAAGCGACCGATGAAGACCGCCAGCCAGACACGCGACCCCCCCAAGAGACCTTTGCGGAAACTGTTCACCCGAACGGTCTCGATCAGCGAGGTCAGGGCGAAACGACCCACGGGCGTCAGATTCTCCGTATCTCGACAACGGTCGACCTCGTTGCGCCGACTCTGCGCCCCAGGAAGTAGGCGGCCACCAGCAACCCGACCCCGACGCCTATGGCCACAGGCAGGAATCGTCGAGTGCCCTCCGCGGCCTGCTGTTCAACCTCGCCGACCACAGAGCGCAGGGTGGAGTCGAGGTCCTCGCGGGTGATCCGGTCCGGGTCGTCCGCCTGGTCTGCTGTCACAACGTCCTCTTTCGGATCTGCAACGCCAGGAGTCCGAGGACGACGACCGCGCCGAGCAGCGTGATCGCATGGGGCGCCCAACTCAGGTTGCCCGTGAATGTGCTGCCGGTCTCCTCCTGCAGAACCCGCAGCATCGCTATGGTCAAGGAGGCGCCGCTGATCATCAGCAGAACCGATCCCACCACGCCGAAGGCGATCCATCGAGGAATCGGACGCAGCGGTTCAACGAGTTCCTGGCGCGCGTAGTCCTTGACAAGGTCGTAGAAATCGCCGGGTCCCATTCGGTCAGCCATCGCAGTCGTATCCTACGAGCGCTTCGAGGACTTCGGCTCGCTGGTCGAAAAGCTCATGAGCCAGCACAGCTCGATTCTGCCATCCCGGCTCGCGCAGCAAGCGTTGGTTGTCAAGGGCGCCGAGCTGCGCCGAGACGATCAACTGCCACGCGCCGTACGTCGGATCGTCGAAATCGATCGCCGGCTCATCGATTCTGCGATCAGGGGCGAGAAGCCGCGCAGCTGCCAGAATCCGCCTGAGTCCTGAGCTGAGCCCGTTGAGGGATTCGGGCGAGACGCCGGCGTCGGAGTCGGGCCAGTCTTCGACCAGGGCCTTGGGATATGGATCGTCGTCGGCCCAGCGCTCGACGCGGATGCGCCGCGTCGCCATGGCGACCATCCCCCAGCGACCGTCGGGGAACTCCTCGGCCTGAACGACCCGCGCGACGACCCCCGCATTTGAGCGCAGGTCTTCTCCCCCGACCTCGCGGCCCCGTTCGATCATGGTGATGCCGAACTCGGGTTCGTCGAGAGCTGCCAGGAAACGAGCGAGCGCGCGGTACCGCTCCTCGAAAATGTGCAGCGGGACTATTGTGCTGGGAAGAACCGTCTGCTCAAGCGGGAACATCGCCAGTTCACGCACGCTCAACCTCGGGTCTCGGGCACAGGCGCCGGCGCGAGGGGCGCGATGGACTCAGGCGTCGGCCCATAGCGGACGGGGTATCGCGCGATGGCCTCGAGCAAGCTCTGCTGGATGCTGTTGCATGGCCCCGACGAGTCCGCTCCGCCGGCAGTGTCGGCGTTCGCTATCAGCACGAAGGTTATGAGCGAGCCGTTGTCTGCGGCCATTTCACCGACCAGAGCGGTGATGTGGCCGCGATCGGCGCTGATGATGCGCATGTTGTCAGTGCCCGCGGGCGCACAATCGGCCAGGGAACTGACGCGGATCGGTTTCAGCGACGAGCTGACGATGCCGCCGACAGGGCTCTGCTCGATGATTCCCATCAGCAGGTCACAGGTGACCCGGCCCCGGTTCGACAATCCCGAGCCGTCCAAGGGGAGACTTCCCTCAACGGGCAGTCCCTGCTGGAGCAACGTGATCAGCATCCCGAATGCGGCGTCGTTGGAGGCAGGGGACAAGCCGTTGACGCGACCGACCTCTTTGAAGAGCATCTCTGCGGTCGTGCCGTCGATCAGAGCCCTCTGGGCGATCTCGGTGATTGGCGGGGATTCGACGGAGGCCAGCAGAACCTGCTCGGACGAAGCCGGTTGTTCCCCCGTCGTCGGCTCTTCGGCCACGGTGATCCCGCGTCGGATCAGAAGGTCGGTCAGGATCCCGGCCGCCATCCTGGCGGGGTCCTCTGAGCGGGTGATCGTGCTGGTTTGGCGATCCCATTCGAATCCGTCGTTGACAAGCAGACCGGACAGCGGGCCGACGACGTTGTCGGCGTTGTCGGTTTCGGTCCAGACGGTGCCGACGTAGTCGGTTTCGCTGGGCGAGAAGCGGAATTCGTCTCCCACCACTCCCCCACCGATTTCGGAAATACCCCTACGCCTGAGTTCGACGGCAAGTTCAGCTGCGAGCTGGTCGAGGCTCGTTGAAGCCCTGTCGTCGTCGAAGCGGGTCAGATATTCGTTCGTGGAGAGCACCGGATCGGCGCCGCCCACCAGCCAGACGTCTCCGTCCAGAACGCCCTCGGCGACGGGGCTCGCATCGTTGCTGACAACCTTGGTGACGAAAACGGTCTCCCGCCCAAGACTCTCGACCGCGGCGACTGTGACAAGCCGCTGAAGCTCTGCCGGCGTCAGAGGCGTATCAGCGTTCTCGACGGCAATCTCGATGCCGTTGCGGTGGACCCTCAGGCACCTGTCCGCGGGGACTTCCGGCTCGTCCAGCACGCTCTGCAGGGCGTCTTCGAACTCCTGATTCGATGTTGGCTGCCGGAGCCACTCGGGGATGCGGCGGACGTTGACGATGGGCGTGCCGAGAGAATCAGTCGCAACGGTCGTGTCCGGCTCACCGGCGTCCGCGGCGCGGTTGGCGCGGTCGGCGAGCACGCCGGCGGTGACGACCACGGCCAGTATCAGCAACGGAAGAAACAACCGACGCACGTTGACAGCAGGCTAGGCGCTCGCAGCGTTGGTTGTGCCCGATGGCGCCTCGCGGCCCGCCGCGATCACGCGGTCGGTTCGAGGGCTGCCCGAAACAGGTCTCTCACATGCTGCAGACGAGCTTTCAGCGCTTCGTCGTCGAGGGGGTCTCGCTCCACCAAGTCGGCGATGAAGGGTGCGTCGCTGAAATACGACAACAGGGCGCCGTAACCGGTGATGAGGAGTTGTTCGGCGTCGTGGCGGCGAAACCTGCCGGCTTCCATCTCCCGTTCGAAGTAAGCGGCCGCACGCCCGAACAGCGGTTTCAGGGCGAGTCCGAGCTCGATGTGGCCGGTTCCTCCTTCGGCGAGCGCCTCGCGACGCACGATCCTCACGAAATCGGGGTTGTGCATGAAGAACTCGAAGCCGGCGGTGAGCACATAGTCGACGAGTTCCCAACCGTCGGCTGACGTCTGGGAAATTGCGCTCTCCACCCTTTCGTGCCACTCCTCGAGCGCGCGTTCGAACACTTCGCGGTACATCGCCTCCTTGGTCGGGAAATAGTGGAGCAGGCTCTGCCTGCGGACGCCGACGACAGCGGCGATGTCGTTGAGCGAGGCGCCGTCGAATCCACGTTCGGCGAACAGTCGGCGGGTCGCTGTGACAATCGCCTCCCTCGTTGGTGTCTCACCCACGCCTCAAAGCGTAGTGGGACGACGCCCGAGCTCGCCGCTCGCGTGCTTCGGATCCAGTGCCCCGCCGGTGATGGCGCAAACAGGCCTGCACTCCCCGCTAGCGTGCATTGGATGGAGATAGTGTCTGCCCTGTTCATCGACGAGATCGATCTCCGCACCGTCCCCGGACCAGCTGCGAGAATCGATCTCAAAGGGATCCAGTTCAGTGCCGCAGCACCCACGCCGGTTCCTCTGGTCTGGGCTCCTCACCTGGTGGTCATCATCCGATGTCCGCACGACAGCGGCGGTCAGGGCGTCCTTGAAGTGACCTATCACCGAGGCGATTCCCAGATCGCCCGCAGCGTCCAGCCCTTTGAGGTGGAACCGGGCAAGTTCACGTATCGACTGGTGCGGGCGGAACTGGAATTCGAAGAATACGGCACAGTCGAAGCGCGCTGCCGGATCGGGCGCACCGAGCCGATCACGGTGCCCTACACGCTGCTGCCGCCGCTCGATCAAGCGTAGCCGGCGGGCCTGCGAGGCGCCGCCGCGAGCTTCTCAACAAAGAAACGCGATCGACCACAGCGCTGACGGTAAGGTCCGAGATATCCGTGACCGGGAGGACTGATGCACGATTTCGACGAACGCGCCGTCGCCATTGTCAGAGGTATCGCGATGGACGCACCCCACGCTGCACGCTCGGGTCACCAGGGCACCGCGATGTCGTTGGCGCCGCTGGCCCATGTGCTGTTCAGCCGCATCATGAAATACGACGCGGCGCATCCTCATTGGCCGGACCGGGACCGTTTCGTGCTCTCTGCCGGACATGCTTCGATCCTGCAGTACGCCATGCTCCATCTCGCTGGTTTCGGCCTCTCCCTCGATGACCTGCGAGATTTCCGTCAATGGGGTTCGGCGACGCCGGGGCATCCGGAGGTCGGCCACACGCCCGGTGTTGAGGTGACCACAGGGCCTTTGGGCCAGGGTGTGGGGAACATGGTCGGAATGGCCATCGCCGAGGCCCAACTGCGCACGAACTACGGCGCGGAACTGTTCGACCATCACATATTCGGAATCTGCAGCGACGGAGACCTGAGCGAAGGAGTCAGCCACGAAGTGGCCTCGCTGGCCGGTCACTTGGGGTTGGGGAAGATAGTCCTGTGTTACGACGACAACCGCGTGACCATTGACGGAGAGACGGAACTCGCTTTGAGCGACGATGCCGCGGCGCGCTTTCGCTCCTATGGCTGGGATGTGCACGAGCTCGGCGAAGCCGGCGAGGATCTCGATGAGTTGGAAGCCGGCATTCGCAAGGCGATGGCGGTTGCCGACATGCCCAGCCTGGTCATCGTCCGTACTGATATCGGTACCCCTGCACCCGTTTCGTCAGGTTCTCCCGAAGCTCACGGCTATGTCATCTTCGACGACGAGATCGCTGCGACGAAAGAACTGATCGGGCTCCCGCCGGACAGCGAGTTCTACACAGATCCCGACGTTGTGGCCCAGTACCGCGAGGCGGGGCTCAGAGGCAGCGCCGCTCGTGAGGATTGGCAGCAGCGGATCGCCGCGTTCGACGGCGACCGGGCGTCTTTGGAATCACAGCTCAGCGGCACGGGGTTGCCGGGTTGGGAGGAGTCGCTGCCGACTTTCGACGCGGGAGACTCGATCGCCACGCGCAAGGCGTCCAACATCACGCTTCAGGCTCTGTCCTCGGTCGTTCCAGGACTTTCCGGCGGAGGCGCCGACCTCACGGGCAACACGGGGACCGTGATCTCCGATCATGGGGTCTTCTCGGCTGCTGACCCGGGAGGTCGTCAGATTTATTTCGGGGTCCGGGAACACGGCATGGGTTCGATTGCCAACGGCATGGCACTGCACGGCGGCTCGATTCCGGTCGTCGGCACTTTCTTGGTGTTCGCCGACTACATGCGTGCAGCGGTGCGACTCGCCGCCATCTCCGGGGCTCACGCCATCTTCGTCTGGAGCCATGATTCTGTCGGCGTCGGCGAGGACGGCCCGACGCATCAGCCGGTGGAGCAGGTGGCGTCTCTGAGGGCCATCCCGGGCCTGCGGGTTATCCGCCCTGCTGACGCCAACGAAGCTGCCGCGGCATGGGGAGTGGCGATTTCCTCGGGCGGTCCGACCGCGTTGATCCTCAGCCGCCAGAACGTGCCCGTGCTTGAGGGAACAGCTGGCGGAAACGTCGCTGCTGGGGCCTATGTGCTGGTTTCAGCCGACGATCCGGTCGTCTCGCTCGTCGGTACCGGCAGCGAGGTCTCGGTTTGCCTTGCTGCGGCTGCTGAGCTTGCGGCCGACGGACTCGCGGCGAGCGTGGTCTCGATGCCTTCGTGGGAACTGTTCGAGCAGATGACGCCCGAATATCGAGACTCGGTCATCTCAGGCGACGTCCCGTCGTTGGCCGTTGAAGCCGGTTCTTCGATGGGTTGGCATCGATGGGTCGACGATGTGGTTTCCGTCGACCGTTTCGGGGCGTCCGCTCCCGGCGATGTGGTCATGTTCGAATATGGGATCAACCCCGCCAATGTGGCGGCGCGGGCGCGGGAGTTGGTCGAGTCTCGATCGGCCGCACCCGCTTGAACCCCCGACTTGGCTGCAACACGTGCGCTGACCGTTGACATGGAGGTGTCATGACTCGACTACAACAACTCTTTCAGGAGCAGGGCCAGAGCCCCTGGCTCGACAACCTTCGACGAGGTTGGATCACCAGCGGGGAACTCGGGGACTGGGTCGCGCAGGGGGTGCGCGGGCTGACGTCGAACCCATCGATCTTCACCAACGCGATCCTGGGCTCGGAGGACTACGACGAAGAGTTCTCAGACGCCATCGGCACGGGCATGGGGGTTGAAGCCGCCTATTGGAAGCTCGTTTCGTCCGATATCCGTGCCGCGCTGGAAATCCTGCGACCCGTGTACCGCGAGTCGAACGGCGCCGACGGCTACGTGTCGGTCGAGGTCGATCCGAAGCTGGCCCGTGACAGTGCCAGAACGACCCAGGCAGCGCGTCGGCTGCACGAGCAGATCGACTCCCCGAACCTCTATGTCAAAATCCCCGGAACAGTCGAAGGCCTGCTGCCGATCCGCACGATGATCGCTGAGCATCGCAGCATCAACGTCACGCTGATCTTCTCGCTGCAGCGCTACGCGGAGGTCATGGAGACCTACATCTCGGGTCTTGAGGACGCAAAGGGTGATCTCAGCGACATCTCCAGCGTGGCCTCGTTCTTCGTCAGCCGACTGGACACAGAAGTCGACCGACGCCTTGAAATCATCGGCACGGCTGAGGCCCGAGAGCTAAAAGGCAGAGCAGCGCTGGCAAGCGGCAAACTGGCTTACGAGTTGTTCCAACGGACGTTCTCGGGGCCTCGTTGGGAAGCGCTCGAGCGGCGCGGAGCCAGAGTGCAGCGACCGCTGTGGGCGTCGACGTCGACGAAGAATCCGGATTATCCGGACACGCTGTATGTCGATGGACTGATCGGGCCGGACACCGTCAATACCCTGCCCGACAGCACAATGGCGGCATTCGAGGACCATGGGACCGTGGCCCGCACCATCGATGCGGGCGTTGATGAAGCGAGAGCAGTGCTCTCCGCGCTGGCTCGGCTCGGCGTCGACATCGACGACGTGACCCAGCAGCTCGAGGCCGAAGGCGTGGCTTCGTTCGAGAAGAGCTTCGATGAGCTGCTCGAAGCGTTGGAGACAAAAGTCGACTCGATCTGAGATCTGCAACAACCTCTCGCGATCAGCCGAAGGTTGAAAACCCTCCTGTTGGGCATAGGCTGATCTGCGAACCGCAGTTGCCGACAGGTTTCGCTGCGGGGGCTGTCGCCGCTGACGGTGCGGGGGGCGGTCGTTGTGTCAGGCGCCTCTCTGCGCGGGCGGCAAAGGCATGACGGGCACTGGACGGCGCCGATCACCGACGCACGGCGCCACAGCGAGCCCAGGGCGTCGCGAACCGTAGGAGAACACAGTTACAACTATCGAACGGGTACCGGTGACGTCGAGCCAACTCGACCGACTGGTCCAATCCCACCTCGACGGTCTGTCGACCGCTGAGGACGTCGCATATCTGAACGAACGCAAGGCCGACTGGGTCGAAAGCCTGTGGCGCCTGCTCGACGACGCCGAAGCGCGTCTCGCGGTGGTCCGCAAAGAGTTGCGCGGCCCCGAGCGCAACGTCGTGTTGGCCGATCTTGACGCCGAATGCTGGCGCATCGACGCACACTTGACCGAACTGGTCGGCCCGCCCGACGAAAGCGAGCTGACCCCCGCAACGGGGCGAGATTCAGCCGCCGACGTCGCTGGGACGGTTCCCGGGCTGGTCCAGCTGCACCTGTCGCGCTCTGATGGACGGATCGTTGCGTGGGCGTCAGGCCACCAGCAACGCCCCGAGAACCACGAGATGGTGTTGCAGCGGATCAAGGCTCTCGGAGGGGTGACCGCTGACTGGGATAAACAAGCCACGGTCAAGATCCCCGGAAGCGGACGGGCGAGCACCGTCTCGGCTCCCATCGAGAAAGTGATCGGCTGGTTGGCTCCGTTGGGGCGCGCCGCGGATGATGACGACATCGGAACCAGCGTGAGATGGATGGGCTACGCCACCGCCGTGGCCATCAAGATGGTTGCCGAAGGTCGTTTCGTCCCCCAGATGGTTCAGTCGAAACGTCGCCGCAAGGATCCAGCGAGCGACCATGGCACGTTCCGGATCCGCTGGATGCCGGCCCTGATCGAGCAGGAGGCGCTGTCCGTGCTGGTTCGCTCGGTACCGACCGCAGCCATGCTGGGCAGTCGCGAACAGGAGAAAGAGAAGTTCGCGCTGGCCGCGTTGGCCGATCTGACTGACGCCATAGTGGGTTTCGCCGCAGGCCAGTTGGAGACCCCGGCAGCTCCGCCTGAAATCAATACGCGCGCTGACGTTGCCGAGGCGGCTGTCGCCCACCTAGGCGGCACGCCCTTTCTCGCTCCGACCAAGGCTGGCGGCGAACTCGTTCGTCGCCTCAACCAGTGGGCCTTGCCTGTTCTGGGCACCGTTGGAGTCCGCCTTGTGGTGCAGCTGGATTCGCCCGACGACGCCGGCGCGTGGCATGTGGCCGTGCTGTGCCCCGACGACGAGCAGAACCTGATACCGGCCGAGGTGGCCATTACGCTCGCATCGAAATTGAAGTCGAGAATAATCGTGGCCCATCTGGCGAGGCTCGAACGCCTCTTCCCGGAACTCATGCGCTTGGGAGGCAGGCGCCGCGGTGAGGTGTTCCTGTCACAGGATGAGGCCTGGAGGTTGATGACTGAGTCCGGGGACGGGCTCCGTTCCGCCGGGTTCGATGTGAGAGTGCCGGCGATGCGGCGCCAGAAGGCCGTGGCGTCACTGCGTTTGACCTCTGAGGCCGACGAGACTGTGGTCGGCGCGCAGCAACTGGCGAACGTCCGTTGGTCGGCGGTGTTCGACGAGGTCGAGCTCAGCGCTGCGGAAATCGCTCAATTGGCGGCCAAGGCCCGTCCGCTGGTGCGCTCGCGCGGCCAGTGGGTTGAACTGGACAAAGCAGATCTGGCAGAGGCCGCGGCCGCGTTGGCCGAAAGGGCTGATGCGACGCGGCTCACCGGCGCTGACATGCTGCGCCACGCCCTGGGACTGGAAGGCTCCCCGCTGGCGGGCGGAATCAACATCGTGGGCGAGGGCTGGGCGGCTGATCTTCTGCGCAGCGTCAAGAACCTCCCGGACAACCCGACCACAAGGCCCGAGGGCTTCACCGGTGAACTGCGCAACTATCAGGCAGACGCGCTGGTGTGGCTGGACTTTCTCGACGGCGCCGGTCTCGGGGGCTGCCTGGCTCTAGACATGGGTTTGGGAAAGACGCCGACAACGCTGGCCAGCTTGGCGTCGTCCACCTCTGGCACCGGCCTGGTCATCGCACCTCCAGCCGTCGTCGGCAACTGGGCGAGCGAGGCGCGCAACTTCGTTCCGGGAATGAAGGTGCTGGTTCATCACGGCGCCAACCGAGCGAAGGGCTCGGCGCTGAGGACTGCCGTTCGCGCGGCTGATGTGGTGATCACGACCTATGGCACGGCGGTGCGGGACATGGACCAACTCAGCGAGTTCAGTTGGGGCAAGGTCGTCATCGACGAGGCTCAGGCCATCAAGAATCCGTTGGCCGAGACCTCCCAGCAACTCCGTCGTCTGTCCGCCGGCAGTCGCCTCGCCCTGACCGGGACGCCGATCGAGAACGGTCTGGGAGACCTGTGGGCGATCATGGACTGGGCGAACCCGAATCTTCTGGGCCCGCGAGCGCAGTTCATAGCCCAACTGACGCCCAACAGGAACGGCTCGGGCTCCCAGAAGAACGGGAGTCGTGCGAAGCAGGGCGGCGAGGAGGCGCTGAGAGCACTCAACGGCATTCTCGTGTATCGGCGAACCAAGGCTGAACCCTCTATCGCCGCCGAGCTGCCGGATCGCATCGACGAACTCGACCACTGTCCGATGACCCCGGAGCAGATCGGCCTCTACCAGGCGGTGATCGACAGCCTGATCCTCGAAACGACGAACCGCGAGCCGGGAACGCCCGAGCGCAAGGGCGCTGTGCTTGCAGCGATCACCGCTCTGAAGCAGATATGCAACCATCCGCTCAACTATCGGGACGATGACAAAGGAGTCGAGGGCCGTTCGGGGAAGCTCGCCCGCCTCTACGAGATTCTCTCGCATGTCTTTGCAGCGGACGAAAAAGTGCTCGTCTTCACCCACTTCGCGAGTTGGGGCGAGATATTGGCCGACCATCTCTGGAAATGGAGCGGCCACAAGATCTCCTGTTACCACGGAGGTCTCACACGAGGTGCCAGAGATCGTCTCGTAGCCGAATTCCAAGGATCCTCAGGAGCCGGAGCGATGGTCTTGTCGCTCAAGGCGGGAGGCACGGGGCTCAACCTGACCGCGGCCAACCATGTGGTCCTCTATGACCGCTGGTGGAATCCTGCGGTGGAGGACCAGGCTCGGGATCGCGTCTGGCGGATAGGACAGGAGAACACTGTTATCTGCCATCGCCTGGTCTGTCCGGGCACAATCGACGAGAGAGTCGAGGAGGTGGTCGCCGGCAAGCGCCAGATCGCCAGCCTGACCCTGCCCAAGTCGAGTTCGATCGGCGACCTCAACGCCGACCAGCTGCAAGCTGTGCTCGGGATCGACAGCGCCGCTTTGCTCGACGTCGACACCGATGCCGAGATGGCCTTTGCGGAGGCTTCGAGATTCTCCGGCACGCCCGAGATCGGGGAGTTCGCCGAGTCCGAAGCGGATACTGGGAGCGAAGGGAGCTGACGCCGTGAGCGAGGATTCCAACAACTCGACACGAAAACGGTCGCGTTCGCGAAACCGCAACAAGGGCAATCCGGCGAACTCCAACCCTGTTCGCCAGAACGCCCAGTCCCGTGGGCGCAAAGCCACTGCCAAGGTCGACCCGATCGAGTTCTGGGGAGATCCCGAGCTGCTGCCGGAGCCGGAAGAAGTCGTAGCCCAGTCGGGCGATGCCCGGGCCCTGCTCAACTCGTTGGGTCGCCCGCCGGTGCCGGGCCAGGAAACGGCGGCGGAGCAATGGTTCACGCTCGTTTACGAGAGAGCCGCGTTCCTAGCCGGCGCGCTGGCCGCTGCGGGTGAACTCGATCAGAGCGAGTAGCGTCTCAGATCATGCCTGACGCTGAACTTCACGATGAGCTTCTTCACGCCCCCCTCGAGGAGTTGATGGCGGCGGCGCGGCGGATTCGGGACACCGCGCACGGCAAGGTCGTGACCTATTCGCCCAAGGTCTTCGTCCCCCTCACAATGCTGTGCCGCGACAAATGCGGATACTGCACCTTCGCCCAGCCGCCGGCCCGCCTCGAGCAGCCCTACCTCAGTGCTGACCAGGTCATTGAGATTGCCGGGCGTGGAGCGTCGGCGGGCTGCCACGAGGCGCTCTTCACGTTGGGTGAGCGACCTGAGCGTCGTTACCCGGTCGCTCGGGACTGGCTCACGCGCCACGGTTATGAATCCACCGTCGATTATGTCGCGGCTATGGCGCAACTGGTTCTCGACTCGACTGGGTTGTTGCCCCATGCGAACACGGGCGCCATGTACGCCGACGAACTGGAGAAACTGCGCAGGGTCGCGCCCAGCCAGGGAATGATGCTCGAAACCCTGCGGGAGGATCTGGAGTGCCATCGGGGGGCGCCGGACAAGGCGCCGAAGCGCCGGCTGCAAACGCTGGAGTGGGCGGGAAGGCTGCACATCCCATACACGACCGGCATCCTGGTCGGCATCGGTGAGACCCGAAAGGACCGCGTGGCTGCTCTCGAGGCGATAGCGGAGTCTCACCGTCGCCACGGACACGTCCAAGAAGTGATCGTCCAGAACTTTCTGCCCAAGGAAGGCACCTCGATGCACTCAGCGGAGCCTTGTCCGCTTGAGACGCATCTGGAGGCGATCGCCCTGGCCCGGGCGATCCTGCCGCCCGATGTGGCTGTGCAGGCACCGCCGAACCTCTCTGACGACTTCGCAGACCTGCTCGCGGCGGGAGTGAGCGACTGGGGCGGAGTCTCCCCTGTCACCGCTGACCATGTGAACCCCGAACGCCCATGGCCCGACCTGGAGCGGCTCCGGGAGGTCACCGAAGCTGCCGGTCACACTCTTGCTCCTCGGCTTGCCGCGCATCCGCGCTATGTCCGCGACCCGGACGCCTGGATCGACCCCGACCTGCATTTCGCGGTGATGGATCGAAGCGACTCAGACGGATTCGGGCGTGACGACCCGGGCTCGGTCTGGCCAGAGCGCACGATGGAGAGGATCCAAGTCGACGACGGCGCGGAGTACGAGCTTGTGGGCGAGATATCCAGCCAGTGGTATGTCGGCGCCGGTGGCGACCCGAGCGTGCTTGTGCCCGCCCCCGGGAGCGCCAAAGGAGCTGTCGGGGAGGTCGTCGATGGGGTGCGAGCAGGACAGGACGTGGGTTTCGACGAGATTGTCGCACTGTTCAGGGCTCGCGGCCCCGAAGTGAGCGAGGTAGCCGGCCTGGCAGATGAGTTACGTGCCGAAGTTGTTGGCGATGAAGTCACCTGGGTGGCCAACCGAAACATCAACTACACCAATGTCTGCACGTTTCGCTGCAAGTTCTGCGGCTTCTCAAAGGGACCGCTGTCGCTGAATCTGAGGGGCAAGCCGTACCTGTTGACGCTGGACGACATTGCCGAACGGACTGTCGAGGCAGCCGAGAGCGGCGCCACCGAGGTGTGCCTGCAGGGCGGGATCCACCCCGACTTCGACGGCGACTACTACATCGACGTCGCCCGTGCGGTCCACGAAGCCGCTCCCGGCGTCCACATCCACGGTTTCACCGCCTTGGAGGTCACCGAGGGGGCCAAACGAAACCAGGAACCCCTCGCCGACTATCTGGGGCGACTGCGTGACGCGGGGCAGCGTTCGCTGCCCGGAACGGCCGCGGAAATCCTGCACGACGACGTCCGGCAGGTGCTCTGTCCGGACAAGATCACCGCCGATGAATGGCTTGAGGCGCACCGCACCGCGCATGCGGTCGGATTGCGCTCCAACGTCACGATCATGTTCGGCTCGATCGAACGGCCTGAGCATTGGGCCCATCACCTGCTGCGTACCCGTGCCCTGCAAGAGGAGACCGGCGGATTCACAGAGTTCGTCGGCCTGCCCTTCGTTCACATGGCGTCACCGATCTATCTTCGCCGCGGCTCACGGCGCGGCCCGACCTGGCGTGAGGTCCTGCTGATGCACGCCGTGGCCCGTATCGCCTACCGGGGCCGAATCGACAACATCCAGGGCTCATGGGTCAAACTCGGTTTCGGCTCGATCGCTCAGCTCCTTGTGGCCGGCGCCAACGATCTCGGGGGCACGCTGATGGACGAGAACATCTCCCGCGCTGCGGGCGCCGCTCACGGCACCACGGTCAGCGAGGCTGATTTCGCAAAGGTCGTTGAACCGCTGGGGCGCAGGCTGGTTCAGCGCACAACGCTCTACGGCCGCGTCGACCCGACGAGTCTGCCGCTGTCCACGATTCGCTCACGCCGCGCCACGATCCCGGTGTTGGCGTCAAGCGGCGCGGCGAGTCCAGAGGCCGTGCGAGCGGACGAGTCGATGCGGTCGATGCCGCGTGAGGCCGTGGCCCGAGCGGCCCCGTGAGCGCAGCGACAGGAGCGGGCAACTAGAAGTCTGGGGCGCGCAGGATCAGAAAACCCCTTCGTCGGGCTCACGCAGAAGGTGTATCGCTTTCTCCACAGCGCGCCTGGCTCGGGTGAGGCGCTTCTCGTCGACGGGCAGTTCCCGGCCGCCGGCGTCTATCGATTCCCGCAGGCGAACGATCGCGAGATCCGCCAGTTCCTCGGCGATGGCCTCAAGCCGGTTTCTAATCTCATCGAACTCCTGAGCCATGGCCCGTACCGTATCTTTGGAAGCCGCGCGGCGGGTTCGCGATCTGCACAATCGGCGTTACCGTCGTGGCAATGGAGGCGCCGGATCTTCGCGAGTGGGTCAGTTTCGACGACGCGGACGGCACCACGTGGCACTTTGACGTCACTTTCCTGACCAGCAATTACGGCTGCATCTACGGAAAGGGCTGCCCCGGGGTGCTCACCGAGTTCGCTCCCGAGTACGAACACGGCTGTTGCACCTACGGAGCGCATTTCGTCAGCGATGCGGACCGAGACGCGGTCGAAGCCCGGATTGCCCGGCTGTCAGCCGACGAGTGGCAGTTGTCTGAACAGGCAGCGGAAATGGGCGGCGCCATTTGCACCAACGACGACGGAGACACAGTCACCCAGATGTTCGATGATGCATGCATATTGTTGAATCGTCCCGGATTTGCCAAGGGCGCGGGCTGCGCGCTCCATCAAGCCGCGGTCGCCCGAGGCGAACGCCCCATCGACTGGAAGCCCGACGTTTGCTGGCAGGTTCCTCTCCGCTACGACGCGCACACTGATGACAACGGCCATGTCAACCACGTGTTGCGGGAGTGGAAGCGGCGCGACTGGGGTGAGGGGGGCGCCGAGTTCGCCTGGTGGTGTACCGATGACCCGCTGGCGTTTCGAGAAGACCGTCCTGTTTGGAGGAGCCTGCGAAGCGAGATTGTCGAACTGGCCGGTTCCGAGCCGTACGAACGGCTGGTCGACTACATAAAGGCCCGTGAGCAGGACGATGTCGGCACTAGAGTGTTCCTGCCCCATCCGCAGGTTCGCCGACGCCGGCAGTAGCGGCGCAATGAAAGAGAGTTCGTGAAGAAGTACCTGGGTTCTGTGGTTGCGGGGCAGGATGTCCGACTCCTCGGCGCATCGGTCGCGATCGGCGTGATCGTCGCGGTGGTGGTCGCCCTGTTCGAAACGCTGACCGAGTCAGTGCTGCTCCATTGGCTGTTCGATCAATCACTCGTTGTCCTGGTGACGGCCCCCGTGGTCGGCATCCTCGTCGCCAACGCCGTGCTTGTTTGGATCGGTCGGGGAACCAGCGGAGCAACCTCCGACGAGTACATCCGGGCCTTCCACGAGCGGCACCCCCGTCTGCCGATCATCCATCTTCCCGGCAAGTTGTTGGCCGGTGTCGCAACCATCGGCATGGGCGGGGCCGTCGGCATGGAGGGCCCCTCGATCTACGCCGGGTCTTCAATCGGACTTTGGGTCCATGAGAAGACCGGTTCCTTCCTACGACGCGACAAGGCCCGACTGCTGCTCACTGCCGGGGCAGCCGCGGGTATAGCAGCGGTCTTCAAAGCCCCTGCCACGGGGGTGATCTTTGCGATGGAGGCTCCCTATCGCGAAGACGTCACACCACAAGCCCTGTTGCCGTCGTTGCTGGCCTCCGCAGCCGGCTATGTCACCTTCGTTTCCCTGGTTGGAACCGAGCCGGTCGTCCCGTTCCTGGCAGGAGGCGGTGCTATCAGCGGCGAGGCCGCCCGTTCAGTGTTCGGAGTCGATCTGATCGACCTGGCGGGCGCGTTGGCGTTGGGAATTGCAGCCGGTCTTGGCGGTCGCGGGTTCGCCTGGCTGGTCCGGCGCAGCAAAGCCGGAGCCAAGCGGTGCTCGTTGTCGAAGAGGCTGCTCTTCGGCGGCGTCGGCTTGGCGTTGTTGGCATGGGCAGCGGAGGTGGTTTTCGAGTCCCCGCTCACGCTCGGCCCCGGCACCGAAGCGATGGCTTGGGTGGTGGGTGATCGAGGTCTGGGCCTGATCGCGTTGTTGTTCGGCCTGCGTATGGCCGCAACCATCACGACTGTCTTCGCCGGCGGCGTGGGTGGTTTGTTCATTCCTCTGGCCGCCCTGGGGGTGGTGCTCGGCGAGTTCGTAGGCCAGGCCATCGGCAAGGACGAGACGACCCTGTATCCGATCTTGGGTCTGGCGGCGTTCCTGGGCGCCGGGTATCGCGCGCCGATCGCGGCGGTGATGTTCGTGGCTGAGTCGACCGGTGGCGTCGGCAGCTTCGTGGTTCCGGCGCTCGTCGCGGCCGCGGTCAGCCAAGTCGTGGCGGGCCCGTCCTCGGTGGCGGACTATCAGCGCTCGGTTCGCCTCGGCCACCTCGAACGGCGGTTCACGCTTCCGCTCACATCGATCCTCTCGACCGATGTGATGACGGTCCCTCCCGACGCCACCGTCTCGGAGTTCGTGTATTTCCATGTTCTGGGGCGCCGCGAACGCGTGGTCCCGGTTGTTGAGGGCGGACGTTTCTTGGGGCTTGCCCGCCTCGACGACATCTCAGAACTCGATCGTGGAGAATGGGAGGAGACAGCGATCGGCGACCAGATGGCCACTGACCTGCCGGTGGGTCAACCTTCGTGGACCCTGCGCGACGCCGTAGCGGCCATGGGGGAAGCCCGGATCGACATTCTGGCGGTGACCGACGCCAGCGGCGCGTTCATCGGTGTGGTGACCGAGGACGACATCTTGAAACTTGACGAGATCCTCGACGAGACAGGCAACTGAGCGGGCGCGTCCATGCCGAAGGTCGGTCGGCTATTCGCCGCGTCGTGAGGAGTCCCCCACGGGAGTGTCATCGGCGTCGTCCGCGAACTCATCAGCCCAAGCCAGATGCTCAGGTTTCAGCAGTTCGCCGCCGTCGTCATTGAGATCTTCGAGCAGTCGATCAAAGTCGCCATCGTGTGAGCGTTTCAACTCACGGGCTTCCTCGTAACGCCTGTGTCGCCCCTTTTTCACTTTGCGAGCTCCAGTTTGACGGTGCTGACGGTGACCTCGCATTGTATCGGTTCATCGCAGGAATCCGAAGCGAGAATACACTTTGCTGCAACTTAATTGCTCACGCAATCGGCTGACTTGATCGTTTTTCCAGCACGACTACGTCATTGTCGAACGCCAGTGAGGCGTTCCCGTCGACAAGGCTTCGAATGTGGTCGCCGACGAGTTTCGCCCTCCATCCCTGCGCGAGGCGGGGATCGTCGTCGCCGCGCAGGAAAGCCACCACGTCTGCTCGTGTTGCCAACAGAGCCGGATCGAGTTCGTTGTCCCTTGCGACTTGGGCTATCCACGCGATGGCCAGCGTGACCGCTGGACGATAGTCCTTGGCGTCAGCATTGCGCTTCGGGGCCCGGGGTGGTCGCCAACCTGATTCGAGGCCCTCCTTCACCGTCTTGAGGACTTCGACGCCCTGCTGCCCATTGGCCATCCCGCGGTCTATGCCGCGGATCTTGCCGAGGGCCTTCCGGTTGGCCGGCATCGCCTGAGCGATTGAAGCGACGGCCAGGTCGGACAACACGAACCGAACCGGCTGATTGAGCTCGGCCGCGCGACGCTCCCGCCAAGCTGCGATCGCGCGGACCACTGCCAGTGCTCGGCCCTTGAGGTGGCGGGCCTCTTTGATCCTGCTCCATGCTTCTTCGGGATCACGCGGGGCGCGATCGCGGCGCCGCATGACCTCGAACTCTGCTTCCGCCCATGAAATCCGATCACGAGCATGCAATTTCGAGGCGAGGCTGTCGTGTATCTCCAGCAGACGAGCGACGTCTGAGGCCGCATAGTCGTGCTGCGCGGCGCCGAGCGGGCGTTCGAGCCAGTCCGTGAATCGGCTGTCCTTGGCCAGTGTCATCCCCAACTCGCATTCATGCAGGAAAGCGAGCGAGGGCGTTGAATGCCCGAGGAATCCTGCCGCGATCTGGGTGTCGAACAGTCGCTTGGGAATGGCGCCGCAGCTTTGCTCCAACACCTCGAGGTCCTGGGTGGCAGCGTGGATGACAGCGAGGGCATCGCTGGCCATAAGCGTTTTCAAGGGTTTGAGGTCGATGGCCAGCGGATCGATGAGCACGATCTGGTCGTCCCAGGCGATCTGCACCAGCGCGACTCTGGGCCAGTAGCTCTGTTCTCGATGAAATTCGGTGTCAAGGGCGTAGCGGTCCTGCTGACACAGGATCTCGACCGTGGCGTGCAGATCCTCGGAACGGTCGATGATCCGGTAATCGGGCATGTGGCATGCTAACCAACGCCCAAGAGATAGAGTTAGACCCCGTGCCAGAGCTGCCGCCACCGAACTGGTACACCGATCCGACAGACGAGTCGCAATACCGCTATTGGGACGGTTCGGTCTGGACTGACCATTGCGCTCCCCGCTACGCCGAGGAGACAAGAGGTCGGCTGCGTTCTGTGGGCGCGCTGCTCAGGGACTCATTCGCGTTGATGTGCCGTCAGTGGCGGGGCAACACCGTGGCTGCGCTGGTGTGGGCCGCCGGGCAGATTCTGGTCGTGCTGCTGCTGCTCCTCAGCGTTGATCGGATTCTGATGGGCGAGTTCGGCGAACTCTGGGATCGAGTCAATGAACCCGGTTTCGATCCGACAACACGCGAGAACGAGGCGTACTTCGAGTCGTTGGAATTCGACTTCTCTGTACTGAACTTCGTTCCAGCAGTCCTCGGCATGATGATCTCTTGGGTTGCGGGGAGTTTTTTCGCGGCGACTCCCGCGATCCTGGCCCTCGGCGACCTGCGGGAGAACCTCCCGCGACTGTCCAGCACGTTGCGGCAGGCGCTCAAGAGGGTCCCGCGAGTCATGGGGCTCCAATTCCAGTTCGCGCTGGTCGCAGTGGCGGCGCTGGCTCTCGTGGTGCTGGCTGCGCTCGTCTCGCCGTTCCTGCTCATCGTGTTGATTCCAGTTCTGTTGGCAGCAGTCGTCCTGTCGATACCGATCATCTACTTGGCGTATGTCGTTGCTTCAGCGGGTCCGCGGGAACTCTCGCTGCGCTACGTCATTCGCCTGGTCAGGGGTCGATTCTGGGGTGTGCTCGGACGGATCTCTGCGGTCGTGTTGATCGCCGTGGTGTTCAGCTTCGCAATCGGCGCGGTGTTGGGTCTGGCAACTTCGGCGTTGGGTGGGATTTTGGCACAGGCCATAAGCCTGGGGGTCTCCGGCGTAGTCGGACTGTTGACCACAATCGCCTCGGCTATCGTCTACAGCGACTTGGGCGGCGAGTCGGAGTAGCGCCTGGTTCTGTTGAACCCGTGAACCTGTTGACCCCCGCCGGGAAGATCGTCGGGATAGTCGGCGTCGTGGAACCAGCGCGGGTCGCCGCCGAGGAACTGCTTCACCCGGAGTTCGTCGACAGCGCGCCGAGGCGCCCGCTCGCCCGCTGCGAACGAGCGCTCCAGTTTCTCCAGTGCGCTTCTTCGCCAGACCGCGTGGAGCCATTCTGCCTGCCCGTTCACAACCGGCACCGACACGTCGGCCTCGCCGAGGGCCTGCCGCACCGCGGTGATCGCCTCGGCCGAAGGACGGGTCAAATCACAGGCCAACACCGCCGCCGTTTCAGCGGAGGTGTTCTGCAGGGCCGTGATGATTCCACCGAGCGGACCCTCCGAGGGCCAGGAATCCACTACGTGTCGCAGACCCAGGCGCTGGACCCTCCGTGCGTCTCCGCCGACCACGATCACCGACGAAGCACCCGAGCCGTACAGCGCCGACGCCGCGCCTTGCAGCAGGGTTGTGTCGCCGATCTCGATGAACGCCTTGTCCGTGCCCATCCTCCGACTGGCGCCGCCGGCAAGCACGGCGCCATCGAAGACCGCAGAACACTCGCTCGAAATCACCTCGGAGGCGGCCACTCGGGGTCTAGTTGTCGCAGGAAGAGCGCACAGCGCTCGTCTTCATCGCTCTCGTCGATGAGGGCCGCCGAAGCTTGCAGACCCGCCAGCGAGCGCAGGAAACCACGGTTGGTCTCATGCCGCCACAGCACGTAGCCGCTCCCCCGCCAGCCGTTCGCCCTCAGGCGATCAAGACCGCGGTGATAGCCGGTGCGGTAGGCGGCGTAGGCCAGCGCCGGATCGTCGAGCACGTCGCCCAGAGATGCCCAGGCAGCCAGCATTCGCGGCCAGCGGGCACAGACACGCGCGATCGCAGCGAGCGGATCGGGGTCATTCTCTGCTGAAGCCAACGCCTCGAGCGCTTCTGGAGGTTCCGGGTCCAGAACGGTCTGAGACGGGCCGGAGGACAGATGGACATCGCTCATGGACTGAGCCTACCGACCTGCGACACAGGTCGAGAACAGGAGTCAATGGACGGACTCCACCGACTGGGCATGAAGATGCCACTGGAAAATATCATTTGCTGTGCTCCGTGAGCTTCCCCCCTAATCGTGGAGAGGGGGAACCTCAGCGTCTCATATGGGGGGTTTGTGGTGGCGGTGGTGGTAGGAGCAGCGGGTGTCGGCGTTGGTGTGGGTGGTGGTGCCGCCGTGTTGCCATTCGGTGATGTGGTCGATTTCGCATAGTCGGGCCGGCCGGTCGCAGCCGGGGTGGCTGCAGGTTCGATCTCGGGCTTGGATTGCTTGACGTAGCGCCCCGGTGAACAGTCGGGTGGATCGTCCGAAGTCCAAGATCACACCGGGTGATGCATAGACGAGCCGTCGGACGTGGCCTTTGAGGGCTTGTTCAACAGCTTGCGTGGGGGTGATCACCGTCCCGAGGTCGGTTTCACACAGCCGGTCGGTTTCACCTAGCCGGCCGGTTCGAGGCCCTGTGTTGGGTGTCGGGGTCAGGCCGAGGGTCGAGTTGAGGCCTTGGTCGAAGGCTGGTTTGTCCATGTGGATGATCACCAACGGTTCGGGGGCTTTGGCGTCTTTGGGTGCGGCGGTGGCACGTCTTGCCATCTCAACGAGCGCGTCGGCGCGTCTTTGTGCCGGTGTGCGCCAGAGTTCGACGCTGTGTCTGTCGACATGGTCGTCTTGTGCGCGTTTGGCGTCGTTGTTGAACAGTTCAGCTTCGATACGGCACAAAGCACTGTGGAACTCTTCAAAGCCGATGGGGTCTAGCCATCCATCAAGACGACCCATCCCGTCGAAGGTCAGTGACGCGTGGAACTCACGGCGTTGTTCTTTGTATGCGGCGTCGTGTTCGGCTGCGTCGGTGTCGATGAGGTGTTCCCAATACGACACCGCCTTGTCGAACGCCGCATAGCTGAGGGTGCGGGCATGGTCGCACAACAACTCCTCAGCGTCGGCGAAACCGTCACGCACAGATGCTTCGGCCAACCGGCGTGCATGACACAGACTGATCTCGCCGCAACCTAAGGCCTCGGCCACTAAAGGCATCGACCTCAAAGAACGCGCCAAAGCGACTGTCTGGTTGATCTCGGCACGGCGTATACGGGTGCGATGCGTCAACGCAGCACCGACGCTTCGATAGCCCTCAACGGCCCAATCACCGCAGGTGTCATAGGCTGCAACGATCTGTGCTTCCAACGCCGCCAACTGTGCTTTCAGCTCAGCGACACGTACTGCTGAGTCAGCCAGAACCGCACCAGCCATAGCACCGTATTCGACCTTGGCGGCCAGACCTAGCGCGTCGGCGGCATCGTCGAGCTCGAAGACATGAAACGAGTCACCGCTCACTGATTGTTGGGCTACCACTGATGATCTCATTGATTCTCAATATATCAGAGCCATATGACAATACATTTGAAATATCAACGATTAATGAGGATTATTAGCCGGTCAACACCCATCGCCTACGCCGACCCTGGCCCCGACACCCCCGACACCCTCTCAGGCGCGAAGCCCCCGAGTCCGGCCAAGGACACGGGAGCCGTTCCGGTAGCGTGATCGAATGACGGCAGCGGCTCTACCGGATTGGCTCGAACCCCAGTTGGTGCGATGGCTGCTCATCGCGGCCATGGCGCTGGTCGCGCTCCTGCTCCTGCTCGTGGCGCGCTTCGTGCAGCGCCTGCTCGTCAAGCTCGTGCTGCTCGTGGTTCTTGTCGGCCTCGGCGTGTCGCTGTGGATTCAGCGCGCCGACCTTCAGGATTGCGCGCTCACCTGCGAATGCAGCCTCTACGGTCGGGAGGTGGTCATCCCCTTTGAGCAGCTTCCCGAGAACCTGCGGTCGCTCAACGACGACGGCGAAGCCTTCTGCCTGCAGAGAGCCGCCTGAGATTAGGGAACCCGTTCAATGCGCAGGACGTTCGTTGAGCGGCTGCGGCTGTCCGAGCCGGCGAGAACGCTGACCAGCTCGCCGGCTCGGATGTGGCCGGCGTCTTTGGCCAGGCGGATTGCTTCTCGAACCATCTCCTCGTTGCTGCCGCCCTTGGTGATCCGCATCGGGATCGTGCCCCAACTCAAGGTCAGCTGCTGCACGGTCGATTCGTTGATCGAGAAACCGAGAATCGTGGCCTCGGGCCTGAATCTGGCCATTGAGCGGACTGTGAAACCTGATCCTGAGATGCAGATGACACGATCGATCTCAAGTTCCTGGGTCGCCCGCCAGGCAGCCATCGTCATTGCGTCGGTCACCGACGCCGCTCCCCCGGAATTGTCGGTCATGCGCAGCTCAGCGAGCTGTTTGGCCCAACTCTCGTAGTCCATCGCCTCATCGGCCCGGGTGGCGATACGACTCATCGTGCGGATGACGTTCGCTGGATCTGAACCGATCGCGGTCTCGCCCGAGAGCATCACTGCCGATGAACCGTCGAATACGGCGTTGGCGACGTCGCTCGCTTCGGCTCTGGTCGGCGCAGGGCTGGTGAGCATGGATTCGAGCATTTGTGTGGCTGTGATAACCGGACGACCGCCGGCGATGCAGTCCTTGATTATCTCCTTCTGCAGATGCGGCAGATCCTCGAGGCTGCACTCGTTGCCAAGGTCTCCCCTTGCGACCATGATCGCGCCCGCTGCCTCGATGATCCCCGGCAGGTTCTCCACGGCGGCCCGCGTCTCGATTTTGGCGATCACGAGAGGACCTCGGGGGTGCGGTTCGGTTCCGACGCGCCTGATGTCGTGCGCTGAGCGGACAAAGCTGACCGCGACCATGTCGACTCCCAACTCCACGAACGCGTCGAGCGCGACGAAGTCGCTGGGGGTGGGCGTTGCCATCCGGAGCCGTTGTGAGGGCAGATGAACACCCGGTCTGCCCTGCAGCCTCCCGCCGTGAATGGCGGTGACAAGTAGTTTCTCGCTCGATATGTCGGTGATCTTGAGCACTGCTCCACCGTCGCCGATGGTCAACTGGTCGCCCACTTCCAGGTCGTGGAGAAGGCCCTCGTAGTCGACCTCGATCACCGATTCGTTCGACGCGTCCTGTCCGACACGGAGCTCAAGGGTGCTTCCGGTGGCGATGTCGGCGCCGTGCTCAGCGAATTTGGCGGCGCGCACCTTCGGGCCCGGCAGGTCGACGAGGATGCCCACCCGGACGCCCTCGTCCTCGGCGACTGCCCGGATGCGGCGAAACCGCTCTATCCCCTCGTCTACGGTGCCGTGCGCCAGTCCGATCCGCGCAACGTTCATTCCTGCGCGGATCATCTCTCGCAGAGTGGTCTCGTCCTCGGAAGCCGGGCCGATGGTGGCAACGATTTTCGTGCGTCGAAGCATCCCTGAACGCTACTAGCCGGGGCTGTCAGAACGTGTGACCTTTGCCCGCCTCTCCGGCCTTTTTCCCGACGAGAGGCAAAAGAGCGAGTTCATTCGATCGGGGTGAACTGTTGCCCCGGGGATCGCAGAGAGCCGCCGAAGCCGCGGGCAGCACCGTACTCGGAGGTGGTTTGCCCCGGGGATCGCAGAGAGCCGTCGAAGCCGCCTCGATCCCGGGTGCGGCGCCGGCACAGTATTCTGGCGCCGTGACCGACTGGCATCCGTTTCTGCAACATCAGGGTCCGATCGCCTTTGCTCATCGTGGGGGCGCCAGCGTGTACCCGGAGAACTCAGAGCGCGCTTTTCGCCATGCGGTCGATCTCGGTTTCAGCCATATCGAAACTGACGTACAGGCGACCCTTGACGGCGTCGGGGTGATCATGCACGACGATCGGCTCGATCGCACCACGGACAGCACGGGCGACGTCGCCGATTTGACGTGGGCTGAGGTCAGCCGCGCCCGAATCTCCGGAACTGAGCCGATTCTGCGGGTCAGCGAATTGCTCGAAGCGTTTCCGGGGACCTTCGTCAACTTCGACCCCAAACGCGACGAAGCGGTGGAGCCGCTGGCCCGGGCCATCCTGGAGGCCGACGCCTTGGACCGTGTGCTCATCGGCGCTTTCAGCGATCGCCGGATAGACCATGCCAGAGCGCTGCTCGGCGACGGTCTGGCGGTCGGAGCGGGCAGCCGAAGGGTGATGGCGCTGGTGCTTCGCGCAAATCGAATCCCCGTGCCGTTCGAGCGGGTGGATGCGGCTCAGGTGCCGGTGCGGATGGGTCGCATTGAGATCGTCACGCAGCGATTTGTCCGGTACGCGCACGAGGCGGGTATTCATGTTCATGTATGGGGGGTGAATGACCCCGCCGAGATGCACCGACTCCTCGATCTAGGCGTCGACGGGTTGATGACCGACGAACTTGAGATCCTCCGGTCGGTCTTCGCGCAACGAGGAGCCTGGGACGGCTAGACGCGTCGGCGCGCCGTTGCGAGGAGGCCCCGGCCTCAGAACGTCGCGAGATCCGATATGCTCCCGCTTCGCGTAGGAGAGGGCAGCCGTATGGGTAGTGAGCAAAGCCCAGTCGCTGAGCCGCAAATCGTGGTGATCGGTGCGGGCCCGGCCGGATTGACCGCCGCCTATCAGCTCGGCAAGCACGGTCGCAGGGCCGTCATTGTCGAGGCCGACGACGTCGTGGGCGGGATCTCCCGCACAGCCGAACGGGATGGCTGGCGTTTTGACATCGGTGGACATCGCTTCTTCACCAAGGTCACGCCGGTGTCCGACCTCTGGCACGAGATCCTCCCCGACGAGGACTTCCTTCTGCGGCCCCGAATGAGCCGGATCTTCTACGAGGGGAAGTTCTACGACTATCCGCTGAAGGCGTTCAACGCGCTCAGGAACCTGGGCGTCGTCGAGGCGGTCCGTTGCGTCTTGTCCTATCTCTGGGTGAAGGTCCGGCCGCCGAAGGACCAGACGAAGTTCGAGGGATACGTGGCTGCGAAGTTCGGCTGGCGGCTCTACCGGACGTTCTTCAAGACCTACACCGAGAAGGTCTGGGGCGTCCCGGCGAATGAGCTCGAAGCCGACTGGGCCGCACAGCGGATCAAGAACCTGAACCTTCTCAACGCGATCACCAACGCGCTCTTGCCCAAGCGCAGCTCCACAGGCATCACCAGCCTCATCGAGGAGTTCGAGTATCCGCGCCACGGTCCAGGGATGATGTGGGAGCGCTGCACCGAATTGGTGCATGCGCAGGGCAGCTCGGTCGAATTCAACTCGACAGTCACCAGGATCCGTCATGCTGACGGGGTTGCGACCGAGGTCGTCACGACCGGTGCAGGGGGGCGACAGTTGCACCGGTGCAGTGCGGTGATCTCCTCGATGCCCATCCCGCAACTTGTCCAAGCGATGGATCCGCCTGCACCCGAAGAGGTGCTCCGCGCCGCTTCCGGGCTCAAGTTCCGCGACTTCCTGACCGTGGCTCTGGTCGTTCCCAAAGAAGACGGCTTCCCCGACAATTGGATATACATCCACTCCCCCGAAGTCACTGTCGGCCGTGTCCAGAACTTCGGTTCCTGGTCTCCGCAGATGATTCCCGAACCTGACAAGACATGTCTGGGACTGGAGTTCTTCGTGAACGAGGGCGACGAGCTCTGGGCCGCCGCCGACGACGATCTGGTCGCCTTGGGAACCAAGGAAATGGCGACGCTCGGTTTGCTCGACCCCCGCCGTGTCGAGAAGGGCTATGTGGTCCGGATGCCCAAGGCGTACCCGATGTACGACGCCGCCTACAAGGAGAACGTCGACACGCTCCGCGGATGGCTCGGCGAGTTCGCTCGCAATGTGCATCCCGTCGGACGCAACGGAATGCACCGCTACAACAACCAGGACCATTCCATGTATACGGCAATGCTCACCGTGGAGAACCTGGTCGACGGTACGAGTCACGACGTCTGGGAGGTCAATGTCGAGGCCGACTACCACGAAGAGCGAAAGGCGAGCGAAACCTGATGGGCAACCGGTCAGCGAGTCGGTCCTATGGTTGAGGCTCAGAAGTCGCGGACCATTGTCGTTGTTCCGGCATACAACGAACAAGAAGCTCTACCGGCGGTTCTCCGTCAGCTTTCGGCCACGGTTCCGGATCTCGACGTGGTGGTGGTCGACGACGGCTCGACCGACGCGTCGGCTTCGGTTGCACGCGAAGCCGGCGTGCGGGTTGTTGCATTGCCGTTCAACCTCGGCATCGGCGGAGCCCTGCGAGCCGGTTATCGCTACGCGGTGGACAACGGCTACTGGCGGGCCGTGCAGTTCGACGGCGACGGTCAGCACCGCGCCGACCAGATCGCCGCGCTCACAACGGCCCTCGACTCCGGTGCGGACATGGCCGTGGGTTCCAGGTTCCTCGAGGGAGACTATGGCGTAGGACGGAGTCGCGCCCTGGCGATGTGGGTGTTGCGGGTTGGCGTGCGGGTGATCACCGGACAGACCTTCAGCGACACCTCGTCCGGATTCCGGGCGATCGGCGGACAGCTGCTGGAAGTCTTTGCCCACGAGTACCCCGTTGACTACATGGACTCGGTGGAGACCCTTGTCGAAGCATGCCGCCGGGGGTACACAGTCACTGAAGTCCCAGCGCTGATGAACCAAAGGGCCGGAGGGGTTCCGTCGCAACGCCCGTTGAGGCTGGCTTATCACTACGCCCGTTTGATGGTTGCATTGCTCGGCGCCTCACGGCGCGGGCCGCGCTCAAAACGGCCCTGAGCCCCCCTGACCACTCGGTATCCATGTAGGCGTTCAGATCGCTTGGGTTCTTCCGTGTGGATGCTCGGTTGCGTCGACCTGTGGCGGTGGCGGTCCGTACCGTCCCCGCAGATGGTCTCGGATCGCGAGCAGGCGTCCGCGCACGGACCAGTGCAAGCCCCGTGCAGGTGCATAGACCAGCCCCATCGGGATCTGCACGAGGGCGACCAGGATGCGAAAGAGAGAATTCCGGAGGCCATAGTGCTCGCGGAGCATCAGCAGCGTGTTGCGCAATTGCAGGTAGGCGACCCGTTCAACCGAAGAGCCCATGCCGGGATTCCGAACCTCGGCACCCCGGACCACGCCGCACAGCCAGCCCGCTTCGGCAGCCCGAATGCCCAGTTCAGCCTCCTCGCAGTAGGCGAAGTAGCGCTCGTCGAACAGTCCCACCTCCAACAGGAATCTCCGCCGACACATCATCAGGGTTCCGTGGGGGTAGTCGGACCGGTCGAATCCTTCCGCCACCGTCGGTTCAGCGTCGATCGAGCCGAGGAAGGGTTGGATGACAGGACGCGCATCGTCGCCCACGTCTGCGCTCATCAAACCGACCAGCGGTTTGTCCGATACCGCTGAGAGCATCTTTTCGATGGTGTCGGGTCGGGGCACAGCGTCGTGGGGTGCGAGCGCCACCCATTCGCCGGCTCCGTCTCGCAGGAAGCGCCTCATCCCGATGTTGGCGCCGGGGCCGAAACCCAGATTCTCACCGTTGAGGATCAGTTCGGCGCCCCCCACCAAGTCGGCGAGTGCATCGACGGTGGAGGCCTCGCTGCCGTTGTCGACAACGATCACCCGGGTCGGCGCGGTCTGTGACCTGAAAGCCTCGACGGTGAGACCGACCTGTTCGGCGCGGTTGCGGTGAATAATCACGACCGTTACCGGCTCTGCGACCGCCGGTTCTGCTATCGCAGGCCCTGCTGCGGTTGGTTCTGTGAAGTGTGAGCCAGACATCGTTGTGCAGCATGCTCTGGACGTGAGACGTCCCCCGACACGCTCCGAGACAACGTATTTCGGCACAAGAGCATTCAGCAACCCGCGCGCGCCGTAACATGCGTCGGTGTCGCGGGCGCCTGAACCACCGGAATTCGCCTTGCCGGCCGACGTTGAGCCGTCGGTCGGAAAAATCGGCGATCTTGCTGCCGAAGCAGGCATCGGACGTGTTCACATGCTGGCTTGGCGCGACCTCGCCGATGTTGAAGCGGGTGGATCGGAGATCCACGCCTCGACGGTGGCGTCGCTGTGGGCGCAGGCCGGGATCGAGGTCACGATGCGCACGTCGCATGCGCAGGGGTCGCCGCCTCTCGGGACCCGTGACGGCTATCGGGTGATCCGCAGGGCCGGGCGGTACTTGGTATTCCCCCGAGCAGCCTTGGCTGAGGCGACCGGCCGGCATGGTCGTCGCGATGCGCTGGTTGAAATCTGGAACGGGGTTCCCTTCCTGTCTCCCATTTGGGCCCGCGGCCCTCGGGTGACCTGGCTGCACCATGTCCACACTGAGATGTGGCCACTGGTGCTTCCGCCCGGCTTGGCTCGCGTCGGGGAATTCGTCGAGAGCCGTCTGGCGCCCCCGTTCTACCGGCGAACATCGGTGGTGACGCTTTCTGAGTCGAGCAAGGCGCTGTTGCTCGAGCGGCTCGGGTTCCGTTCCGAGAACGTGCATGTCGTGCCGCCGGGGATCTCGCCGATGTTCGCGCCGGGCGGCGAGAAGTCCGCGGAGCCCAGTGTGCTGGCAGTCGGCCGCCTCATGCCTCCCAAGGCTTTCGACGAGTTGATCGAGGCCATGGCCCGGGTTCGCGAAGTGGTTCCTGCGACGCTGTCGATCATCGGCGAGGGCTATGCGCGAGATGCGCTGGAGCAGCAGATTTCGCGCCTCGGAGCCGAACAGTGGTGTGAACTGCTGGGCCGGGTGGATGACGATACCCTGGTCCAGCGTTACCAGGCTGCCTGGGTTGTGGCTGCCAGCTCCAGGAGCGAGGGTTGGGGCATGACTCTGACCGAGGCTGCCGCGGTCGGCACGCCAGCGGTCGCAACGAGGATTCCAGGGCATGCCGACGCGGTGATTCACGGTTCGACGGGCATGTTGGTTGATTCTCCGGTCGAGCTTGTCGAGGCTCTGGTGAATGTGCTGAGCAACCGGGAACTGCGTGAGCGGATGAGTGCAGAAGCCCGCCGGCGAGCGCTCGCGTTCACCTGGGAACGCACTGCCTGCGACACGATGGCGGTGCTGGCAGCCAACGCTCGCGGCACTCGTCATGGCCGGTAGGCGGATCCGCAGGATACGGAGTTTCTATGGCGCGGCGCCCCTTGTTGTCGCCGCGGCAGTCGCGTATCCGCCACTGATCTTGTCGAGTCCCGGCAAAGTCGGGGCTGACACGAAGACCTACCTGTATCTCGATCCGTCCCGTCTGCTTGCTGACGCGTCGTCGCTGTGGGACAGCGACGTGGCGATGGGCACCGTGACCCACCAGACCATCGGGTACCTGTGGCCGATGGGGCCCTTCTACTGGTTGGCGGAGACGTTGCAGAGCCCGGACTGGCTGGCCCAACGCCTGTGGATCGGATCCATTCTGTTCGGTGCGGCCGCGGGAGTCCGCTACCTGCTCAAGACGCTCGACTGGAAAGGCGGGGGTCTGCTCGTCGCGATGCTGGCCTACGAACTCAGTCCCTACGCACTGCACTATTCGGCGCGCATCTCGGTGGTGTTGCTCCCGTGGGCCGGGTTGCCTTGGATGGTCGCGTTGACCATCCGCGCGGCGCGTCAGGGAGGTTGGAGGCATCCCGCTCAGTTCGCGCTGCTGGCGGTCACTGTGGGCTCGGTGAACGCCACATCGCTGCTGTTCGTCGGATTGGCCCCGGTGCTGTGGCTCCTTCACGCCGCGGGCATAGAGCGGTCGATTTCAGCGACGCGAGCCCTGGTCGCGGCTCTGCGGATCGCTGTCACCACTGTCGCGGTCTCGTTGTGGTGGATTGCAGGACTGGCGGTGCAAGGCGCATACAGCCTCCCGGTGACGCGTTACACCGAAACGTATGAGGTTGTTGCAGACGCAGCGACAGGCCCCGAAGTGTTCCGCGGGCTGGGCTATTGGTTCTTCTACGGCAATGACAAGTTCGGACAGTGGATCGAGCCGAGCATCGAGTACACGCAGGGAGTCTGGCTCCACTTCCTGAGTTTCGGACTGGTTGTGTTCGCGCTCGCCGGATCTGCGCTGATCCGCTGGCGGCACCGCTCGTACTTCGTGCTGCTGATCGTGGTCGGCGGGCTCGCGGCCATCGCATCCCACCCCTTCGACAGCCCCAGCGCTCTGGGATCGGCCTTCAAATCGCTAACCGAGACCGACGTCGGGCTGGCGCTTCGCTCAACGCCTCGGGCGTTGCCCCTCCTGGTTCTTGGGACGGCAGTCTCCTTGGGCATGATCGCCAATGCGACGCAGCGTCGCTGGCCTGATCAGGGGCGAGTTCTGGCGGTTCTCATCTGCGCAGCGGTGGTGCTGAACAATCCGGCGATGTGGCGGATTCGCATGATCGAGGAGCACCTGCACCGCGATGAGCAGATCCCCCAATATTGGATCGAGGCGATCTCAGCGCTCGACAACTCCGGCAATGATGGCAGGGTTTTGGAAGTTCCGGGGACGGACTTCGCCTCCTATCGCTGGGGCAACACGGTCGACCCGATCACTCCGGGGCTCCTTGATCGCGGCTACATAGCCCGTGAACTGGTTCCGTTCGGTTCTGCAGAATCAGCTGCTCTGCTTACGGCCTTCGATCGCCGCTTCCAGGAGAACAGCCTTGACCTGGACTCGGTCGTGCCTGTCGCAAAGCTGATGTCAGTCGACGATGTGGTGCATCGCGGTGACCTGACTTTCGAACGCTTCCGCACTCCGCGACCGGTGGTGTTGGCCGATCAGCTGGCCCGGGCGCCGGGCCTGGGGCCGGGCGCCGGCTTCGGAGAACCGAGGCCCAACGTTGCCGGCCCCGAGCAGACAATGCTCGACGAAGTGCATCTGGGCATCGATCCGACGCTGGCTGACCCCGCGCCGGTGACGGTCTATCCGGTCCCCGATGCGCTCGACATTGTGAGGCTGCGACCGCTCACGGGCGGAACCGTGATCGCGGGTGACGCCGAAGGCCTCGTAGACCTCGCCGGCGCCGGTCTGCTGGACCTCGACAGGACCGTCTGGTTCGCCGCGGACCTCGTTGCAGACGAAGACCTTCGTTCGACTGTTCTGGCCGAACCGAGCCGCATCGTCATCACCGACGCCAATGCCAGACGGGCCCGCCGCTGGGGAACCTTGCGGGAGAATCGCGGCGCGGTCGAGCGCTCGGGCGAAGTGCCGCTGGCGGACGACCCGACCGACAATCGCCTGGAGTTGTTCGGTGCTCTTGAGCAACGCTCCGACCTCGAGGCTGATGACAGCCGCACCGTGGCGGTGCAGGAGGGTGACTTCACCGTTCAGGCCAGCGCATACGGCAATCCGGTCACCTACACCAACGACGACCGCGCATTCTTCGCCGTGGACGGCGACCTGGACACCGCCTGGGTCGTCGCCGCTTTCGCCGAAGCCCGCGGAGAGTTCCTCGAGTTCGATTTCGACTCTGCGACGCAGGTGTCGGAGATGACTTTCGTACAGCCCCAGAACGCTGCCAACCGTCATATCACCGAAGTGGAGATCCGAGCCGACGGGCCTTCGTTCGAGAACCTGCTGCTTGGGAGGTTCACCCTGGGGCCCCAGAGCCGCAGCCTGGCCGGGCAGAGGGTCGAATTCGCCGAGACGACGGCGTCGAAGCTGCGGGTCGAGATAACCGATCTCGACTTTGGAGTGCACGCGACGTACCCGGGAGTTTCGCCGGTCGGTTTCGCCGAAGTGCTCATCGGTCCCTCTCCGCAGCCGCTGCGGGAGACCATTCGCACACCGGTCGCGTTGGTTGAGGCGCTGGGCAGCCGCCTCGATGTGCATGACCTGTCGGTGGTCCTGACCCGTGAACGCTCCGACCCCAAAGAACCGGTGCGCGAGGATCCGGAAGCGGAACTGCATCGCTGGGTGCCCATGACCGCGGGCCGCGGCTTCGGCATCTCTGGTTCCGCCAGGCTCTCGGCAACTGCCCCCGAATCGCAGATCGACTTTCTGCTCGGGCGCAGCGAGACCCCCGACGGGTTGCCGATAACGGCGCGGTCCAGCGGCCGTCTTCCCGGTGATCTCAAAAGCGCGGCCTCGTTTGCGTTCGACAATGACCCTGACACCGCGTGGAGGGGAGTTTTCGGCTCTCAGGCAGGTCAATGGCTGGAATTCGAAATGGCCGAACCGGTTCATGTCGAACGTCTGGTGATCGATGTTGTCGCCGACGACCTGCATTCGCTGCCGAGGCGGATCCTGGTGCGCCTCGACGGTGAGGAAGCCGGCGAACTCGCCATTGACGGCGGACTCCGCTCAGGGCCACGCGGCCAGACCGTTCGCTTGGAACTGGGACTTGACCGGGCGTTCTCGACCCTGGTTCTGGTCGCTGCCGAGGTCGACGAGCGCGTCACCCGAGACTGGTACTCCAATGCGGGGGTGGCAATGCCGATAGCTGTCGCCGAGGTTGATCTTGGCGACGGGGTTCATTTCAGCGAGGCGACCGGGGTCGACACGGGCTGTCGAGAACTGCTTGTGATCAACGGCGCCGCGGTCGGCGCGCGGGTGAGGGGGTCAGCCGAGGACGCCTTGTCTCGCCGCGAGCTGGCTCTCGTCGGCTGCGATGAGACCGTGTCTGCCGCGGGCGGCCTGAGGATCGAGTCGAAGTTCCGGTCCGAGGGTCTCGATCTTGATCAGCTGGTGTTGCGCAGCCCCCGGCCCACCACTCCCCCGCCGCCGGTTGCCCCCGTTGTTGTGCTCAGCGAGGACGACGCCTCCTACACGTTGTCGGTGGAGGCGCTCTCTGAAGATCACTGGCTGGTGCTCGGGCAGAGTCACAACGGCGGGTGGTCGGCGAGCGTCGACGGGGTGGACCTCGGAGCGCCCGTGCTGCTCGACGGGTTCGCCAACGGCTGGCGCCTGCCTGCCGGCGATGATCGCGTGGTCGAGCTGCGGTGGACTCCCCAGCGCCTTGTCGACTGGGCATTGTGGCTGAGCCTGGCGTCGGCCCTGGTGGTGGGCTTGTTGGCGGTACGCTCGGCGCGGCGGCCCGACACTTCTGTCGTGCGACGGCGCGACGGGCCGGATCTGCCCGTGATCGACCCCGCCGTCGCGGGCTCGACGAGCGCTCGGCCGGCGCCGCCGGGTTCTGGTCGGCGTGTCGGATTCGGGTTTGTGCTGGCGTTCGGCTTCGCGCTGGCGAACCTCCCGCAATGGCATATGGCGGCTGTCGTCGTCGGTGCGGTAGCGGCCCTTGGCGTCTGGAGCCCCCGCTGGTGGAACCGTCCGGCGCTGTATGCTGCTTTGCTGTTGGGCCTGGCCGCAGTGTCGATCATGGTTGAGCAGCGGAGGTTCCGCCATCCCCCCGATTTTGTCTGGCCGCAGCAATTCGAGAACGTCCATATCCTCGCGGTGCTTGCACTGCTGCTGCTCTTCGCCGACTACCTACGCTCAGCGCACCGCCCCGACGCCTAGGAGTCGGAAAGCAAGGGCGAAGTCCCGTCGCCTAGCGCAGGGGTCGTGGCGGGTGCCGTCCGACCTAGCGGACCGCAGCGAAGTCCCGTCGCCTAGCGCAGGGGTGCTGCGGTTGGAGTCACAGGGCTCGGGAGCAGCGTGTGGCCGGTGAGCAGGCGGTCGACAGAAGCGGCCGCGGAACGCCCCTCCGCGATCGCCCAGACGATCAGACTCTGGCCGCGGCCCATGTCTCCACAGACGAACACCCCTTCGACGCTGGTGGACCAGCTGTCGTCGCGGGCCACGTTGCCGCGGGCGTCGAGCTCCACGCCGAACTGTTCGAGCAGCGGGCCGGGTTCGGCTCCCGTGAAGCCCATGGCCAACAGCACAAGGTCCGCCGGGAAATCTCGCTCCGAGCCGGCTATCGGTTCAAAACTCATTCTCCCGTCAGTGAAACTCTGCTCGACCCTCACTGAGCTGAGTCCGGTCACGCGTCCGTCGCTGCCTGTGAACTCGGTCGTGTTGATGGCGTACTCTCGTTCGCCCCCCTCCTCGTGGGCGGAACTGACCCGGTAGATCATCGGCCATGTGGGCCAGGGGTTCGACGCAGGCCGTTCGTCGGGCGGGCGGGGCATGATCTCGAACTGGTTTATCGACTTGGCGCCCTGGCGCAGAGCGGTCCCCAGGCAGTCAGCGCCGGTGTCGCCTCCCCCGATGATGATCACGTGTTTGCCCTCGGCAGTGATCGACGGTTCAGCGATATCGCCCTGTTGAACGTGATTGGCGATGGGCAGGTACTCCATGGCCTGATGGATCCCGTCAAGTTCCCGGCCGGGGATCGGCAGGTCGCGGGCCTCGGTGGCCCCGCATGCCAGCACCACGGCGTCGAACGCCTCTTGCAATTCGTCCGCGCTGACATCGACGCCGACGGCCGTGTTGCACACGAAGCTCGTGCCTTCCGCCCTCATCTGGTCGAGTCGCCGATCAAGATGCCGTTTCTCCATCTTGAACTCGGGAATCCCGTAGCGCAGGAGTCCCCCCGGGCGGTCGTCGCGTTCGTAGACGACGACTTCGTGCCCGGCGCGGGTGAGCTGTTGGGCGGCCGCGAGGCCGGCGGGGCCCGAGCCCACGACGGCCACCCGCTTGGAGGTGGCCGCCGTCGGGCTGACAGGGGCGATATCGCCCTGCGCCCAAGCCCTGTCGACTATCTCCACTTCGATCTGCTTGATGGTCACCGGCGGTTCGTTGATTCCCAGCACGCATGCGGCTTCGCAGGGCGCGGGGCAGAGGCGCCCGGTGAACTCGGGGAAGTTGTTGGTCGCATGGAGACGCTCGATCGCGTCGGTCCATTGGCCGTTGTGGGTCAAATCGTTCCAGTCCGGGATCAAGTTCCCGAGCGGGCAGCCGTTGTTGCAGAACGGTATCCCGCAGTCCATGCAGCGACTTGCCTGTTGTTGCAGATCAGCGGCTGGGAAGTCCTCGTAGACCTCTTTCCAGTCCAGCAGTCGAACAGGAACAGGTCGTCTCGTCGGAAGCTGCCGTCCATGCTTCAAGAAGCCGCGTGGGTCGGCCATTGCTCGCGGTCCCCCGTCCTATCCTCGTGAGGCGGCCATGATCGCCTCCACCTCGTTGGCGCCCTGCTCCCGGGCCTGTGCCGCAGCAGCCATGACCCGGCGATAGTCCGTGGGCGTCACCTTGACGAAGTCGCCTGAACTGGCGCCCCAAGCAGCCAGAATCCGCGCGGCGATCTCGCTTCCCGTCTCGTGGCGGTGTTTCACGATCCTGTCGCGCAGCCATTCGAGGTCTTCGTCGTTGAGTTCTTCCAGAACGACCATCTCAAGGTTGGTCCGCGGTGGCAGCCGGTTGTCGGGGTCGTGCACGAAGGCGATTCCACCGCTCATTCCAGCCGCGAAGTTGCGTCCGGTCGAGCCGAGGACGACAGCTCGACCTCCGGTCATGTATTCGCATCCGTGATCGCCGATTCCTTCCACGACGGCGATGGCGCCTGAATTCCGCACACAGAAGCGCTCCCCCACGCGACCTCGCAGGAACGCCTCCCCGCCGGTGGCGCCATAGAGGATCACATTGCCGGCGATGACGTTCTCCTCGGCGACGAAGGGAGCGCTCTCGGGTGGGCGAACCACCAGCCTCCCGCCCGATAGACCCTTGCCGACGTAGTCGTTGGCGTCGCCCTCTAGGCGCAACGTGATGCCTCGGGGGACGAACGCGCCGAAGCTGTTGCCGGCCGAACCCGTGAAGTTGACGACGATCGTGTCGGAGGGCAGCCCCTCTCCTCCGAAGCGCTTGGTCACCTCGTATCCGAGGAGTGTCCCAACCGTGCGGTTGACGTTGCGGATCGGGACGTCGATGGTTACGGGCCGCCTGTCGCCGAGGGCGCCTTCAGCCAGGGAGATGAGAGTCTGGTCGAGCGCCCGCTCGATTCCGTGGTCCTGTTCCTTCCATTGATGGCGGCGTGATTCGCGGGCGATCTCAGGAAGATGCAGGATGGGCGACAGGTCGAGGCCGTCAGCCTTCCAATGGTTGACAGCGTCGCTGACGTCAAGGACTTCGACTTGCCCGATCGCTTCGTCGAGGGTGCGAAATCCGAGTTCCGCCATCAGTTCCCGGACCTCCTGCGCGATGAACTCGACGAAGTTCACGACGAATTCAGGTTGCCCCGAGAAGTTCTCGCGCAGTTTCTCATTCTGGGTTGCAACACCGACCGGGCAGGTGTCGAGATGGCAGACGCGCATCATTATGCAGCCCATGACCACGAGTGGCGCCGTGGCGAATCCGAACTCCTCGGCTCCGAGCAGAGCCGCGATCATCACATCGCGTCCGGTCTTCAACTGGCCGTCGCACTGCACGACGATCCGGTCGCGCAGGTCGTTGAGCAGCAGGGTCTGTTGGGTTTCGGCCAGCCCGAGCTCCCACGGAACGCCCGCGTGTTTGATGGATGTCTGCGGCGAGGCGCCGGTGCCACCGTCGTGGCCCGAGATGAGCACCACGTCGGCGTGAGCCTTGGAGACGCCTGCAGCGACGGTCCCGACTCCGACCTCGGCCACGAGCTTGACGTGGACTCGAGCTTCAGGGTTGGCGTTCTTCAGGTCGTGGATCAGCTGGGCGAGGTCTTCAATCGAGTAGATGTCGTGGTGCGGGGGCGGCGAGATCAAGCCGACGCCGGGCGTCGAGTGACGGGTCTTGGCGATCCAGGGGTACACCTTGTTGCCCGGCAGTTGCCCGCCTTCGCCCGGTTTCGCTCCCTGAGCCATTTTGATCTGCAGGTCGTCGGCGTTGACCAGATATTCGCTGGTGACGCCGAATCGCCCGCTGGCCACCTGCTTGATTGCACTGCGGCGCAGATCCCCGTTGTCGTCCGGCGCGAATCGATCGGCGTCCTCGCCGCCCTCGCCAGTGTTGGACTTGGCGCCGATGCGGTTCATCGCGATGGCGAGCGTCTCATGGGCTTCGGGTGAAATCGACCCGTAACTCATTGCACCGGTGGAGAAGCGTTTGACGATCGAGGCAATCGACTCCACCTCGTCGATGGGCGCCGGCGGTCGGTCGGAGTTGAAGCGGAACAGGCCCCGCAGCGTTCCCAGACGCTTGGATTGGTCGTCCACCAACGCGGTGTACTCCTTAAAGACGTCGAAACGCTTCTCGCGGGTCGCATGTTGAAGCTTGAACACGGTTTCCGGGTTGAACAGGTGGTACTCGCCCTCCCGGCGCCACTGGTACTCACCGCCGACCTCCAGGGACCTGTGGGACCTCTGCGCCGGCGCCTTCGGATATGCCAGGCGATGGCGAGCCGCGACCTCGTCGGCCAAGACGTCCAATCCCACGCCGTCAAGACGACTGACGGTGCCGGTGAAGTACTCGTCGGCAACCTCGCGTGAGAGCCCGATGGCCTCGAAGATCTGTGCTCCGGTGTACGACGCGACCGTCGAGATGCCCATCTTCGATATCACCTTGAGGACTCCCTTGCCGGCGGCGTCGATGAAGTTGCGGTGGGCTTTCGACAGCGGCATTGAGCGGTCGAGTCCGTGCTCCCCCCGCTTCACCATGTCGCTGATCGTTTCCAGAGCGAGGTAGGGGTTGATGGCGTTGGCGCCGTACCCCAACAGCAGGCAGATGTGGTGGCACTCTCGGACGTCGCCGGCTTCGACCACCAGTCCCGCCCGAGCACGGCTCTTCTCGCGCACCAGGTGGTGATGCACGGCGCCGGTCGCCAACAGCGAGGGAATCGCTGCGGTTGACTCGTCGGCGCCGCGGTCGCTGAGCACCAGCACAGTGGCTCCGTCCTCGATGGCGGCGCTGGCGGCACTGCGCAGCGAGCGCAGCGCATCCTCCATTCCTGCGGCGCCCTCGGCCACCGGGTACAGGGCCGGCAGAACTGCGGTACGGAATTCGGCGGGGCCCTCAATCCCGTCCAGTGCTGCGAGGCGCGCGAGCTCGTCATCGGCGATGACCGGGTTGTCGAGGTGAATCGTCCGGCACGAACTCGGTTGCGGGTCGAAGAGATTTCCCTCAGGGCCGACCCGGGCGAACAGCGAAGTGATGATCTGCTCCCGGATCGCGTCGAGCGGCGGATTGGTGACCTGGGCGAACAGTTGCTGGAAGTAGTCGCTCAGCTGCCGGGGGCGATTGCTCAAAACTGCGATGGGCGTGTCGGTGCCCATGGAGCCGATGGCTTCCTTGGCGTCCTTTGCCATCGGGGCCAGGAGCAGCTTCTTCTCCTCATGCGTGTAGCCGAACGTCTGCTGGCGCTGTGTGAGGGTTCCCTCATCGCTCTGTCGGGGTTCGGCCGGGGGGAGGTCGGAGAGGGTCGTGAGGTTCTGGTCGATCCAGTCGCGGTAGGGACGAGCTGCTCCGAGGCGTGCTTTGATCTCGTCGTCTCGAATGATCCGTCCCTCGTCGGTGTCGATGAGGAACATCCGCCCAGGTTGGAGGCGGCCTTTCTCCACCACCTGATCCGCGGGAACCTCGACCACTCCTACCTCGCTGGCCATTATCACCAGTCCGTCGTCTGTGACCCAGTAACGGGAGGGACGCAGCCCATTGCGGTCCAGCACGGCTCCGATCACCGCTCCGTCGGTGAAAGCGATGGAGGCGGGCCCGTCCCATGGCTCCATCCGCGTCGAATTGAACTGGTAGAAGGCACGTTGCGCCGAATCCATATGTTGATGGTGTTCCCACGGTTCGGGGATCATCATCAGGACGGCCTCATCAACGGAGTAGCCGCCGAGCACCAACAGTTCGAGCGCCTCGTCGAAACCGGCGGTGTCGCTCGCGCCTGCGGTGCAGATCGGAAACGCCCGTTCGAGACCGGGCAGATGCGGCGACTCCAACAACGCTTCGCGGGCGCGCATCCAGTTTCGGTTCCCTTGGATCGTGTTGATCTCTCCGTTGTGGGCGATCATCCGGTAGGGATGGGCGAGCGGCCATGAAGGGAACGTGTTCGTGGAGAATCGGGAATGGACCAGCGCCAGCGCGCTCTCGACTCGGTCGTCGGCGAGGTCCTGGTAGAACTCTGCGAGCTGTGGAGGGGTGAGCATTCCCTTGTAGACGACTGTTCTGGAACTCAGCGACGGAAAGTAGACGCGCTCGTGCGGTTTCGAGGCTCCTCCCATGGCCTTGCTTTCGCCGGGCGCGGTGTTGTCGCCGGGCGTGGCCGGAGCCGCGTCAGGGGGTGCTGGCGCGGTGTTGTCGCCGGGCGTGGCCGGAGCCGTGGGAGCGTGGGCGTCTGCGCCGGGTGTGGCCGGAGCCGTGTCCGGGGGGATCCGGATCTCGTGCTCGATGCGTTTGCGGGCAATGAATGCCCGCCGGTCCAGGTCCAGGTCGCTCAAACCCTCTGCGCATACGAATATCTGTTTGAAAGTCGGCATCGTCATCAGCGCGGCCGATCCGATCACCGATTCTTCGACTGGCACATCGCGCCACCCCAATGTGTCCAGCCCTTCTTCGGCGAGTATGCGCTCGACCTCGCTCTGGGCTGTTCCTGTGCGCTTGTCGGCTTGCGGGATGAAGGCGATCCCGGTGGCGTAGAAACCGGCGGGAGGAAGAGTGAAAGGAACAACATCGCGGTAGAAGCGGTCCGGCGTCTGGATCAGAATGCCCGCGCCGTCCCCTGTGTTGACGTCGGCCCCCTGCGCACCGCGGTGTTCCATATTGCACAACGCCGCGAAACCGGTGAGCAGCACGTCGTGGCTGCGGCGACCCGCTATGTCGCATACGAAGCTGACGCCGCAGGCGTCGTGTTCGTTCTGAGGGTCGTAGAGGCCTTGGCGCGGCGGTTGTCCGCGAAGCATATGCATCTCCGGTGCTTGGTCCAATGTCAGGGCCTTGAGGCCGAAACATGAGCGGAGACGACGCTGGCTCGACTCAAGTGGATTTCCAGACTAGCTATCCCTGTTCGGACGCGCAACTCCAGAACCCAGATGACATGGGGTCCTGATTCGGTTCCAAGTGTTGTGACCCGAGGTCGTGCCAGAGCCGCTCCGCGGTCGGCAGGGCGAGCGCCTGCAAGCGGCGCCCGTTCGTGTCGCGGAAGGTGAGCTGCGCGCCGGTGCGGGCCGGTTCGCTGCGGGCGATCATGCGAGTGCCCCCAGCGAACGCGGGCGGTCCGCGCGCCAGGTGATCGGTGTTGATATGCATAGAATCCCGGATTTGTGTCTGCTGCCCATGCCTGTCGAGGGGTCTCGTCACTTGGCCATGCGGACGTG
>JAPPMP010000016.1 GCA_028819005.1 Acidimicrobiaceae bacterium
AACCGGGCCAACACAACGACAGGTGGATGGTCACCTATTTGCGCGCGCTCTTAGGGATTACGGTGGTTGGGGTCTGAAGGGAACCAAACGGGACCGACTCATCGGTGGAGGTGGCACCACGGCGTTGCGGATCACCTATACCCACGAGTCAGGCGAGGAGCGGAAATTGACCTTCCTGACCGATCGTGCCGACGAGGCCCAGCAGCGGATAGCGCAGGAGCAAAGCCGGTGAGGATCGTTGGTTAGCCTGGGCGTTGCCGGCCAAGCTGGAGAGCGCGCCGTTCATGTACGGTACTTGGGTTAGTGTTCGGGGAGTGTCGGGTGGATGGCTAGCAAGTTGAACACCTCGATGATGAGGTTCGTCTCGCGACTCGGCTTGACGACGATGCTTGCTGTTGGTCTATTCGCGGCGTCGGTAGCGGCGTCGGACGGAGACGACTCCGTAGACGCTGAATTACCCGCGCAAATGCCACATGGCTTCGATGCTTGTTGGGGCAACATCGAGCCGGTGCCGTTTGCTGACACGGCCTACTTGAGCGCAGAGTCCCGAGCGGCGATTGACTGCATCTATCACTACGGCATCACCGAGGGTACCTCGGCTGTGGCTTATTCCCCTGAGGCGCCTGTGATCCGTCTGCACATGGCCATTTTCCTGGCCCGTACGGGCAGAGTCCTGGGTTTGGACGTCCCTGAAGGAGCCACGGGATCTTTCGACGACTTGGCGTCGGTGAGTGACGAAGGGCGCTCGGCGGTCGCTCAGCTGAAGGCGATGGGCATCACGACCGGATATTCCCCGCAGGTGTTCGGTCCGGCCAACGAAGTCGAACGTGTGCATATGGCCCACTTCCTTGCCCGCATGCTCAGGCTCACCGGTATCGCCCTGCCGGCTCCGGAAGATCCGGTCTTGGAGGATGTTGCGACTCTGTATGGCAGCGCACGCGCTGACATCTCTTTGATGGTCGAGCTCGGCATAATGGAACCCGAAACGACCGACCGTTTCGGTCCTCGCGCTGTTGTGACCCGTGAGGACATGGCGCTGTTCTTGGCTCGCATCCTTGATCTGGCAGACATCAGGCCGGTGAGTTTGGAGTTGAGCCTGTCGTCGGAATCGTTGATGGTGGGTGGGGCGGCCACAGCGAAGGTGCGGGCACTCAAACCCGACGGAAGCCCGTATCCCGGCCTGTTGATCGATGTGTTCGCCGACCGCGGATGGCGCCGCGGAACTGCTTGCAACCTCGACATCGACGCTCGCTTGAACGGTGGTGACGCCGGCACGTCACAGAACTGCCGCATCGACGTCGGTGATCCGCGCACCGACTCCGCAGGCGAGATCACGGTTGGGCTCGCCCACAGTGCTGGGTCGGCTGTCAACTGGATATACGCCTGGGCGGGAGCCCTCGATCAGGAGTTCAACGAAAGCGAGGTGCGCAGCGAAGTCAGGCAGGTGATCGAGTGGCTGCCGTCGCCGACCGAGGTGACGACAATCGAGCCGATGCACGTCTTCTACGGCCAGGGCGTCAGCATCGCTGCCAATCTTGTCGGCCCGAACTCGGCGGGACAGCGGATGGTCCTTGTTGCGTCCTACGACGATGTCGTGCGGGTGACGCGAGCCGAGATAACGAAAGACGACGGGTCGGTCTCCTTCAACGTTCCCGGGCTAGCCGCGCCGAGCGACGACTTGTACCTGCGGCGCTTGATCGACGAAACGATCTTCGTGTACTGGGACCGAAACGCCAACAACGCCCACGACGGACCTGCCGAACTGTCGGCGCGAACGATGATCTATTGGAGCTGATTGTGAGCAGTAGAACACCGAAGCGACTGCTCGTGGCCGTTGGCGTGGTTCTCGCGGCTTCGGCTTGCGGTGGAGACGATGACGACCCAACAGCAGAGCCGGTCCGGACCAGCGGGGGTAGCGCGTCCACGACAGTGCGTGCGCTAGCGGTTGTGAGCGCGGAGTGTGCGCAGGGCCTTGTTGAGCAGTTCCTCGAGCTCTACGAGGAACACGAGGCGGCACTGGTCAGCGAGAACCGGGCGCTGCTGGAGCAGTTTCGCGAGAGCCGGGGGGGTTGAGCCTTGCGTCGCGGGACGGCCGTCGTGTTGACGCTGGCCATTGCTGTAGCCGCGGCCGCAGGCGGATGGCTGGCAGGGCGCAATATCAAGTCTCCCGACCAGGCGGCACTGGAGTCTGAGCCTCCGGCGGCGTCGCTGATAACCGTTGACGTGGAACTGACAGAGCTCGTCGCGGATGTGATCATTCGGGCTGATGTCGGATACGACGAGCCGGCCTCTTTGAGCCTCTCGGGCGCGCTCGGCAATCGAGAGTCGGTTCTAGTCGTGACCTCGGCGCCGGAACGGGGCGCGGAACTGACAGAAGGATCGGTGGCGATCGAGATCGCAGGTCAGCCGGTGTTCGTCCTGGCCGGACCCGTACCGGCATACCGGGATCTGCGCCCGCAGGACAGCGGGCCCGACGTCGGGCAACTAGAGGCTGCACTGGTGAGGCTCGGACACTTCGAGGGCGACCCCGATCAGTTGTGGGATGAGGCTACGAGCCTCGCCGTGCGTGCCTGGTACGAACAGGCCGGCTACAGGGCCAACGGACCCAGCGACACAGAACAAGCAGCCTTGGAAGCGGCCCGCGACCGACTCGATCGGGCTCGCGACACGCTGGTCGACGCGCAGGGCGCTCTGGCCGACGCTGGCGAAGCACCGACCGAGTTGGCGGTGCAACAGGCGCGCACGGGCGTGGCATCGGCCGAATTGGCGTTGGATCAGGCGCGTCGCGACCTGTCGCAGGTAATTTCCGATGCCCGCCAGGCGGTAACTGACGCCCTGCAGGCTTTAGCCGACGCCGGATTGAACCTTGCCGCAGCGGAGTTGGCCCGTGATCGCGCAGCCGGAGACTACACTCAGGCGGAGTTGCGGATGCAGAGCGCTTTGGACGGCGTTCACCCCGACAGCGGCGCAGTTCCGAGCGCATCCGAACACGAAGCTCTGCGCGCTGCTGCAACAGACGCTGAGAACGCACTTGCCGCCGCCGACAGGGCCGTCAAGGATGCTGAACGAGCCATAACGGACGCAACTTGGGCAGTAACCGACGCACAAGAGCAACTGAAAGAAGCACAAGCGGACCTCCAAGCCGACGGCCAGGACTCTCAAAGCGAAACGGACCCTCAAAGCACGCAAGATCCCGAGGAAACCGGTGGCGTCCAGAGCACGCAAGATCCCGAGGAAACCGGTGGCGTCGAGGCCGCCGAAGATTCTCAAGGCTCCCGAACGGGGACCGGATCGTCGGACGAGCGGGCGCGGCCTGAGACCCAGGCCCAGCTTGCGGCGCGCAGCGCCGAGGACCGTTTGGCGGCGGCCGAGCAGGCTCTTGAAGACCTGCTGGCTCCTCCCGACACGGCCGATGCCTTACGTCGGCTGAACTCGGCCCGCGCCGAACTGAGTGATGCGGAGGCGGACCTTGCTGAACTGGAGGCCACCACAGGAGTGTGGCTCCCGGCGGGTGAGCTGATCTTCCTCAAACGCCTGCCGGTGAGGGTTGATTTGTTGACCGCCGAGCGCGGGAGCACCGTGGCGGGCTCCTTCATGACGGTCACCGGCTCCGAACTCGCGGTGCGGGGCTCAATCTCTGAACGCGACGTCGACCGGGTGACCGAGGACATGTCGGTTCGCATCGAGGACCGGAGCCTGGAGGCGCCGATCCAAGGCACGATCCGCCTGTTGGACCGTCGTGCCGGAACACGTGGCCTGGCGCCGGACCGCCACTATGTGGAGATCGTCGCGCAGGGGATACCCGACCGTCTCGTAGGCCGCAACGTCAAGATCGTCATACCCGTAGGAGGCACGGACGGGCCCGTCCTCGTGGTGCCAAACGCAGCCTTGTCGGCCACAGCCAGCGGTTTGACCCGCGTAGAGGTTGAACAACCCGACGGCACGACCCGCTTCGTTACGGTCGAACCGGGCCTGTCGACCGGAGGACGGGCTGAGGTGACGCCCGTCGACGGCGAGCTCCGGGCAGGTGACCGGGTCGTTGTAGGGGTCGCCTCCGGTGAATGACAGCGCGCCGCCTTTGATGGAACTCGAACAGGTGGGCCGCGTGTTCGGCGAAGGCGACGCGGCGGTCCACGCCCTCGCCGATGCGACGCTGCAGGTGCACCGGGGAGACTATCTGTCAATCATGGGCCCCTCCGGCAGCGGCAAGTCCACGCTTTTGAACATCATGGCCCTGCTCGATCGCCAGACGTCGGGCGCCTACCGTTTCGACGGCGTCGACGCGCAGAGTCTCTCGGAAGGCCGGCGCACAGGTTTGCGAGCCCACCGCATCGGCTTCGTCTTCCAGGCGTTTCACCTGCTCGCGCATCGCGATGTGACCGAGAACGTGATCATGTCGATGCTCTACAACCGGATGCCGCGTTCCTCACGCCGATCCATGGCCCTTGAAGCGCTTGACCGGGTGGGCCTCAGCCATCGCGCCGACTTTCTGCCGACCAAGCTGTCGGGCGGCGAGCGCCAGAGAGTAGCGATCGCGCGTGCCATAGCACCGCGTCCCACGGTGCTGCTCTGCGACGAGCCTACCGGCAACCTCGACCAGGGCACAGGCAGGTCCATCCTCGACCTGTTCGAAGAACTGCGCGCGTCGGGACTGACGGTCGTGGTCGTCACCCACGACCCCCGCGTGGGGCTGCAGGCCGACCGGATAGTGGAAGTGGAGGACGGGCTGGTGGAGCTTTTGCCACAGTCCCATCGACCAGCACTTTCTGAGCGATGAAACCATCACCAGCCGCCCGGGCGCGTTTCGACTGGCGGGACTTGATTGCCGAAGCACTCGCCGGATTGTTCGCCCGACCAGGCCGCGCTCTGTTGACCGTCCTCGGGGCGGTGCTGGGCATCGCCTCCCTGGTCGCCACGCTCGGCGTGGCTCACACGGCAGGCAACCAGATCATCTCGTCGTTCAACGAGCTGTCGGCCACATCGGTTGTTGTTACAACCGACCGCGGGTTCTTCGGAGACAATGCGCCCCAGGTGGCTCTGCCGTGGGATTCCGAATCGCGGCTAAGCAGGCTCAACGGAGTGGCGGCGGCGGGTTCGATGGCCGACGTCAACATCGGTGGAGACCTGACCAGTTCCGTCCCTTTGAACGACCCGCTGGGCCAGACTGAGTTCCAAGTGCCGATGGTCGCCGCGTCGCCTGGTCTATACCCCGCGGTGCGAGGACACTTGGCCACAGGTCGTTGGTTCGACGAGGGGCATTCCGAACGCGCTGATCGGGTTGCTGTGCTCGGCGCGGGCGCGGCGCAGCGTCTCAACATCACCAGGGTCGGTCAACAACCCGTGGTATTCGTCGGTGACGTCGATTTCGTTGTGATCGGCATTCTCGACGACGTGCTGAGGCACGCGGACCTGCTCAACTCGGTGATCGTGCCTGAGGGAACCGCCCGGGACCTGTACGATCTCCAGTCTCCGACCACTGTCCAGATCGACACTCAGGTCGGAGCGGCAGAGCTGATCGCTTCTCAAGCCGCGATAGCCGTTTCCCCCAACGACCCTGCGCTGGTGCGAGTGCAATCACCCCCGTCGCCGGAGAGTCTGCAGACCCAAGTCGAGAGCGACGTGAACGCGTTGTTCCTAGTTCTGGGCGCGGTGTCTCTGTTGGTCGGCGCGATCGGAATAGCCAACGTCACGCTGGTCTCGGTGCTGGAACGGGTCGGGGAGATCGGTCTGCGCCGGGCGCTCGGCGCCGGCCGTCGGCACATCGCCTACCAGTTCCTGCTGGAATCCACCGGCATCGGACTGTTCGGCGGGGTGATAGGAGCAAGCGCCGGCGTGCTCATAGTGGTCGCAGTGTCGGCGTCCAACGACTGGACCCCCGTGCTAGACGCCCGGATCCCTCTGGCCGCACCGTTGCTGGGCGCGGTCGTGGGCCTGCTCGCAGGCCTCTACCCCGCCTGGCGCGCCTCACGCCTAGAGCCGGTGGAATCCTTGCGGGCCTCCGGTGCCTGAGCGCTTCCGCTGGCGTTCGGTGGTTTGGCTGGTAATGCCTCGGGCGTTATTTGTGGTCAGTTTGAAGAGTTGGATTTGGATTGGCCCCTCAGTCGTAAGTGCTCAATGCACTCTCGATATGTCAGAATTCATCTGATTCGAGCGTGACACTGGCACAATACACCAATCTTGGTTGGTCAAACGCGAGGACAGTTCGCGATCAATGCCTATAGTGACCCGTGAGAACAGCCGGAACGGATGTAATGGGCTTGTCGTCGCGGGAACCCGAGGCAACGGCGGTCGAGGATTGGATCTCCGAGGTGTCTAGGTCCGTCCACAAGGCTGCGAAGTTCTACTGTTGGAATGGAAGCAGATCGACAATAGACTTCGAGCGTCGATCCAAAATGGGAGGACCAAGAGCGAAGGGTATATTTGGGTGATGCCGGAAAATAGTGGCGAGGCGGGCTTCAGATTCCGGCGGCTCGGCGATGTCCTGCGAGTTTCCGCGATCAATCGATTTCATCTCGCGGCCGGAACGTTGTTGGTCATTGCTGGTGCAATCGCATCGGTCTTGATTCCGTTGGTCGTCGTGTCTGTCCTTCGGGCGGTAACATTCTCGGAAGATTTGACTCGCGAGTTAGTAAAACTTGCGGCCACGATAATAGCTAGCGTACTCATGGGTGCAGTAGGCGCTCAGGTTGTCGCGGCATCGGGTGAACGAGCGATTCAGAACATCCGACAGCTGTTGGCGGAGCGCATCGTCGGAGCCCGACCTGCTAGTGTTCAACGGCTACAGCCTGGCGACCTTCTCTCTCGAGCAACCGGTGACGTTCTGGGTATTCGTAGCGTCCTTACCGCGACTTTCATGATGTCGCCAGCAGCGTTGGTTAGCGTTGTCGGTTCGGTGATCGTGATGGTAGCGCTTGACCTGACACTCTTCCTTTGGATGGTTAGCGCCGTGTCGGTGCCAATGTTGGTTGGCCCTTTTCTCGCCCCCATGATTCGAAAGTCGGTCAAGACAGAACGAACCGCCGTTGGAGATCTGTCCTCAAGGCTTGAACGACTGCTTGGAGCGTTCAATTTGATGAAGCTGTCCCGAGCGGAGCATGACGAAATTGCAGACGTCGTTACGAATGTCGAGGAAGCGCGCCGTTCAAGTGTGCGTCTTGCGCTTCTCCGGTTGTTAGCAAATAGTGCGTCGCAACTCGCCGTCCATGTGTCCTTTTTCACGATACTTGCTGTCGGGACATATCGTGTTGAACGTGGAAGCCTTGATGCCGTTGAGCTTGTTGCTTTTTTGTTGTACTCCGTACAGATGACGGCGCCGCTGGCACTGCTGGCCTCGGCATTCGCCCTCTTTCATACCGGCATGGGCTCACTTGAGCGCGTAGCTGAGGTGCTGTCTCTTGAGCAAGAGCTACGCGACCTGCCGCGACGCGATGAGTTGAAAGATGGCTTGATCGAACTCAGCGTTGAAGACCTGTCGTTCTGTCACGCCGATGGCCAAACCACTGCAATTCAGCACCTTTACATCCAGTTCCCCAGTTCGGGTTTGGTCGCGATCACAGGTTTGTCCGGTTCTGGCAAGACGTCTCTCCTTCGTCTGATCGTAGGTCTTCTTGAGCCCACGGGCGGGACGATATCACTGAACGGGATTCCGACCTCACAGATTGACCTAGGCACGATTCGACAAATCGTTGGGTTCGTCGAACAAGAGACTCCAATTATTGAGGGAACAATACGGGAGAATCTTGGCTATGGGACAGGATATGTTGATGACACTTCGGTAGCCGAGGTGCTTCGTGTCGTTGGGCTTAGCACTCGGTTCCCGGACAGCGCCTCGTTCGATGCTCCGATCGGCAGTCGCGGAGGTACATTGTCCGGCGGTGAGCGGCAGCGCCTAGCGGTGGCTAGAGCGATTCTCCGCAGACCGCGTGTCCTCCTACTCGATGAACCAGCATCCCAGCTAGATGAAGGTGCCGAGTTGGAACTCGTCGGGGTACTTAGGCGAATCGCGGACGACATCTGCGTCGTTCTCGTCACTCATCACGCTCAAAATGCAGCTGCGGCTGATCTGGTCGTCCCGCTCACGCCGCTTGCCGAAGGGAGTCCGCCTGGAGACGCCGCAACGGCCGTAGGTGGCCTAGACTCGATTGTCCCGGAGCCGCATTGAAGTTGTTTCGGTGTGGTGTAGTTCTTGTCTGAGTTCGACGCGGTAGTTGTAGGATCGGGTCCGAATGGTCTTGCTGCCGCCCTGACTCTCGCTCGCGCTGATCGATCAGTCCTCATCGTGGAAGGAGAGCGAACACCGGGCGGAGGGCTGCGTTCTGGCATACTCGGCGAACCGGGATTCGTCCACGACCGATGTGCCTCAGTCTTTCCGATGGGTGTCGCTTCGCCGTTCTTTCGGTCGCTCGCGCGTCAGTTGTCAATAAAATGGATGCATGGTGAGTCAGCGTATGCTCACCCACTCGACTCAGGGCACGCGGCGATCGCTACCAGCTCGCTTGATGAAACCGCGAACGCGCTCGGGGTCGATGGTGGCCGCTACCGTGCTCTCATTTCGCCTTTGGTTAGGCAACTCAACGAGGTGGTGGGTCTGACAATGACGCAATCGGTTCGGTCGCTTCCCGAGATCCGGGCAGCGTGCAGTTTCGCTATTCGGGGGCTTGGATCCGCAGATCAACTCGCACGACTTTTTCGTACCGAACCAGCAAAGGCCCTGTTAGCTGGATGCGCGGGTCACTCCATTCTGCCGTTGTCCAAGTTAATGACGGCTGGAATGGCCGTCCTTTTTGCTGCAACGGCCCACGGACATGGTTGGCCGATCATTCAGGGTGGATCGCAGAATCTCGCTGACGACCTTGTGCGAATGATTGAGGGGAGTGGCGGAAAGTTCAGGTACGACTGGCGAGTCAAGGATCTTGCGGAGCTTCCGAGCCACCGAGTCGCAGTCTTTGATACAAATCCGGCGCAAGTTGCGCGTATAGCTGGAGCGGCGCTAAGGGCTCGGGAGCGTCGAGCCTTGCTGTCATACAGGCATGGACCTGGGATCTTCAAGATTGACTACACGCTTGAGGAATCGGTCCCTTGGATCAACTCAGCGTGCAACAACGCGGTAACTCTTCACCTAGCCGGGACTGCTTCCGAGTTAGCAAGCTCAGAATACCAGGTAGCAAGAGGTGTCCACCCGCGTAAACCGTTCGTGCTTGCGACGCAACCGACGGTCGTTGATGCAACCCGCGCCCCACCGGGAAGACATACGTTTAGCGCGTACTGCCATGTGCCGAACGGCTCGACCATTGATATGACTGACAGAATCGAAGCACAGATCGGACGATTCGCGCCAGGTTTTCGTGACATCGTACGTACTCGCCACATCACCAACTCGAGAGCCTTGCAGGAATATAACCCGAATTGTGTCGGTGGGGATATCCTCGGGGGTGCGATGGACGGGCTTCAGATGCTGTTTCGCCCGCGAGTCCGTAGGTGCTCATACAACACGAGCAGCAAGCGGATCTTCCTTTGTTCGGCTTCCACACCCCCGGGTGCGGGAGTTCACGGGATGGGTGGATTTAACGCAGCACAGCGTGTTCTTATGTCGTCACTTCGATGACACGATTCTGCCTCTCCGCTGGGCGCACGTTCGGCTCTTTGGCCCTACGCGGTGATCACACAAGGAGTAAGATAAGGATAAACAAGGCTGCGGCCCCAGATCCGAGTGAAGTGATGGCATCAAGCCGCGGCCGTTTGGCAATGCTCGTCGGGAGTTGCGACCATTTTGACAATATGGTCGCAGACGCTCCCAGGGCAGCCCCGCCGATCACCACGCTGAGGTATAATATCGTCGAATCGACCAGTCGCCAGTTAATGATCAGGTATGCCACCGCAATCGTTGTGAACATTTCGGTAGTTGCTCGGACCTCGGCAAAGCGACTGCTCTTGCCGCGCAGCGCGCCTCGCAGTCGACGCACGGGCGTCCATAGCATGACAATCGCGACGCCATAGAATAGGACCAACGAGAGTTTGCTTGTTCCTCCCACGACTGTGCCGGTAAGGAGTGAGAGAGCGAGATCATCAACGGGGGCTCGATACGAGTTCGATAGAACGACGACGATGCGTCCCGTCGTCTGAGAGAGAGCGACAAACGACCGATACCCTGCGGTTTGGCCACCGTTCCAGACTACAGATTGGTCTTCGATAGAACCGACGAACCAGCCATAGCCGATTCGTTGTCGTTCATTCGCATCGCGCAGGCCCGTCGTTGCTCTAATACCGGGTGCGGTACCGTTACGGATCGCTTTCATCAGAGTGGTTAGGTCTTGAGCTGTCGACCAAACACCGATTCCGGCACCTTGCCAGGGCTCCGATACCCACGGTTGTGCCGGTCGGTAGTTCAATCCCAGGCCAATCGCGTGATCTGATGGGACAGGATCACCTACCGAGAGCAACTCTGTGTCCGTCATCTTGAGCGGTTCCAACACTTCTGATCTTAGAAGCGCTTCGAATGCCACTCCTTGAGATTTCGCGAGCGACACCCCAAGGCCAGCGAAGCCCAAATTCGAGTAGCTGAACCTAGCATCTCTCGTCCAAGCCGAGACAACGTCGCGGACGATGTCAGCCGAGGTATCATTTCGCGGCTGACGATCAAGAAGCCACGAAAGTGACACCCTCGCGGCTCGCCAGGCCGATGGTGAGTTGCGTGGAAGTCCCGCATGGTGAGTCGCGAGGTCCGCAAGGAGCGGGCCTGAAGGGGACCCAGCATTTGCACCGAACGCCGCTGAGGAATCGATCAGTTCACGGTCCTCAAGAGAAGCAAGCAACATTCCTGTCAAGCCCTTCGCGACCGATCCGATCTCAAAACGCGTGGCCGGCGTGATCGGTCGACCGTCCGCTTGGGTCCCAAAACCGGCGTGAACCGCAGTTCCGTCAGAGTCGACCACCATCACCGATAAAGAGTCGAAAGCAGCCGTTTTTGATCCCAGGATCTCGGTTACCTTGCCCGCCAGAACGGCGTCACCGCTCGTGTGTGTAGCGAGAGATGAGGGGCCGAATGAAAAGACGATCACTAAAATGATCGTGATGAGCGCGCCTACAATCGGGAGTAGGAATCTATCCCCTGTTCCGAACCACGAAATGCTAGAAAAGTGGCGCGAAACCCGGCCAATCGCCATAGTGATAGGACGCAACTAGCTGACCAGCCGAACCGGCCGAGCTACTGCGTAGATGGCGCGTAACAGGGTGCCTTCAAGCAACGTCATTGAGACATTCAACCGGACTGAAAGAGCTGTTAAAAGGTGGACATGGCCACGCGCATTCAGCTCCAAGAGCGAACTCTGCGGCACTTGGAAGTAGCCATCGTTGCGCACGGTACAGTACACAGCGGTCAAAAGGTACCCGTCGGTAGAGGCAGTCAGGTCAGAAATTGACGAGGCGCCCTCTACACCCGACGCGGTCATCAGCAAGGCCATTTCCGAGTCGTAGTCACTCTCGGGGTGCTCTGGATCCCACTCAAACGTTAAGGCTAGATCGTTTTCAGTTGAGAATGGCCGACCGATAACGGAAATACCGCCCGGGGAGTCGGGTACCACAACCGTTCCGAAGGCTGGGAAGTGAGCGCTCCCCGGGATCACGACGACAGGGTCTTTGGGTGTCGGCACGATGGTGGCGGCGTAGTAATCCTCGACGTAGTAGTTTTCAAAATATCCGGGGAAAACCTCTGGATCGTCCAGGATGTTCGGAGCCGGGACTAGTGAGGCGAGAAGGTCGTCGCCGTCAAACCACTCGACTCTTTCTCCCACGTTGAGAAATTCGACATCCGGATCGGGCGAGGAGAGAACGGTACAATCGTCAAGGCGTCGGTCCAAGAAGCGTCGAATCGTGATCGGCGAGTCCATCTCAGGGAACCAACTGTCGAGGAGTGCCCGTCCCGTCCCTTCTAACTCCATCACGGTGACCTCTCCCATCCTGGAAAAGCGCTCATCGGGGACTTCAGAGATCGCAATACCAGCGTTCGCTGCGACGCGTTCCGGCCGCGCACGTTCAGAAGAACGCCCACATGATGCTGTGACCAACGCCAAGGCAACGATGAGTACGGCCGATTGTCGAGCCACACCCGACTGCACTTTGGCTCCAGTGTCGTACGGCATTCGACCTCCTATTGCGATCCTTCGTGCAACAACCGGCAAGGAGCAGTGTAGGTTAGCGAACCAATGTGTCCTCTCGCCTGTTACATTACCGTTTTCCTAGTTGTCAGTTCGCGCGAGGTCGCATGCACGTGATGCGGGTCGGCCGCCAGTGCCAGTGATGTGTGTGGTGACAATTGTGGTCGTGAATCCAGCGCTGGACGCGGATGCGTTGTTCGTTTTCGGCTCGGAACCGTCTGGCGGAGACGAACTCGTAGCTAAGCCTGAATCCACCGGTTGGTGTGGGTGTGGGGTGTTTGGGGTTGGTGTGTTTGCTGGGGGCGGGTCGGGGGGTGTTTGGGGTGTTGTTGGGGCGCAGCGGGTTGGTGTTGGGTTGGTTGGCTGGTTTCTGGTGTGGGGGTGGGTGCGCTGGGGTTGT
>JAPPMP010000042.1 GCA_028819005.1 Acidimicrobiaceae bacterium
CCGCCGCCCCCCCCAAAACCCCCCCCCCCCCCCCCAAACCCCCCCCACCCCCCCACCCCCCCGGGGGGGGGGGGGTTCGCAGCAGACACCGACACCGACCGCGCCGCAGCCGCGTCTGTTCCCGCAGGAACCCTGCCCGTCGCCTTTGATGCGTCCATCACAACCACCTGCTCCCTGCGCTGCATTTACGACGATGCCCGGCGCACGCCGACCTGCACACAACATACCAAAACCATCGATCCGCACGCAACACACCAAACCGCAGACAACGCCCACCCCGCACACCCGCGGTAGCGCACCCCGAGTACTCGACGCGCTCGACCTCGACGCCCCCACCCCGGCACACCCGCGGCAGCGCACCCCGAGTACTCGACGCGCTCGACCTCGACGCCCCCACCCCGGCACACCCGCGGCAGCGCCCCCGAGGATCAGCAGCTTCTCGCGTTTGCGGTGCTCACTCCCGCACACCCGGGGCAGCGCACCCGCGCTCGCATCAGCTCCGTCGCCGTGTCCCGCCCCACCTCCGCCCACTCCCGTACACCGCGGCAGCGCCCCCGAGGATCAGCAGCTTCTCGCGTTTGCGGTGCTCACTCCCGCACACCCGCGGTAGCGCCCTGCAATGGGCGCACCCCGCTGTCGTATGGGAGCGCCCACCCGCATACCCGCGGCGGCACCGCTGTGAAGCGGACGCTGTCCGCCAACCCCCGCCGCAGCGAACCCGCAGCGGCAAAGACCCCGCAGCCAGGCACAGCGGCCCGCGGGCGGCACGTCGAGAATCGGCCTCTGCGACCCGCCTGCGGCCGAGCGGCCGGTGAGCGCAGCGAACAAGAGCGGGAGTGGCGCGAAGCGAGCCAAGAGCGGGGCGCAGAGGCCGCAACTCGAAGGCCTGCCTATTCGCGTGCGCCCTTAGCCGGGCGCAGCCGGAGCCGCGGGGGCTGGTATCCCACACATCCAACCGCGCCGTGGTCAACCCGGGCGCAGCCGGAGCCGCGGGGCTGGTAAGCGGTCTCGGCCGGGCGCAGCCGGAGCGTTACTGCGACTCTTGGGCGAGGCGGGAGAAACCGTCGCGGGTTTGGGGGAGTTTCATATCCAATACCCGGGAAGCGACGACCGTGCGCAAGATTTGAGCGGTCCCGCCGCCGATGGTGAACATGCGAACATCGCGGTACATCCGCTCCAGGGGGTTGCGCCGTGAATATCCGGCAGCACCGAACAGCTGCAGAGCGTCGCTCACCACCGAGATCGACGTCTCGGCTGTGAAGAGCTTGGCTTGGGCGGCAAGAGTGGGATCAGGAAAGGAACTGTTGTTGGGACCGCGGGACTCGGCGGCCCGATAGGTGAGACTTCTGGCAGCCTCAAGTTGAGTGGCCATATCCGCGACCATCCACTGCAAGCCTTGGAACTCTGCGATCGGTCTCCCGAACTGTCGGCGTTGTTTCACAAAATCCACGCCAAGTTCGCAAGCACCGGCTGCCAAGCCCAGCGCCACAGTTCCCGCTCCCACACGCTGGCTGTTGTAGGCGTCCATCAGCTCGGCGAAACCGCGCCGAAACCCAGACGGCGGCAACAGCACCATGTCGTCTTGGACTTCCATGTCCTCGAAGATCACCTCGCGTTCGGGAATCCCCCGCAAGCCCATGGTCGGTTCGCGCCGGCCGAAGGAGAGACCAGGAGTCTCGTCCCGGACGGCCAGAAACCCGCCGATTCCCTGTTCACTGCCGTCCTCATCGAAGACTCGAGCGAAGACCAGGTGGAGTTTCGATACGCCGGCTCCGGTGATCCAGTGTTTCTTGCCGTTGACCACGTAGCGATCACCGCGCTGGTCAGCTCGGGTGGTCATCTCCGAAGCAGCACTGCCGGCATCGGGTTCGGTGATGCAGATTGCCGGTTTGTCACCGGCCAGCACCAACGCAGCGGCCCGTTCACGCTGGTAGTCGGTGCCGTAGGCCATGACCGCTGAAATCGCGCCCATGTTGCACTCGACAGCGATACGGCCGGTGACCCCGCAAACCTTGGCCATCTCCTCGACTACGAGCACTGCATCGAACAGTGACAAGCCCGGACCGCCGAACTGCTTGGGAATGGTCATGCCCGCGAGACCCGCATCAGTCAGCGCTGCCACATTGCCCCACGGATACTCTTCGGACTGGTCGATCTCAGCGGCGCGGGGAGCGATCACCTCTTTTGCCAGATCGCGGGCTCGGCGCTGTAGAGCCAGTTGATCGTCGGTGAGCGTCGAGGTCATATTGATGTTGCCTTGGTAGGCGCTGGATGCTGGCTACAGCCTGTCACGTGCTGAGGAGTGAGCGTCGAGGTCATTGTTTGTGAAGTCATCGTGATGCTGCCTTGGTATTGCCTTGGTTGTGGGACAGAGATCGGGCGGAAGCGTCTCGGGTCAGGGTGAATATCTCGTGTTGGGCATGGCTGCCGCCGATGCGATGAATGTCGGGGCTCAGACGGTCGAGTTCGGAGACCGCAACAGCGTGATCCCCGTCGACATGAGCGCGGACTGCTCCAAGCAGCGGTCGTACGACCTCGCCGAATGCGCGCGCGTTCTCCGAAACGGGAGCGGGGTGAGCGGCCGCAAGCCCGGCAAAGAACGGCGCCGCTCCGGGATGCTCAGAACGGCGAAGAAACACCAGACAGGCATGCATATCAATGAAGCCGCAAGTATGGCGCTCGGCGATTGTGGCCCAGCGATCAGCCAGCAGCGACCAACGGTCGGCCACATCAACACCGACGAGTTCGAGCCGCCAAAGCAGCGATGTCAGATCACACAAACGAAACGCGGTGTTGGCGACCGCCAACTCCTGATCGTGGATGGACAGCACCCGCTGGTACTCGCCAGCCGAGATGAGCCTGAGCGCCAGATGCCACCAGATATGGGTTGAGAGCGCGTCCTGGTCGTGCCACAGTGCGCCAGGCCCATCTAGGAGGCCCAGCGCGCCCTGTTGGTCATCTGCGGTCTCATAGACGTGCGCGAGAGCGTGACGAGCCCACAGGTCGTGCGGATCGAGATCCAGAGCCGCGCGCCCGACCTGCTCGGCTTCGTCGAGACGACCGGACTCCTCGAGGGCGAAGGCGAGCTGGCCCTGCACAAATCCATAACCGTGATCGTCGGGCCGCCAGCTGTCTGCCGCTGCCCGCGAAGACCTCATCCGACCCTCGGAGTCTCCGACGTGAAGATAGACGTCGTGCGCTATCCGAACCGCGGCGAAGTCGTGGCTCGTCGCAGCGATTTCGTCCCACGCCTCTGCAGCCCTGCTGTAGTCGCCGGCCAACATGCGTTTCAAAGCCCTCGCGTGGGCCTGTTCTCGTTCACCTGCGGCGTCCACCCGCTGCTCGACCCGTTCAACTTCAGATCGCAGAGGCGCCGCGTCAGGGGGAGTCCCGCAGAGAACGTAGTACGCAGCGTTGAACACCGGGCCGAGAACGAACGCAGGATCATCCCGGTTGGCCTCTTCGAGTTCGGTCATGGGGTCGCCCCGATAGTGCAGCAGCCTGGCCCAGGCCCGGTCCCAACAGGCAACGCTGTCGGCCGTTCCGCTGACCGGTTCGCCCCAGGAGTCGACATTCATTGGATTCGGACCTCGACATGCTCGATTCCGTTCACGAAGTTCGAACGGACGAACTCCGGCTCACCGACCACCTCGATTGTCAGATTCCGCGCGGCGATCTCGTCGAGCAGAATGGCGAGCTCCAAGCGTGCCAGTGGGGCGCCGAGACAGAAGTGCGCTCCGCCGCCGCCGAAGGCGACGCTGGCGGGGGGAACCGGTCTGCTCAGGTCGAACCGGTGGGGATCGTCGAAAACTGTCTCGTCGAAGTTGGCGGCCGCATACCACATGACAACCTTGTCTCCTTCTTTGAGCGGGGTCCCGGAGAGCTCGGCGTCGCGGGTGACGGTTCGCCGGAAATACAGGATCGGCGACGAGTAGCGGATCACCTCCTCGGCCCCGGACTCGATCAGACTGCGGTCGTCGGTGAGGCGGGCGAACTCCTCACCGAAGCGATGACACAACAGGGCCAGGTGGCCGATCGCGGAACGAGTGGTCTCGTTGCCGGCGAAGATCATCAGCCGGAAGAAGTTGGTGAACTCGTTGTCGCTGAGCCGCTCGCCGTCGACCTCAGTGTTGATGAGCTTGGTGATCAGATCATCGGCGGGCTGCCGACGCCGCTGTTCGCCCAGTTCACGTGCGTATTCGTTGATGCCGTGCGCGGCGGGGCTGTTGAAGGGGAGCAGGCGGAGCTCGGTGGTGTTGCCGTAGGCGTCGGGTTCAAGTGGTTCGTTGGAGGTTCCAGCCACGAGGTAGTCCGAAAGTTCGATCATGTAGTCGTGATCGGCTTCGGGCACGCCCATCAGGTCGCAGATGACCGAGATCGGGATCGGCTTGGCGACGGCGGCTATCCAGTCGCCTCCCCCGGTTGCAGTGATGTCGTCGAGACACCGACGGACTCTGTCGCGGATCATGCGCTGGTATTCGAGGACATGCCGAGGTGTGAAAGCGGAACTCACAAGGCGCCGCAGCCGGGTGTGGACCGGGGGATCCATGTCGATCATCGAAGCCCTGGCTTCGAGAGCGTCTTCGTCGATGTCGTATATCTGAATGTGGCCGACCGCTGACGAATAGGTCGTGGCGTCGCGCGAGATCTCGACCACGTCCGCGTATCGAGTGACTGCCCAGAACCCGTTGCTGTCGCCGGGCGCTCTGCTGTTGCCGGGCGTAGCCGGAGCCGCCGAAGCTTGTGCGGTGCCCACGCCGGGCGCTGTGTTGTTGCCGGGCGTAGCCGGAGCCGCGGAAGCTTGTGCGGTGCCCACGCCGGGCGTAGCCGGAGCCGTTGCAGCTTGTGCGGTGCCCACGCCGGGCGTAGCCGGAGCTTGATCACTTCCGGTGATTTGGTTCCAACAGAGACCTGGTGTGGCTCTGACCGCGGCGAACACCTCGTGTGGAATCCCCTGTGAATACAGGTCGACGTCGGCGAGGTCGACAGGGGTTCGGGCCGCGGTCGCCAACGTTCAGCCGATCACGAACGGGTCGCGGGTCTTGCCGCTCAACTCGACCCAGACAACCTTGGTGTTGACGAATCCATCGACCGCCTCAATCCCGTTGTCCTTGCCGTGACCCGACTGTTTGAAGCCGCCGAACGGCGTGTTGTAACTGACGGTGCGGTAGGAGTTGATCCAGACCGTGCCAACATCGAGCGCACGTGCCACTCGATGAGCGCGGCGAATGTCGGTGGTCCAGATTCCTGCCGCCAATCCGAAGTCTGAATCGTTCGCCAAGCCGATCACCTCGTCTTCGTCGCGGAAGGTCATCACTGCCAGAACCGGACCGAACACCTCTTCGCGCACGATCGTGGTCTCGTTGCTGACATCAACGATCACAGTCGGCCTGACGAAACGTCCGCCGAGTTCGGGATCGACCACACCGCCGGTGGCGACCGTCGCGCCTTCGGTTCGGGCCACCTCGATCATCTCCAGGATCCGGTCGCGTTGTGCGTCGGACGCGGCCGGCCCCATTTCGGTGGCAGGGTCGCCGGGATCGCCGAGAACCAGGCTCTCGGCTCGCGCGACCACTCTGGCGATCACCTCATCGGCGATGTCTTCGTGGATGTACGCACGGGAGCCGGCAACGCAGGTCTGGCCGCTCGCGGCGAAGATACCTGAGAGCAGACCATTGGTCACGGCCTCTGGATCGACGTCGTCGAAGATGATCTGAGGCGATTTGCCGCCGAGCTCAAGCACTGTGGGGGTCAAGTTGTCCGCCGCGGCGCGAGCCACGTGGCGTGCGGTCGCCCCGCCGCCGGTGAAAGTGATCTTGTCGATACCTGGGTGCGAGGTGATGGCTGCGCCGACAGCCGCTCCGCCCGTCACCACGTTTATCACGCCGGGAGGGAAGCCTGCCTCGGCGGCCCGCCGGGCCAGCAGCAGCGACGTGACCGGGGTTATGTCGGAGGGTTTGACCACCGCGGTACACCCGGCTGCAAGCAACGGTCCGAGCTTCCAGGTGAGCAGCATCAACGGCGAGTTCCAGGGCACGATCACGCCCACCACACCGACCGGCACCTTCTCGGTGTAGACCAAGAAATCCGGTGAGGGGTTCGGCAGTTGCTCGCCGTGGATCTTGTCCGCTACGCCCGCAAAGTAATCGAGATAGCTGCTCAACGCCGCGGTTTGCGCCGACGTCTCGCGAATGATCTTGCCGTTGTCGCGAGTTTCGATAACAGCTAGCTCTTTCGCGTCGCGGGCCAGCGAGTCGCCCAGCGCGCGCATCAACCGGCCTCGCTCCACCGCTGACATCGTGGCCCAAGGCCCGGTTTCAAAAGCCTTGCGTGCGGCGGCGACCGCAGCGTCGACGGCCCCGGGATCGTCTGGCACTTCTGCCCAGACCCTGCCGGTGAACGGGTTGCTCGTCTGCATTCGCTTCCCGCTGACAGGGGGTACGAAAGCACCGTCTATGAAGTTGTCGAAGCTCTCAACAGAGCCTGTGGGGTCGGTCATTGCCTTTCCTCCTCGCAGATTGAGATAGCGCTGCTGGGGCATTTTTCCACGACGATCTCAGCTTTTCGGCGCGGGAGCCGGCCATCTCCGATCACCGTGGAGATGCCCTCGTCGTCGTCGAGTCGGAAGACTCCGCTTTCGAGCAGTTCGCACTGTCCGACGCCGACACAGACGTCCTGGTCGAGTTCGACGGTCACGAGCCCGTCGGTAACGTCGGCAACGTCGGCAACGTCGGCCGGGTGAGCTTCAGCCACGAGAAGCCTCCATCTCGACCGAGAGCACGCCATGGACGAAGTTCGAAGGCGCATGCACCGCCTCGCCTCGGCGCTCGAGCACCATGGAGCGCTTGCGCATCTCAGACACAAGCACCGATATCTCCATGCGAGCCAGAAAGGCCCCGAGGCAGAAGTGGGGGCCGCCGCCTCCGAACGCGAAATGGGGATTGTCCTGTCGACCGACGTCGAACACGAACGGATCATCGAAAACTGTCTCGTCGCGGTTGGCCGACACATACCACATCACGACCTTGTCTCCCGCCGAGATCGGAGTGCCCGACAATTCGGCGTCTGTTGCGGCAGTTCGGCGCATGTGCAGCACCGGCGTCGCCCAGCGAAGCACCTCCTCGACGCCGGATTCGAGCAGCGTCTCGTCGGCGAGGATCCGCTGCCACTGGTCGGGACAGTCGGCGAATGCCATGGCCCCGTGGGTGATGGCAGTTCGGGTGGTCTCGTTCCCCGCGAACACGAGGACGTGAAAGAAATTGCGGTACTCGTCGTGAGACAGGCGGTCGCCGTCTTCGGAGGCTTGTATCAGCATCGTGACCATGTCGTCACGGGGATCGTCACGACGTTTCGCGCCCAGGTTCTCGCCGTACTCGTACAACGCGTGGCTCGCCGGACTGCCGAAGGGCAGAAGCCGCAGATCGGTTGTGTTCCCGTAAGCATCGGGCGGCAGAGAAGGCCCCTCGCCGGTTCCCTCCACCAGGTGGTTCGACAGTTCGACCAGAAAATCCGCGTCTTCGGCGGGAACGCCCAGGATCGCCAGAATCACCCTGATCGGCAGGGGAGCGGCGACCATCTCCACCCAGTCGCCTCCCCCCGACGCCAGGTAGTCGTCGAGCAATTCCTCGGTGATCTCACGGGTGAGGTTCTCCCACTGTCGAATGTTGCGCGGGGTGAAGGCCTTGCTGACCAGTCGGCGCAATCTCGTGTGGTCGGGAGGGTCGGTGTCGATGATGGAGCGGCGAGCTTCCAGGGCGTCGGGTTCAAGATCCCAGAGATTGGTGTGGCCAAGTCCTGAGGAGAACTCCTTGGCCCGCTTGGACGCTTCTTTGACGTCGGCGTGGCGAGTCACCGCCCAGAATCCCGAAGCTTCGTAGGGGTGCCAGGTGAGACCCGGTCGCTCCCGCATCTCCGCGAAGCGATCATGTGGCGCTCCGTTGAGATACAGCGACGGGGTGGTGACGTCCACCCGCGCACTGTCGGCAGAGCTGGTGATGGCAGCGGCGGAGTCGGCGGCGGCGGTCATCGGGGTTCAGCAGTGCTCGATGAAGCGGTCCCGCTCCCATTGGCTGACATGGTCGGGGTCATCGGATTCGGAGTTCTCGGCTTCGAGTGCCACTTCGGCGGCAGCGATGCTCGCGTAACTGCGTGAGAACATGTCTCCGAGCTGCTGCGCCAGCGTGCTCGACTCGTACGCGGCGACAGCCCCGGAGAGGTCTGTGGGCAGCGGCGTGCAATCGCCGGGGTTGGTGTACATGTCGCCCTGGCTCATCGGCGGGGGGACAAGGCTCCGCTCCACGCCGTCGGCGCCCGCAGCCAGAACACCGGCGATGATCAGGTAGGGGTTGGCGTCTGCGCCCGCGGGCCGGAACTCCACGCGGTTTGCCGATGATCCCGATTCGGTGATGCAACGGGCCAGAACCGTGCGGTTGTCGAGTCCCCAGTGAACGTGTGTGGGAGCGAAGGTGTAGGGCCGGATCCGCTTTGGACCGTTGGATGTGGGCGAACCGAGCAGGGTCAGCGGCAACGTGTGTTCCAAGAGCCCGGCGAGCCATTTTGACATCAACTCGTTCGGCTCCTCGTCGGAGTCGGCAAAGGCGTTGGCTCCGTCGACGTTGAGGCTGGTATGAACGTGCATCCCCGAACCTGAGGCCTCGGTCCAGGGTTTCGGCATGAACGTTGCTCGCAGGCCGTGTTGCACCGCAACCTGCTTGATGATGCTCTTGTACAACACGGTGTTGTCGGCCGCGGTCATTGCATCAGCGGGACCGGTGTTGAGTTCTATCTGGCCGGGTCCGTACTCCGCGTTGGACGACTCAACCTCGATACCCGCCCCGGCGATTGCATGGCGCATGTCGCGCAGAACCTCTTCGAGTTCGAGCGCGTCGGTGAGCGAGCTGTACTGGATGTGGTTCTGCACCGGCTCCCAGTCCGGAGTGCAGAGATAGAACTCCATCTCGGTCGCCACAAGGGGGTCGAGTCCTTGTTCTCGGCAGCGTTCGATCTGGTTCGCCAGGACTGATCGAGGCGCCAGCGGGTGCGGTTCGTTGTTGGGATCGAACGCGTCCGCGAAGACGAGCGCGTATCCGGGGCGGTACGTCAAGATCCGCATGGACTGGAGATCCGGCACCAGGCGACAGTCGAGGTAGCCGGTGTCCATGTTGACGAACTCGTTGTCGGGCAGGTCGTCTTGCATGTCGAAGACGAACATGGCGTCGGCGATGCTCACACCGCTCTCCGCGACGCTCGTGAAGAAGCGGTCGACGGGTACACGCTTGCCGCGCAGTCGACCCTGCGTGTCGGGAGCTCCGACTTCAACTGTGTGGATGTCGTGCTCGGCGGCTTTCTCTCGGAGTTCGCTGATCATGTGAAGTCCCTTTCACTGATTGGATGTTGACTGGTTTCTTGGTTGGGTCTACAACTCGGTCGGGTTGGGACCGTGGTTGGGATTGGCAATAAGGACGATACGGCCGCGAGCCTCTCCGGCTCGGAGCCGGTCGTGGGCTTGTTGAGCTTCGGCAAGCGGCAGGGTCTCGACCGGTTGAATGATCGAAGGCTCGCGACGGGCAAGGTCCAACAGTTCGTCGAGTTGGCTGCGGCTGCCCCAAATGCTGGACAAGAAACGGGCTTCGTGGGGCACCGCGCCGAAACCGAAGGGAATGCGCCCGCCTCGGAGTCCGACGACTGCGACCATGCCGCGCCTGGCGACGACCGCAGCGGCAGTGGTGAGAGTGGCTCGCGCACCGACGAAATCGATCACGACGTCGGCTGCAGAGAGGTCATCATCGGGTGAAGCAGCAGCGTGTGCCCCTATCTCGAGTGCTGTTGCTCGCTTGTGGTCCGAGGAGTCCAGAGCGGTCACATGGGCATCGCTCAGCAAACGCAGAAAGCGAACGGCGAACTGGCCCAGCCCGCCTGCCCCGATGACCAGAGCACGACCGGCCGGCCCGCGCTCTGCCAGGATGCCCAGCCCGTGGTTGACGGCCCGATATGCAGTCAGTCCACCGCAGGCCAGCGGAGCGGAGGCCACAGGATCCAAGTCGCCGAGCGGTGCCAGATAACGGCGGTTTCTCACCCACATTCGCTCACAGTAGCCACCGTCGACCAACAGGCCGGCTTCGGTGCTGTTGCTGCAGATCATCTCAAGGTCGGCGTCGCACTCAGCGCAGTCACGGCAGCCCCAGGGAGCGTAGACCATCACGGCGCCGAGTTCGGGGTGCTGTCCGGTGACCTCGTGGCCCAGCACGATCGGGTAGCTGCTCGCGTACTCCCCGTCGACGACATGAAGATCTGAGCGGCACACACCACAGGCCGTGACCTCGATGATCTCCCCGCCCGCCTTGCCGGCTCCCGGCTCAGGGTGGAGTTCATCGACTTCCAGGGCTTGGCCCGGCGCGGGCAGAACTACGGCGCGCATCAGTAACTCTTGGGTAGGCCGAGGCACTTCTGTGCGACGAAAGCGAGGACGAGATTGTTGTTGACCGGGGCCACCTGGTAGAGGCGGGTCTCGCGAAGCTTGCGCTCGATGTCGTATTCGACCGCGAACCCGAATCCGCCGTGAGTGTTGAGAGCCGCGTTGCCGGCTTCCCACGAAGCCTCAGAAGCGAGCATCTTCGCCATGTTGGCCTCGACTCCGCACGGCAGGTGAGCGTCGAACAGGTTGGCTGCTTTCCAGCGCATCAGGTCTGCGGCAGCGAGGTTGGTGTGCGCCTTGGCGAGGGGGAATTGCACACCCTGGTTCATGCCGATGGGGCGACCGAACACCTCCCGCTCGCGGGCGTAGGCGCTGGCCCGTTCCAAGAAGAAGCGGCCATCACCGATGCACTCGGCCGCGATCAGGATCCGTTCGGCGTTCATCCCGGTGAGAATGTGTCGAAAGCCGTTGCCCTCGCTTCCTACCAGGGCGTTCGCGGGAATCACCACATCGTCGAAGAACACTTCGGTGGTGTTGTGATTCATCCAGGTCGGTATGGGGTTGATGGTCAGTCCGTCGATGATTTCGCCGTTGCCGTCCCTCAATTCGAAGATGAACACCGACAGGCCGTCAAGTCGGCCCTCTGTTTGGCCGGTCGGGGTCGTGCGTGCGAGGAGGATCATCAGATCCGAATGGAACGCTCGGGAAGTCCAGATTTTCTGACCGTTGATCAACCAGTTGTCGCCGCGGCGCTCTGCTCGGGTGCGAATGGCCGATGTCTCCGAACCGGCGACCGGTTCGGTGACGCCGAAGGCCTGAAGGCGCTTGCGGCCATCGGCGATCTGCGGAAGGTAATGCCGTTTCTGTTCCTCAGAACCGTGGCGCAGCAGCGTGCCCATCACATACATCTGGGCATGGCAGACCGCTGGATTCCCGCCGCTGGCAGAAATCTCCTCGAGGATGACCGATGCTCCGGCGAGACTGAGACCGCCGCCCCCGTACTCCTCGGGAATCAGCGAACCCAGCCACCCCTGGGCAGTGAGCTCCTCAACGAACTCCTCGGGATAGCGGTCGGGTTCGAGTCCGCGCCAGTATTCGTTGCCGTACTTGTCGCATAGCCGTCGCACCTCTGTGCGGATCACTTCGAAGTCCTCAGGCGCCTGGGCGACATGGGCGGCGTCGGTGGTCGTGTGCGTCGCGGCCATGGTCAGTTCATTCCCCCCTCGTCGCTCCAGAATCCCTGCCTCCGCAGTGCTTCGGTGGCAGCGACGCCGCTTTCGTGCAGGTGGGTCTCCATCGCTTGTCGGGCTCCCTCAGCGTCGCGTTCGACTATCGCGTTGAGGATCTTGCGGTGATGTTCGACAGCTTTCTCGTCCCAACCATCGGCGAACTCGTAGTAGTTGGCGGGAACCGATCGAACCAGCAATCGCAGCAGCCAGCGGGTCCGGCGCGGCGCGGCGGCGTTGACGACCCGGTGGAACTCCTCGTTGAGCGACGACAGGTTCTCGTCCGAGTCCGCAACGAAGCGCTCCTGTATCGCTTCGAGCTCGGCGATCTGTTCGTCTTTGAGGGTGTCTGCGGCCATCGCCGCGGCTCTGCCCGAGACCACTCCGTAGAGTTCGTAGTGATCGATGATGTCGTCGGGGGTCAGGCGAGCGACGAAGAAGCCGCGCCTCGGCGCCACATCGAGAAGGCCTTCCTGGCCAAGCACAATGAGCGCTTCACGGATCGGGCTGCGACTCACATCAAGCGCACCGGCGATGGCGTCCTGATCGATCTTCGCGCCGGGTTTCAGCGCACCGGTGAGGATCAAGTCTCGGACGCAGCCGGCGACCTCGTCGGCGAGTCCACCACGGCGCCGCGACTGCGGCTCTATCCGGAAATAGGGGTTGTCGTCGGTCATAGTGCCTGCTTAGAGGTTGTTTCGTCCATATCAGACCGTTCTCTCGGTTCCGAGGTAAGCGGCCCGTACCAGTGGATCTGCCTGTACCTCTTCTGCTGAGCCGTGAGCTATCACTTCGCCGTGATCGAATACGTAGATCCGGTCGGAGACGCCGGTGATGAAGTTCAGGTCATGGTCGATGACCAGCACTCCGGCGCCGACTGTCGCTGCCATGTGGCGGACCTGCTCGATCATCTCGGCGGACTCGAGGTCGCTCATTCCGCTGGTCGGTTCGTCGAGAAGCAGGAACGAGGGGGCGAGAGCTGCGGCGCGGGCCAGTTCCAGCCGTCGGGAATTGCCGTAGTCGAGTTCACGGGCTCGCCGATCGCGGTACTCCCACAGATCGGCTTCGGCGATCACCGAGTCGACGTCGATCAGTGTTCGACCCTGCCGATGACTCGCCGCGATCAAAGCCGATACCTCCACGTTCTCGCGCACTGTGAGAGCCGCGAAGAGTCGGAGGTTCTGGAACGTTCGCACGACGCCGAGCCGAGCGAGTCGATACGTCGGGGTGGAGGTGACGTCGTCGCCGTTGAGAGAGAACTTCCCCGACGACGGTTCGACCAGCCCGGTGATGACGTTGACCATGGTCGTCTTTCCGGCTCCGTTCGGGCCGATGATGCCTATGACTTCGCCGCTTCTGGCGATCAAGCCGACGTCGCTGAGGGCTTTGAAGCCACCGAATGAGACGTCGATCCCGTGTGCTTCAAGGACTGACGGCTCAACCGATTCAAGCTCGGGCAGCGGTTCCGGTCTGCTCTCGGCTGCAGCCGCCTTGGCTCTGCCTCCGGCTCGAAAGCGCCCGAAGCGTGAACGGAGCCATTCGTCGAACTCCCAGTCGCCGAGCAGTCCGGAGGGTCGAAGGATCATGAACCCCAACATCGAGGCGCCCAGGAAGACCGTCTGCAGATTCTCGCGGAACACCCAGTCGAGCGGTTCCCCGTCGAGTCCGATGCCGAATATCTCGAATCCGTCCTGTCCGAGCCGGCGGGCGAGCTCCCGGCCTGCTGTCATCACCGCCACTCCCAGCAGTGCGCCCGTCACGCTGTTGCGGCCGCCCACGATCAGCATCACCAGCGTGAGCAACGTGTAGTTGAAGAAGAAATTCTGGGGTAGCAGCGAGCCGTCCTCATAGACCCGCAAACTGGCGCCGACACTCACGACTGCCACCGAGATCAACAGGGCGGCCATCTGTTGGACCAGCGGGTTGACCCCCATGGCGCGGGCGGCGAGATTGTCTTCACGGGCAGCTGCTGCGAGGCGTCCGCTGCGACTTTGGGCATAGACGCGAGCCACGACCAAAGCCCCGAACAAGGCAATATAGATCGGCGCCCGCGTATCGAGTTTCCCGCCGATCGGGAAGAACAGTCCTGCTCGTTCCCCGCCGGTCAGTTCGGGCCAGTTGCGGGCCACCTCGTGGGTGACGAAGAGCAAGGCGAGAGTGATGACAGTGGCCGAGACCGCCCCGGACTGGGCGCCGGAACGTGCGAGTCCCACCCCGATGACGAAAGCGACAGCGACGGTCAACAGCACCGCTATCAGAACCGCGGCGGTGGAGCTGACATCGACTTCAGCCAGGCCGAAAGGTGCGTCCGGGATTCGTTTGGCCTTCTCTGCCGGAGAGATCGCGAAGACGGCGAACGTGTAACCCGCAATGGCGCCGAATCCGATGTGGCCGAAGGACAGCACACCGGTGTTGCCGACGTAGATCTGGATTCCGAGCACGATCACCGCGTCGATCAACATCACCGTGACGAGCCTCTCCGCGGCCCCGCCCAGCCAGTTCTGATAGATCAGACCAGCACCGACGAACGCGCTGAAGAGCAGCACCGAACCGATCACCGGAAAGGCCACGTCCCGACCGAGGCTTGGGAACATCACACACTCTCCGCGCGGTGACGGGAAGCAATATCGTGCTCGGCGGGTCCGTGCCCCGACATCACACACGCTCCGCGTGGGCGACGGTGATCAGACCCTGAGGCCTGAAGATGAACAACAGTGCGATCAACACGAAGACCACGCCTTCGGTGAGGCTCGCTATCGAGTCGGGCAGCCGGCTGCGCAGCAGCACCTCGGCCAGCCCCAGCGCGAAGCCTCCGAGCACCGCCCCGCGCAAGCTTCCGAGTCCGCCGATGAGGGCTGCCAGAACGCCTTTGAGCATCGGATCGATGCCGGCGGAGGGGGTGGTGCTGCCAGAGCGCATCAGCCAGAAGACGCCTGCGATGCCTGCCAGCAGGCCGGACAGGGCGAACGCCCCGCGGATCACCGAATCAGATTTCACGCCCATGAGTCGGGCTGTGTCGAAGTCAGCCGATGCTGCGCGCAACGCCAGACCGAACATGGTCCGCTGCAGGAGCATCGTGGTGGCGATCAGGGTGATGATCGTGACCACGATTACCACGGTGTCGAACACCTCGATGTTGAGCGGCCCCAGCGAATAGGTGTTCGTGACCCACCCCGGACGCGGATACGTCTTGACGGACGCGGAGACGTACAGAAGGAAGACCGCCGACACCACGAAATGCACCCCGAAGGAGGTGAGCAGCAATGTGAAGTCGGATTCTCCGCGTACTCGACTGAAGGCAACCCGCTCGATCACCAACGATGAAACCACCGCGCAGACAACGATCAGAGGTGCGATGATGTACCACGACCAGCCTTGTTGCCCCGCAGCGTAAGCCGCGTAGCCGCTGATGGTGATGAGTTCACCGTGCGCGAAGTTGAGAAGGTGCATGACGCCGAACACCACCGCCACGCCGAGGGCCAGCAGTGCATAGATGCTTCCTCTTCCGAGACCGTCGATGAGGTTCTGGAGCAGTTCGATCATCCTCAGCCGCCGATGAACGTGCCGAACAGGTCGTCGTGCTTGCCCAGTTCGCCGCCTGCGCCTTCCGCGACGATTTCGCCACTCCGCAAGACGTAGGCCCGGTCAGCGATCTCGAGCATTCGGGTGGCGTTCTGCTCGACCACGAGGAGTGTTCGTCCCTGCTGCCGAAGGGAGTCAATGAGTTCAAACACGGCGTCGACAAGAATTGGCGCAAGACCGAGCGACGGTTCGTCCATCATCAGCAGCCGAGGCCTTGACATCAGGGCTCGGGCGATTGCCAGTTGTTGCGCTTCGCCTCCAGAGAGAAAGCCTGCTGCTGTGTTCCATTTCGAGCGCAACACCGTGAAGAGTTCCGCCATCTCGTTCAGGTCTTGGGTGCGGTTCGCGCCCGACTGGGTGCTCCCGCCGATCTTGAGATTCTCTTCCACGGTCATGTCGGTGAAGATGCGGCGGTGCTCTGGGACCAGGGCGAGCCCCGAAAGCAGGAGCCTCTCCGGAGGGTGCCCAGTGACGTCTCTGCCTTCGAAAGAAATCCTGCCCGCTGACGGTTTCAGGAGTCCCGCGATCGAGTTGAGCAGAGTCGTTTTGCCCGCACCGTTGGGTCCGATGAGGCCTACCACCTCACCGGACCCGACGGTCAGCGTTGCATCTCGAAGTGCCGCAATCGCACCGTACTTGGTTGTCAACCCCGTGACTTCGAGCACGGTTTGATCAGCTGCGAGTGTCGACTAGGACATCCTCGCCGTTGACGATCCGGTTGATCGGGACTGCCTTGGGCGGAATGCCGTTCGTGCCCGCGTAGGTGATCTCGCCGGACATGCCCTGGAATCCAGAGATCTGTTGGACTGCTTCGCCTATCCGGGCGGGTTCGTCACAACCGCAGTCGAGCATTCCCTGGATGCCGAGGAACATGGAGTCGACGTAGAGGGCCATGAAGCCGCGGCTCTCAAGCGCTTCCCCGTTGACAGCCTCGTAGTGGGCGAGCAGCGAGTCGATCGGGTCGCCTGCACTGATGCTGGTGTGCGGGGTGTGGGCGATGCCCTCGTTGTTGTCCTCGGATTGGATTCCGGTCGCGTCGAGCGCGTCGGTGCCGATATAGGTGAGTCCGTCGAGTCCCTGCCCCTCCAGCTGGCCCCGCAGAGCGGTGACCTGGTAGCCGAGAGCGGCGGAGAATACGGCCTCGGTGTTGTCGGAGATGCCGGCGATCTCGTTTACCTGGGCGGAGAAGTCTGTGTCTTCGAACCATACGTAGGTCTGTGTGCTGACGACTTCGCCGCCACCCGCAATGAACGCCGCGGCGAACGCGTCCGGGTTGACGCCGGTGTAGGGGACGCCTTCGCCTTCGGTGAACAGGATTGCCCTGGTTATTCCCTGGTCGAGTGCCCAGTTGGCAGCTGCGGAAGACATCTGGTGGTCGTCGAAGGTGACCAGATAGGAGTTGATCGAGGCGTCAGCCAGTGTCGGCTCTGTGGACGCAGCGACGAACAGCGGAACCCGTCCTTCGGTGGTCTGCAGAATCGGCAGGGCGAAGTCGGCAAACGGTGGCCCGATCAAGAAGTGGGCACCCCAGTCGAGCAGTTCTTCGGCGGCGAGAGCGGCGTCGTCACCGACTTCTGCCACTCGGACTTCCACGGGACGGCCGTTGACGCCGCCAGCGCAGTTTGCGAGGTCGGCCACGAAAGGCACCAGGTTGGAACCGGGGATGTCGACGAATCCGACAACATCGCTGAAGTCCATGGCCATGCCAACCCGGATCGGGTCGCCACTCGGCGCGTCGGCGCAGTCGTCGAGGTCGGCGGCGAGGATGCCGGCAATATCGACCGTGTCGTCCATGTGTGGTTCGTCGGCCATGTCGTCGCCGTCGTCGTCCATGTCGCCGTCGTCCATGTGTGGTTCGTCGTCCATATCATCACCGTCGCCGCCATTGTCATCGTCGCTTTCGTCAACCATGTCGTCAGCGTCGACAGAAGCGTCGTCGCCGTCGTCATCGCCACAGGCCGCGGCAAACAGCGTGAAGATCGCGAACAGTGCGATCAGGGTCTTTAGTTTCATCTGGAGTCCCCCTCTAGGACGATGATCGGAGCACGGCTCGGAAGCCGTTTCCATTGGTTTGTATACAATACACAATATTCATCTGGTGCCAAGTTGTTGGGCCCGCCCGCCGTTCTCAGTATTAGTACGCTCTGAAACATGAATGATGAGGCAGAAGGCCATCACTTGACCGTGCGCCAAAAGATGCGCAACCCACTGAGGGTGTTCCGCTCGAATTGGCCGCTTGCCATCGGTGGTTCGTTCGGGGTAGCCATTCCCACGGCTTGGAGCGCTCGCGACGAGAGTTTGCTTCACCTGGTCGGCGTGACAGCGTTGACGATGGTCTTCGTCTTGTTTGTTGCCTGGCTAGGGGTAATCGCCCTACAGCGCTATCACCCTGAGCCAGGCAGCAAACTGTAGGGTCACGAGCTTGCGCAGTTGACGCGGAGTAACCGGCACCCACGAACGGCTTGAATCGTTTGGTGCCAAACGATTAGGGTTCGGCTATGGCTGAACTGCAGGGGTTCATGTACCCGCGCACCCCGACGGGCGCCGCGGGGATACTCCCGGGACCGCCGTGGCACTACTCGGGAGAGATGCTCACCATCGAGTTCCGCACCGATCCGGCCAATGTGGCGGAGCTTCTGCCGGCGCCTTTGCAACTGGCCGAAACCGACCCCGGAGCAGTCGCTTTGATCTGGGCCGATTGGCAGAGTTGCAGCGACAGCTTTGAAGAACTGCTCGACCCTGCGCGGGCCCAGTACAAGGAGGTCTTCTTGGTCGTGCGCTGCCAGTATCAAGACAAGACCTACAGCCGAGCTGCCTACATCTGGGTCGACAAGGACTTCGCCATGGCCCGAGGCGTCGTCCAGGGCTACCCCAAGAAACTCAGCGAGATCTGGATGACCCGGGCTGTGAGTTTCGGGAAAGCCGGCCCACGGCTGGAGCCCGGCGGGCGATTCGGCGCCACCGTCAGCACTTGGGGAAGACGCATCGCCGATGCCGTTTTCACCATTACCGGCACGGCTGAAACCCCCGGGTTCGTAAACGCTCACCCCATGCTGCACAGCAGACAGATGCCCGCAATCGAAATGGACGGACGCGACTCGCTCGACGAACTGGTAACCATGCGCGGCTTCGACGTTGAACTGGGTCCGGTCTACGCGGGAGACGCCGAACTGGAGATACACGACAACCCGACCGAGGAACTTGATCGTTTGAAACCCTTCGAGATCATCGGCGGCTACTACCGACAAGTGGGCAACTCCATGGCCGGCGGCACAACCGTATGGGCAGCCGGCAACCCGATGGCGAAATGAGCGCCGCAACCTTCGTCGACGGCTACCTGGCTGACATGGGTCCGGACGACGCTGATATAACCAGCCACGACGCCTACACAAACGGCGTTCCCCACGCCACCTTCAACCGCCTCCGCTCATGCGACCCGGTCCACTGGACCGCAGAGACCGACGGGTCGGGATTCTGGTCGATCCTGCGCTATGACGACGCCCTCGCGGTGAGCCGCGACTACGACACGTTCACCTCGACCAAGGGCATCCGGCTCGAGGAGATGGACGAGGAGCAGCTCCTCGCCCGGCGCACGATGATGGAACTCGACCCGCCCGAACACACCCGCTACCGGCGGCTCGTCAACAAGGGTTTCACCCGACGCACGGTCGACACCTTTGAAGATGTGATCCGCCAGCTTGCAGCCGAAGTCGTGGAAGCCGCTCTCCTCAAGGGCGAGTTCGACTTCGTCGCCGAAATCTCAGAACAGCTGCCGATGCGGATGCTCGGACGGTTGCTCGGCACCAGCGACGAACACGGCCACCAACTAGTGGCATGGGGAGACGCACTGCTGGGAAACACCGATCCCGATTTCACCGACTTCCCCGTAGACCTCACCGACACCGAACAGTACCGAATGGTCCCATTCCGCAGTCCCGCCGCGCTGGAGATCTTCCAGTTCGCCCAACAGCAGGCCAAAGAGAGGCGCAGTTGCCCACGCGACGACGTCATCACCAAGCTGCTCGAACCGACCCGCGACGGCGACCCGCTCAGCGATCTCGAGTTCAACAACTTCTTCACTCTGCTGGTGGCTGCAGGCAATGACACCACCCGCTACACGATGACCCACGGTGTGTGGAACATGATGAACCATCCCCAGTTGTGGAACGCCCTGCGTGAACGCCCGGAGCTGATGACGTCTGGTGTGGAGGAGGTGCTGCGCACCAGTTCTGTCACGATGCACTTCCGTCGTACTGCCACTCGCGACATCGAGATGCGGAGCCGCAGGATCAAAGCCGGTGACAAGGTTGTTATCTGGTTCAACTCCGCCAACCACGATCCGGACGGTTTTCCGATCCCCTTCCGGTTCGACCTCGCCCGAGAGAAGAACGACCACATGGCGTTCGGCCGCAACGGTCCCCATTTCTGTCTTGGAGCCTGGTTGGCTCGGATGGAGGTCAGACTGGTATTCGAAGAACTCATGAAGCGCATCGACCACCTGGAACCTGCCGGGCCGATCGAGCGATTGCGGTCCAACTTCATCTCCGGAATCAAGCGCCTGCCCGTGAAGGTCGTATGAGAATGCGACGGCATCTGCTAATGAAAGGCATCTACTGATGAAGGCAACAGCATGGGAGAGATAGTCGGCGCCGCTCTGGTATCGCATGTGCCGCCGTTGGTGATGCCCGAAAGCGAGCGACGGGAAATGAACAACGGTCAAGACACGACGCTGTTCGCCGGTCTCCATCAGCTCGCGTCCGAAAAGTTGTGGCCCGCGGGACCAGACACCGTGGTGGTGATCGACACACACTGGTTCACCACCATCGAGCACATTGTCAGTTCCCACGGCGTCAGGCAGGGCCTGTTCACCTCCGACGAACTGCCCCGCGGAATGGCGCAGATGCCCTACAAGATCGTTGGTGACCCTGAACTGGCCGAGACTTGGGCCGCATGTGCCGACGACCGCGACGACACCTGGATCACGGCCATCGACGATCCTCATCTGCCGATCCACTATCCCACCGTCAACCTGCTCGAGTTTCTCCAGACAAACCAGAGATGGGTCTCAGCAGGCGTCTGCCAGACCGCTGACCCCCAGGATTTTCTGCTGTTCGGCGAGCTGCTAGCTGCCGCGGTACGCGGAATCGACCGGAGGGTCGTGGTACTGGCCAGCGGCGGACTGAGCCACCGTTTCTGGCCGTTGCGCGAGTTCCGCTCACACGAGGCCGCCGACCCCGACCGCCATATTCGAACGCCACAAGCCGCCGTTGCCGACCGTCAGGTCATCGAATGGCTCAAAGCCGGGAACCACGCCGCAGTGCTCGACTTCGTGCCCGAGTATCGCAGTCACGCGCCAGAAGGCTATTTCGGTCACTATCTGACAATGCTCGGCGCACTCGGGGCGGCGGGTTGCACAGCTCGCGGGACACAGTTCGGCGAATACGAATCTGTGTCCGGCACCGGCCAAGTCCACATATGGTTTGACCTGTGAGCCCAATATGGTTCGACCTGTGAGCAACGCCCCGCAAGCACTCATCATCGTGCATGAACCCGACGGCGTCGGCTGTCAGATTGAAGCGAGGCTCAGCGAAATCGGCTGGGATGTCCACAACCATGTCGTCACCGCCGACTACGAGCGTCCCAACGATCCCGCGCCCTGGCCGGACTTCGATGACTACGACGTCATCGTGCCGATGGGCTCGATCCGCTCACTCACCGACAAGGACGAGATCTCCAACTGGATCTACGCCGAACTCGAGTTGTTGAGAGCTGCTCACGAGCGTGGCACGCCGATCCTCGGAGTGTGCTTCGGGGGTCAACTGCTGGCCGAAGCGCTGGGCGGTTCAGTGGAGGCGTCGCCCGTGACTGAGATCGGCTGGTATGAGATCGATGCGGTGGACGGCGTTGAGAACCCGGTCGGCCCGGGGCCTTGGTTCGAATGGCATCATGACCGTTTCACCGTGCCGCCCGGCGCTGAGGTTCTGGCCGTCAACGAGAACGCCGTCCAACTCTTCCGAATCGGTCGCTCGGTCGGCACCCAGTTTCACCCCGAGGTCGACCCGGGCCATGTGGCAGGTTTCCTGGCGGGATCGGCTGAAGAATACCTCGCCTCGTTGAACCTCGACCGCAAGCAGATGATGGACGAGATGCACTTTCACGAAACGCGCAACACCAAACAGTGCCACGCCCTCGTCGACTGGTTCCTCGAACTGTCACAGCCTTGACAGGCAATCGTGGATCAGCGGTGAACGACGAAGGCTTGGTGCAGTCCGGGTCCGAAGCGGTACACGGAGAAGTCGATGTCGAAGGCCACTGCCTCGGTGATCCCGCAGCGCTCCATGACGGCCCAGCTCGTCCTGTCGACTATTGAGAAGTCCTGGTCGGCGAAGGTCTCGCTGATACGCAGCGCAGCCAGAATGTCTTGGGGGGTGGCGGTGAGCACTTCGGCGACGCGGTGGTCGATGATCGTGGACACGAGTTCGTCCGCGGCGGCGCGATGTCGTCGGTTTCGTGCAACCGCCCAGGTCTCGACGAGCACATGGTCGGTGGTCGCCAGTCGACCTTGGTGCTCGCCAAGAAGGCGTACGGCGCGCTGATGTGAGACATCGTCTGCCGCCACCAGCGCGTACCAAGCGCTGGTGTCGACGAAGACGCGGCTCACTCGTGGCCTGTTCGGGCCCGCCGCTTGGAGTCGAGGTCCTGGCTGAAAGCCTGCTGGACCATCTCGTGTTTGTGGCGGGCGATGTCGGTGGGTTCGGCTCCGGTGCCGAGCATGCCGATCAAAGGAGCGATTTCGCCGCTGGTGGCGCTGGTTGCTTCATCGTCGGAGCGGATCAGCTCGCGGATGTAGGCGGAGACGCTGAGGCCGCGTTCGTTGGCGCGGCGCTTGGCCACGGCTCGCAGGGCGGGGCTCAGCAACACGTTGGTAGGTTTGGCCATGCCGCCACACTAGATGTGCATGCGCAATATGCGCAACACTATATACGCATTGCCGAACGACTGCTCAACCCCGGCCAGGTCCGGCTCCGGTCGCGCGGTTCAGCCACCCGCACGACCAGAACAGAACCTTGCGGCCCTGTCTGTGGCAGTGCATGCCTTTCTCGCTACTGTTTGACACCTGACGAATCGTGGAGCGAATGACATGACCACCCGTCCTTTGATCGGACTGCCCGGTCGTCGCAAGGCTGGACGCGACGTAGCCGGAATGTTGACGACCTTCGCTGATATGCAGATCGACTTGTATTTCGCGAACTACGCGAAGGGTGTGATCGCTGCCGGCGGGCTCCCCGTTCATCTGCCCATCGACGTCGATCCGCTGTTGATCATCGACCGGCTCGACGGATTAGTCCTCACGGGAGGGACCGACATCGAGCCGAGCCTCTACGGCGCGGAGTCGGAAACAGATATCTACCCTCCCGAACCCGAGCGAGACGACCTCGAGCTCGGCCTGTACAAGGGAGCGCTTCATCGCCGGATTCCTGTGCTGGGCATCTGCCGTGGACAACAGATCGTCAACGTCGGCGCCGGGGGCACCTTGCACCAGGACGTGCCACCCCATTCCGGCGTCGGACATGCTGCTGACCACGAGCTCCACGAGGTCCGGCTCGAACCGAATTCAGTATTGAGAGAGCTGTACGGCGCAACGGTCTGGGTCAACTCGCTCCATCATCAGGCGGTAGACGCCGTGGGGGAGGACCTCCGCGTGACCGGATGGTCTGAAGATGGGATTGCAGAGGGACTTGAACACACGAGCCTGCCGATCGTCTGTGTGCAGTGGCACCCCGAGATGATGTCCACTCGTGACACCGACCCGGCCTTCAGCTGGCTTGTCGAGGCCGCCGGCCGTGGATAGGCCGCTCGACGGGGTTGCCGTTGTAGCTCTCGAACAGGCAGTAGCGGCTCCCTTCGCCACGCGTCAATTGGCTGATCTCGGTGCGACAGTGCTCAAGGTCGAGCGACCGGGCGAGGGCGACTTTGCGCGTGACTACGACTCCGCGATGGGCGGCACGTCGGCGTTCTTCGTCTGGTCCAACCGCGGAAAGCAGAGCATCGAGCTGGACCTGAAGGATCCGCAACAGCGGTCGACGTTCGACCAGTTGGTGGCCGGCGCCGACGTTTTCATTCAGAACCTGTCGCCTGCAGCGGCTCAACGCGCCGGGATCCTTGCCGAGCAGCTGCGAGCAGAGCAACCCCAACTCATCGCCTGCGACGTCTCGGGGTATGGACTCGGCGGGCCTCGAACCGATGACAAGGCATACGACCTCGCGGTGCAGGCCGAAGCCGGCGCGGTCGCCCTCACCGGTACTGTCGATCAAGCCTGCAAAGTCGGGTTCTCGGTGGCGGACGTGTCGGCGGCCATGTACGCGTTCTCGTCGATTCTGGCTGCTCTGTACCGCAAGCAGGCGACGGGTGAGGGTGCCACAATCGAAGTGTCGATGCTCGAGAGCCTCGCGGAATGGACGTCGGCGCCGACCTTCGCGGCCGTGGGCACAGGGGTGATTCCGCCGAGAGCGGGTCATCGCCACACGATGATCGCGCCTTACGGGCTGTATCAGATGAGCAACGGAGAGAACATCATGATCGGCTGTCAAAGCAACCGGGAATGGGTGTCGTTTGCAACCCATGTGCTCGGTGATCAGAGCCTTTGCGAGGACCCGCGGTTTTTCGACAACGTTGATCGGGTCGCAAACATCGACGATCTCGAACTGTTGATCAACAGCGTGTTCGCAGCACTTTCGCCCGAGGAGCTACTTGAAAGGCTCGAGCGCGGCCGTGTGGCGCACAGCTCGGTCCGCGACCCGCACTCGCTGTGGCAGCACGAACAGCTTCGGGCCAGAGACAGGTTCATGACCGTGACCACGCCCACCGGTACCGCAGAGGTGTACCGCCCGCCGTTCAACATCAGCGGAATCGGTGACCCGGTCGCCTCAGTCCCCGAACTCGGAGCCCACGACCCCGCCTTCGTCCAACACCTCCTCAGCCGCGCCAAAACCCGACGGGCCGAGAACGGATCGATGCAGCGCTGAGCGCCGTGGTCGTCTCCCGCATCGACCGGTTACTCGGTGGCGTCGTCGGCGAGGATGTCAAGGAAGGGCGAGTAGCGATAGACGCGGTTGCGTCGGTGGCCAGTGATTTCAACAACCAACCCCAATTCGACTAATCGATCGAACAGGCTGCCGATGGTCGTGGAGGTCGCGCCCAGTTTGGCTGTTGCATACTTGATCGTCAGGATCGGCTGTTCGGCCAGCAGGTTCAGCAGCGGCCAACCGTACTTGCCGAAGTTCTCAGACGTAGCGATTCGGCGGTGCTCGTCGGTCAGCGCTGACAGTTCACCCGCGACTCGCACCGCATCGCTTGCGGTGGAGTTGACCCCGGTGAGGAAGAACTTGAGCCAGCCCTCCCAGTCACCGTGGGTTCTGACGGCGTTGAGCCGGTCGTAGTACTCGAGTCGGTTCTGCTTCAAGAAGAGGCTCAGGTACAGCAGTGGGCGAGACAGCGCACCACGTTGCACCAACAACAGGGTGATGAGCAATCGGCCGATACGACCATTTCCGTCGAGGAACGGGTGGATTGTCTCGAATTGTGCGTGAGCAAGTCCGGCCAGCACGAGCGGCGGATCGTCGCTGTCGTTCAAGTAGACCTCCAAATCACGAATGGCTGTTCCGAGGTCGTCAGGCGACGGCGGAACGAATGCCGCGGTTTCCAGCGTGCAACCCGCGGGACCGACCCAGTTCTGTGACTTGCGAAACTCTCCGGGCGTGCGTTCTTGGCCCCGCGTCCCGGTCATTAGTTCTTGGTGAACGTTGCGGATGAGCCGACCCGAAAGCGGCAACTCGCTGAGGAGTTCAAGCCCTAGACGCATTGCACGCACGTAGTTGACTGTCTCGTGGATGTCGGCCACCGGGCTGGTCACACGTGCCTGCACCTCGTGGGCGAACAAGTCGTCGAGGCTCGACTGGGTGCCTTCGATTTGCGAGCTGAGCACTGCTTCCCGCCGAACATACGATGCGACGAACCAATCGGGATCGGGCAAGGTACCTGCCATCCCGTCCAAACGCCCCAGAGCTGTGGTGGCGTCAGACAGCAGACCAAGAAGTTCAGCGTCCCATTGAAGAGGTGGATCGGGTGGCAAGGGTTTCGGCATGAACGCGTTGTATCCGGTTATTTGTGGTCGGAACCTGCCCGCTCGTTCGCTGGTCATCTCGCTCCTTATTCCATTCGTTGGAGATTGTAGCCAGCGGATTGCCTCTTATTCTATTATTACGTAAAAAATGGAATAGATGTGCTCGCGGGAACTCGCCGCCTCATATTCTAGTATTTGTTCGGGTCCGTTGGTAGCCCGTGCTAGTCGCCGATCAGGTGTCAAACGACAGGCCTGCGTTGGTCACCTCGACGCGCAGATTCTCGGCGCGCAGGGCTTCTTCCAGTCGAGGGGATTCGGCGGCCAGGAACACGTCGGCATGTAGATGAACAGCGGCAGCAAGTGCTTCAGCACCGAGCAGGTTCAAACTATGGCGCCGCTTGAGATCACCTATGAGAGGTCCCAAGGTTCGCATGCTCAGCAGGCCGATGTCTTCAGGCAAGTCCAACAACTTGCTCAATGCCTGTCGGCGGATCATCGGCGGCTGTTTTGCGAAGGGCCCGGAGAGAACACCGGCTCGGTCGGCCCCGTTCATCGCCGCTTGGCACAGGCGCACATACCAGCAACCGGTGGTGAAGACAGGTTCGTCAAGGTTCGGGGGCTCATTGCCACGCAGCAACGAGCCAAGGATCTGGTCGTCTACTAGTTGTGTCACTCGGTGGCCAGTTCCGGATCCCCGAAGCCTCGGCTTGAGTTCTCCCAGTCTGCGTCGGTGATCGATGCCAGCACCTCGGCACGCAGATCCGCTATCCGGCCAGGGAGTAGGAGCATCGCGTCGCCCAGGTCAAGGTAGGCCACATCGCCGCCGTCATGGAGGCCCCAACGCCGCCGCGGTGCCGCGGGCAGGCTCATCTGTCCCCGGTGCGATACGCGCAGGTCGCCTGTGTTCGTCATACGATCACCCTACAAGGAGCTTCGGGATTCTACAAGGCGTGTCGAGATGTGGGCGTCTGCCACGGGTCGTCGGCAAAGAAACGGCGGCAACTCGAAGGGATGGAAGATACACGCGCCCGGCCCCAACAAGTATTACCTGAGGCGGCATATCCTTGGGGCTGGCACCGAATCAGAAAGCGGCAAGAATGAACACAGAGCAGTTCAACAAGATCAAGCAGGCAGACGGTTTCGTTGCCGCGCTCGACCAGAGCGGTGGGAGCACGCCCAAGGCCCTGAAGCTCTACGGAGTCGCCGAAGACACTTATCAGGGTGACGCTGAGATGTTTGACCTCGTGCACGAGATGCGCAGCCGCATAGTGACCAGCTCCAGCTTCAACGGTGACCGGATCCTCGGCGCGATCCTCTTCGAGATGACGATGGATCGCGATATCTCAGGGCAACCGAGCGCCTCCTACCTGTGGGAAGAGAAGCGTGTGGTGCCGTTTCTCAAGGTGGACAAGGGTCTGGACACGGAATCCAACAGCACCCAGATCATGAAGCCGATGCCCGCACTCGGCGAACTGCTCGAGCGGGCCACTGACAAGGGCGTTTTCGGCACCAAGATGCGCTCGGTCATCAACGAAGCTGACCAGGCCGGCGTCGATGCGGTTGTCGAGCAGCAATTCGAGGTAGGCGAGCAGATCCTCGCGGCCGGCCTGATGCCGATCATCGAGCCCGAAGTCAACATCAACAGCTCCACCAAAGCGGAAGCCGAAATGATGCTGAAGGCGGCGATTCTCGCGCATCTCGACCAACTGGGCGAAGACCAGTCGGTGATGCTGAAGCTCACCCTGCCCTCCGAGGACGGGTTCTACAGCGACGTGATCGCCCATCCGCGGGTCCTGCGGGTCGTGGCCCTGTCAGGCGGATACAGCCGTCAAGAATCCAACGAACGGCTCTCCCGCCAGCATGGAATGGTCGCCAGTTTCTCACGGGCGCTCACCGAGGGGCTCAACGCTCAGCAGAGCAAAGAAGAGTTCGACGCCATGCTCGACTCCTCTATCGGAAGCATCTTCGAAGCTTCCTGCACATGACCCCCACGGACGCGACCGGGACGACCGGATTGAGTGTCAGGCGGGTCGGCGCATAGACAAATTGGAGGCACATCATGGGTCGAATCGGTGACTGCTATGACGACATAGCCCCTGTTGCGGTGTTCTTGGCGAGTGAGGGTTGCGGCTATATGACAGGCAACACCCTGTTCGTCGATGGCGGAGGCCACATCAACGGCTCGTCATGGGCCCCCGACCTCGGCGAGTGAACGGGCCGCGGCTAGTTGACGCGGGGCTAGTTGACGCCTCTGCCGTGGTCTTCCCAGTAAGGCGCTCGTAGCTCCCGTTTGAGAACTTTCATCGCACCCGAAAGGGGCAGCGGCTCGCTGCGGAACTCCACAGACTTCGGGACTTTGTAGCCCGCGATCGACTCCCTCGCGAAGGCTTGGATCTCTTCTTCGCTCGTCTCGGTCCCCTCGGCACAGACCACGACTGCGTGGACCTGTTCTCCCCAGGTGTCGTGCGGGATGCCGATCACAGCGACCTGCGCTACCGCTGGATGTTTGGAAATGGCACTCTCGACCTCGGCCGAGTAGACGTTCTCACCGCCGGTGACGATCATGTCCTTGACACGGTCGACGAGGAACAGATAACCGTCTTCATCGAGATATCCGGCGTCCCCCGTGTGGTACCAGCCGCCTTCGAAGGCTTCCGCGGTCGCGGTCGGCTTCTGCCAGTACTCCTGCATGAAGTTGCCGCCCTTGGCCCACACTTCGCCCGTTTCACCTCGTGCGACTTCGTTGCCGGATTCGTCGCGGATCGACAGCAGAACTCCAGGGACGGCCCTGCCCGCGGAACGTAGACGATCACCGCCATCTCGGTGTTCCTTGGCTCCGAGCATGGTGAGCACCGCAGAACACTCGGTCATCCCGTAGCCCTGCAGAACCTCCATCTCGGGCCAGGTCGACAGGATGGTGTCGAGGATGGCCGCAGGCATGGGACTCGCGCCGTAGAGGAGTTGTTTCACGGAGTTGAGACGGTCCGGTGAGAAATCGGGATGTTGCAGCATCATTCCGATCATGGTGGGGACCATCACGGTCTGGGTCACGCCGTGGGCCTCGATCAGAGCCATGGCGCCCGCGGGATCGAACATCGGGATGCTGACAGCGGTGCCCCCGCTTGACGGCGTCCCCAAAATTGCGCCCATCGTTGCCGCGTGGAACATCGGTGTTTGGACGAGGTTGACGGCATCGTCGTCGAACCCGAACACGATGGCGATGTGGTACAGGTTGAGCATCTCAGCCCGGTTGTCGACAAGAACACCCTTGGGCAGCCCTGTGGTTCCGCCGGTATACATGAGCACGACGGGATCTTCTTCCTCGGGTTCTTCGGGCACAGATGAGTCGGCACCGTCGATCAAGTCCTCGTAGGTGAGGTCGTGGGGAACGTCACCCTCGCCGATGAGCACGACGCTGCGAACGCTGTGCGGTTCTTCGCTCGACTCGAGGACCTGTTGTATTGCGGCCGCGAAGTAAGCGTCGGCGAAGATCACTTCGGTACCGGAGTTGCGAAGGATGTAGTCGAGTTCCGCACCGGCGAGACGCAGGTTGAGCGGGTTGATGATCCCGGCGCCGAGGAAGGCAGCGTGGTACAGCTCCAGGTACTGGTGGCTGTTGAGCGCCATCACCGCGAATCGGTCGGAGCGGGTTACGCCCAGGCGGTCTTTGAGTGCGTTGCTCAGTCGGAAGACACGATCAGCGTGCTCGGCGTAGCCGGCTCGGTACCCCCCGTCGATGATCAGGGTCTTGTCGGCGTAGCGGTCCACTGCGGGAAGCAGGCTGCGGTGATAGATGAGCTCTTTCATCTATTGACTATGCCCGAGCATCGACGGAAAACGGCACAGGCGACCACCCGAAACGGGCGGTCGCCTGTGCTTGTGTTCAGTTATGAAGCCCGTGGGCTATTCCCGGTCTAGGGGAAGACGTCGATGAGGTCAGTCACCGGTACGGTCTGGCCGTCGCCCTCGGTGTGGTCGTAGGCGGCGAGCCGCACCAGATCATCTGCACCGAGCTTGGTGGCGCTGAGCGAGGCAGCACCGCCAGGAAGCGTGAAGTCGGTGAGGCTCTCAGCCCCTGCCTTGAAACTGTCGTGGGTGAGGTTGACCCCGGCAGCGGTGGCAATCTCCACGAACAGCGCCAGATGGCGACAGTAGCGTCGGACCGGGTTGAACCAGTTCTCCTCGCCTTCGGCGTAGTCGGTCGGCGGCCGGAGGTCGGCGTCGGGCATGGCTGCTGCGACCACGTCGTTGCATGCCGATTGATAGAGCGGGTGCTCGTATATCTCGGTGTCGGTCGGGCCGAGCGAAGTGAGCACCCCGTCGGCGATCGACTTGTCGGTGATCGTCTCGCCGAGGTTGTTGAGCCCACCGGGGTTGTTGTTCCACACCGGGACCTGCCCGTTGAGGCCCGCCAATCCGATACCGCGGATTGTGGCTGCGGGATTGCCCGGGATCATGATTGCTTCGGCGCCTGACTCCTTGAAGCGCTCCAGAATAACTTCCAGCTGCTGGTTCTGAGCAAGGGTCTCGCCGTCGTTGGCCTCGATGATCGAGCGACCGACCACGTTGGCGCCGCGCGCTTCGAAAGCTGCGATAACCGGGTCGACAGTGGCCTCGGCGGCCCGTCCGGCGATTACGTAGACCGGCATCCCCTCGGTCAGGCGACCGGTCTCGACCAGCAGTCCGAGAAGGTTTTCAGTCGAGAATTCGATGGTGGGGCCGGGGTGATACCAAGGAGCCCGGGACTGTTCGAGTTCGGCCGCGTTGATTTCGCCTCCGATGAGGATGGTCTCGTTCAGGCCGGTGATGCAGGGGTCCGCGGTTCCAGCGAGTGGTCCGACGAAACCGCCGAGCACAGCGAATGTCTCGTTGTCCTCGGTGAGAGCAGTGCATACGCGTTCGGCGTCCACAGGGTCGATCGGGCTGTAATACTCATACACCGCTTCAACAGTTCGGCCGTTGATGCCGCCGTTGGCGTTGAGGTTGGCGATCAGAGCTTCCCAGACGCCCTGCTGGTCTCCCCAGCCTGCTGGTGACAGGTTGATATCGACAAGAAGCTCAAAGTTGAGCATTGCGACGCCGACGGTGATCGTGTCTTCGGTGACGCCTCTCCATGAGGCGGTACGAGGTTCGGGTTCGGGCTCTGGTTCGGCCATGTCGTCGCCGTCGTCTGCCATGTCGCCGTCGTCGTCGCTGTCTGCCATGTCATCGCTGTCGGCCATGTCATCGTCGTCTGCCATGTCGTCGCTGTCGTCGGCCATGTCATCGTCGTCTGCCATGTCGCCGCCGCCGTCACCGCTCACTGGTTCGGCGTCGTCGCCGTCGTCGCCTCCGCAGGCAGCGGCCAGCAAAAGGAAGCTGAGCAGAAGCGCCAGAAGGCGCAAGATCGTGTTCGGTCGCTTGCGAGTCATTCTCCCCCCAGGGTGTCAGTACAAACTCAAGCTCGCAGTATAAAGGTGTCGCGGATCACAGGCGAAATCGGCCTGCCCGGTTGGCTTGTCTATCGCGGTCGAACGATCGAATCACCGTTAGAGCGCGCGCAAATAGGCAGGCCTTCGAGTTGCAGCCCGTTGTCCCCGCTCTTGGCTCGCTTCGCTCCACCCCCGCTCTTGTTCGCCGCGCTCACCGGCCGCTCGGGCGCGGGCGGGCCAGCGTGGCCGTGACCTGCACCTGCACCTGCACCTGCACCTGCACCTGCACCTGGTCCTTCACCGGCCGCTCGGGCGCGGGCGGGCCCAGTAGCCTGAACAACGCCGAAGGGGGAGCCAGGACGCGGCTGCTCGGGCGCGGGCGGGCCTAGTCCGTAACCCTGCACATGTGCTCGTCTCCTTCACCGGCTGCTCGGGCGCGGGCGGGCACAGTCCGCAACCCTGCACATGTGCTCGTCTCGTTCACCGGCCGCTCGGGCCACGGCCCCGCAAATCAAGCCGTTCGCACTCGGAATCCTCTGTCTGTTTGCGGGGCCTCATCAGTTGTCGCGATTGGCCAACAACGCGATGCCGCGGACGGTTGTTTCGTGATCTGGAGCAGGGTGAATCTCCAGAGCGGTCGTCTCCCGGACGGCTTCAAGCAGCACCTGCGACTGGCTCAATCCGCCGTCCACCAACAGCGTGCCGGTTACGTCCATGTGGGCGGTCAACTCAGCTACCCGAGTGGCGATCCCTCTCAGAGCGCCAAGGACGACGTCGGCGGCCGTGGTCTCCAGCCCGATCCCGCGGATCGTACCCCGAGCTTCAGGATCCTGGTGAGGCGAACCGAGTCCCGCCAATGAGGGGACGAACTCCACTCCGGGCGAACCGGAGCGGGCGACTTCATCGAGATGTTCGACGCGATCCAGCAAACCAGCCCTGACCAGCCATTCGATCACCGAACCCGCGGTCAGGATCGAGCCCTCCACCAAGAACTCGTCGACGAGCACTCCGTCGACGGTGCGGCGCCACAACGGCAAGGCGTAACAACCGGTTGGGGCATCGGCAATGGTCGAGCCGGTGCCGACATCGAGCATGCCTGAGCTACCGAGCGTGAGTTTTGCAGTCCCGTCGACCATGCCGTGAGCCGCACACGCGGCCATCTGATCCCCACACCGGGCCGCTAGCGGGACAGCCGCACCGACGAGTTCCGGGTCGCAATGACCGACGGTCTCATCTGACGCCGCAACGGTTGCCATCGCTTCGCGAGGCACCCCGAACAAGGCCAGCACATCGTTCGACCAGTCACCGCCGTACAGGTCGTACAAGCCCGTTGCCCCTGCATTCGAAGGATCCGTGACGCAAACCGCTCCACCGCTCAACGCCCAAGTCAGCCAGGTATCGACGGTTCCGAAGCGAAGGGCACCCGTCGAATGAGCGTGGGCGACAGAGTCGTCATTGGCCATCAGCCACTCGAGTTTGGTGCACGAGGCCGAAGTGTTGAGGGGGATTCCGGCAGACACGAACTCCGCGACCCGCTCTTTGGTGCGAGTGTCCTGCCAGCCGATCAGCGGCCGCAGAGCGTGCCCGGTGTCTCCGTCCCAGGCGACAACGCTGGACCGTTGGTTGGTGATACCCAACGCGTCAATATCGGCTGCTTGGAGGTCGGCCTCCGCCAAACTCCTGCGGAACACGGTCAAGGAGGTACTGACAAGCTCGTCGGGGTCCTGTTCGACGGCTCCGGCGAAAGGATGCCGAGAACCAAGAGTGGCACGGGCGATGCTGAGGCGTTCGCCGTTCCCGTCGAACACCGCTGAACGAACCGTGGTGGTGCCGACGTCGATCGCAGCTGTCAGACTCATGGTTCCGGCACTTTCAAGGGGATGGTTGCGCCGAGGAAATCGCTGTCGTCGACGGGGGGATACTCGCCGACTCGCAATCGGTACTCCCCTGGCTCAAGGTCGTCGATCGTGAACACGAAGGTGCCCCAGGACTCGAGCCAGCCGGTGGCGGTCAGGCCCCAACGGCTGCCGACACCCGGATTGAACACTTGCGGTCCGGTGACCGTGGCGGCCGTTCCCGTTCCGTCGGAGTGCTGGATCTCAACAATGCCCGAAGATTCGAACCAACGGGAGTAGCCGCGCACGGTCAGAGGCAGCGTGACCTCGGTGGGGTTTTCGTAGTCGAGTTCGCCGGGCCAGACCACAAAGCTGCCTGAACGGGCGTGGAGTTGCGGGGCGGCCGAAGCCGACGGGTCGTCGTTGGCGCCTTGAGCGGGAATCACGTCGACCAGCAGACGAGCGGGGTCGCTCAACCTCTGTGCTGCGAACAGTGACGGCTGAGGTGCGTAGACGTCGATTACGAACTTGCCATCGGGGGCCCGCGCCACGATGGAAGCGAGGTTCCAACTGTCCTCGGATGCGGCGTCGAGACGCGCTCCCTCAAGTCCTGCGACGCTGATCCTTGCCCAGGTACCGAAGGCGTCGATAGTCAGATCTTCGGGCAGATCCGCGGCCAGCAGCCCACCGCTGTCGTAGTCCCACGCGCTGCCGAAAGCGATGTGCAAACGATCGCATCCCGGCCCGAGCAGGTGCCACATCTGTGCCACATGGTCGACTCGCGCCTCGCCGTGGCTGACTCCGGTCTCCCCGTTTATCGGTGCGGGGCCGACGGCTGTGCCGACTGTGGCGCAGGGGTCGTCGAAATAGGAGGTCTGCGCGGCGAAGTTGATTTCCAATCGGTCCGCTTCCACCCAACCGGTTAGTCGGCGACCCACCTTCAGCTCGCGCCAGGCACCCTCCTGCTCATCGGTTCGTATTGCGCCTGTGCCCTCGATGGCCACCCTTGGCACGGCGATCATAGCGACCCCGTCGTGTTCGACGCCCGGACCGGAGCGCAAGGTTGCGCGCAGCATGTCGCCCGCAGTCCCCGGATACCACTCGCCGTCTGCCACGAGGAGGTCGAACAGCAGTGGCGCTTCCTCGTGTCGTTCCGGTGCTGTGGTGGTGGGCGGCTCTGTGGTGGTGGGCGGTGCTGTGGTGGTGGGCGGTGCTGTGGTGGTGGGCGGTGCTGTTGTCGTGGTGATGGGTGGTGCCGCTGTTGTTGTCGTGGTGGCCGGCTCCGGGGCGGTCGTGTCGGGCGACACAGTTGTATCGATCGACACGGTCGCATCGGGTGCTGATGGAGAACTGTCATCGGGGCGGTCGGCGGAGTCGCCTCCGCAACCAGATATCAGCAGGGTCGCGCCGACGACCAGAGCCGCACCGCACCGCACGGACCAGGGTGCATCCGCGAGGCTCACGGCACCAGGACCCCGGGGTTCATGAGGCCGTGGGGGTCAATCGCCTTTTTGACCGAACGCAGCATCGACAGGCCGCCGATTCCCAGTTCCTCGCGCATCCAGTCGCGGCGAACTCGTCCCACACCATGGTGATGGGCCAGACCTGCTCCTATGCCTGCGGCTGCGTTCATGGCTGCTGACCAGAATGCATCATAGGTCGATGTGTAGTCCTCGGGTGCTGCGGGTGTGGCCGCCACCGTGAAATAGAGATTCGCCCCCGAGCGATATGCGTGCGAGGAATGAGCGCTTGCTGCAACAACACCATCCACTGCTTCGAGAGCATCGATCACCGCGCGGTAGAGCTTCGGAAGCCGAGTCCAATCACCGGCGATCTCGATTGTGTCTGCGACGATCCCCTGAGCCAGCAACTCGTCCCAGGTGGGAACCGTGTTGCGATGTTCGAACCAGCCGTTCACGACCTCGGCTGAGGCTTTGGCGCCGCGGCTGGATTCACAGATGGTCGATACGGCGTCCACTTCGACCGCGGTCAATGCCGCTGGGCCCATGTGAGCCAAGATGAGCATCGCGTCGCCCTTGGGCAGGCGTTCGCGGAAATGCCGCCAGGATTCGCGACCGTCGTAGAGTCGCAGCACCGCGGGACGCCAACCGGCTCGCATGAGCTTGCGGGCCGCTTCGAGTCCTGCCTCGAAGTCGCCGAAATGAAATGCCTGACGCGCTTCGGATTCAGGCTGTTGACGAACCGAGAACGTGACCTCGGTGATCACCCCCAGAGTGCCCTCGCTGCCCATCAGAAGATGGCGCAGGTCCGGTCCCGCGCCGGCGCGCGGAGTGTCACGACTGCGATAGATCGACCCGTCAGCGAGCACGGCTTCCAGCGAATACACCATGTCTTCAATGTTGCCGAAAGCGGTCGAGTACTGGCCCGAGGCTCTTGTCGCCACCCAACCTCCAACCGTGGACAGCTCGATCGACTGGGGCCAGTGTCCGATGCTGAGGCCTTCGGACTGCATGCGTTTCTCTGCTTCTAGGCCGTTGGTGCCGGCGCCGAAAGCAGCGAGGAGATCGCTGGAAGAAAAAGCTCTCAACCCAGTCATCCGTTCCGTGCTCAACACGACCGCGTCGGCGCCGGCCAGCACTCCGCCAACCACTCCTGATCCTCCGCCGCGCGGAATCATTGCTGTGTCGTGAGCGGAACAGGCGCGGACCACCTCGGCCAACTCTTCACTGCTGGTCGGGGCGCACACCGCCATCGGCGCAATGACTGGAGATCCCGCGGTGATCGGAATCTGTGATCGCATCCACGTATCACGAGCGCGGGCGCTGCGTTCGACTTCGGTTTGCAACAGGCCGTCGCCCAAGATCGCGGCCAGGTCATCTATGAGCTTGCTCATCGGGAAGCCCCGGACGCGCTTGCCGTCCGTGACGCGTCCGCCGCCTGAGACGCGAATGCGAGTTCGTCGTCGAAATGACAGCGCACACTCGCCAGTTCGGCGCTGAGTCGTTCATCTGACCAACCAACCTGCACGGCCATCCGCTCAGCAATCGCGGTTGCCAGTTCCCAGCGGTGCTGGGGTACGAACCAGGCAACTCTCAGCCGACGATAAACGACGTCCACCAGCGTTATTGCCGCCTCAACTCGCACGGCCCAGTCAATTTCGCCTCCAACCACGGGCGCATCATCGACTAGGCGCCCGGGATCAAGTGAACGGATCTCTTCGGCCTCGCTGCCGTACAGGCGCCACAGCCGCAGAGCCTCTTGATCTCCAGGGTCGACAGACGTTGGATCGCCGCCGGGAATCGGGGCCGTACCGGGACCTTCCGGCAGGTCCTTGCCGAGTTGCTCGCCCACGACCTTGAGGACGTCTTCGGCCATGCGGCGAAAGCCTGTGAGTTTGCCGCCCGCAATGGAGATCATCCGACTGCGGCCGACTGTCACCTCGTCTTTGCGGGACAGCTCTTCTGGGGCCTTGCCTTTTGTGGCGATCAGCGGGCGCACTCCGGCCCAAGCTGCCACAACGTCGCTGGGTGTGAGAGGCTCGGCGTTGAAATAGCGGGTCAGAGGCTCCAACAGGTACTCAACGTCGTCCAGGTCGATCTCTGGCCACAGAGGACGGTCGCCGTAATAGCTGGTGTCAGTGGTGCCGATGTACACGACATCGCCGCGGGGAATTGCAAAGATCGAACGCCGGTCCGGGGTGTTGCAGATGACCAGGTGGTTGATCGAGAACCGTTCGCGGGGCACGACCACGTGGATCCCCTTTGAGAGGTGCAGCAGCGCTGCGGGCGGGTCTTGTTCCATGCGAGCGATCTCGTCGACCCATGGACCTGCGGCGTTGACCACGACGTCTGCGGCCACGCGCACTTCTCGCCCGGTGATCGAGCATTCGGCAGTCACCCCGTTGATCTGTCCGTTCCGGTCGTTGAGATCAGTCACCTTCAGACGGGAGGCCACGGCCGCACCAGACTGCGCCGCGGCCCGGAGAACCGCGAGCACGAGCCGAGCGTCGTCGGTCAGATATTCGCGGTAAGCGACCGCAGAATCGTAGACGTCCGTCCGCAGAAGCGGTTCGCGGGCGTGGATCTCGTCCCGGCGCCAGAGTTGATGCCGATCTTCGCCGGCAACTGCACCCAACCGTTCGTAGGTTGTGATACCGGCACGAAACTTGGTGGCGGTCACACGGTTGCGAGCGGGTACGACCATCCAACACGGCTCAGCCAGATGGGGTGCCATGGCGTGGACCGCGGTGCGTTCGGTAACGGTCTTGCGGACCAGATCAACCTCCCCGCCGGCCAGGTACCGGAGCCCGCCGTGAATGAGTTTCGAGGATCGCCCGGAGGTGCCCGCGGCGAAGTCGTCGGCTTCCACAAGGGCTGTTCGCAATCCCCTGCCGGCAGCTTCGCGGGCGATCCCCGCACCTGTGATTCCCCCGCCGACCACAACCACGTCGTAGGCGTCCGACTCGAGTTCATCGAGCAGATCCGCTCGGCTCGCGGGGGTAAGGCGGGGATTGCTCACGCACTGTTTCTAGTCCAGTTCGCGGTGGTAGTATCGGCGAATGATCTTGACCAGACAAGTTGATTCGCCGATCGGACGCCTGCGTCTGGTTGCGACTGACCAAGGCTTGAGTCATCTGCTGTTCGAGCAGCAGGCGGGTGACGACACAGGTTCGGACGGCGACTCGGCCGAGGCCGATAACCATCCGGTGCTTGTTGCCGCAACCGCTCAACTCGAGGAGTACTTCGCGGGGCAACGCCAAGAATTTGATATTCCCCTCGATCTATCCGGGACCGAGTTCCAGAGGGCTGCCTGGTCGGCTCTGGCAGGTGTGCCCTTCGGTGAGACCCGGTCCTATCGGCAGCAAGCCGAGGCCGTCGGCCGCCCGGAAGCTGTTCGCGCGATCGGCGCGGCCAACGGCCGCAATCCGGTTCCGATAGTTCTGCCGTGCCATCGCATCGTCGGTTCCGACGGATCGCTCACTGGCTACGGCGGCGGTTTGCCGATCAAGGAATTCCTCTTGAACCACGAGCAGTCGCAGTCAAAAAAGCACTGACGCCGCGCACCGTTGCCTATGCAGTCGCTTTCATGCGGAGGCGATTGTTGCGCAGGATTCGCTCGGTGTAGCCGTTCGGTTCGTCGCGGCCCCCGAACACGAGTGATAAAGCTGCTTGATAGGGGATCGAGGCGTCGGGGTCCGGGGCCATCGGCTGGTAGCTCGGGTCGTCGGCGTTCTGCTGGTCTACCTGGGCAGCTATGCGGGTCATGGTCGCTCGGACCTGCGCCTCGTCGAGGATTCCGTGGTGCAGCCAGTTGGCGACGTGTTGACTGGAGATCCGCAGCGTGGCGAGGTCTTCCATGAGGCCCACATTGTGGATGTTGGGCACGGTGGAGCAGCCGACGCCGCTCCCGACCCAGCGCACGATGTATCCGAGGATGCTCTGGGCGTTGTTGTCGAGCTCGGTCTGGATCTCCTCGGCGCTGAGATCACGATCAAGCAGCGGGATGGCGGTCAGGTCTTCAGTGGTGCGCCGCGGTCGGCTTGACAATTCGTCTTGACGCGCAGCCACATCGACCTCGAAGTAGTGCGTGGCGTGGAGAGTGGCGGCAGTCGGCGACGGCACCCAGGCGCAAGTGGCGCCGCCGTTCGGGTGGTCGATCTTGGAGGCGAGCATCTCGGCCATGTCGGACGGTTGTGCCCACATTCCCTTGCCGATTTGGGCTCGATTCGCGAAGCCGCATGCCAGGCCCGCATCGACGTTGTTGTCTTCGTAGGCCGAGAACCAGGTGGCGCCCTTTATCTCGGCCTTGGGAAGAACCGGCCCGGCTTCCATGTCGGTGTGGATCCCGTCTCCTGTGCGGTCGAGGAAACCGGTGTTGATGAACACGACCCGTTCTTCGGCTCGGTCGACAGCGGCCGCAAGGTTGAGCGACATGCGCCGTTCTTCGTCCATGATCCCCATCTTGAGGGTATGGCGCTCGAGCTTGAGGGCGTCCTCGACGCGGTCGAACAAATCGCAGGCCAACGCCACCTCATCGGGGCCGTGGAGCTTGGGTTTGACGATGTAGACCGATCCAGTGTGGCTGTTGCGGTACTTGCCGTTGCCGTCGAGATCGTGTTTGGCCGCCAGGGAGGTGACCATGGTGTCGAGAATGGTCTCGAAGACGGGTTCACCGTCGAAGGCGACCGCATCCGTGCGAATGTGGTGCCCGGTGTTGCGCACGAGCATCAGGGCGCGACCCGCCATCGGCAGCGGAGACCCGTCGGGAGCGGTGAAGCTCCTGTCCGGGTTGAGGCGGCGATTGATCGTCTCGCCTGCCCTTTCAAAAGAGCTCGTGAGGGTGCCCTTCAACAGCCCCAACCAGTTTCGGTAGACGACCACCCTGTCCTGGGCGTCAACGGCAGCCACAGAGTCCTCGCAGTCCATAATGGTGGTGACCGCAGCCTCGAGCAGAAGGTCGCTGACGCCTGCGGCGTCGTCTCGGCCGATGCTGTCGGACCGGTCAATCTCAATCGACAGATGCAGACCGTGCTTGCGCAGCAGCACCGAGGTCGGCGTGTCGGGGTCGCCCATGTACCCCACGAACTGGGAAGGGTCTTCGAGCGCGGTGGGTTTCTTGTCGGCGAGGGTGACGGTGAGCGATCCGTGGGTGACGGTGTAGGCGGTGGCGTCGGCGTGGCTGCCGGCTTCCAAGGGCATATGGCGGTCGAGAAATGCTCGGGCGTAGGCGATGACCCTGCTGCCGCGGACGGGGTTGTAGCTTTTTTTGGCCTCCGCGCCGCCCTCGTCACCGATCACGTCGGTCCCGTAGAGCGCATCGTAGAAGCTGCCCCAGCGGGCGTTGGCTGCGTTGAGTGCGTAGCGGGCGTTGTCGAGGGGCACGACGAGCTGAGGTGCGGCGATCGAGGTGATCTCGGAATCGACGTTGCGGGTCTTGATCGCGACGCCGCGTGGTTCGTCCTGCAGGTAGCCGATCTCGCGCAGGAACTCGATGTATGCACTCGAGTCATAGTGCCCGCGGTTGGCATTCTCACGGTTTGCAACGTGCCAAGAGTCGATCTTGTGTTGAAGCTCTTCGCGCCGGTCCAGCAGCGCCGCGTAGCGGGGACCGAGATCGGTCGCAATCGTTTCAAAGGATGCCCAGAACTCTTCGGCGGTGACGCCCGAGTCCGGTGTCAACTCATTTGCAACGAAGTCGATAAGCGCGGCCGTCACCTCGAGTCGACCGACGTCTGCCATGGACTGAAGCTAACGCCACAACGATTGATCTCAACAGTCGGGCGGTTCTGGCCGCCGTCGGCTAAAGGGCGTCTGCGAACTCCGTGGTTGCGTCGTGGATCGCGTCGTACAGATATTGTCCGAAAGAACGATCGGCGAGCAGCAGATATGAGGGCTCGCCATCGATGTCGTCGCGGATCAGGTCGGAACTGACCTTGGCCACCGAAGCGGAGCCGGTCGCTCCGTCGGGAAACATCGTGTCGTCGAAGTCGAGACTGCAGACTTTTTCAAGAGCAGACGCGCTGCGCGCCCCGGTCAAACGCAGGCACAGGCGACTGTGCGTGATGTCGATCCGGTTCACGGACGCATCGAACCGGGCCGTGGCCAGCAGAGCCTCCACGTCGTTCGCACTGCCCAACAGCAGCCATTCGTCGGGACGGATGGCTGCGATTAGAACGCCGTCGCGCTTAGCCGTGCGAGTGAAGTCGACGCCGAGCGGCGAGGCCCCAACTTGAGCTCTCACGCTGGCCTTGGTCAGCGCAGACTCGTCGGTCAACGCCGGTGCGCCTGCGGGCGTAGCAGTGAGCGTCGTTACAGAGCTTCGGAACTCGGGTTCAGCCACGGAGACGCACCCCCTCGGGGTCGAAGTGGGCGTGATGCTCCATCACCTTGGCCGTGGCGTCGGAACCGTCACACAGGCGCACGGTCAGTGTGGTGCCGGCCGCAGCGAATTCGGGCGTCACCTGGCCCAGGCAGATTGAGCGCTGCAGGCTGGGTGAGAAACGGGAACTGGTGATGCGTCCGACAATCTCGGTTGTGCCTTCACGCAGAATCTGACAGGCCTCGTCGGGTACGAGGCGGGGGTCTGTCGGAGTGATGGCGACCAGCACGGGCAACTCGGGCGCCTCGGGAGCGAGCGCCCATTCGAGCTCGGGTTTGCCGGCGAAGTCGTCCTTGTCGAGTTTGATAAGCGCCCTCAGGCCCGTGGTCGGGGCCTTGGTCAGCCCGTCGGTGTCCTGGCCGACGATGAAATGCCCCTTCTCCAGCCGCATGATCCTCTGCGCTTCGAGACCGAAAGGTCCGATTCCGAGGTCCGCACCCTTTTCGATCAGCTGCTCCCAGACATGCAGGCCGAAACCGGCCGGCACATGAACTTCGAAGCTGAGCTCACCGGTGAAGCCGATGCGCCACATGAAGCAGTCAGGAACTCCGGCGATTGTGCCGGTGCGGACGTTCATGTACTCGAACGCCTCCGCGCTGAGGTCCACGTCGTCGACCAGGCGCATCAGCAGCTCACGGGACTTGGGTCCGGCGATGTTGATGCTTGTGAGCCCTGTCGTGACCGGAGTGACATGCACCTGCCAGTCGGGGTGCTCGGTTTGGAGCCACATTTCGACCCATTGCCAGATCTGCCCGGCGCCGGAACTGGTGGTGGTCATCAGATAGTGGTCTTCGCCCAGTCGGCCGGTCACGCCGTCGTCGAGGACCACACCGTCCTCGGCGCACATCATGCCGTAGCGGACTCGACCGACAGGCAGTTTCGACCACTTGTTGGTGTAGAGCAGGTTGAGCAGTTTGGGAACGTCGGGCCCCCGCAGATCCAGCTTCCCGAGCGGGGTCACGTCGATGATTCCGACGTTGGTCCGCACGTTGGTGACTTCGGCGCCGGGATCGCCGTAGTGCTCGGGCCGGATCCATTGGCCTGCGAGAATGGGAGTCATGTTGTGGGCGGTGTGCCACTCGTGAAGCGACGACACTCGCACCGGTTCAAAGACTCGACCGGCCAGCGCACCGAGACTGATCGGAGCGTAAGGGGGGCGCCACACGGTGGTTCCGACCTCCTCGATGGTTTCACCGCGTGCCTCAGCAAGAACAGCGACCGTGTTGACGGTCTCGAGCTTGCCCTGCGACGGTCCCATCGTGGCAGTGGTGAAGCGCTTGACGAGCTCGACCGAGTCGAAGCCTTCAGCGGCCGCGCTCACGAGGTCTTTCGAGCTGACGTCTTCGGAGAAGTCGACCATTCCGTGAGTGTCGGACCGGTACAACTCGGGGTGCGGAGCGCGTGACAGGCCAATGCGGCGGTCCGGTTGCACGGGCGGTTCCGGGCCCTGCGGGTTCTGGGCGCGGGTGACCGTGGAGCGCAACCTGTGTTTGACGGCTGCCGCTCGCTGCGCGGCCAATTCTCCGCTGCTGATGCCGTGGGCGATCAGTTCGTCGAGGCTTCCGTCACCCACGAGACCCCCGGTGGCGATCACATTGTCGGGCAGTGCGGTGGGGAAGAAGCGTGCCGCGGCCGGGTCGTAGCTCGGTCGATCGCCTGACATGTTGAGCAGGGAGGTGGGGGCAGTCCAGCCTGCCGCGGTGACCAACAGGTCGGCTTTGACTGTCGAGCCGTCTGCCAAGGTGACCGAACCGAGTTGTTTTGAACTGCCGGCGGCCTTCGATATCGTCTCGCCGGCTCGGGCGTCCACCACGCGAGCCACCTCGACGCCGGCGCGTTCGAGATCGGCGACAGCGGCGTCGCCTTCGGCGTTGGCCGTGAGCACAACTGCACGATTCCCGGGACGGACGGCATACATGTTGATCAGCCGTCGGACTGCTCCGGACAGCATCACCCCGGGCAGGTCGTTGCCCGAGAACACATAGGGCCGCTCGACCAGTCCGGCGGCCACCACCAGGGTCTTGGCTCGAGCCTTGATGAGCCGTTCGACCACGCCGGGATGGTCTCGTTGGGAGATCGCGATCCAATTGTCGTCGTAGCGCCCGGTCACCGCAGAGTCGGTCAGGATCTCCACTCCCGCGTCCCGTGCGGACTCTTCAAGGTCATCGGCGGTCTCTCGATCTTGGTCGGTTCCCCAGCGGAGATGACCCCCGAGACGGTGGTTCTGTTCGACGAGCATCACGCTCATGCCCGCCTTGGCAGCGCTGATGGCCGCGGCAAGCCCCGCCGGGCCACCGCCGGCGACGACAACATCAGGGTGCGCGTAGCGCTTGTCGTGATAGCCGTGAGGCGTGTTGAGATCGACGACTCCTCCGGGGGCGAAACGGGCCAGCACCTTCTCGTACAGCGGCCAGAGTCGCTGCGGTTTGATGAAGGTCTTGTAGTAGAAGCCCGCGGTCAGGAATCGGCCGAACAGCCCGTTGGCCGCTTTGATATCGAAATCGAGTGACGGCCAGGCGTTTTGCGCCGAAACCTTCATGTCGGCCTCAAGCAGGCGGTGCGCTCCTCGTACATTGGGTTCGGTTCCGACCTGTACGGTCGTGTTCGGGTCCCAATAGTCGGCGGTCAGCACCCCCCGAGGCCGGTGGTACTTCATCGAGCGGGAGAAGACCTGCCGGTTGTTGGCCAGCAGGGCCGAAACGATGGTGTCACCCGCGTAGCCGACGTATTTCTTGGAGTTCCAGGTGAACTTGAGTGGGCTCTCGCGATCAATGACTTCACCGGATTGGGGTTCGAGTCGGCGGATCACTTCTCACCCCCCTGCTGGTCGGTTCCGGCGCCTGCCTCGGCGGTTTTGGACAAAGGCAGCGCGGTCTTGGATCCGGGCAGCGGCGGCTCGCGGAACTCAGATGTGACGGTGTGGCGCTCGACGGTGAAGAAGCGACGGCAGCCGCTGCTGCAGTACCAATTCTCCCTCAGCCAACCTGCGGGGTTGTGCTCCATGTAGAGGTAGTCACGCCACTGGGCGGGCGTTGTCGATGCTGGATCGGGACGGCTCGACGCCTCGCCCCGGTAGGACATGTCGGCGGAGTTCCGGGGACCGCAATGAGGACAGGGGACCAACAACATCAGTGGCCCACCGCCGCTGCGCCCTTTTCGCCCACGAGGACGCCGTCGTCAAAACGTGACAGCGCAAAGGGAGAGATCAAATCGGGTGTGGCCTGGTCCGCGACGCATTTCGCCATCTGTTCACCCGAAACCGGCCCGGCTTTGAAGCCGTACGTCCCCCAGCCGACGTCGCAGAGGAAGCCTTCGACGGGAGTGAAGCCCATCACCGGGGAGTAGTCGGGGGTGATGTCGCAAAGGCCGGCCCACTGCCGCAGAAGCCGCATTTGAGACACGGCAGGCATCAACTCAAGGACGTGACCTGCAAGTTCTTCGGTGAAGTCGAGGGTTCCGCGCATGTCGTAGGTAGCGAACGGGTCGACCGACGCTCCGAATACGAGTTCTCCGCGGTCGGTTTGGCTGACGTACACGTGCAGCGAACCGGAGACGACCACCGTCGGCAGGAAGACCTTGACCGGTTCTGTGACCGCGGCCTGCAGCGGATGTGTGGTGATCGGGAGTTGGATTCCGGCCATCGCGGCGATGAGACTGGCCCAGCCGGCCGTGCAGTTGATCACCACCGGAGTGGAGATATCTCCCTTTGAAGTCCGAACTCCTGTGACCTTTGCGCCGGGACCTTTGCCGTCGGGGCCGTCGCCGCCTTCGCAGACGACGTCGACCACCTCGGTTTTCTGGTGCATGTCCACGCCGTAGGCATCGGCGGCTCGGGCGTAGGCCCAGACGACCGCGTCGTGGCGAATCGTTCCACCGGGAGGGTGGTACAACGCCGCGAGGATCGGGTAGCGGGTGTTGGGCGAGGTGTCGAGGCTCGGGGCGATCTTTTTGATCTCGTCGGGGCCGATGACGCTGGAGTCGATGTTCTGCAGTTTGTTGACCTCGGCCCGCCAGCGCATCGTGCGCACCGCCGAATCCGTGTGGGCGAGGGTCAGGTGGCCGCGTTCGGAGAACATGACGTTCAGGTTCAGGTCCGCCGACATCGTGTTGTAGAGATCGAGCGAGCGGTCGTAGAAGGCCACGCCCTCCGGAGTCAGGTAGTTCGAGCGAACGATTGCGGTGTTGCGTCCGGAGCCGCCGCTTCCGAGGTATGCCTTGTCGAGAACCGCCACATTCTTGATGCCGTGGTTTGCGGCCAGATAGTAGGCAGTCGCGAGCCCGTGCACGCCTCCACCGACAACGACCACGTCGTACGACTTCTTGAGCGCCGGGTCACGCCATACGCGCGGCCAACTGTCGTTGCGAGCGCCTCGCCATAGCAGTGCTGCAGCGGAGTAGCGCGGAGCCCGGTTCCTGCGGATCACGGGTGCTAGTTTGACAGACTTTTCAGATAACTTAATTACTTGTTTTCTAATAATTAAGATGTTGTGATTATGGATCTGCGGTGACTATGGATATACAGGCGTTGACCCTCCGGCGGTTGAACTATTTCGTTACCGTCGCCGACGAACTGCACTTCGGTCGTGCCGCTGAGATCCTTCATGTCGCCCAACCCGCTTTGAGCCAACAGATTCGTCAACTCGAGTCGGATCTCGGACTGCAGCTCTTCCAACGCACGACCCGGCGAGTCGCCCTGACTCCTCCGGGTGCGGCATTGGTTCCCCATGTTCGGCAACTGCTCGTCACCGCGCAGGGGGTGGCTCGGGCCGCTGCGGAACTGCGAGCCGGCCGGCGTGGACACCTGCGTGTCGGTTTCGTCGACTCGGCCGCATATGAGTTCGTGCCGCGCTTCCTGCATCGGTTCCGGCAGGTGAGTCCTGCGGTGACACTGCAACTCCACACGATGTCCTCCGATGAACAGGCCGAAGCGCTGGTGGCCGGAAGAATCGACATCGGGATTGCCCGAATCACCCTCGACAATGCCGGCTTGGAGGCGACGGTCCTCGACAATGAACCGCTGGTCGCGGCGATGCCGAGCAGCCATCGACTGGCGAGCGAGTCCTCGGTCCGGCTCGGCGACCTGCGCAACGACGAGTTCGTCGGGTTCTCGCGGGAGCAATCCCCGACGCTTCACGCCAGGCTGCGCGTTATGTTGGCACCCCATGGAGTCGACTACTCACCTGCGATCGAAGCCACTGAATACACGACCATCCTGGGCCTCGTTGCGGCAGGCGAAGGTGTGGCGCTTGTTCCCGCGGGCGTGCAGTCCCTGCGGTTACCGGGTCTGACATTCGTGTCGATCTCCGATCCGGAGGCCGGCGTGCAACTCCTTTGCCTGACCCGCGTTGATGAACCGTTGGCCATCGTCGCCGGCGCGCTCAAAGAACTGATCGACACAGTCTTCGCACCGATGCAGCAATCGTGACCGAACCCGTCTCCGTGCCGGTGCTGTAAGCGGCCCGTTCATCGCCGGTTTCAACATGGCTGCGGGCGTCGGCAGCCTGCTCGGGCCGGTAATCGTCGGATGGGCGGCGCAATCGATAGGACTGGGCGCCTCGGCCGTCGCACTTGCCATCACCTTGGAATTCGGGCTCTCATGGATCGTGTTCGTGATCGGAGAGACAGGAAGGCCGAACCGTGCGGGCGGTTCAGCTTGGTCTTGACGAGTCGAAACTGCGAGACGACTTCTCTGAACTACATAGACCACTACGGCGTCGCCCTCGACGCCTGATGGAGGCCGTCCACGTAGAATCGCCGAATTCTCACCGGTTCCCTGGTAGAGATAGGCTGGCACCCATGGGGTCATCGTCTGTGGCAACACCCGCCCAACTCGAGGTGCGACCGATCGCCGGCTCGCTCGGAGCCGAAGTCATCGGGCTCGATTTCAGTGCGGTCAATGCGGTTGCCGACGAGTTGAAGAAGGCATTGAACGAGAATCTGGTCCTCTTCATGCCGGGGTTGGATCCGACCGCCGAGGGTCTTCGCGACATTGCGGCGGCGTTCGGCCCACTTGAGGTTCACCCCTACCTCGACAAGGTCGATCCTGAGATTCCCGAAGTAATCGTGCTGGACACCTCGACGACCCCCAAAGCCGATGTCTGGCACACCGACTTCACGTGCTCGGACCATCCTCCCGTCGCCGCGCTGCTGCACATGGTCGAATCCCCGCCGTGGGGTGGCGACACGATGTGGATCAACTGCTACGAGGTCTACGACTCGTTGTCGGTGGCAATGAAGCAGTTCCTCGAAGGGTTGACCTGCCTGCATGAGGACACGCGCACCGGCGGAGCACCCGCGGCGGAGCATCCCGTAGTGCGGGTGCATCCGGATACGGGGCGCAGGAGCCTGTATGTCAACAAGCAGTTCAGTCGGCGAATCCCGCAGCTCTCGAGGCCCGAATCGCAGAATCTCCTGTCTTTCCTGTTCCGCTGGGAAGAGCAGGTGAAGTTCAGTTGTCGCTGGCGTTGGAACGTGGGCGATGTGGTGCTCTGGGATGAACGGGTCACTTTGCACTCAGTGGTTGACGACACGTCCGAGCGTAGGGTTCTGCGACGCGCCACGGTGCTCGGCGACGATCCTGCTCCGCCTGATGACGTGAAGATCCTGCCCCGTCACCGCACCCCCAAGACAGCCTCGAGCGGCTTCTACGGCATCGGCGGCTACGAGTTCTAAGTTTGGCGCAGATCGTCGCGGAGATCAGTGACCAAAGCAGCTAGGTCCGCGATAGTTCCATCCCGGGCGACTCGTCGGACGGTGTATCCGAGCGCGGCGTCGTCGAAGATCTGTTCCTTGGCGTACTCGATCGCGTCGTCGACTTTGATTCCTCGGTCTAACGGTATGGGTTTGAGTTTGCGCTCATCCCGGCTGTCTGGTTTGGCTAGCCTGTTGGTGTCTCTTTTCCTTGGAGGTTGGGGCGGGGTGAATTTGTTGCCAGCCTCTAGGAAGATGATTTGAGGGCGGCGCTTGATCAACAGCGTCTGGCCAAAGTGGGCCTTTACCCACTCCCAAGCGAAGTCCTTCCGTGGAGTGTAGATCGCGCTTTCAGCCAGTTGAGTCGCTGGTCCGAGACCCTCCACCGCTAAAGCACCATTATCGTTGACTAAGGCGTCTGCCTGAGTCCTGGGTGCAGTCCAAGTGAGGATGTCCGGATAGCGATGGCTCTCGACCCGGTGGCCTAGGGAGATGGCCGTCAACCGCTCGGCCTCTTGCAGAAGATACTCGCTGTCTAAGGGCTTCTCGGGCGGATCTGCTGCCGCGTCGCACGCGCCCACGAGGGCTCCAACCATGGTGGCGATCGTGTCGGTGTCGGTGCCGATAGCGTTCGCGGCCACAACTACGCCTTCGTGAGCCTTCGAAGCTGTAGCTGCTGCAGCGACAGCGGCAACAGTTGTCAGAATCCCGCTGCCCTGCTGTTTTGGACTCTTGAGACCCAGACGGGCGACGATTTCTGGGTAAGACGTTTCGAGCGTCGCTGTGATTTCTGCGACTGCGCCGATTGCGCCAATCAACTCATCAACCGTTTTCCTCCATGTGTCGCCGAACCGCTCTCCGATAGCTTGATCCCACAGATCGATCCAAATTGATCCCAGAATTGCGTGCTCCTCGATCAAGCGAAGCGCCTTAACGCCGATTCTGCCTGCGATGTTCACGCATGTTTCGGGGTCCGGAACAGTGCCGTAGCGGAGGCAATGAGCCAACGTCTCAGCGTGGAAGCATGCTCCGACGATGGCCCGGGGATGTCCGTGGGTGCAGACGCTGTTTGCGATCACGTCGTTCAAGTAGCCGCCCTCAAGATCAGGCGAGGCCCATACGTGAGGTTGAATGCGCATGGCGGCGCCGTTGCCGCCAGCGCTTGTCCATCCGCGGAAGGTGTTTGCGTACCACAGCGTCCGTGGCTTTCCGAGGTTCATAGCTGCTGCTTTGGAAGCCCGTCCGCCACCGAGGGCGTATGACAACCATACCGGAAGTTCGATCTGGGAGAATGTGTCAATATCGAAGCCGTGGTTGCCGATAGAACGGCTCACTGCCATGCGCAGTTGAGTGTCGTCAGACCAGCATCCCGCGGGAAGTGTCACGTTGACACCCGATTTGCCGCCGACCCGTCGTTGCCAGTCCATGAGGTGGTCCAGAGGCGCACCGTGTGTCCGCTGCTCGAGACGCTTGCAGTCCACTAACTCGCTGATGAAGCCGAGCGCATCGCCGTACGCCGCCCACAGCATCGAGTTGCGGGTTCGCGCCGCTCGTTTGTCGTCCGTGCTGCAGTCGGCGACATCGAGGCCCGCGTGCTGCTGGCGCGACAAGTCCCGAGTCTCGACCGGTTGGTTGTCGCTGTCGCTGGCGAACAGATCCGGTTGCTCGTGATCTGCAGTGCTTGGGTCGGTCATCGGAATGCCTTTGGATCCAGCTTGATCTTAGGCTCATCAGGCAGGTTCCACAGATTTGCCAGGAGCGCGTCGACAGCATCGCGAGTGCTGTCTTCGTCCGCTGTGATCGTATGGAGGTGTTGCAGAGAAAGTTCGAATGGGTAGAGCACTTCGGCCTGAGGATCGGTTGTCTCGTGGGGCTGACGCCCGTCTCGCGTGTTCGTGCTCCCGTGGTAACCCCAGGGGACTTCAGGAGCGAACATCTGCTCAAAGCCGGCGGAGCCAATGGCCCGATGCACAGTCGGATAGGCGTTGTTGGTCGTGCAGAACACGACACCGTCGTCGCTGAGGATCTCCGGGCCGAACTCCAAGATCACCCACTTATCGTCTTTGTGCCATCTCTTCGAATGTTTGAACATGTGGAGATTGATGATTGAAATAGAGAGATTAACGTAAGTGTGCCATGGCCAGTCACGGCTACGGTCGGCGGCGTTCGGTTCGTACACGTGTTTGACGTAGGCGTCCTCTGGAAGGTCGTCTCGGCTTTTGATTGCTGAACTAGCCAGAATTCCCTTGAGTCCGTTGATTCGAGTGAAGTGTACGACGCTCGTAATGCCGCGCTCCCGTGCTGCGTCTGCGAGCTCGGGGCACGTCACGGAACCATGCTCTTCCCGGCGGATTTGCGGCGCGGCTTCGGGCGCCCACTTCACGGTTCTCGTACCTTCACCAGTTCGTAGGTGTTTGAATCGAGTAATCCGATCAGTGATGACTCCTCTCCCGGTTTGTATCCGACCATCACGGAATTGCGGGCTCGCCCGACAGCCATCGCCAGCATCCGGCGGAGTCGTTCAAGGTCGGCGTCGCCGGCTTCGGGTCCGTGTGGCGTTACTTGTTGGCTGAGTCCGGGCAGCAGAACATGGTCGAACTCAAGCCCCTTCGCTGAGTGGATTGTGCATAGCGCGACGACCTCTGGACCGGTGGGCCACTCGTTCTGCCGGGTCAATTCGCAGTAGGGGATTCCTCGGTTGTGCAGTTCGGTTCGAACCTTGTCGAACCAGCCGCCGCCGCGAGGCTTCAGTATTGCTACGGACTCACGCTTCAGGTCGGCGGTGCTCTCCAGCCTGTCCAGCATCACTTCGAGTTGTTCGCCGTATTTTCCGGCCACAACCAGCGGTTTTGCTCCCAATCGATGGCATGCCGAGAAGTCCGGCAACGTACCGTCGTCCTCAGAAGGGAGCTCGTTCACCAGGGGGTAGGCGAACGAAGCGATCTCCGCGGTGTTGCGGTAGTTCTCTTTGAGCGTGTAGATGACCTCGGGTCGGGCCTGAATGCCGACTTCGGACCATTTGAAGAATCGTGGATAGATGCGTTGAATTGCGTCGAGCACGAACGTGGTATTGTGTCGGTCCTGCAGATGTTTGAGGATGGCGCGGACCTGGTTGGCCGAAAAGTCTTGCGCTTCGTCCACGACCACGACATCGTAAAGAAGGTCTGGCCCAGTCTTGGCGGCAAGCAGGGCAAGGTCGTCCCAGTCGATCTTGCCGCGCTTCTGCTTGGTGTTCACGTAGGCGGGTATGACTTCCCAGATCAACTTTTCGCGGGTTGGCCGAGCCATGCGGGGCGCGGAGCCTCGGCCTTCTCGGACAACCGTCAGATACTCCGACAGGCTTTCTGGCTCAAAGTTATCGGGGTCGTACGCGAAGCGACCCAATATGTATTGGATCTCGTCGAATAGAAACTCATGTTGGCGCGATGTCGCGAAGTCATTTAGGTGCGGCCGTAGCATTGCTGAGGTTTCGTCGCCCCCAGCAATGTCAACATCGCCGACGAGAGACCTCGCCCAGCTACTGAATGTGCTGATCTCCAACTGGAGCGCATCATGTTCGGGTGCGGAACTGCGGGCGAGTTCTGTTATGTAGCCCCTGAGGGTTTGATTGAATGTCAACACCAACATCCGCACGGGGGCGACGTGTTCTGAGCGTTCGCGGCGTTTTTCTCGGACTCGGATCTGTTCACGCAGTCGCAGCAGGGCGGTCGTAGTCTTGCCGCTTCCAGCAGCCCCTCTGATTATTCGGAACCCCGGCTTCACATCGGCCAGCACCTTCAACTGCTCGGGCGTTGGATTGACCTTCGGCAAGAGGCGCATCTCGGACTCCACATGTTGTCGGTCCCACTGCCTGGGACCACGTGGAAATCATCTTAGCGGATTGTGCACCGTCGGATGAGCATCCTCCGGCGCTCGGGCCTCTAGGCGTTCAGGTGGGTTTTCAGGAACGCTGACGTGCGGGCCCAGGAAGCGGCCGCGGCCGACGGGTTGGCGAACATCGGGTTCTTGTCGTTGTCGAAAGCATGGCCAGCCCCCTCTTGCACCAGGATCTCAACGTTGTCCATCCCCTCGGTGGCTGCGCGAAGGCCGTCCACGTGCTCGTTGGGCAGGAAAGGATCGTCATCGCCGAAGTGGAACAAGATCGGGCAGGTGATCCCAGAGGCCTTGTCGAGGTTCTCGCCGATCATCGATCCGTAGTACGACACAGCGCAGGTCGGCTCGTGAGCTGCTGCGGCCAGGTAGGTCATCGAGCCGCCGAAGCAGAACCCCATCACCGCAACGCCGCCCCGTACCTCGGAGCGGCTCGACAGATGATCCAGTGCAGCGCCGATGTCGGCGACGCCGTCTTCAGGAGCATGCTGATTGGCGATTTCGAAGGCCGGCCCCAAGTCCTCCGGGCCTCGGGCGTCGACGCGGAACGGGTGCTGGATCCGCCAGTACATGTGGGGCGCCAGTACGACGTAGCCCTCGTTGGCGAGACGCTCGGCAACGCTGCGGATGTAGTCGTTGATCCCGAAGATCTCCTGGATCAGCACGACACCGGGTCCGCTGCCGCTGTCGGGAGTACACAAGATTGAGGGAATGTCGCCTGAGGCACTGGATATTGCTTGGTCTGTTGTTGGCATGGCTCGGAGTTTATGGGCGTTAGGGTGCTGGCGCAGGTCTGCGGATCGTTAAGGAGTTCTCATGGACGTCAATCGGATCACTTCACTGTTCGGGCTACAGGGTCGGCGTGCCGTTGTCACAGGCGGCAGTCGCGGTATCGGCAGGATGATCGCGGAGGGGTTGCTCGACGCCGGATGTGAGGTGATCATCACCGCTCGCAAAATCGAACAGGTCACGTCGGCCGCTGATGAGATGTCAACGAAAGGCACCTGCATCGCAGTTCCCAGCGACCTCTCCACTGACGAGGGCATCGATCATCTTGCCGCCGCTGTCAACGAACGCTGGGATTCGCTGGACATTCTGGTCAACAACGCGGGCGCGTCGTGGGGTCAACCTCTGGACGACTTCAGCGCGCAGGGTTGGGACAAGGTCATGAACGTGAATGTCCGAGGAGTGTTCTTTCTCACCCAACGGTTGCTGCCGCTGCTTCGCGCTGCTGCCCTAGAGTCACATCCAGCCCGAATTATCAACACCGGTTCGGTCAACGGTCTGACTCCACCGGAGATGGACACGTTCTCTTATTCGTCGTCGAAAGCAGCGGTGCACATGCTGACCCGCCACCTTGCCAAACAACTGGCCGGTGAGCACATCACGGTCAACGCCATCGCCCCCGGGCCCTTCGATTCCCAGATGATGGCCTTTGCCCTCAACGATCCCAAGGCTCGTGCCGGTATTGCCCGAGACGTGCCCCTCGGCAGGATCGGCATGCCTGATGACATGGCCGGAGTAGCGATTTACCTGGCGTCTGCTGCCGCCTCCTATGTCACCGGCGCGGTCGTACCCGTCGGCGGCGGCCTGTCCACCGTCGCCGAGAACACTGCGTGGGGGCGGGACTAGCGAACCAGGCGGACCGGGAGGTGTTTCAGGGAGTTGTTGAGGTTCGACTGCTGGCGTCTCGGCTCGCCGGTCAACTCGATGTGTGACCAGCGTTTGAGGACCTCGTCGAAGAAGACTCGACCCTCGAGGCGCGCCAGGTGAACTCCAAGGCAGAAATGGGTGCCGAAGCCGAAGGAGAGATGATGGTTGGGGTCTCGGGTGATGTCGAACGCCTGCGGGTTCTCGAACACCGCCTCGTCGCGGTTGGCGGACGTGTAGATCATCGCGACCTTGTCGCCCGCGGCAATTGACTTGCCGCCGAGTTCGGTGTCGACAAGCGCTGTGCGCCGGAAATAGTGCAGAGGGTTGGCCCATCGCAAGATCTCCTCGACTGCCTTGGCTGTCAGTGCCCTGTCGTCGCGCAGGAGTTGCAACTGCTCGGGATGTTGCAGCAGTGCGAGCAGACCGCTCGACAACATTGTGCGGGTGGTGTCGTTGCCTGCGGTGACCAACTGCACGAAGAAACGACCGAAGTCGACGTCGGTCATCAACTTGCCGTCGAACTCCGTTCCCAGAAGCAGGTCGGTCAGATCACCCTGCAATGGTTCGTTCCGACGTTTGGCTGCGAACGCCATGGCGTACATGGCCATGTCGATGCTCGATGAGCCGCGTTCCTCTGCGGCGGCTATATCGGGGTCCTGACCGCCGCTGTTGCGTTCGGCCATGGCGTGGATCTCGGGCCAATCCTCTTGTGGCAACCCCATGAGTTCGCCGACGACCTGGCTGGGCAGATGGGCGCAAACGTCGTGGACGAACTCGACCTCGCGACCCTCTGCTTGTTCAGCCAGAACCTCGGCGCGGTCGAGGATCTCTATTGTGATGGTGCGGATTCGCTCTTCCATAGCGCCGATCACCCGGGCTTTGAACTCTGGAGAGATGGGTCGTCGGTAGGCGGTGTGACGAGGCGGATCCATGGCCAACAACATGTCCCGCATCTGCGCGAGACCGGGCGGGTCCAGGTTCTCGATCACCACTCCGCCCTCGTGGGCTGAGAAGATCTCAGGGTGTTTGGCGACGTGCATCACATCGGCGTGCCGCAGCACCGCCCAGTAGCCGGGCTCGTCCTCCATCTCTTGAAAAACCACAGGTTCCTCACGGCGCAGACGCGTGAAAAGGTCGTGCGGCGGCGCGTCGACGTATGTTTCCGGCCGGTGCAGCGCCAGTTGATCTGGGTTCGCGTCGATGCTCACACCGACAACTTATCGCGGCCCTTCGTTGGAGAATGGGCATCGGTGCTCGTACCCTCAACAGTCGGTCCAGGTCAATGCGTCGTCGACCGGAGAGGAGCCCGCAATGGCAACCGGACGATCCAGTTTTGCGAAACGGCAGCGTGACATGGCCAAGAAGGCCAAGGCACAGGCCAAGAGGGAGAAGCGTCTCGACAAGAGCGAGTATGGCGACGACTCTGACAGCGAAGTAGTCGACGACGACGTCCCCGCGTTGTCGAACGATGATGTGATGGCTCGTATCGAGGATCTGCACCGCCGCTACGACGACGGTCAGATGGATCTCGACACTTTCGATGAACAGCGGGCCGCGTTGATGGCCCAGATTTCTGTCGACTGACTCAGTACCGCAGGCCGGACCCGCAGATCGAGCGGTTTTGACTGTCGGAGAGGCAGTTGGTCTCGCTGCCTGATGGCATGCACTTGAACGCACGGGTTCTAGATGCCTTGGATCGCCCCTACGATCAAGACAATGAAGAGCAGTGGGACCGTCCAGCGGTTGTGTTTGCCCCATGTTGGCCGGGGAGGCATAGCACGGTGCCTGATTCGATATATCGCCAGATCACCGAGCACCCAGACCACGTAAAGCCCCAGCGATATGGCGTTCCGCAGAGGGGACTGGGTCAGGGCTATCCAAGCCCACGCCAGCAAGGGCAAACCGAAGAGGTAGTCCGAGGTCAGAACATCGACAGAAAGCAGCCGTGGTCTTTGGTCTACCGGCTCGGTCTGTGTGGCTTCTTCGGTTGATTCTGTTTGTGTCATTAGATTGTCATCCTAACTGCCAGCCTGGTTCGGCGCAGACCGGTCGGTTTGCGGGCGTGGTGTTCGTGTGAGCGCTTGTGTCAACGGTGAGTCGTCTGACGGGCATCGGCTCGACTTTCCTAGCCGCCGGGGCAGTCGGTGCGGGCCCATATCCAGCAGGGGAAGGTCCCTACCCAACCGGGATGTCTAGATGCCTTGGATCGCCCTTACGATGAAGACGGTAAAGAGCAGCGGGACTGTCCAGCGGTTGTGTTTGCCCCATGTTGGCCGGGGAGGCATAGTACGGTGTCTGATTCCATATATCGCCAGATCGCCAAGTATCCCGACCACGTAACCCCCCAGCGATATGGCGTTCGACAGGGGGGAGTGAGTCGCTGTTATCCAAGCCCACACCAACAGGGGCAAACCAAAGAAGAAGTCCGAGGCCAAAGCTTCAATAAAGAACAGACGCGGCCTTTCGTCTGTCGGCCCGGTCTGTGCGGGTACTTCGGTCGTATCCGTATGTGTCATTTGATTGTCATCCTAACTGCCCTCCTGGGTTTGCGCAGACCGGTCGGTTTGCGGGTGTGGTGTTCGTGTTGGTTGGGCGTTTGTGTCATCGGTGAGTCGTCTGACGGGCATCGGCTCGGCTTTCCTAGCCGCCGGGGCAGTCGGCGTAGGTCCATACCCAGCCGGAGTGTTTAGACGCTCCCACCGAGGAGACCAGCACGAGGTTGCTTGAGCGCGAGACGGTTTTTGACACTGAGTAGCTCCCCGGTACCTGGGGAATCGGGTTGTCTGCTGGAATCGACCCCCAGGAACCACCCAGGTAGTACCGGTAAGACTCGATGGGTGTCGGTGAAGTTTTTTCGGGGAGCTTGGTGTGTATGTGTACCGGCATCGGTTTCTGCCGCCGCTGCCACGGTTGAGCCCTGTGCTCTTCGCGCTGGTAGCCTCGTGGCTTTCATGACGGTACGAGCTTGGCCAATCCTGTCCTAACCTTCCGAAGCCTCTCGGCCTTCCGTTCAGTTCTTTTTCAAGCGCTGGTTCGCGCCACTCTCCGGCACTCCGAGTTGCTGCAACCAGAGGTTGATAAGCCCAGTGATTCTCGTTGTTGTTGAACTTGTAGTCTTTGCTGACACACGTGTAGGGGCCTGATCGTTGCGATGCCAGCGGACCTCGTAACGTGTCGTGCTAGGCGCATGAAACGGCCGTTCCCAAGAGATCTCAATAACAGAATCACCAGAACTCACCAACAAATTGCGGGGTTCTCGTTTCGGGACTGCAACAGGTGTAGCGCTCGCTTCGACGTACGCGCTTTTCCGGCTTTTCGCGAATGAGGTTGGAGTAGGGGTTTGTGGGGTGTCCGCGGTTGGGTGGGTGGGGTCCTCCGGAGTCGGGGTTGTGATCACGCCTGAGCCTGGAGGAACCCCTGTGGGACGTGACCCTATGCGTATGTGTGAGTTGTTGGCAGGTCTCGGCGAGGTCGACGTGTTGGGCGTCGACCACGGTGTGGGCGGCGAGCCGTTGATGTTGCATGTGCGTTGCCGGGCGCCGCGGCCGTTGTGTGCAGGGTGCGGGGGAGGGTTGTGGTCCGACGGCGGCCGGGCGGTGGTGCTGGTGGATCTGCCGGTGTTCGGCCGGCCGGTGAGGTTGGTGTGGCGCAAAGGTCGATGGAGACGCCCCGACAGAGGCTGCGGGACGGGCTCGGTGACACAGCAGAACCCTCAGATCGCGCCGCGGCGGGCGTTGTTGACGACGCGGGCCGCGAGGTGGGCGACCCGTCAAGTCGGTCGGGGTCGCCCTGTCGGCGATGCCGCAGCAGAGTTGGGGTGTTGCCGGTCAGCGGCGAGCCAATCGGTTCTGGTGTGGGGTCAAGGGTTGCTCGACGCTGATGTAGAACGGATCGGCGCAACGAACGCGGCAGGTCTTGACGAGACGCTGTTTTGCCGTGGGGGCCGTTATAGACGCAAAGAGTGGCGCGCCAGCATCGTTGACGCGTCCGGGGGCAGGTTGTTGGACGTCGCTGCCGGCAGAACCGCTAAAGCGCCCGCGCAGTGGCTGCTTGATCAACCACAACACTGGCGTGATGGCGTTCGATGGGCCGCTTTGGACCTGTCCGGGCCGTATCGGGCGGCGCTGGACACTGTGCTGCCGCACGCAGCTCAAGTCGCGGATCCGTTCCATGTGATCAGGCTCGCCGACAACACGCTTGACGACGCTGAGGCGCCGGGCGCAGAACCAGACTCTGAGACATCGGGGCCGCGAAGGCGGCCCCCTGTATCGCAGTCGGAAACTGCTGTTGTGCGCCCACGAAACCGTCAACGCTGCCGCCGAGACGAAACTGCTCAGCCTGTTGGAGGCCGGCGACCCCCGCGGGGAGGCCCGCGACGCCTGGCACGCCAAAGAGACCCTGCGCGGGATCTACGACATCTCAGACCCCGAACTCGGCAAGATCACCGTCGATCAGCTCGCTGACGAGTTCTGCGACCCCTGCCTTCCCAAAGAAGTCAACCGGCTAAGACGCACCCTGGCCCGTTGGCGCACCCAAATCTCGAACTGGCACCACGCCCGGGTCGCCAACGCCGCCACCGAAACCGCTGACAACCCGATCAAACGAGTCAAACGCGCCGCCTTCGAGTGAACCGACTTCAACAACCACCGGACCAGAGCACTCCTATACGCCGCCAAACCCAACTGGAACCTGCTCAACACCCTCACCCCGACCCAAAACGCGAAGACCCCCTTTAGATGCCTTGGATCGCTCGGATGGTCAAGACGAGGAAATACAGCGGGACGGTCCAACGGCTATGCCTGCCCCATGCTGGCCGGGGAGGCATAGCGTGGTGTCTTATTCGATATATCGCTAGATCGCCGATTACCCAAACTGCGTAAGCTCCAAGCGCCAGAGCACTCCAGACTGGAGCGGTGTTTGCTGCTATCCAAACCCAAACCAGCAGAGACAGGCCGGAGAGGTAGTCCACAGTCAATGCATCCACAGAGTACAGCCGTGGTCTTTGGTCTACCGGCTCGGTCTGTTTGGCCGCGTCGGTTGATTCTGTTTGTGCCATTAGGTTGTCATCCTAACTGCCGTCCTGGTTCGGCGCAGACCGGTCGGCATGCGGGTGTGATGTTTGTGTCGAATGGGCGTTTGTGTCAGTGGTGAGTCGCCTACGGGCATCGGCTCGACTTCTCTAGCTGCCGGTGCAGTCGGCGCGAGTCCATGCCCAGCCGGAGCGTCGAGACGCTCCCTGAGAGGAGACCAGCACGAGCGTGTTCGAGCGCGGGACGGTTTTTGACACTGTGTAGCTCCCCGGTACCTGGGGAATCGGGTTGTCCGCTGGAACCGATCCCCAGACGCCGCCTATGTAGTACCGGTAAGACTTGATGGGTGTCGGTGAAGTTTTTTCGGGGAGCTTGGTGTGTATGTGTGCCGGCATCGGTTTCTGCCGCCGCTGCCACGGTTGAGCCCTGTGCTCTTCGCGCTGGTAGCCTCGTGGCTTTCATGACGGTACGAGCTTGGCCAATCCTGTCCTAACCTTCCGAAGCCTCTCGGCCTTCCGTTCAGTTCTTTTTCAAGCGCTGGTTCGCGCCACTCTCCGGCACTCCGAGTTGCTGCGACCAGAGACAGCCACAGCAGTCGTGTGGTGTTCCTGCAAGCGCGGAAGCCAACTAGCCGCGAATCCCGAGAAGGTCGCTGATGCGGGTGCGCAGCTCGGCGATGCCGGTGCCCTTGTTGGCGCTGACCCAGGTGATTTCGGACTTGTCGACCCCGAGTTTTTGAGCCAGGTCGATTCGGCGCCTTTTGGATTTGGCGGGCCGGACCTTGTCCGCTTTGGTCGCGACGAAACAGATTTGACGGTTGAGATGCTCAAGCCACTGGCAGGTTTGCAAGTCGAGAGCGGTGGGCCCGACCTCGGAATCAATGAGCAGCAGGACCGAGACGAGGTTCTCCCGTTCTTCGATGTAGGTGTTGAGCATCTCAGCCCATCTCTGCTGTTCGGTCTTGGACACCTTCGCGAAGCCGTAGCCGGGCAGGTCCATCAGCCAACGCCCCGAATCTGAGGCCCCGACTTCAAAGGCGTTCAACAGCCGGGTCGCGCCCGGCGACTTCGATGTCCTGGCGAGGGATTTTCGTTGTGCCAGTGCGTTGATCAGTGACGACTTTCCGACATTGCTGCGACCCACCAAAGCGATTTCTGCATGCACATGCGGAAGATCGGCCGCCCGCGTGTACGAGCGCAGGAAACGCATGGGGAGTGGGCCTGCCATCCCGCAAGGTTACGTGCGTGACAGTCGAGCCGAGCGCAGACACCGATGAGTGAAGCAGTCACTGAGGGTTTTCGCATGCCAAGAGTTGCGCCGATCATCGGGCTCAGTCCAGCGGGCACCCCTTGTTCGCTCATACGCAAATCGCTGCGTAGGCTATGGTATGGCACCGCGTAGCGCCGTAGACGGGGAGTAGGCGATGGCAGAAGTGGTTCTTGAGAAGGTCACCAAGGTCTACGAAAACGGATTTCAAGCCGTTACGGACCTTGATCTCAATATCGAGGACGGGGAGTTCCTGGTGCTGGTCGGTCCGTCCGGTTGTGGCAAGTCCACTGCTCTGCGCATGATCGCGGGTCTTGAGGAGATCTCCGGTGGTGAGATGCGGATCGGTGACCGTGTCGTGAACGATGTGGAGTCCAAAGATCGCGATATCGCGATGGTGTTCCAGAATTACGCGTTGTATCCCCATATGACGGTCTACGACAACATTGGTTTTGCTCTCAAACTCGCCAAGACGCCGAAGGCCGAGCTGGATCAACGCGTGCGTGAAGCCGCCAAGATCCTTGAGTTGGACGATTATCTCGATCGCAAGCCGGGCCAGCTTTCAGGTGGTCAGCGTCAACGGGTGGCAATGGGTCGAGCCATCGTGCGCCAGCCCGCCGCTTTCCTGATGGACGAGCCGCTGTCGAACCTCGACGCCAAGCTCCGTGTCCAGATGCGAGCTGAGATCGCCAAACTGCAGAGAGAACTGGGAGTCACCACGTTTTATGTGACCCACGATCAGGTCGAGGCGATGACCATGGGAGATCGGGTAGCGGTCATCAAAGACGGCTTCCTTCAACAGGTGGACACCCCGCAGAATCTGTACGATCACCCCGAGAACATCTTTGTCGCCGCCTTCATCGGTTCGCCCTCGATGAACCTCTACGAGGCCACCGTGACCGGCTCGACAATGCAGCTGGGCAGCCACAGCATTGAGCTGGGACATGTTCCGGCAGGGGTCGCCGCCCGCGAAGGCCAAACGGTGGTGGTGGGTATTCGTCCTGAAGACATGGATGACGCGAACCTTGTGGATGGCGACACCCACGGCCACGTCATCACGGCCACCGCATCACTGGTCGAGTCGCTCGGTGCGGAAATCATGGTCCACTTCGAAATTGACGCGCGAGCGGTGGACGCCGGCGATCCAGATGTGCTCGAGGAGTTGTCCGACGAAGAGGTTGCAGATGCGGTGGCCCGTTTCAACCCGCGCAGCGGCGCTCGGGCCGGTGAGACGATCTCGGCAGTGATCGACATCGAACGTCTGCATTTCTTCGACCTCGAAACCGGTCTGGCACTGCGTTGAAAGCAGGTCTGGCACTGCGCTGACTGCAGGGCCGGAACGAGGCGCTAACCCTTGACAGAACCTGCCAGGATCCCTCGCACGAAGAAGCGTTGCAGGGCGAAGAACACGACTAGCGGGAAGAATGCCTGTACGAACGCGGCCGCGGGCAGCAAGTGCTCATTTCGGCCGAAGTCGCCGGCGAGGTTGGCAATTCGGATTGTTGTCGCGATCGCGTCCGGGTTGGTTCCAGCCATCGTGTTGGCGATCAGGAAGTCATTCCAGGTCCATAGAAACTGGAAAATGGCGAAGGCTGCGAGGACCGGGATCGACAGCGGCAGCACCAGCCGCCAGAAGATCGTGAAGTGGTCGGCGCCGTCGATGCGTGCGGCTTCGAACAGATCACTGGGCAGTTCAGAGATGTAGTTGTGAAGCAGGAAGATGGCGAATGGAAGCGCGAAACCGGTGTGGGTGAGCCAGACCGCGGTCGTGGTGTTCACCAGATCGAAATCGGGAATCAGGGTGACGGTCTTCTCAAGGAAGGGAATGGTCCAGTGAGAGCCGAAGTTGTAGAGCCTCAACAGCGGGATCAACGCGACTTGGAGCGGTATCGCCAGCAGCGAAACGGTGGCGATGAACAGCCATTTGCGGCCCTTGAAATCGATCCATGCGAAGGCATAGGCAGCGAAGGCGGCGAAGGCGATCGGAATGACCGTTGCGGGGATGGCAATGGCGAAGGAGTTGAGCAACGACTCCTTGAGACCGGCGGTGGCGCTGGCCGAGAAGACCACATCGTAGTTCTCCAGCGTCAGGCCGTCGTCGCGCCAGACATTCCACCAGCCGGCATTGCGCTGGTTGTCGCGGGTTCGAAACGAGTTCACCGCGAGGCCCAATGTCGGCAAGCTCCACAGCAGCACGATCAGCCAGAGCACACCGGTCGGGATACGGCGCAGGAATCCATAGATTGCGGTGTCTACTCCAGGGCGGTTGCTGCCCATCTCAGGCCTCCCGCTGCATGCGACGAATGTTCAAGACCATCACTGGCAGAACCGAGACGAACAGAATCACCGCGAGAGCGGCTCCAACGCCGGTGTTCGAGAACAAGAAGGCTTCCTCGAACATGTCGTTGGCGAGAACTTGGGATCCGAAGTTTCCGTTGGTGACCACCTTCACGATGTCGTACACCTTCATGACCAACACGATGAGCGTGGTGACGACCACCCCTATGGTCGTGCGGATCTGAGGCAACGTCACCCGCCAGAACACCTGAGACTCGGTGGCGCCGTCGACCTTCGCCGCCTCGATGAGTTCGGTGGGCACGGCCTTGATTGCAGCCGACATGATCACCATCGCGAACCCGGTCTGAATCCAGATCAGGATCACCATCAGCCAGACGTTGTTGAAGGGTTGATCCTGAACGAAGAAGATCGTGTCGGACACGGTTTCGCCGGCGGAGTTGGTCCTGAATCCGCCGATCCCGTCGAAGGTGAAGCGGTAGGCGATCCACAGCAGAACTATTGTTGCCAAAGCTCGGAGCGGGACCTTGTCGTAGGCTCTCGATGTCAGGGATCGGCTGATCGACGCCACCCCCAACGCAACCAATACCCAGACGAGGACGGTGCCGAGCACCGTGGGTATTCCGCTTCCGGTGCTCCAACGCCCGAGTTCAACCCAGACCGCATTCATCAAACCCGTTTGAGACTTGCTGGTGTCTCGAGCCACGTACACCAAGCGCCAGATGATCGAAGCACCGACCAGTGAAATGGCCATGGGCATGAAGATGATCGACTTGGCCACCGATTCGAGCTTCGCGCGGTCGGCGAGCACTGCGATTGCCAATCCCAGTCCGGTGGAGAACACGGTCACCGTGAAGACCCACCAGAGGTTGTTCATGATCGTGCCGCGCAACACCGACAGCACTCCGAAGACGATCATGACCATGGCGATCATCAGGGGAGCGAAAGCCGGCCCCCCGGCCGAGAAGCCATCGCCGGTGCGTTTGCGCAACACCAGACCGATTGCAAGCCCGCCGAGTCCGATCAGCACGCCCAGGATGAACAACAAGCTGGTGAAGATGTTGGTCCAGTCACCGACATCGAAAGAGTTGACGTCGGTGAACACCGAGCCGTAGTTCTCGAACCAGACGAAGTCCACCGAGTCTTCGTCCTTGAGCGAGAGCCAGATCGTGGTCAGCGTCGGCGCGATCAGCGAGACCGTGACGAAGAACAGGGCGGGAACCAGGAAGATGGCGCCCCTGGACTTCGCGTCGATGCGGGCCCGGCCGGCCACATCGGCGTTCTTGCTGAGCCCGATGCGAGCCCCGAACGCCAGGCCTGGAACCGCTGCCGCGATCGCAGATTCAACGGCCGATCCGTCGCCCAGCTCGGGCACTCCGAAACCACCGATCAGCCAGCCGAGCGCGGCGCCGATGAGGGCTGCGGGCACCGGGTTGCGGCTACGAAGCAGCGCGACGCCCGCGCTGAGTGCGGCGATGACGATTGTCGAAAGCAGCAGCGGCAGGATTTCCAGTTCCGGGCGGGCGTCTTCGGCAAGTCGGATCCCGATGAAACCGCCGAGCAGCAGGCCCGAGCCCGAGGTGATCCAGAGGCGTTGGGCCTGGTCGTCGTTGTTCGCGAGAATGACCGCCAGGGCCGAGAATATCAGGGCGCCGAGCAGGGGAGTCCACAGCAGCTCTCCGAGCCGCGTGATCGAGTCGGCGTCGGGGCCGTGCGGTTTGAGAAGCCGGTTCCCCTGAAGCAGCAGCAGCAGCAAGAAGCCGACTGCGTAGCCTGCGAGCGCGTTGAACCGAGTCCAACTTGTACGGACCTGGTTGAAGAGCAGGTTGACGCCTATCCACAGAATCGCGCTGGCGCCCACGGCGACCACGATCAGGACCAAGGTGCTGATGATCTTGCTGAGGTCGTCCCCGCTGAGGATCGCTCCCTGCACCGCCCCTCCCTTTGATGCACGCGCGGCATCGGCTGAAACCTAGCTGATCTTGAAGCTGCTCGCAGAACCAGAGTGGGGGTGGCCCGGAAGCCACCCCCACTTCATTGGATTTCAATTGTGAGAGTCTCAGTTGCGAGACCCGTCGACCATTAGGGCCAACTGGCCTCGATGCGGTCAGCTGCTTCTTGGGCGGTGATGTCACCGTTCACTGCTGAAGTGCCTTCGGTCCAGAAGGTTCCTGCACCCACATCTGGGGGCATCAGGTCAGAAGCGTCGAAGCGGACGATGGCCGCGGTTTCGAGCACGTTGAGGAACGACTGCTCGAGCGGCTGATAGACGCTCGGATCCTGGCCCTGAGCGGCTGACAGGAACCCGGAGAGGGTCGCACCGCCGCCCTTGCGGGTCGCCTGAGCAATCTGGCGGGCCTCCGCATAGTCAGGGGTTGACAGGTAGGCGAGAAGCGCCATGGTTGCATCGTTGTCGTTGAATGCGGCAGCAAGGGTGCCGGCACCGAGCACAGGACGGTCACCGTTGATGTCGGGGAAGTAGAAGACGTTCACTTCGCCTTCACCGTCACCGAAGGCTGTGCCCTCAGGCATGAATGCGCTGAAGAAGCTGGCCTGGCGGTGCATGAAGCAGTCACCGTCCACGAGCGGCTGGCCATTGTCCTGGAAAGCCGTTGCAGCGATCGAACCAGAGGAGGCGAAGACGTTGTCCTCGGTCCACAGATCGAGCACCGCCTGCATCGTCGAAACGATGCGCTCATCGTTGAACGGGATTTCATGGGCTACCCATTGGTCGTACACGTCGGGACCGTGCTGACGCAGCAACATGTCCTCAACCCAGTCGGTGAAGGGCCAACCGGTTGCCTGGCCTGATTCGATACCGACGCACAGCGGCCTGTTGCCGTCTGCGGCGATTTGGTCGACCAGTGCGGTGAACTCGTCGAAGGTCTCGGGGACCTCGTAGCCGTTGGCCGCGAAGCGAGCCGGTTGATACCAGACAAGGGACTTCAAGTCGGCCTTGACGGGAACGCCGTATTGGACGCCGTCGACGTTGCCGAACACGGTCCAAGCCTCAGACCAGTTTGCGGCGGTCGCAGCTGCGGCTTCGTCGTTCAATGGAACGACGTGGCCTGCGCGTGCGAAGTCGGCGAGCTTGCCTGGCTGGGGGAAGATCGAAATGTCCGGGGGATTGCCACCCTCTACTTGGACGTTGATCTCGGCCTCCCAGTCGGCAGAACCGAGGTAGGTGACCTCAATGCCGTTCTCGTCGCCCCAGGCGCCCAGAACTTCTTGGATTGCCCCAGCTTCGCTTTCGTCACGTTCGGGACCAGTCACGGTGATTGAGACGTCGCCGTCGGCCATGTCGTCGCCGCCGTCGGCCATGTCGCCGTCGTCGGCCATGTCGCCGTCGTCGGCCATGTCGCCGCCGTCGTCGGCTGCGTCGGCTGCGTCGTCGCCGGTGGTTGATTCGCCATCGTCGTCACCGCATGCTGCGGCAATGAGCGTGAACGCGAACAACAGCGCGAGTAATTTCAGGAACCTTGATTTCATATTTTTCCCCTCCAGGGGGGTCGACGCCCTCTGAGTCGACCGGTTGCGAAGGGCGAAGTGTAACCGGTTTTGTTTCTTATCCACCAGCCTGACGCCGCTAGGCAGTGTGCTTGGCCACCACGGTTTCTGCCCCTTCAAGGAGGATCGTTTCGCTCGAATCAGGCGTCTGTCCGACACCGGTGCGGTGGACCACCGACCAGGTTCCGCCAGGAGTCATCGTGACGGCCTCGTCGTTCGCATTGAGGACGAACAGGTGGTCCCCCCGACGGAACGCCACCACTCCGGCAGGTGCTTCCGTCCAAGTCACAGCCGGGTCCAGATCGCTCAGTTGTCGACGAAATCGCAACAGCGACCGCATCTTGTGAACGTGTGCCTCAGGGTTCTGTCGTTGCACCGCAACGGAATCCTCGGCGTCGTGTCCCAGCGGAAGCCAAGTCTCATCAGCGTTGGAGAAGCCGAGATTGTGACCCGGCTCCCAGGGCATGGGCGTGCGGCAGACGTCGCGGCCGACTGCGCCGACATTGCGGGTGGCGATCGGATCTGATCGGAGTTCTGGTGGGACGTCGCCGTCCTCGAGCCCGAGCTCTTCGCCCTGATAGATGAACGGTACGCCCGGCAGGCCGAACAGCATCGCCGCGAATGCGAGCGAACGGCGCCGGCCCCTCTCGCCGCCACCGAAGCGAGTCGCCGGACGGCTCTCGTCGTGGCTTGACTGCACCCAACCGACTCTGTCGCCGAGTCGTTCGGAGGTTTCGCGCAGGGTCTGCTCGATGTCCGGCGCGGTCCACGGCATCGTCATCGGCGCGAACCAGAACCCGAGATGGAGCCCGTCTCCCGGTACCAGATCGGCCAGTCCAGCCGAATCCAGCACGTAGGTTTCGCCGATCAGCGCGGTGTCGTAGCGCTCTGCGATCCGGCGCCAGGCACGGTAAATCTCGAGGCTCTCAGACTGTTGCAGATCGTATCGATGCTCGAAGCACCGGAACTGTTCACGGGGATGCGTTATGCCGGCAAGATCGGCTATCTGAGGGTTGTCGCGAAACTCGCTGTCCTTGATCAGGGCATGAGCGACGTCAATGCGAAAGCCGTCGATGCCTCGCTCGAACCAGAACTCGAGAGTCTGCTCGAATTCTGCTCGCAACGCGGGATTGCGCCAGTTGAGGTCGGGTTGTTCGGGCAGAAACAGGTGGCAGTAGTACTGTCCGCTCGCTTCGTCGAGTGTCCAAGCCGGGCCTCCGAAGTGAGCGACCCAGTTGTTGGGCGGCCCACCGCCGGGCGCCGGGTCGCGCCAGAGGTAGTAGTCGCGGTATGGACCGGACGGATCCTCGACTGCGGCGCGGAACCAGCGGTGTTGATCGCTGGAGTGGTTGGGAACGATGTCGAGCACGACCTTCAGGCCCAGTTCATGCGCCCGGCCGATCAGCTCCTGCATCGCCTCCAGATCGCCGAAGATGGGTTCGACGTCGACATAGTCAGCGACGTCATAACCGTGGTCGGCCATTGGCGACGGGTAGCAGGGAGTGATCCAGACGATGTCGACTCCCAGCCAGGCGAGATACTCCAAGCGTTCGGTTATCCCCATCAGGTCGCCGATTCCGTTCCCTGTGCTGTCGGCGAAAGAGCGGACGTACACCTCATAGCCGACGGCGTTGTGCAACCAGGCCGGCTTGTTCGCTGCTGGCGTCGCGGTTGTGTCAGACATGGTTGCCTCCTACCGTCGCCAGCCATGAGACCATCGCTTCCGCCAATGGTTCGCCGACGTCGTCTTGGATGAAATGGTTGCCGGGATCGTAGAACTCATGAGGTTGATTGCGAGTGCCCGGGATCAGTTCCAAGAAGTCGGCGTCGAGGTGACCGAGCACCGGATCGCTGCGACCCCAGAGCAACAGCACCGGTTTAGTCCACTCAGACAGAGCATTGCGTGCGGCTCTGTTCTCGGCCACAGATCCGTGATCAGGGGTGATCGGCACTAGGCACGGAAACTCCCGCACACATGCCATGTAGTCCTCGTTGGGAAAAGGCGCGTTGTAGGCAGCTTGCTCCGCGGGGCTCAGCGTTCTGGAACCGACAGCGTTGCTGATGAGGCGCCCGCAATCGAACGGACTCAGTGTTTGCGACAATTCAAGCCAGAAGTCGAAGCCCGGGCCGAGACTCTCGCCATAAGGCAGGCCGGTGTTGGCGAGCACGAGGCGTGCAAACCTCTCAGGTTGTTCTGCGGCCAACCGCAGCGTGATCAGTCCGCCCCAGTCCTGACAGAAGGCGTCCCATGTATCGACTTCGTTGAAGTGGTCGAGAAATTCGCTCATCCAGGCCACATGCCCGGTGTAGGTGTAGGCCGAACGCTGCGTGGGCTTGTCGGAGCGGCCGAAGCCGATGAGGTCGGGCACGATGACGCGGTGTCCCGCCTCGGTGAGCGTTGGGATCATCCGGCGATACAGGTAGCCCCAGGTCGGCTCGCCGTGAGACAGCAGAATAGTGCTCGATGTTCCGGGGCCTTCGTCGACGTATGCCATTCGCAAGCCGTCTACCTCCACGTAGTGAGGCTCGTAGGCGAAATCCGGCAGGTCGGAGAAACGATCCCCGGGAGTGCGAAGGAAAGGGATTCCAGCGGCGGTCTGATGTGTCGTCATGGGTGTGAACCTACGGCTTGCGAGCCGCTGTGGTCTAGGCGGGCTTTCTCAATTGCGTCTTCCGGGGCGTCGGAGCTGATTTGGTCTTGTTCGCCACCTATGGCGAGACGGAGCAGGAGACAGAGCAGATCGTTGCTTCGATTGTCGAACGAGCGTCCGCGGACCCCGTCTCTCAACCCCTGCCAGTTCTCGCTGTGCCAGGTCTCAGGTGACCGTGCTGAGGGGGCGGTGGAATCTCGCTAGCAGGTCGTCGATCGTTCCGGATCGGTCGCCGCGTCCGGTCAGAACAGCGCAGATCGCCTCTCCCAGCGCAACCACATCGACGTCGGCGTAACCGAGAATTGTCGGCACGGTCGAGCTCAAGCGGATACCCGACGCCTCCCAGGGCGGCTTCGAGTCGTTCGGTATCTGGTTCCTGTTGACGAGTATCCGCGATTCCCGCAACCGGTCTTCGGCGGTCCGGCCGTTCTCGCAACAGTCAGAGACGTCGTACAGCAGCAGGTGGCTGTCGGTGCCGCCGTACTCCGGTTCGCCGAGCAGAGTAGAGATCTGTCCTGCAAGCAGTTGAGCCACTTCGATCATTCGCTTGGCGTAGCGAGAGAGGCCCTCGGCAGACCAAGCGGTCAGGCACGCCGCTTTGGCGAACAGGCCCAGTTGGCTAGGGGATCCCTGAAGGATCGGAAAGATCGCTTCGCGCATCGCCTCTGCGTCGCGATCCCTGAAAACCAAGATGCCGCCGCCGGCTCCGCGCAGGTTCTTGCTGGGATCAATGGCGGCGGAATCAACGTGGCCGAATGCGGGTGGATGCAGGCCGGCCGCGACGAACGGGGCGCAGTGCGCCAGATCAGCGTGCAGATGGGCGCCTACTTGGTCGGCGATTGCTCGGAGCTGGGCGAAGTCGATGGCACGGCTGTAAGCAGATCCCCCGGCGACGATTATCGTCGGTTCGCTCCGACGGACCGTGTCGGCCACTTCGTCGTAGTCCAGTCCTGCCGCGGAGATCGGCAGAGGCACGAAATCGTGAGGTGGAGGCACGCCCGCGCTGAATGAATAGTGGCCGCCGTCGGTTGGGCTCAGCGCTGCGACCTTGCCTGTCCGGTCTCCCAAGGCGCTCCGAAAGACGGCATGGTTCGCTTGTGTCGCAGAATGCGGCTGGGCGCTGATCAGGTACTCGTTGCCGATTGAGAAGATCCGTCGGGTCTCCTCTTCGATGATGCGTTCGGCGAGGTCCACGGGCTCAGAAGCGGGGAAGTAGCGCTTTTGGAGGTGGCCCTCAACTCTGACCGCAGACGCCGGCAGTGATGCCATGGCGCAAACCTCCGGGAGAGGAAGGGTGGCGCTTCCGACAAGCTGTATGCAGTCCGTGAGATGCCCTTGGAGGCTGTCGATGATTGCATCGAGACGCTGGTAGCGCGGCTCGTTGAAGCGACGCAAGCTGTACATAGGTAGTGGCCAAGCATACGGCATGGCCAGTGCTTGGATTCCGCTGGAATCGGGAGTGACCTGTGACCACGGCGCTGGTATTCTCTGGGACATGGCGCTGTCGTTGGACCGCTATCCACCGATCACCTATGACGCCGAACTCCCGTCGGTCGCCGATGTCGACGAACTGCGGCTCCTCCGCAAGTGGGAGGCGGCAATCGGTTACCGGGTTTTTGCGGCGATGCGCTGGGGGCAGATGGGCGACGGTCACATCAGTGCCCGTGATCCTGAGTTGACAGATCACTTCTGGGTTCTCGGCTACGGCATCCGTTTCGCGGACGCCACCATCGACAATCTCACTCTGGTCGGTCCCAACGGTCAGGGTGTCGCCGGACCCACAGAGAACGGGGTCAACTTCGCGGCTCACCACATCCACTGGCCCATCCTGGACGCGCGCCCCGATCTGGTCTCAGCGGCCCATGTTCACACTCCGTTCGGCACTCCATGGGCGGCCAATGTCGAGCCGTTCCGGCCGATCAGCCAAGAATCGTGCGCGGTGGTCTTCGACCAGTCCATCTACCGCGGCGAAGATCTGGAAGTGATCAGCACTGCTGGGGGAGAGGCCATCGCCCGAGCCATGGGCGACACGAGTGTGTGCATTCTGGCCAACCACGGGCTTCTCGCCGGCGGCCGTTCGCCGGGCGACGCCGTAGGCAGGTTCGTCACCGCCGAGCGTGTTGCCGAAGTGCATGTGAAGGCTCCCGATGCCGAACCGATCAGCGAAGAAGCGGCCAAGGAAGTGGACGCTTCTCTGAATACAGGCGATGTGGGGTGGCGAGTGTTCCAGTGGCTGGCCCGAGACCTGGTTCCCGACCCCTCTGTCGTGTTGAGTTGACGTCAACGCACACGCCGCTGTGTCACATACTTCTGTTCTGATTGATGCCGCAGGAGCGTGATGGGCGACGCGACATGAGCATATTTGACACGCTGACCGGAGCGGCACCATGGGTAGGCACATCTCTCAGCAGTGGCACGGCAACCCTAATGCGCTGCGGGCGAGCGACCGGCGAGGTGGTCGCTTCGATGCCTACGTCCCTCACATGTTGATGGGCTGGCAACCACGAGTCGAAGCCGACGTCTTCGCGTTCCTGAGTGAAACCGAACGCATCTTGTGGGAAACAGCCAGTCGAATGAATCCTAGCGCCGGCTTCATGCGAATGAGGCTAGCCTAACGGGTCTGGATTGTCTTTTAGAACGTTCAGTCCCCACGTCTGATAGAGTGAAGGTGTGGTGACATCCGGCTCGTCCGTCCTGCCTCGTGCCTCTGAGGATTCCGCAGATGGATACTTGGAGAGACTCAGATGGCCCAATGGGGTGGAATGCCCGAAGTGCGGGGCCAGTTCCTTCGACTTCCACGCACCGCACAACTCCTAGATGCCAGAAGTACATGCCACGAGCGAAAGCTCATTGCGTCCGCAGGAGAGGACATCCTGGGAGCTGCGCCTCGACGCAGTAGCAGCAACCACCCGGTCGAGCCGCATCAACTGTCCCTGCTCCGGCGACGGCTACGGGCACACCAGCAGCACCACACCGTCGGGACACCGTGGTCTTTAACGACGATGCCCCGCGGAGCAGGTTCTGCCCGTGCCAGGGTGTGGGTTCTTGCACGCCTTTCCCGAGACCGTGCGTGCTCCGCAGATGCCTTGGGGCACCTGACTATCCTCGGGTCGCCCAACCGCGTCAGCACGGTTTGAGGAACGAGGCTTGAGACGCGCCGAAAGCCAATTACGAACGTTCCGCATTCGACGGCCTTTGCTTGCAAGCACGAGTATCTCTTTGGCCCAGTATTCGTCGCGGGGGCGCAACGGACGATGCCCCGCGGCGGATTGGATCAGGTCCAGCAACTCAGATTCGTCGTAGATGCCGGTCTCGCGGATCAGATGAACACAGTCGGATTCGTCGGATTCACGGCCAGAGAGAAGCTTCGTCGCTAGCAGATACCGCGGACCGGCTGAATCTAGGACGAGACACTCGCCGGTGAAGATTCTTTCTGGTTCTACCTCAATAGATACCGCGAACCCTTTGACGCCATCGTTGATCCAGTCTGGTGCCAAGTTGTGCCGCGAAGCTACAGTCCTGCTCGCCCGTCTCAGGCCGCTGTTCAAACCTTCAGAAACAATGTCGATGTCGCCGGTTTGGCGACCAGGAACTCGTGTCAGCATGGACGCACCTCCAATTGCGACCAGGTGGACCGGAGCGCAGCCTGACCCGGCCATCGCTCTATCGACTTCCTTCAGCAGCGATTGCATCTCGTTGGCGCTGAACCTGCGGTGCTCGCCCAAAGCCGAGCCGTCCTCAGCCAACTGAGGTGAACCCGTGGATGGTGTGATTTTCGATGCTCGCCGGGTCGAACCACACCCGGTGATACGCGCAGGCGTCGGGAGCGTCGATGTTGTCACGCCAGTAGCTGCTTGAAGCAAGCACCGATGTCTCGCACAAACCTCGATGCCGACGACTGCGATGCTCCCACACCCAGCTAGGGACAGGCACGTCGTCGCGGTCACACAGTGCGTGTACGACCGCTGCGATTCGTGCTAGGTCGTGTCGACGGCGAGTGAACCGGTGATACCGACGATGCGGACTTGGGGGGGCCGCTACCATCGCGACGCGGTGAGCATGATCGGTATGCGCCCACTGTTTGCATAGTTCACGGAGTTCCACGACCCGCCCGCGACCGTCGTCATCGGCCATGAAGCGGGGTATCTGACTGGCGGTGATGGTGGGAGTAAACATGGAGGTCTCGTTGGTTGCGACGAAGTTGCACTCAACCCACATTGTATCGTTGTGATGCTGGCTGATGTAGGGGGGATTCCTGTCGGCCGCCACACCTTGAGGCTCGCTCGGTTGATCTGCCAACTCTTCGACTATCTCCAAACCAGATGGTACTGCGTATCTTGATCGCTTTGATAGCCATGTAGAGCCGGACGACACCGACTACGACACAGACCTCACCCCTTACAACCCGAATCGGCCTGAGTACGACGTCTACGCTTTCCTTGAGTCTGATCCTTGTCCTGGGTATCTGCCGGCCGAAGCTGCGCGACTACATTGACTTGATGGCGATGGACATGGCAGGCCCCTACACCCTAGAGGACGGGCTCAGCTTCCACATGCGACGCTACGGGATCACCCCGGCTTCCAATGACGCCGCCCGAATCGTCCAGCTCCTAGAGGCACCCGGAGAACTCGAGATCGACCCGGTATTCCAAGACCGCAAAGACGACGTGCTCCGATACTTGGCGAACCGCGCGCCCGACCTGGAGCAACGCCTCCATCAGATGCGTCGCTCTCACGACGATACTGGCCCCGAGCCACCCGACAGGACAAGACAGGTCGGGCTCACCACAACCTTCGACGAGTTGGTCACAGCCAAAAACGCGCTGGGAGACGGCCCGACGCCTCACGATCCCGACGGTTCCCGACAGCAAGCATGAACGCGCTGGGAGGTGGCGAGCGTAGTATGAAGTGAGTGGTCTGAGAGTGAGCCGGATGTGAGACAGTCGTGGAGTTCTGCCAGGCCACGGGTTGCTGGGAAGCAGAGTGAGTCAACCTCGTTGGAATCGTGATCCGATCCCAACAGGGATCATCACTTTCTTGTTCACCGACGTGGAGGGATCCAGTCGTCTTTGGGAGGAGGACGCGGTTGCTGCAGCCCGAAGCATGGAAGTTCACGATGCTCTGGTTCGTCGCATTGTTGAAGGGTCCGGCGGATACATCTTCGGATGGGCCGGGGATCATTTCCGTGCGGCGTTCCAGGACGCCCAAGCGGCGGTTGACGCTGCAGTGTCCATTCAAGATGAACTCGCTCGGACCGATTGGCTAAGCGGGCCTGCACTGCGGGTACGCATGGGGCTTCATCGAGGCAGCGCCACGCGTCGCGGCAACGACTACTTCGGAACCGTCCCCAACCGGACGGGTCGGCTGGAAGCCTGCGCTTCAGGTGGCCAGATTCTCATTTCCAGCGATGTGGCCGAGGTGGTGGACTTGAAACTGCTTTCGCTGGGGCATCACCGTTTGCGAGACGTTCCCCAGCCGATGCTCATTTATCAGGTCGGGGGCAGGGACTTCCCGGCGATCAACCTGTCGGGCTCGTCACGGAACGGGTTCCGCAATGCGAATTGCCCAATGATCGGTCTGCTCAGAAACCTCGGCCAGGCTTTGGCAGCCCAACTGCGAAAAAAGCTTCTTGCGTGTTGCTATTCTATAGTTAATGTTGTTTCATGTAATGTGAATGGATTCTGTGGATACTGTCATCTTGGATCGGCCTGGCGCTTTCTACCTCTGGACTGTGATGTCGGCCACAACCGAAGAGCTGGCTTGGGATCGGAAAGCAGTCGACGGTTTGATCCGACAAGCGGACAGGATTCTTGCCGGGTCCGCTAGCGATCCGTCGTTGTCGCTCAGGCGAGCCCACGATGGGCTGAACAGCTTGGCAGTCGATCTGAAATCGCGGCTCGATCAGATCGATTCGCTGTGGGCCGACGTCGAGCGAATTGAGGAGTTGTCGGCTCGCATCATTGACTGGCAGGTCAGCGACAGCGCCACTCAGCTCGATCTGCTCGTGCGGAATCGCCGCGAGAGGATCAGTGCGTTCATGGGCGGCGATGAGGAGGCGACTCAGATGATCGTTGAATTGATCGACGGCGGGCTCGACTTCGCCAATGCGGTCGGGATCACGGAGCAGCGCATGTTCAATCTGCGGGTGTCTGAGGTGCTGGCGAACAGGGGTGGGTCGCTTGCGGAGGCTCAGGAGCATGTCCACCATCTCGATCACCAACTGGCGGTGTTGAACGCGAACGGGTTCTTCGGGGAGGACGCTGTGGTCGGGGTCGGCCTGGCCGTGAGTCTCGGCATTGACGCCATCGAAGTCGTGGAGGTGGTGGCTCAACAGGGGGTGGACTTGGTTGACGCAGTCGCTTGGATTGCGAGCAGCCGTGCTCTCGGCGTGTCAGTGCCCGAGCTGCGGGCCCTGCGGGGCTTCCGCGAGAATCTTGACGATCTCGACAACCCGTCGGGCGGCAGGACTGATGGCAAAGTCAGCATCGGGGATCTGCGCTATGTGGTCAAGCATCCATGGAAGTTCGCCGAACCGACGGTGATCGCTGCGCAGGCGCTGCTGGACCATCCTGGACTCTGGAATCGTCTCGACACAGCGGCTCGCAACGAGGATCTCTTTGTCGGCGAGGTGTTCGGCAGCGACAACCCTGGTGACGGGGTGGTTTCGCTCGACGATCTCGAGATGTTCATGGTCAAGAGCCAGATCCACTCGGTGCTGAAGGAGTATCGGGACGAGATCGATATTGCTGCTGACGCGTCGGCTGAGGTTGACGGTTTCTACTCGCGTGCGGATTTTCGGCGTTTCATCGAGGACAACCCCCATCTGCCCGACGAAGTGCTCGTTGCGGCCGACGCAGTGCTGGAGGCCGGATGGTTCGATCGCACCTGGTTCGAGGAGCATCGTGACGAGTTGGCTCTCGGCGCAGCGGTTCTGGCTGGTGGTGCGGTGATCTTGTTGAGTGCAGGCTCGGCGACGCCGCTGGTGCTGGCGGCCGGCGCTGCGGCCGGAGCTGGGGCTGCCGGAGGCACGGCCCTGGCCATCAATCTGACTGGTGACGCCAACGACGCCTTCGATGGCGTGATTCGCAACATCCGCAATGGAGCCGTGGTCGGGTTCACGGTTGCGGGTCTGCCGACAGCGGTCAAATCCGTCGGCGCAACGACGGGCGTGGCGAAAATCGAAGCCGTGTCGATAGCGGCAACCGATGTGGCGGCCGTCGCTGCTTGTGGCGCGTTGGACATCGTCGTTCCCGAGGACTGGGAGGCCGACGTCCACGCCACCGCGGGTTTGGCGGTGTCGGCTTCGACCGCGTGGTCAGTCGGCGGCGACGTGACCAGCACAGACCCGGCGCCGCAATCGGTTGGTTCGCTCGAAGGTGGACTGGATGCCGCAGCCAACCTGATCGGCTGCGAAGCGCCCGACGATGCCGATGAGACTCCGCAGTGGGCACAGACCGCAGAGTCCTACCTCCGTTCGTCGACAGACGCTCGGTCTGTGTTCGATGCCGTGCGGGGCGACTCCGGCGCTGGGCCGGCGGCCGAATGATCAGTTGATCTGGCGCTGGTGGTCGGCCCAGTAAGGGGCCCGCAGCTTGAACTTCTGCAGCTTGCCGGTCGCGGTGCGGGCCAACTCGTCGCGCATCTCCACGCTGGTGGGGCACTTGTAGTGAGCGATGCGCTCCCGGCAGTGGTCGATCAGATCCTGCTCGGTGACCGTGGCGCCAGGGGCCGGCACCACGAGGGCCTTCACCGTCTCACCCCACTTGTCGTGGGGCACTCCGATGACCGCGACCTCAGTCACGTCCGGGTGGGAGAACAGGCAGTCCTCAACCTCGATGGACGACACGTTCTCGCCGCCGGAGATGATCACGTCCTTCTTGCGATCCTGGAGCGTCACGTAGTTGTCTTCGTCGATGACGCCGCCGTCGCCGGTATGGAACCAGCCGTCGACTAGCGCATCCGCGGTCGCTTCGGGGTTCTCCCAGTAGGACTTCAGGATCACGTTGCTGCGTGCCAGCACCTCGCCGTCGTCGGCCAGCGCCATGGTGACGCCGAGTGCGGGATTGCCCTGCCGGGAGAGTTTCGCGGCTCGCTCCGCTGGGGTGAGTTCATCCCATTCCGCCCGGTTGCGGTTGATGGTGAGCAGCGGCGCCGTCTCGGTCAGGCCGTAGATCTGGATGAACTCCCAGCCCAGTTCGGTTTCAACCCGTTCGATGGTCTTGGTCGGGGGAGGCGCGCCCGCAACCACGATGCGGACCTGCCCCCGGCCGGGAATCTCACCGTCCCAGGCGGCCGCGGCGTCGAGGATGGAAGCCACCACCGCCGGCGCGCCGCACATGATCGTGACCCCGTGCTGTTCAACCCGCCGCAGTATCTCCGCGCCGTCGACCTTGCGCAGCACCACATGGGGGACTCCCATGGCGGTCATGACATAGGGCATGCCCCAGCCGTTGCAGTGGAACATCGGCAGCGTGTGCAGGTATACGTCACGGTCGCTGACCCCGGTGTGCCACCCGAAGGTGGCCGCATTGACCCAGAGGTTCCGATGGGTCATCTCCACGCCCTTGGGCCTCGCAGTCGTGCCGCTGGTGTAGTTGATCGCAGCCGTGGCCGACTCGTCTGGCGTCCAGGCAACCGGTTCGCTGCCGATCCGATAAAGGGAGTCGCTCTGTTCGCCTGCGATGAAGCGGTGCTTGACGGGGATGTCTCCGAGGGTCGACTCGAGTTCAGGGTCGATGATCAGAACCTCAGCTCCGCAATGCTCGACGATGTAGGCGACCTCCGCACGGCTCAAGCGGAAGTTGATGGGAACCGCGACCCGGCCGAAAGCGCTCGTGCCGAACAGATGAACGAGCACTCGGGCAGCGTTGTGCGACACGATCGCCACGCGGGCGCCCAAACCGACGCCGAGATGGTCCAGTCCCGCGGCCAGGCCGGAGGCCAACTCCTCGAAACGCCGGTAGGTCAACTCCCCCAATGAGGGCGCCGGTTGATCAGGCTCGTCGATGACTCCGATCCGGTCGCCGTATACAAGCGAAGCACGGCGCAGATGGTCAGCAATTGTCAGCGGTACTTCCATGGGCACTCAGTCTAGGTGGTCTGAGGTGGAGAGGTAGCAGCGCCTCAATGGATGATCTTGGTCGGCCCCGAGGTGGCTTCGGGTCACTGGCACGCTCGGCGGGTTGCCTCGGTGGTGATGATCAGATGGAATGTCGGCTGGGTTTTTGCTCCGTAAAGGCGGCGACGGGCGAAGTGCCAAGTTCCGGCTATCGCCAGGCATGAGAGCGTTGCCCAGTCGGGGAGTAGGTTGATCGCGGTCACACCGACGGATGCCGCCAAGATTCCCAGCGAAAGTGTGCGGAGCGTGTATTTGGGCGCAATTGGTTCAGTCATGGCTCGCTCGCTCTCTTCAGAACCAATACAGAGGAATGTAGCTCGGAACCCATTTGCTGACCCACCGGCAGACGAGCCGAGTCCCTACATAGGCACCGGTTCCAAGTGCTACGCTTGTGGCTGTCGTTGAACCCAACGCTGCCCCACCGATCCCAGCACCTACCTGAAGTGTTTCGCAGACTTCCTCTTACGCTATTCTGTGCCTTCGGTCAGCCCAAGAACAGCAGGGTGTTTGTGTGGAACTGGCTCCAGGCGAACCAGAAGGCTTGATGTGCAGCCAACTGATCACCGGATGCTTCCGACGTAGCCGTGAAACCTGCACCATCGCTGGCCACCGTGACGCCGCCGAAGGCGACCGAGGCGCCGTCGGCGGTCAGGGGTTCGATCACGGCGACCGGAAAAGCCACCGGTGTGCCGTCTTCGGCGATCACCCCGACGACTGGTTCCTGCACTTCGAGTCTCGGATCGACGTCGCCTATCGGGAAGATCGGTCCGTCATCGTCGCGTCCCCGCAGCGGATCGCGCGGGTAGGTGCGCCCGATGCCGCCATCCTCGGCGACGATCCGGGTGCCGGGGTGTGCAGCCTTCCAATCGCCCCAGGTGCTGGTGCGCACGCTGGTTTGGGAAAGCACCGCGCCGGCCTCGCGCAGTGGTCCGCTCAGGGCCTCGCCGGTGAAGGTGTCAATCACCGACATGGTGTGGAACTCGAACATCACCTTGTTCGACCTGCTCAACAGCCCGGAGGTGCGCAGCTCGTAGGCTCCGTAGCCGCCGGTGTCGACCCCGGGAGCCACATCATCGGTGAAGTACGCCTGGGCCGACCCGCACAGGGTGCAGTAGGGGATGCCCAGACGGCGGCCGCCGATGGTGATGTTGACCATCTCATGGATCTCCATGATGTTCTTCGGAAACGCCACCGCTTCGTCGCCCACGACCACGCCGAACACGATCGAGTCGTCGGGATACCAGGAACCGTCGGAGGCGCTGGTCAGCGCCGGATCGTTGAGCGCAGGGATACAACCCTGCGGACAGCCGACGTTGGTCTGGCCGATCGCCCGGTCGTCTATGTAGACGCCGCCCCATGACACCCAGCGCCAGTCGACGGTTGCGTCGGGGTCGTCGAACAGCGGTGCCCAACGAGGTTCGAAGAGCTCGAAGAGCTGGCGCTTCCAGTTGATGTATCCCGGTGGAGCGGGCACATCCCAGGCGATCATGTGGTTGGTCGTGAACCCCCACGGCGACTCGTCGGCTGGGATCGAGACGTCGGTGAGCGACTCCCAGGCGTTGCCTGTGCGTTCGAGTATCTCGCCCATGCGGAGGAAGCGGATGACGTCGGTGAGCAGCCACGCCGCCCGCGGATCGCCTGAAGCCCCCACCCGGTCGATCGCTTCGAGGTCCGGGTTTGTCGTCAATGAGTCGAAAAGCGTGTTGAGGTCTGCTTCCAAGGCGGGATCCAGAGGCCCGCTCGGCGAAACCGGCGCGGGACCGAACGGGCTGATTCCACCGCTGGTTGTGTCTTCTGTGCCGGTAGACGGGTCCGCCTCGCTCGCGTTGTCCGAACGGCTCGACTCGCTCGACTCGTCGGACGAATCGGCAGCACCGCCGGCCGCCTCTGGAACGGGCTCAGGCAGGGGATCGTCGCCTCCGCAGGCGGCGGCCCCAAGTCCTAGGACGACTAGCAGCGCGATGACACGATGACCGATCATGTGGTTTGAACCTAGCGATTTCATCAGGCTTCGATGTCCAGGCGCGGGACGATGCGATCGAGCCAACTCGGGATCCACCAGTTCCTTGAGCCGAGCAACTCCATGGTTGCAGGTACCAACAACATGCGCACCAGGGTGGCGTCGAGCACGATGGCTGATGCGAGACCCAGGCCGAACACTGCCGGCACACGCGCATCCTCCAGAATGAAACTCCCGAAGACGAACGCCATGATCGCTGCCGCGGCTGTGATCACCCGCGCCGTTGCCGCCAAACCGTCGCTCACCGAGGTCACCGGGTCACCGGTGCGTTGATATTCCTCGCGTATCCGGCTCAGAAGAAAGACCTCGTAGTCCATCGACAGACCGAAGACGATGGCGAACATCATCATTGGAATGAAAGGCTCGATGGGTCCCGGGTCGACTCCGGTGACAGTGCTGAACCAACCCCATTGGAATACCGCGACAACGATCCCGTAAGCCGCGCTTATCGAAAGCAGGTTCATGATCACTGCCTTGAGCGGAACCAGCAATGAGCGGAAGACCGCCATCAACAGGACGAACGAGAACAGCAGCACCGCAGCGAAGAAGACGGGCATGCGACTGCTGAGATAGTCCGAGAAGTCAATCCCGGCAGCAGTGCCGCCGGTGAGGGCGACCTCCAGGGTCGTGTCTGCAATCGCTTCGGGAATCACCACATCTCGCAGACGTCCGACGAGCAGCTCGGTGGCGTGGTCCTGGGGAGCGGTGTGGGGAATCGCCCGGATCATGAACGCACTCGGGGAATCCGGGTTGTTGGGAAGTGCCTGGGGAACTGCGGCGATCCCGGGATCGCCCTCCAGTGCTGAGACGAGAGCGCCGATCGCCTGCGCGTCGGTGCTGCTGTTGACCACCGCGGTGATCAGGAACGGCCCGTTGAATCCCGGGCCGAAGCCCTCCGCCAAAAGGTCGTAGGCACGTCGAGTGGTGGTTTCTTCGGCGAAGTTGCTTTCGTCGGAGAAACCGAGACGCAGATCCAACAGCGGTGCTGTGATGAGCAAAAGGATCGCCGCGCCCACCACCGCAACGCTGCGCGGGCGTGCTTGGACGAACCGGCTCCAGCGGTACGCCACGGTCTCGCGCAACGGTTTGACCTTGCGAGGCGGGAGTTGGCGGCGCAATGCGGGGACGAAGAAACCGGCGATCAACACGACGATGGCCAAGGGAAAACAGAACACCAAAGGGTCTATGCCCAAGCCGAAGCCGAACAGCCCGACAGCCACGAAGCCGGCGGCAATGATTCCCCGCCGGCGGGTGATCTCCAGTCGTTCCCCGGCGAATCCGACCAGCGCGGGCATCAGCGTCAAAGACGAGATGAGGGTGACCAGAACGGTTATGGAGGTGGCCACGCCGATACCGGTGATGAATGGGAGACCGATCACCATCAGGCCCAACAGGGAGACCACGACGGTGATCCCCGCGAACAGCACAGCTCGTCCGGCGGTTCTCATGGCGCCGACCGCGGCGTCGGCCGGTTCTGATCCCTCCCGCAACAGTTCCCGGTAGCGGGTCACGAGAAACAACGTGTAGTCGATTCCCACCCCGAGCCCGATCATGATGGCGAGCGTGGTGGCGAACTCGGGACCACCGGAAATGTTGGAAGCGAGCACGGTTGCGGCGATGCCGCCGACAACTCCGACCAGAGCCACCCCGATGGGAAGACCCATGCCCAGCACCGACCCTGTGGCCAGGATCAGGATGAAGATGGCGAAAGCAACGCCTATCAGTTCAGATTGCGGGGGCTCGAAACCTGCCAGGGAACTCCCGCCGATCTCGACTTGCAGACCCTCGAGGGAGGGAATCAGATCTCTGATCTGCTCACCGATGGCGCCCGAGCTTTCCTGGTCGACGTTCTTGCCGAGCTGGACGGTCGCATAGGCGATCTGTCCGTCTGCCGAGACGCCTCCACCGCCGGTTGGGCCCGAGTTGTAGGGCGACAGGACCATCGCACCGTCGATCTCGTTGGCTCTGCTGAACATCTGGCGCATCACTGCAACCACTTCTGGATCGTGAACCCCCTGAGTTGCGGAGTAGACGATGCTCCCGCTGAGCCCGCTGCCCGCCCCGCCGAAGGCCCCGAAGTGCTCGTCGAGCGCGTTGAACCCGGCTTCGGTCTCTGAACCGGGAAGCTGTTGTTCGGCTGAGAACCCGCTGCCGATGCTCAGCGCTGCGCCGAGCAGTGCCGCAAGACCCAGGACCCACAGTCCGAGCACGGTCCCGCGTCTTTGAAAACACCAACTTCCGAGTCGAGCGACCATCCGGCGAGTCTGCCCGATATCGACCGGGAACGACACGTTGCTGCTGGTGTTGTTTTCGGCGCTCAGAACTCGGCGGTCTCGTGGGGGAGCAGGACCCGCGCCGCGCGCAGATAGCCGTATGGAGTCTCGGCCCGAAAGTTGGAGACACGGCTCGTGTAGACGTCGGCATGTTTCTCGACCTGGCGTGCAAACAGGCTCTTGTCGACGCCGGCTCTCATCAACGGACCCCAGAACGTGTTTCCCTGCTCGCTCGCGGCCCGTGCCAACGGCGCGATGCGCTCGTCGAGCTCCGCCAGATCAGCGGTGGTCGATTCGATGGCGGCGTCGATCTTCCCTCTGGGTTCGTCGTCGACGACGAGATGGCGGCGTTGAATCCGCAGGCGCGACTGCGCGAACTCCAGCCGGCTCTTCTCCTCCATCAGATCAGCGAGTTCGACGTTGGCGCCCAGCGCATCGGTGCTCGCCAGAATCTCGTCCTCCAATTCACGAACGATCAGTGCGGTGCGCCAGCGCAGCACGTCTTTGGTGACATACACATCGCCGAACAGATGGTCGCCCACGTAGAGGAACTGCGATCCCTCGTGGCCCAGCGCGTCTTCCACTAGACGAGCGTTGCCTCCGTGGTAGACGGCGCCAGGCTCGATCGCCCCGAGGTGCGGTTCCAGCAGGCCCCGCTCAGGGTCGACGACCTCATAAATGGGTCCGGCGTCGGAGAAGAACCGCGGTTTGTTGGCGGCCACGATGATCAGGTCGAACAGGTCACGCCAGGTTTGGCCTTCAGGCATGAAACGGTTGAAACACCAGTTCATCATCTGTTGGCTGTAAGACCAGTCGGAGTTGGTGATGAGTATCAGGTCTTTGCCGGCGAGACGCTGATCCATGAGAGTCGGCACGGTCTCGGGGTCGAGATCGACGAAGCGTTCGGGATCAGAGACGATCGCCGCTTTGAGTGATCCGTCGCGGTGTGCGCTTATCAGGGCAGCGTCGATGGTGCTGTGAAGCTGCCGGTACGTCTTGACGCCAGGCAGAGGTGAGCGGTCGTGGCGGTCTATCAGCTGACACCACAGCGAGGCTCGACTCAGCTCAAAAAGCGTGTTCATGAACTTGAACCGCGGATCAGCAAGTTCGATGACCGTCTCCGAGTAGCTTCGCCGCAATTCCGCGAACGGCAGCATCTGGTTGCCGTGCTGGGCTCTCACCACGTAACCGAAGCGCGTCGCTTTGACAATGTTGCCCAGCTCCAGGTCGAAGGTGAGCCCGAGCGTGAAAGCCTCGGGGTCGAACACCAGATCAGCCACCGGCCAGCCCAACTTTTCGAGGTAGGCGCAACCATGGTCGAAAGCTGCCCGTTCCCATTCATCCACGAAGTAGTGGATGAGCGTGTAGTCCATGTCGTAGCCGATCGCTCGAACGCCGCGAAGATTGAGGGTCCGGTTGCAGAACACGCCTCGTGGGTGTTGACGCTCGGGAAGGGGCTCGCTCACCGGGTCATTGTCGCGCGTCGGGGGGTTCGGATGCGGAGGATTGTTCCGCGGCCTCCGAATCGAGAGCGGTGGGGCGAGTCAGGGCTGCCACCTCACCCTTGTGGTCGAGCAGCGACGCCCGCGCCACGGCTTTGTCGCCCCATCGTGAACGGATGCTGTCGATCATGGTGTCGAGCGCGTCGGTCGGCTTGCCGCCGTCGCCGAACGGGAGCGCGAGCTGTATCGCATCGGGAGAACCGAGCGCTGAGTATGTGACCCCGATCAACGTGCAACCGACACGGCCGAGTCTGCTGCCGGGACCGTGGGGACCGTCGATCAGATCGAGCAGCAACTCGTCGGCGACTGCAACGAGAATGTCTGTTTGTTGAGTCGCTTCGGGCAGGGTGCGAGATCGGGTCTCGTGACGCATTTCTGAAGTTCGGTACCGGACGGTGACGGTGCGGGCGACGCGTTCTGCTTTGCGCAGACGTGCCGCCACCTTCTCTGCCAGGGCGAGCATCTCGAGCCGCAGTTCCTCGCGGCGGCGGACCTTCTGCCCGAGAGCCCGCTGAGCGCCCATGGACCGGTCACGGCGGTTGGTGTCGATTGCCCGCGGGTCGTGGTTGTGAGCCAGCGCCAGAAGGTGGGCGCTCGCGTGGTCGCCGAGATAGCTCTTGAGTCCGTCACGCTCGCAAGAGGCCAGATCTCCGACCGTGTCGATGCCGTGATCGTGGAGCTTCGCTGCAGTCACCCGACCCACCCCCCAGAGAACCTCGATGGGCAGCGGATGAAGGAAGGCGAGTTCGTTGCCCGGTTCGACGACGATTGTTCCGTCAGGTTTCGCCTGGCCGCTGGCGACCTTGGCGAGAAACTTGGTTTGCGCAACCCCCACCGAAAGCGCCAGCCCCACGTTCTCCCGCACTCGAGTCCTCAGTTTCTGAGCGATCTGAGCGGCGGGTCCGAAGAGATGCTCGGCTCCGGCAACGTCGAGGAAGGCCTCATCGACCGAGAGCGGTTCGACGAAAGGTGTGAAATCAGCGAACTGCTCGAACACCTGTGTCGATGCTTCGGCATAGGCCTCCATACGAGGTGGAACTGTGATGGCTTGTGGACATAGAGAGCGGGCGAGCACACCACCCATCCCAGAGCGGACTCCGCAGCGTTTGGCTTCGTAGCTGCAGGCCAGCACCACGCCTTCGCCGACGATGACGGCGCGCTCGCGCAGTCTGGGATCGTCACGCTGTTCAACCGAGGCGTAGAAGGCATCAAGGTCGGCATGGAGGATAGTGGCGCGGCCGCTCACCCCTCCAACCTATAGCAAACATATGTTCGATGCCAGTGGCGAAATCGGTGTGATCGGCGATTGACCTCTACAATTCGGGAATCCGCGCAAGAAGATCCTAGCTGATGCGTCGTTTGTGTAGAGGCCTGGTAAGTGGGCAGTGGATTTGTGTGTGCGGATGGTTTGGTTTGCGGGGTTGCGGCTTGTCCGGTCTGGTGAGCAGAGCGAGTTAGGAGCGGGTGGTCGCGTAACCTGTGCCTGCCCTGCTGCGGGTTGGCCTGTGTCTGTGAGGTCTGTGGGTGGGCTGGTGGTGGTTGTCTTTTAGTTGTTGTTGCATTCTTGGATGCGGTCGAGTTCGAT
>JAPPMP010000021.1:0-42024 GCA_028819005.1 Acidimicrobiaceae bacterium
ACCCGTGCTACCACCTTGAGAGGGTGGCGTCCTAGGCCGCTAGACGAACGGGGCAGGTTCATCGCTGGGCGATCCGCGACCGCATGAGTGTAACCGCAGGCCAAGTCCCTCAGCGCGACAAAATCAAAAGCTCGGGGAGGAGGACTTGAACCCCCAATGTCTGGACCAGAACCAGATGTGTTGCCAATTACACCATCCCCGATCAGCGACCGCATCGTACCGGGTTCCACTGCGGTCTCACACGGATTTCTCACTGGCCGGTGCGCTCGAAGCCGGCACAGATCAGTTGGCATTGCCGAACCAGTTGTCCACACGTCGATATCCGAGGACCCGCCCAAGGGACACCGCAGCGGTCTCACGCGCCAGCTGCCGTACCGAAGCTTCGCCGTCGGTCGGCGAGATGTATGCGGTCAGCCCCGCCTCAACCGAAATCTGGGCAAGGCGCAACGAGTGGTACGGGTCGGACACGACCACGACCGAAGAAAGACCACGGTTGTGAAGCACCCTCGCCGTGGCAGCCATCTGCTCCCACGTGGACGCACCGTCAGTCACCAACAGCAGCGCAGACTCGGGCACGCCGGCCTCAAGGAGATACTCGAACCCCGTATAACCCTCAGTGAAACGGTCACCTTCCTGTTTGGAGCCGGTTGTGACGATGAGAGGCGCCGCTCCCTCGTTCCATAGTTCCAGGGCACGGTCCAGCCGTCTGGCCAGCACCGGTGAGGGCCTGCCGTCGTATTGCGCGGCGCCGAGCACAACGATTGCGTCTCCCGGACCTCGATCGTCGACGTCAAGATTCGTCGACACCTGAATGAAGTTGATCCCGACATAGGCGACCACCAGAGTCCCGACAATCAACAGTGTCCATGCGACGCGCCTCGCAGACAGCCAAGCAAGCCGTCCGCTCCGCATCTGCTCAGCCCCCCAAACGTCTCTGGGCTGCGGCGATCCGAGACAGGGTCCTTTCTTTGCCGAGGTGCGTCATCGCTTCCCACAGCGGGATTCCCGCTCCGCTGCCCGTGAGAGCAACCCGCAAGGGAGCCTGTGACGTCACCCGCGCACCGAGTTCCTCACTGAGCCGGTTGCCGACCGCAAACACAGTCGTCTCCAGGAGTTCAGGATCGTTGAAGGGATCGGCATCGAGAACCTCGATGAGCCCAGCGAGGACCCGGTCCGCTGCGCGGCCCTTGACCATGGCCTTCACCCACGCCTTCTCGTCGTATTCGCTGATCTCATCGACGAAGAGCCAATCGAGCCAAGCCGACGCCTCCGAAAGAGTGGAGATGCGCTGCTGAACCTCCGGCGCGAGCGCCTCGACAACCTTGGGGTCGTAGTGCTCCTGAAGCCAGGGCGCCGCGGCTTGCACGAACTCTGCCGGGGTCAGCGCTTTGATGTATGCGCTGTTGACGTGCTTCAGCTTGACCAGATCGAAATAGGCCGAACTCTTGTTGACTGCTTCGAGCGAGAACAGAGAAACGATCTCGGTTATCGGCCGAATCTCGATCTCGTCAGGCGGACCCCAGCCCAGCAGGGCCAACGCGTTCAGCATCGCTTCGGGCAGATAACCGTCTGCCACGAATTCCGCGAGCGCCACGCTGTCGCGGCGCTTGGACAGCTTCTTGCGCTGCTCGTTGACAAGCAGCGGCAGGTGGGCGTATTGCGGCGCGGGACCGTAGCCGAGCGCTTCTGACAACAGCACCACTCTGGGCGTGGTGTTGAGGAGATCCTCGCCCCTTATGACATGGGTGATGCCCATGTCGTGATCGTCGACCGCGTTGGCGATGAAGAACACCGGGGAGCCGTCGCCTCGTCGGATCACGAAATCGTCGATTGTGTCATGGGCAACCTCGACCCGACCGCGAATCAAGTCATCGACGACCGTCGAACCCTCGTCAGGCACGCGGAACCGGACCACGACCCCGTCGCCGTCGGCCACGTTTCGATCACGTGACCAACCGTGATAGCCCTCCCGGAGTCCTGCCTCGGCGGACAGCCGCTGCGAATCGGCCTGATTCAGATCGCAGAAGTACGCCTTGCCGTCATCGATGAGCTGCTCAATGGCAGCGGAATGGTCCTGTTTGCGTTGAGACTGAAAATACGGCCCCTCGTCCCAGTCGAGTCCGAGCCAGCGCAACGGATCGCAGATCGCGTCAACGAACTCCTGGGAATTCTTGGACTCGTCGGTGTCTTCAATGCGCAATATGAACTCTCCGCCATAGCGCCTGGCAAAAAGCCAGTTGAACAGCGCAGAGCGGGCGCTCCCCACGTGGAGGTAGCCGGTCGGCGCCGGCGCGAAGCGAACCCGTGGAGGTTGCATGGTCTCAGGCTAATCGTCACTTGCCTTCCCGATGACACCTTCGAAGCTCTCGATGCTGCACATCAGCGAGTTCACATCGCTCAGAGCCCGAGCGGAGCCCTCCAGTCCTCGGCACACGCGGCCGCTGCTTCGGCGGGGCCCATCCGCAATGTCCCCTCAGGAACAAGGTATGCGATCTCCCGTGCGGTGAAGTAATGGAACACCACATGATGCAACTCTTCGAACAGGGGTCTGCGGAACTCCACCAGATCATCGACGGCAGGGCCGAGAAAACCGAACACGGTCAGCGCCACGCGCAGATCATCAGCGACCGGTGCTCGTCCGTACAACGATGCACGGCGCAGAGCGACCGCACACGCCCCCTCCAACACATCACTCGCTTGCTCTTCAGGAGCGAGCACAAGCTCGGCCTCGAAGCGCTTCGCAAGCTTGTGCACATAACCCTGATCGGGGCCTTGGTTGCCGACGGCGGGTCCTGAGGGTTGCGCGCCCCCGACCACCTCGCCGGGCCGGTTCGCCAGCCAACTGCCCCCGCGACGCGGTGCAGACACATAGGCCTTGGGCTCATCGGTCTTTGATGGGAAATGCCTCGGCACAGACATGGCCGGTAAGCGTAGCCACAATGGGCGTGACGTTGTACCCGCAACCGCTCTACGCGATACTCCAACGGTGATCGAAAACCCCCTCTCCGAGTTCACTGTGGTTGATGTCACAGACCGGCGGGGCGCACTGTGCGGACGGCTCCTGGCCGATCTCGGAGCGAACGTCATTCGCTTGAACAACTCCGATGACGATTCGGCCGCCGACCGCTTCCGCAACCACAACAAGAGTCGCGCCGATGCCGGTCAGGGCCTGGCAGAGCTGTTGCCGCTCGCTGACGTCTTCATCGAGAACGGCGGACCCCTCTCCGACCTCGACCGCCCCGCTCTTGAAGCCGAATATCCGCGGCTTGTGATAGTCAGCCTCACCGACCTCGGACTGAGCGGTCCGCGTTCGCACTGGCATCTGGAATCGCTCCCGGCCCAAGCCAGTTGCGGCGCCCTCCACGCCACCGGTCATCGGTCGCAGTTCCCCACCGCGCTGCCCGGATACCTGGCCCATGATTGCGCTTCAGTACACGGCGCCATGGCCGCGGTCGCGGCCTTGATGGACCGGCGTCGCACGGGTCTGGGCCAACAAATCGAGACAAGCGCCCAGGAGGCCGGACTGGGTGGGACCAATCCATGGGGCGTCGCAATCCCCGGATACCTGTCGGTCAATCCTCACCTTCCGGTGGAGGGTCGGCGCAATGCAGAGGGCATGTATCTCGTCTCGTCTTGCCGCGACGGCCATGTGCGCCTTGTATTCGGCAGCGAGGCAGACTGGCAGGCCTTCGTGGAACTGTGCGACAGGCCCGAGGAGGTCTCCGGGCCCGAATGGAACGACCGTGTTCACCGCATGTTCAACCCGCAGCTGATCCGCGAAGTGGCGGAACGATCGTTCGCCGACCGCGATCGGTCCGAACTGTTCGACGAGTCGCTGCGGCTCGGCCTACCGCTGGGTTCAATCCAGCTTCCTTTGGAGTTTGCGGACCATCCCCAGACCACTGAACGCGGATTCTTCGTAGACGGAGTGGCCAGTCGCCTCTGGCGGTTCCATTCCCCACCGGCCGACACCCCCGCTGTCGAAGCCGCAGTTGCCTGCGGTTCAGCAGGGAGCCACGGCCTGCTGCTCGAAGGGCTGCGCGTCATCGAGTTCGGCATTGCAGCGGTGGTGCCGGAGCTGTGCTGGATGCTCTCGGAGCTGGGGGCGGACGTCATCAAAGTCGAGTCCCGCAAGAAGCCCGATGTGCTCCGCGCTGCCGGTCTGGAAGATCTCGACAGGTCCTTCTGTTTCAACATGGAGTGCCGGGGCCGCCGCGGCGTCGCTTTGGACCTGTCCACCGAAGACGGCCGGCGGCTGGCCCGAGAACTCTGCGCCTCCGCGGATGTGGTCGCTGAGAACAACCGCGGCGGGGTTATGGCCAAACTCGGCCTTGACTACCCGGACGTCGCGGCCGTGAACCCGAGCGTCGTATACGTCGCCTCCCAGGGTTACGGTCGTGGCGGGCCCATGGGAGAAATGAAAGCGTTCGGCCCGCTGAACTCGAGCTTCGCGGGTGTTCACATGTTGTGGAGCCACCCCGAGGGTCCCTATCCGTGCGGCACGTCGCTCAATCATCCCGACCACATCGCCTCGAAGATGTTGACGGTGGCCGTCTTGTGCGCACTCGACCATCGCAATCAAACCGGTGAGGGGTCTTTCGTTGAGATGGCCCAAACCGAAGCGGCGGCCTACCTGCTCGGCGAGCTCTATCTGGAGGCAATCGAGACAGGCGTGAACCCCACGAACCTCGCCAATCGAGATCCCCGCATGGCACCCCAGGGCGTTTATGCCGGCTCCGGCGACGACAGCTGGGTCGCCGTCACTGTGCAGAACGACGATGCATGGCGGGCACTCGAGGCGGCTGCCAGCTGGACCCCCGATGAGAGCCTGAGCGGCGTTGACGCCCGGTTCGCGGCGCACGACTCCATCGACGAGCGGCTGAGCCAGTGGACCTCACTGAGGTCACCGGAGCAAACCGCCGAGTTGCTGCAGGCTGTGGGCGTGTCGGCCATGCCGGTGATGGGTCCGCTGGATCATCTGGCGGATCCGCATCTTTGCGAGCGGGGGCTGATGGTCGATCTGGTACACGAGGTGCACGGTCCCGAGCAACAACCCGCCAATCCCACCCGAATGTCGCGCACGGTGCTGCGCACCGCGGACTCGGCTCCACCGCTCGGCTATCACACCCACGAGGTGCTGCGCGAAGTGCTCGGCCTCGATGACGACGAACTCGACCGCCTCGAAGCCGCCGGGATCTTCTACTGAGGGTTATTCGTCGGCTATCTGAGGTCTTCACCAATGTAGTGGATCACAACATCGGAGTTCGGCTGGGACCACAGCACGAGCCAGGTTTCATCTGACCCGTACACGGTCACTCCCCACACTGGAGGAGTCTGGTAACGGCGTTGGCGCACAGAACGATCACTCGGATCATCCTCTATTGCGTCCAAGACGTCATTGATTCGTTCGTATAGCTGTTGGCGCACGGCGTCGTTTTGCAACTGTCCAAGCTGCCGATCGGCGTCAGCGTTGAACAACAAACCCATGTGCCCAAATGTACCATTCAGGCAGTTATGAAACTGCCCATCTGCCCTAAATTGGCATGATCTGTGCCATCTGGAACAGTTTACGTGTACAATTGGGGACCAGTCCCTACGAAATCCCCACCACACCATGGAGAAGCCAATGACCCAGCTCGTTGAGCTTGACGCTCGTCGGCGGGTAGCACTCGGCCGACTCGGCAACCCAGAGCACAGTCGCTATCTGGTAACCGAGCATCCAGACGGCACGCTGATGTTCACACCGGCGGTCGTCATGTCAGCGCACGAGGCAGCACTTCTGCGCCACCCTGAACTCGTGGCACAGATTGAGGCCGATCAGGCTGACCCATCCCAAGCGGCGCCCTCGGCGGCCCGCCGACCTCGAACCGGGCAATCGCCCGCATCGTCTGCATAGCTCGCGCCGGGTTATTCGTCGGCTATGAGCAGGCCGTAGACGGTTATTCGTCGGCTATGAGCAGGCCGTAGACGAGGGAGTCGATGAGGGCCTGCCATGACGCCTCGATGATGTTCTCCGACACGCCGATGGTCGACCATGAACGCTCGCCGTTGGTGCTGTCCAACAGGACACGCGTCACCGCGGCGGTTCCCTGCTCCGTGTTGAGCACGCGAACTTTGAAGTCGGTGAGCGACACCCTGTCGATCTCGGGATAACGCCCGTTTAGAGCCGAGCGCACGGCCGCGTCGAGCGCGTTGACAGGGCCGTTGCCCTCCCCCACCGCGATTCGCCGTTCACCGTCGACCCAGATCTTGACCGTGGCCTCGGTCTCCACGTCGACAGCCACATCGTTCCACAGGCGCGCACCCGTCCCGGAACGGTGGGCCATGTCGACCGAGAACGACTCGAGGGTGAAATACGGCTGCTCCCAACCGGCCGCTCCCCGCATCAGCAACTCCAGAGAAGCGTCGGCGACTTCGAAATGATAGCCCGAATGCTCGAGTTCCTTGAGGGTCTCGACGACATGGCCGAGAACCTTCCCGTCGATCTCCAGTCCCAGGTTCTTGGCTTTCATCGCCAGAGTCGAGCGGCCGGCCATCTCCGAGACCACGATGCGCGTGCCGTTGCCCACCGACTCCGGCGCAACGTGTTCGTAGGCGTCGGGTCGCCGATTCAACGCGCTGGTGTGAAGGCCGGCTTTGTGGGCGAAGGCCGACGAACCGACGTAGGGCTGTTGCGGGTCGGGGGTGAAATTGGCCAGTTCGGCTATGTGATGCGACACCGAGGTCAACCGGGCGATGCGGCCCTCGGGAAGGCACGGAATGCCCATCTTCAATTCGAGGTTGGCCATGATCGGGACCAGATCACAGTTCCCGACCCGCTCGCCGTAGCCATTGATCGTCCCCTGGACCTGGGTGGCTCCGGCTCGCACCGCTGCCAGGGCATTGGCCACCCCGCAACCGGTGTCGTTGTGCAGGTGGATGCCGACGCCGCAGTCCACGTGGGCGATCACAGCAGACACAGCCCGTTCGATCTCCGGAGGCAGGGAACCGCCGTTGGTGTCACACAGCACCACAGCCTCAACTCCCGCGATCGCGGCCTGTTCGAGAACGCGGAGGCTGAACTCGGGATTGCGTTTGTAGCCGTCGAAGAAGTGCTCCGCGTCGAAGAAAACCCGTTTGCCATTGGCTGCCAGGTAGGCGATGGAGTCGGACACCATGGCTGCGCCTTCGTCAAGGGTCGTACCGAGCGCTTCGGTGACGTGATAATCCCAACACTTGCCGACGATGCACACAACCTCGGTCCCGGCGGCCACCAGGTTGGCCAGCGAGTTGTCGGAGTCGACCTTTCCTCGTGGGCGGCGGGTCGAGCCGAACGCCACGAATTTGCTGGTCGTCAACCGCAGTTCGGATTTGGCGCGCTCGAAGAACTCGTCGTCTTTGGGGTTGGCGCCCGGGTAGCCGCCCTCGATATATCCGACGCCGAGCACATCGAGCTGTTCCGCTATCCGCAGCTTGTCGTCGACGGTGAGCGATATGCCCTCAAGCTGAGAGCCGTCGCGCAGCGTGGTGTCGTAGATCTCGACTTGTTCGGGCCAAGCCGGGTCTCGAACCCCTGCGCGTTCGATCGATGCCTCTGGGCCGCTCGCTCCGGAATCCGCAGCGCCGCCCGAAACAGCGGCAGAAGCGCTCACGACGCAAGCTCGTTCCATGAGCGGTATTTGGGGTTCTTGCCCCGGACGACCTCGGCATATGCCTCCGCGATGGCTTTGGTGGCCGGACCCGGACAGGGGATGGCGCGATCATCAACCGAGTTCACCGCACTGACTTCCGCGGCTGTGCCGACAACGAAAATCTCGTCAGCGACATAAAGGTCGCTGCGGGTCATCTCGCCCACCGCAATGTTGATTCCCATGTCATCGGCAAGTGTGGCCACCGTGTCCTGGGTGATGCCTTTCAAAGCACCCGCCGAGGTCGGCGGGGTCAGAACCACGTCACCGAGACCCGCGAATATGTTCTCGCCGCTGCACTCGGAAACCAGACCGGCGCTGTTGAGCATGATCGCCTCGTCGTATCCCGCCGCGAGGGCTTCCATTTTCGCCAAAGTCGAGTTGGCGTAGTTGCCGGTGGTTTTGGACGTCGGCGGCATGATGTTGTGGTCGTGGCGCTTCCACGACGAGATCTTCATGCGCACACCCTTGGTTGCGGCCTCATCGCCGAGATACGCACCCCAGGGCCAGGCGGCAATGGCGATATCGGTCTTGCAATGCTCGATCGACAGACCCATCTCGCCATAGCCGAAATACGCGATCGGGCGCAGATAGCAACTGCTCAACCCTGTGCCGGCCACGACGTCTTTGCATGCTTGGATGATTTCGGGAATCGAGTACGGCATCGGCATATTCAGGATCCGGGCCGAGTTGAAGAGGCGCTCGATGTGCTCGGTGAGACGGAAAATCGCCGGCCCGTCAGCCGTCTCATAGGCGCGGATCCCTTCGAATACGCCAGTCCCGTAGTGCAGTGTGTGGGAGAGCACATGGATCTGCGCTTGGTCCCACGGCACCATCTCGCCGTTCATCCAAATGTGGGGGGTGGGGGTGATGGGCATTGTGCCTCCTACAAGCGAGCGGCGATGACGTCGCCTATTTCTGTGGTTGATCCGCTCAGAGAATCGGGGTCTTCGCAGGCCTTGCGGATCCGCTCAGCAGCCTGATCCTCTCCGAGATGGTCGAGCATCAGCGCTCCCGACAATATGGCGGCTGTCGGGTTGGCTTTGCCGGTGCCGGCGATATCGGGAGCCGATCCATGAACAGGCTCGAACATAGAGACCCGCCCGGGATGCAGGTTGGCGGACGCCGCGAAACCGATACCGCCGCTCACAGCACCGCCCAGGTCTGTCAAGATGTCGCCGAAAAGGTTGTCGGTGACGATGACGTCGTAGCGCCGCGGATCATCCACGAAGTAAATGCAGGCCGCATCGACATGGTTGTAGGCCGTTTCGACTCCCGGGTACGCGTCGGCCACTTCGTTGAAGGTCCGTTCCCAAAGGTCGCCTGAGAAGGTCAACACGTTGGTCTTGTGAACCAGAGTCAGGTGTTTGCGCCGCCTCGACGCCAACTCGAAGGCGTACCGAACACAGCGTTCCACGCCCAGCCGGGTGTTGACCGATCCCTGAGTGGCGATCTCATGGGGGGTGTTCTTGCGAAGAAATCCGCCTTCGCCGGCGTAGGCGCCCTCAGTGTTCTCGCGGATGACGACAAAGTCGAACTCGGCCTCCTCCCCGCTCGACATCGGGCTGGTGTTGGCACTGTCGGGCCCGCAGGAAAAAGGCCTGTAGTTGATGTACAGGTCGAGGTCGAAGCGCATCTTGAGCAGCAGTCCTCGCTCTATGACTCCAGGCGGGACGTCAGGGGTTCCGACCGCGCCGAGATAAATCGCGTCGAGCGTTCGCCACTCATCGACGATCTCGTCGGTCAGCACGACTCCGTCTTGGAGATATCGGCTGCCGCCGAGGTCGTAGTCGACCGTGTCGAGTTCGACGCCGGCCGCGGCGATGACCTTCAAGCCTTCGGCTATGACTTCCGGGCCGATACCGTCTCCGCCCACTATTCCCACTCGATGGGTCATGTTGTTCTTCTCAATCGCTGGCTGTCGGGGACAAAAGAAAACCGCCCACCGAAGTGGACGGTCGGGCGCACGCCACAACGGGCGTGCGCTAGGAAATGATTACGATCAACGGGCCGTGTGATCCCATGTGCCAAGTGTACCCCCTGCATCACCCGTCGTCATCCGCAAAACCGCGGCCCGCCCCGATCCCGCTAGATTTCTTCTGATGGCCAGCGCACAGCAGCTTTCGCAGGCGGCATTCGATCGCCTCAAAGCCGAGCACGAAGACTTGACCACCCGCGGGCGCATAGAGCTCTCTCAGAAGATCGAGGCAGCCCGCGCGCTCGGAGACCTCTCAGAGAACGGCGACTATCACGCGGCCAAAGAGGAAAAAGGGAAGATGGAGGGGCGGATCATGCACCTCGCCCATGTCATTGAGAACGCGGTGATCGTCGAGGCGAACAACAACGGCAGTGCGGTGGGCGCCGGATCGATCGTTTCGGTGGTGTTCGAAGGCGACAGCCGGCCCGAGAAATATCTGGTCGGGTCGATCGAGGAGAAACCCGAGGATCTGATGGTGGTCTCGCCGGCTTCTCCAATGGGCGCGGCGCTGCTTGGATCCACGATCGGCGACGTCGTCGAATACGAAGCGCCCACCGGCATGATGCTCAAAGTCTCGGTTGTCGAGATCGAGTGACCGGTTACTGCCGCTGACCCAGGGTCCGCTACGGTCCCCGTCTATGTCGCTTCGAAATGATCTGATCCAGGGGCTCACGGGCCCCGAGGGCTATTTCCCTGTGCAGGTCGAAAATGTCCTGGGTTTCGACGTGCCCGTTCTCACGAATCGACGGAAATCCCTCCGCGATCTCGTCGAAGGATGCCGAGCACACGGCGACCGCGAGTTCCTCGTACTTGGAGACCGGCGCATCAGCCATGACCAGTTCGTCGATCTGGTCGCCGCCGAAGCCGTCGCCTTGAGCGCTGATCACGGTGTCGCCAAAGGCGACTGTGTCGGGATCCTGGCCGCCAATTCACCCGATTGGGTGATCGCCTATTTCGCTCTGGTGAGCTCCGGGGCGATTGTGGCGCTCTACAACGGTTGGTGGACGCCCGATGAGATCGTCCATGCGACCGAGTTGACAACTCCGAAGTTGATTCTCGGCGACGAAAAGCGGCTCGCCCGTGTGCCGGAATCGGTCTCGGCCCCACTAATCGACATTGACGCCGAACGCGAGCGGCTCCAACGTGATGCCGGCGCCCACCAGCTGCCGACTGTGGAACTGGCTGAGGACGATCCTGTATCGATCTTCTTCACCAGCGGCACGACAGGGCGCGCCAAAGGGGCGACCGCCAGCCACCGGGGCCTTGTCGGATTTGTCGAGATCCAGATGCTCAACGGCGCGGTCAGGATGATGCAGGCCGCAGCAGAAGCCGAAGCCGCCGGACAGCCGCCGCCTCCACCGTCGGGCGGCCCGCCGATCGTCATGATGACCTCCCCGCTGTTCCACGTTTCGGGGCTGTCGGGTTCGACCCTCATCAATATGGTCGCCGGCGGGACCTTGATCTTCCGCACCGGTCGCTTCGATCCCGCAGCGGGTCTGCGACTCGTCGAGAGGGAACGCATCACCGTGTGGAGTCTGATCGGCTCGATGGGGCCCCGTGTGCTCGACGAGGCAGCGAAGGGACTGACCGACACCTCCAGTTTGACCAACGTCGGTTTCGGCGGCGCGCCCGTCAGCCCCGACCTGGCTCAAAGGGTCCGTGACGTTCTGCCCACCGCGGCGGCCAACGTCGGCATCGGTTACGGCTCGAGCGAGACCGTCGGTGTGGTCGCCTCCCACGGCGGCGCCGACATGGTCGCCCGACCCGAAGCTGCCGGATGGGTCCTGCCGACGATGCAGGTGCAGATCCGAGACGACGCGGGCACGGTGCTGCCAGACGGCAAAAACGGACGCATCTGGGTCAAGAGCGCCTACACGATGCTCGGTTATTGGAACGACGACAAAGCCACCGCAGAGGCCGTCGACGAGGACTTCTGGCTCGACACCGGCGACGTCGGACGCCTCGAGGATCAGGTTCTGACGATCGACAGCCGAGCCCGCGACATGATTCTCCACAACGGAGAGAACGTGTACCCGATCGAGGTCGAATATCGCATCGAGGACCATCCAGATGTGTCCGAGGTCGCCGTCTACGGGCTCGACGACGAGTTGACCGGCCAGGTCGTGGCCGCCTCGGTGGTGCCGACGCCCGGAGCTGCTTTGTCCGCGGACGGGTTGCGAACTTGGGCTGCCAAGTCTCTGGCCCCTTACAAAGTCCCGACGTCCTGGGACATTCGCAGCGAACGGCTGCCCCGCAACGCCGCCGGAAAAGTGGTGAAAGACGCTCTCAGCGGCCAACGCGCCTTCACCGCCCTCGAGGACTGAGCCGGGCCTTGCGCACCGTATCCTGAGACCAGGAACCTGAGCAGTTCGACGAAAAGAGGGCCAAGCATGAGCGAACCCAAGACACTGAGCGAGAAGATCTGGGATCGCCACGTTGTCAGCGCCGGGGCCAACGGCGAAGGTGACCTGCTGTATGTGGACCTGCATCTCGTGCACGAGGTCACTTCGCCGCAAGCCTTCGACGGTCTGAGGATCAGCGGTCGCAAGGTCAGACGGCCTGATCTGACCGTCGCCACAGAAGATCACAACGTCCCCACCACCGATATTGACAAACCGATAGCCGATGAGATCAGCCGCCTTCAGGTCGAGACTCTGCGCCGCAATACCAGCGAGTTCGGCGTTGTCAACTATCCGATGGGGCACGCCAAACAAGGAATCGTGCATGTGATCGGCCCTGAGCAGGGACTCACGCAGCCCGGCATGACGATCGTCTGCGGCGACTCTCACACCTCCACCCACGGCGCCTTCGGCGCGATCGCCTTCGGGATTGGAACAAGCGAAGTCGAACACGTACTGGCAACCCAGACACTGCTGCAGACACGGCCCGGAACGATGGCTGTCACCGTTGACGGCGAACTGGCCGACGGAGTCACGGCCAAAGACGTGATTCTGGCGATCATCGGCCGGATCGGAACCGGGGGCGGGATCGGCAAGATCATCGAGTACCGCGGCGAAGTCATCCGTGCGCTCACCATGGAAGGCCGCATGACGGTGTGCAACATGTCGATCGAAGGCGGGGCCAAAGCCGGGTTGATCGCGCCCGACGACGCCACCTTCAGCTACCTCGAAGGGCGCGAGAAGTCACCGACCGGCGCAGCATGGGAAGCTGCTCTGGACGATTGGCGACGACTCCCGAGCGACCCCGAGGCGGCCTTCGACGAATACGTCGCGCTCGACGGCAACGAAATCGCCGCGCACGTGTCGTGGGGCACCAATCCTGCCCAAGTCATGCCGCTGCACGGCGCCATCCCCACACCCGACTCGTTCGACGACCCAGCCGCCCGCGACTCCGCTGCTCGGGCGCTGCAGTACATGGGACTGCAAGGGGGAACTCCGATGCGTGAAGTGCCAGTCGACACGGTCTTCATCGGTTCATGCACCAACAGCCGCATCGAAGACCTGCGAGCTGCCGCCAAGGTAGCAGCGGGGCGCAGAGTCGCCTCCGGCGTGCGCACCCTGGTCGTACCCGGTTCGGGCCAAGTCAAAGAACAAGCCGAAGAAGAAGGGCTGGACAAGATTTTCGCCGAAGCGGGTTTCGACTGGCGTGAACCGGGCTGCTCGATGTGTCTGGCGATGAACCCAGACAAGCTTCAGCCGGCCGAACGAGCGGCCAGCACCTCCAACCGCAACTTCGAAGGCCGCCAGGGCCGCGGCGGACGCACCCACCTCGTTTCTCCCGCAGTCGCCGCCGCGACGGCCATCGCCGGAACGTTCGCCTCCCCCGCCGACCTCGAATAGTCGGGCCGCGGGACTCGCCACAAGGAGCACGATCGAATATGAAAGCAGTACACATCGTCACCGGCACCGCGTTGCCGCTGGACCGCGCCGACGTCGACACCGACCAGATCATCCCCAGTGACTGGCTCAAACGCGTCGAACGCACCGGTTTCGAGAAGGGCTTGTTCTCGGAATGGCGCGACGACCGGGATTTCGTGCTCAACCAGGAACAGTACGCGGCAGCCAACATCCTTGTGGCGGGGATTAACTTCGGCACGGGATCGTCACGAGAGCACGCAGTCTGGGCCATCCAGCAATACGGTTTCGAAGCGGTCATCTCGCCGCGGTTCGCCGACATTTTCCGCAACAACTGCACAAAGAACGGTTTGGTTCCTGTCACGGTCAGCGCCGAGTTCAACGCTGCATTGATGCAAGCGGTGCTTGCGGATCCAGCGCTGGAGATCACGATTGACGTCGAGCGGCTCACCGTCGAGGTCCCGGCGATCGGCCTTGAGACCTCTTTCCCCCTGGCTTCTGGCACCCGACAGCGGTTCTTGGAAGGGCTTGACGACATCGGATTGACGATGCGCCACCTCGACGAAATAGAGGCGTACGAGACCAAACGCCCAGCTTGGATACCGACAAGCTGACCACAGTTGCTGAAAGGGCCTGACTAATCGCTTGGGTCCGCTTGTTTCGGGGGTCGAGAGGAGCGTTGCTGAACATGCTCTGGTTGATCGGCTAGTGTCTGAGTCATGCTCGGCGCGCTGGGTCGCATGGCTCGACTGTTCAAAATCGGCGCTGTTGTCGGTTTCGCGGTCGGGATTGTGCGCGCCGTGCGGCGCCGGCGAGCACCCGAAGTGACAGGCAGCGCCACATGGCAGCCCCTTGCCGACACCCCGGCGCCCGCTCCCAGAGCGGGTCCTGTTCAATTCGCCCCGGGCGGTGTCGAACCAAGTGACGGGGCATGTCCGCCCGGCTATCCGATCAAAGCCAAGTCTTCTTCGAAGATCTACCATGTGCCGGGCGGAGGCTCATACGACCGAACCGTTCCCGACCGCTGCTACGCCAACGAGGGCGACGCTGAAGCCGACGGCTACCGCAAAGCCCGCCGCTGACACGGGGTGCTATTGCAACGGGTCTAGTTGACCGCGAACGGCACCGGCTCGCCGGCAAGAGCCGACTGCACCTGCTCGGCGATGGTGATCCCGGCGGCATGCTGAGCTTCGACTGTGCTGGCGCCGAGGTGCGGGGTCACCACGATCCCGTCCACACCCATCAGAGGTGAATCGAGCGCCGGTTCGACGTCGAACACGTCGATCGCCGCGCCGGCGATCGTGCCCGACCGCACTGCTGACGCAAGGGCCTCCTCGTCGATGACGCCGCCGCGGGAGACATTCACGATCCGCATGGAGGGTTTTGCCTTGGCCAACATCTCGGCACCGATGAGACCGACCGTCTCGGGCGTCTTCAGCAGGTGCAACGTCACAAAGTCGGAACGGGCCATCAACTCGTCGAGCTCGATCAGCTCGGCGTCGACTTCGTCGGCAGTCTCCTGGGCGATGTACGGGTCGTGCGCCACGATCGTCATGCCGAAGGCCAGAGCTCGTTGCGCCACCAGCGAGCCGATGCGGCCCAGACCGACGACGCCGAGCGTCTTGCCGGCCAGTTCCACACCCTGCCACTGCGAACGCTCCCAACGACCGGCCTGCAGAGCCGCATGTGCCTGGGGCACGTTGCGCGCCTGCGCCAGCAGTAGAGCCATCGAGTGCTCCGCGGCCGAAGTGACGTTCGACAGCGGCGCATTGACCACTGTCACGCCGCGCTCTGTGGCTTCGGCCACATCCACATTGTCGACGCCCACCCCGGCGCGGCCCACCACAACCAGATCAGTTCCCGCCGCCAGCACAGCAGCGTCAACCTGAGTCGCCGAACGGACAATCAGAGCCGACGCACCCGCCACCGCTTCACACAGCTCCTCGGGCGACAACCCGAGCCGCAGGTCCACGTCGTGGCCCGCCGAACGGAGCAGGTCCAAACCCGCTTCAGCAATCGTTTCAGAGACGAGAACACGCTTCATCAGATCCACCTTCGCCTTGTCTGGTGACACCGCACCTGAGAGCCCGGAACAGTCAACCGGACGAGTCTATTCGCTGCTGTCCCGATTCATTCGTTCTTTCTCCGACTGTCGGGCCGGCAGGACTGAAGCCGAGGACTTCGCCGAAGAAAGCCAGTTCCGCTTCCAAGGCGCGCACAATGTTGTCGGCCTGACGGAAACCGTGCTGTTCGCCGGGAAACAACAAATACGCAACCTTGACCCCTTTCGATTTCACCGCTGAGACGATCATCTCCGACTGTGAAGGCGGCACGATCACATCCTCGGCCCCTTGCAACACGATCAGCGGCACGTCGATCCCGTCCACATGGCTGATCGGCGAACGCTCGACATAGGCAGCCTTCTGTTCTGGATAAGGGCCGACAAGCGTGTCGAGGTAACGCGACTCGAACTTGTGGGTGTCGGTGGCCAGGGCCTCCAGATCAGCTATCCCGTAACGGCTGGCCCCCGCCGAGAACACGTCATGGAACGCCAACGCCGCCAGAACGGTGAACCCACCCGCGCTTCCACCCCTGATCATCAGGCGTTTCGGATCGACGTCGCCCCGCTCGGCCAGATATTGAGCGGCCGCGACACAGTCGGCCACGTCGGCGACGCCCCATAGCCCGTTGAGCGATTTTCGAAACGCCGTGCCGTAGCCCGTGGAGCCGCGATAGTCCACATCGACCACCGCGATTCCCCGGGAGGTCCAATAGAGAATGCCCGGTTGAAGCTCGCGGCGAGCCTGTGCTGTGGGGCCGCCGTGGGCCAGCACCATCAGAGGCGGGCTTTCATCATCGGGCCCGACATGTTCAGGATTGGTCGGCGGATAGAACAAGCCGTGGGCCACTGTGCCGCCTCCGGCGTCTCCTTCGCCATGCTCATCGCCGGCTCCGAGACCCGTCGGGAACGTGATCCATTCGGGCTCAACCAGATAGCCCTGCTCGAACGGAAGAGCCCTCGAAGGTCGGAGCACCTCACGGTGCACACCGCTCGCATCGACGCTGAGGCGGATCACCTCGGCCTCGTGGCCGTAACCAGAGCCGACCGCTGCCACCGCACCGGGGCCGACCGAAAGCGACGTGATCGAGCTGTCGATCATCGACACGGTGCTGCCGTCGACGATCAGCTCATCACCCGTCGGCATGCCGGCAACGGCGAATAGCTGTTCGCCGCCAGAACCTGTCGGCCGTGAAGCCCAGCGCTGCATCCCGAACACCCACGGGGGCGTGGCGATCTCGAACGGTCCCCCGACGGCCCGAGAAAGCACCCCGGCGCTCAGATCCACGTCGTAGAGGTTCCACCAGCCCTCGTGATCGGAACAGACCCGTAACCCGCCGGTCCCGAAGTCGGGTTCGCAGTAGCTCGCCTCATCGAACTGGCCCACGGTCAGTAGTTCCCCGCTGATCCGTCCATCGGCAAACGGGGCAACGTGCAACCGAGTCGAATCCCAGCTCATGTTGGGGTGATCCCAAGAGATCCAGGCCAACAGGTCGCCAGCGGGCGAAAGACGCGGCGACATCACGAAATCGGCGTCGGAAAACAAGACGTTGATCTCAGCGCTCCCGTCGGTCGCCACGGCGACGACTTCGTTGGTCGGCTCCGCATCCACGCGGTGCTGCTCTCGCACAAGCACGCACCAACGGCCGTCGGGCGTCACCCTGCCATCGGCAAATCGGTCGGCTCGCGGGCGTGCCGGTTCATCAGTCAAAAACCGGACCCTGCGGTGCCGGTTGATCAGACGCAGGCGCTGGTCGGCGAAGTCGACATAGAACAGTTCACCGTTGTGTGGCCACCATGCTCCGCCGCCGTATTCGTGAACCAACGTGCGCACGTTGGCATCGACCGGCGTATTTTCGGTGACGGATCGCTCACGAATCGAGTAGCGCATCACCGCGGTTCGTCCGCCTTCTTCGGGCCGGTTCTCCGACCACCAGATCAGGTCAGGATCGACAGGATCCGCCCGAACCTCCGATATCCGAACAGCCCCTCCCACCAGGTCAGCAGCACTGATCGATGACGACCAAGCGCCATAGGGGGTGACAAAGCGGTCAGTCATCTGGATCCTTCTCCCCTAAATGTTGGAGCTTACGGCCCTAAATGTTGGAGCTTACGGCCTCGGGACTGAGAGGCCCCGCAAACCGGCGCACATATTTCCTGTGTGAACGACTTTATTGGGACGTAGTCTGAGTCGCACCGCGATCTCAGCAAACTAGAGCGGGCATCTCGAGTAAGTTCACGACCCGTTAGTGTCTTCCACGGACTGTTTAAAAACTGTTCGGGTGAAGCACTCCAACCGCGGTCATCACGAAGAATCACACGTTGACCATTGCTCAATTCCGCAAACTCCTGCAAGTAGAAATGGAGTGTTCGCGACTCAATCATTTTCTTCCGCTCCGCCAGTTGCCAGCGTTTCGACATGACAGCGTGGTACGAACTAGACTGAGGTGACCTCGCGAACGACGGCATCAAATCTGGCGGAGCTTGCGCATTGCGTCTCCCACCTGGATACGAAGGAACTCGAGGAGGAAGCGAGAGATCCTCAATCTCACAAATCGCTCCCAGCGCAACCACGCTCAGTATAGAATTGTTTGTGTCCATCTATTCACAATACTCAACAGCCACTTGCTCCTTAATCTACAATTATGATGAAACGAAGAAACATCACCTCGAACGACAATAGAGATGGAACGGATCAGATATCACCTTGTCAGCTGAATCGATCTCACCTGGGATGTCGACATCAACAACGACACGCCAAGAAGCTAGCGACGATCTTGACACGCATGCGTGCCGGGCATTCACTCGTTTTCCGCGACACCCCCTGAAAATACGCGTTTTGGTTCAGATTTGTCCACGGTCTCCCAACCGCAGCCAAAAAAGCGCTATCAGTATTTTATGACGATTCATTACTTTTCTTAATGTTCATGATCTTTGCCGCTGCACCCATATGTATAGCAGGCAATTTGATATTTTCTACATGTTCAGATGGACTCATGACTTGGCTCTTCGGTCGTTTCTCGGAAGCCTCGACCGTTTGCTAGCTCCGACAGTGCTGAAGGCACCGGATCAGCCGTTGAGAAACTCGACGATGCGGCCCACGCCTTCGCCCAGGTCATCGTCGCCGAGCGCGAACGAGAGGCGCGCTCCCCCTCCCACGCCGAAAGCCTCGCCAGGCACGATCGCCACCTTGATCTGCTCGAGCATCAGCTCGGCCAACTCGATCGTGGTCGTCGGAGTCACGCCGCCATAATCGCGCCCGAGCACTCCGTTCAAGTCTGGGTAGGCGTAGAAGGCACCCTCGGGTTCGGGACACAAGACGCCGTCAATACCACTCAGCAGTCCGTGCATGGCTTTGCGGCGACGATCGAAAGCTGTTCGCATCTCTTGCACGGCATCGAGCGGGCCTGCAACCGCGGCAAGTGCCGCTGCCTGAGAGACATTGGCGACGTTGCTGGTGCAGTGCGATTGCAGGTTTTGTGCCGCCTTGATCACATCGGGCCGCGCGATCATCCAGCCGACTCGCCATCCGGTCATGGCGTAGGTCTTGGCCACGCCGTTGAGCACAATGCACTTGTCGCGAAGCTCAGGCACGAGCACCGGCATCGAATGGTGTTCGTTGTCGCCGTAGACCAGGTGTTCGTAAATCTCGTCGGTGACGACCCAGAGATCGTGCTCTGCAGCCCAGCGTCCGATCGCCTCGATCTCTTCGCGGGGGTACACGGCCCCTGTCGGATTCGACGGCGACACGAACACGAGCGATTTGGTCCTTTCGGTTCGGGCGGCTTCGAGTTGGTCCAGCGAGGCCCTGAATCCGTTGACCGCTTCGGTCGGGATCGGAACCGTTGTGCCGCCGGCCAATGCGATCGGCTCGGGATAGGTGGTCCAGTACGGTGTCGGCAGCAGAACTTCGTCGCCGGGGTTCAACAAAGCCTCAAAGGCGTTGTAGACCGCGTGTTTGCCACCGTTGGTCACCAGCACGTCGGCGGGCGAACACTGCAGGCCGCTGTCGCGCAGGGTCTTGGCAGCAATCGCCTCCTTCAGTTCAGGCAGACCACCCACTGGCGAGTACTTGTGCATTCTCGGGTCGCGGCAGGCTGCTATAGCCGCTTCGACAATGTGTTCGGGAGTGGCGAAGTCCGGTTCTCCCGCTCCGAAACCGATGACCGGCTCGCCGGCTTCGCGCAGCGCTCTGGCCTTGTTGGAAACGGCAAGGGTGGCCGAGGGAGCAATGGCGCCCACCCGAGTTGAGATGCGGTCGACAGACATACCGCGGAGACTAGCGAGGCGGCTTCTCGCGCGGGCGGAAATTCTGTTTGAAGTTCCGCGGCAATCCGCGCCGAAAGCTTGCTTTTCCTGCCAAAATCACTGATGTGACAACTCCAGACATCATCATCCCTGCCGACCTGCTCCCAGTCGACGGTCGGTTCGGGAGCGGGCCGACCAAAGTCCGGCCCGAAGCTCTCAACGCTCTCAACGCTCGAGCGACCGACTACATGGGCACCTCGCATCGCCGGATGCCGGTCCGGTTGGCGGTGGCCGAACTCAGAAACGGTATTGCGGAACTTCTTCGTGCCCCCGACGGTTACGAAGTCGTGTTGGGCAACGGCGGCTCCACGGGATTCTGGGATTGCGCCGCGTTCAGCCTGATCGAACAGCGCAGTCATCATCTCTGCTTCGGCGAGTTCAGCGGCAAGTTCGCTCGAGGCGTCGACGGCGCTCCGCACCTGAGCGCCCCGTCGGTGGTGACGTCGGATTTCGGCACTCATCCCCCGCTGGTCGACGTCGAAGGCGTCGACGCCTACTGCTATCCGCACAACGAAACGTCGACGGGTGTGATGCTGGACCCACGCCGGATAGACGACGAGGGCGCGCTGATGCTGGTCGACGCAACCTCTGCGGCGGGCGGATTGATGTTCGACGGCAGCGCGACCGACGCCTACTACTTCGCGCCGCAAAAGGCACTGGCCGGCGACGGCGGGCTGTGGATCGCCATGATGTCACCGGCCGCTGTCGAACGCGTCGAACGCCTTGCCGCGAGCGACCGATGGATCCCCCCGACGCTCGACCTCAAGCTGGCCATCGACAACTCCCGCAAGGATCAGACCTACAACACGCCGTCTCTGGCAACCGTGTTCCTGACCGCGCACACCGTGAACTGGTTCAACGAGAACGGCGGGTTGGCCTGGTCCGCGGGCCGTTGTGCACAATCGGCGGAGATCATGTACTCGTGGGCTGAGAGCCGCGATTTCGCCGCCCCGTTCGTCCAAGACGCAAAGCAGCGCAGCAAGGTTGTCGCGACCATCGACTTCGATGACACCGTGAGCGCGGACGTGATCTACGACGTGCTGCTGGCGAACGGCGTCGTCGACACTTTCGGGTATCGCAGCCTGGGCCGCAACCAGCTCCGAATCGGCTTGTTCCCCGCCATCGACCCCAGCGACGTCGAAGCCCTCACCGCCTGCCTCGACCACGTAGTTTCAGCGCTGTCATAGAACTTCGAATCAAGGGCGGCGATTCTCTGCACCTCGAATGACCGGGGCGGACATCGTGATCTCGGCTGCATCGGCATCGTTGAGGGGTGACTCGGTGAATCCAACCGAGTGGTACAACGCAATCGCAGCTGAACTCTGCGGAAGCACGTCCAGGGTGAGCGAAGTCAGACCTTGCCGACTAGACCAGCCGAACGCCGCATCAAGCAAGCGTCGAGCCGAGCCACGACGGCGAGCGACAGGATCGACCCACATGCCCCAAATCATCGCCTGGCCCCGTTCCGGAGTGCATCCGACACCCAGCATGGCCAGTAGTTCATGATCAATCTCCTCCACGAATACTGTGCCAGGTCTCCCATCGAACGATGTCAACCGGCCCTTCCATGTCGTCTCGTCGAAGGCGGACTCGCGCTCATGGGTCGAACAGAACGCCTGCGGATCAACAGAGAGGGCGCGCAGCCGGATCGATTTGTAGTCCGAAACCTCGTCGCGAAGGAGCGCCCTTACGGCCATCGCCGCACTCTAGGTCGCTGATCCGCCGGTGATGTAGCTGATATCTGCGGCGCTCAACTGTGCGTCCGCAGCAGTGACGTTCTCGCGAACTTCGTTCGGAGTGACGCTGCCGGCTATGGCCATAGGTCGAAAATCAGCGGCAAAAACCCAGGCCAGAGCTGTTTGGCTCAAGCTCAGACCCATGCGCCGACCCAGCTGTGCGGCCCGCTCGCGGCGCTGCCAGTTCTCTTCGTTCAGATAGCAGCGCGCGGTGTCGGCCAATTGCGGGGAGGGCGGGTTCTCCAGACACTCGCGACTGATTCGTTCGCTCAGGAAGCCGCCGGCGAGCGCCGACCAGGCAAGGACCCTCACGCCACCATCAACGTGCCAGGAGCGATCAGCCGCGTGGGCGTCTCCGGTGAGCGTGACCACGTCGTCCCAGGGTTCGTCGAGCTGATCCGCAACGCTGTAGTGGGCGCTGTTGACGACCGGTGGGCGCCGGTCATTGTCGGCCGCGTAGTCGATCGCGGCTCTGATCCGTGCCACCGACCAGTTCGACACCCCCCAGGCGCGGATCGAGCCCTGGGCGATCTCTGAATCGACGGCTTCGACGAGCGACCCGACGTCAACCGTAGGGTCGTCACGATGGAACAACCAGAGGTCGAGGTGGTCCACGCCCATCCGCTCGCGGGTCAAGTCGATGTCCTCTGCTACCGCGGTCGGGTTCACTCTCGGAGCTGTCGACTCGGGAACCTTGGGATGAGCGCCCTTGGCGATCACCACCACCTCGTCGCGCGCGCCGCGTTCCCGAATCCACCGGCCGAGCATCGCATCCATGCTGTAGCCGTCGAAGGCGTAGACCGTCGCCGTGTCGAAAGCGTTCACGCCCGCTTCGACAGCCGCGTCGAGCACGGGAAACGCCTCCGTGTCATCAGCACCCATCAAACCGGTCGAACCGTGCACCAACCGGCTGACAGGTTTGTTCAATCCATCGAGCTCAACCTGTTGCATACGGACGCGGACCCTATCAGCAGCAAAACCCGAATCTGGAACCACGCAGCCTGTGTTCAGCGCACTTATTCAGATGCCTGGAGTGCGGTAGCCGTCGCGGTGCCACAGGATCGGAAAATGGTTCTCGTCCATCTGATCATCACAAAGCCTTGCGTAGCGGGTGTAGACAGGACCGTTGCCCGAGCCGAACCCGGCGCGGCAGAAGCGGGCTTCGCTGCTCGCGCAGTGCAGCACCAGCGCCCGACGGTGCGAGCCGGATCGGTTCGGTCCCGAACCGTGCCAGGCCCATCCGTGGTGGAAAGCAGCACTGCCGGCGCTCATCTCAAGCGCAGCGACGTCGAGTTCGGCACCTGCACCAGCGGCCGCTGCCGCGACAGTCGCCCGGTAGTCGTCGGGAGCGTGGAACTCGCCCTGCGGACCGGCGCTTGTCGGCCACCGGTGCGATCCGCGGGCCAGTTCCAACGTGCCGCCCGAGGCGCTGGTGTCGTCGAGGGCTATCCAGCACGAACACATCTCACTCGGCGTATACCAGGCCAGATAGGCGTTGTCGCGGTGAAAACCCAGCGACTTGGCCCCTGGCGGCTTCCAAATCACGTTGTCCTGAACGATGCGCGCTCCGGGCCAGCGGGCGAGCCGGGCCACGGCCGCGCCGAGGCGCTCGTCAAGCACCGTGGCCGCTATGAGCCGGTCGGCTTTCCAAGCGTTGCATATCTGACGGGTCAGGGAAGGATCACTTTCGCCTAGTTGCCAATTGACCTCGTCGGGTGCGGTGCCGGTCTCGAACTCACCCGCAAAAAGCCGCTCGAATCGCTCGTGGAGTCGCTCAATCAACTTTGAGTCGAGCACCAGCCCAATCTCCACAAACCCGTCGGCGTCGAACGTCCTCAGGTCATCGGCAGTGAGCATTTTCCAACGTTAAACGAAGGCGCATTGGGCATCCAGCTCCCAAGTCGGCTCAGGCGCCCGCCAAAACAGCTCAGGGAGTGATCCCGACCCGTGCTTTGGGCTGAGGCGAGTCCATACGACGGCGTGCGCTCAACTCAAGCCCTGTGAGGATCGCGTTGCGCAGGTCGCGGGGGTCGATCAGCTCGTCAAACCCGAGGCCCGACGCGGAGCGATAGCTTGACTCCAACTCGGCCTGACGGAGCTCTTCACGGGTGTGCTCATCGGCGCCCACCGCGTCACTGGCACCCGACGAGCCCATGGCGCCCATGGTGGCCCCCGGAAAGGCATACGACACTGTTTGATTGTCGAAGGCGTTCATTGCCATCACGCACGAGCCGAACCCGTACGCCTTGCGCAAGGTGACCTGAATCTTGACTGTCGTGGCGCGAGTCTGAGCAGTGAACATGCGAGCGCCCGCTCTGAGAATCCCGGCGCGTTCAGAGGCGGTGCCCGCCAGCACTCCTGGATTGTCGGTCAGGAAAACCAACGGTAGATGGAAGCTGTCGCAAACCTCGATGAAATGAGCTGCTTTGTCGGCCGCGTCTACGTCGATGGAACCGGCGATGACTGAGGGCTGGTTGGCAACCACACCCACCGCTTCGCCCCCGATCCGAGCAAGGGCACACACTATCGACGGGCCGAAATCGGGTTGGATCTGGAAGAATCCGCCGCCGTCGACCACACGGCTCACCGCCAGCCGCATGTCGTAACCCGCAGAGCCGTCGCGGGGCACTATCTCAAGCATGTCTTCTAGACGCCTTGGACCGAGATCGCCGGTATCGCACCAGGGAGGCTGCTCCCACGCCGATGAACCGAAAAACCCCAGGTAACTGCGCACATCAGCAAGCAGCGAAGCATCGTCGGCAGCGAGATTGTGCACGACGCCGCCGGCGATGGCCACAGCCGGGCCGCCCAGTTCTCCTTTACTGACGTCTTCACCCAGCGACGCCTTCACCACCGGAGGTCCGGCGGTGAAGATAGCGGCGTCCGCGGTCATCACCGACCAGTCGCACAACGGCGCGGTGATCGCTCCGTGGCCGGCCGATGAACCCATCACCGCGCACACCATGGGTACGTACCCGGACAGCCGGCCCTGAGCTTGAAGATCGCCCGGGCCACCCGCGGAAGGGTCCCCCGGTTTGGGCGGCCGATGGCCCGCGCCCTCCAGCAGCATCACCAGCGGCACGCGTTCCCGACTGGCGATATCGGCGATGCGCCAGCGTTTGCGGGAAGCGGCCGCACCGATCGAACCGCCCATAGTCGTGAAGTCCTCAGCGCCGACCGCAACGGGGCGACCGTCGATTCTCCCCACGCCAGCGACTAGGGCATCCGCGGGAGCGGAGCCGCCGGCCAAGGTGCCGATCTCAGAAAACGAACCGTCGTCGAGCAACGCGGCGATGCGGCTGCGGGCATCGAGGCGTCCCGACGCAGCACGGGCCGCGAGCTTGTCGGCGCCGCCCATGGCGAACGCTGTGGCCCGCCGTGCTTGTAGATCGTCGAGGGTTTCACCCCAGTCGTGGCTGTCGCCCATCCAAAGTGACCCTAGCAACTCCGTTATCTCACGAAGAACCCACAGCTGACGCCGTGGCCGGGCATGCTGCGAACTCCTCTCTGAGCAGAGCATCGTGGCTGCCAGGGTCAGCATCCGGGATGCCATGGCCGCGAGTCATGCTGCGAACTCCTCTCTGAGCAGAGCATTGTGGCTGCCGACAGGCTCAGCCGTCGCAGGCAGCGGTCGGTGTTTCGGAACCTGAACCTGCACGCGTTCGGCCCGAAGCTCCACGAACCACCGATCTCGGTCATTGTGCATGCGCGCTTCGACGGAATCTGTTGTCGCGCAGGACCCAGCCCAGGCCGCGGCTCGGGCCAGCGGAACCTCAACGACCGCTGCCTGCGGTGACGCCAACAACCGTGCCCCCACAGCGGCCGCTGCCAAACCCGCGATCGGATCAGCCACCGCGTCAGCGACAAAGGCGGGAGGGTCGCCGGGCAACCAAAGACCGCCGGCCACTGCCGTGTCGTCACCAAAGCCAACCCTCATGCCAGCAGTGCCGGTACGGCCATAGGCATTGATCGACAACCAGGAAACGCCCGTTTCAGCCAGTGCGCAGGGATCGATCCCCAACCGGTCCATCACCCGAGGCCGCGAGCCCTCCAAAACGAGATCGGCAGCGGCCAGCAAGCGGCGCAGAAACGCCTGGTCGTCGGTGTTCGCGAAGTCGATTTCGACGCATTCTTTGGCGTGGTTGAGCAGATCGAAGAAATCCGGCGTCCCTCTGCGAGCTCCGTCTGGACGGCCGGCGCCTTCCACTTTCACAACCCGGGCACCAGCCTCGGCGACCAGCCCACCAGCCAAAGGGCCGGCCCACAACGATGTGAGGTCCACAACCAAAGGCCGCTCAACCACCCGGCGCGGTCCACCATGATGGAGTTCCCGACCAGGTGATTCGACAGGCTGCGGGTGACTCGACGGAACCGCTATCGGCATCCCGAGCAGAGTCGCTGTTTCAACGAGCTCGGCACTGGGAAGCTGAGCGATACCATCTGCAATCATGGGCCAGTCATCCGCGCTCAAAGACTGGCCCACAAGCGCCGGAAGAGACTGGACGTCCTCGGGCCTGGCGAGGTTCACCACGATCCGGCCGTCGGCCGCTCGCACGAAACGAGCCGATCCCCCCACCGACGTGTCGCCGTTGCGGCTCATACCGGTGAGGGCTGCACGTTCGCCCAACAAAGCAGGTCCGTCGACCACGACGGTCTGACCCCAGAGGGCGGTCTGCTGTGCCAGATCGTCGGCGACTGTCGCCAGAGCTCTGACCACCCGAGCTGGAGCGGCCGACGGCGGACCGTCCCGTTGGCCCGTCAACCACATGGCACCACTTGACGCCCACGCCACAAGGTCACTCTCGGGTGCCGTCAATGATCGAGAAGAGAGCACTAATTCAACCACAAGCAGCTAATGGGGCGAAGGTGCAAGCGGTCTCCGACCTTGCCGTGCGGTTCTCCGGTGTGGAACAGGATGCCGGCTCGGAAGGCACCGGGGGCGACGCGGTCCAGCTTGTCTCGCATCCAGGCAAGGTGGGAGAGTTGGGCAGGGTTGGGGGAACGGGTGGCCTTGATCTCTACCGAGACCACTTCGCCGCTAGGGGTTTCAAGGACAAGGTCCACCTCGCGGCCTTGGTTGTCACGGTAGTGAGAGAGGGTCAGGTCGTGATCCGTGGCCGACATCTGGCGAGCGATCTCGTTGACAACGAAGGTTTCCAGAAGCGGCCCGGTCATGGGTGCTGTCGGCGGGTGCAGGGCACCCGCGTCAATACCGAGGAGACTGGCGGCCATTCCGCTGTCCGTCACGTGGAATTTTGAGCGGCGTGCAGGCCGGGCGGGGAGGTTGCGCCCGACTAGCTCCATGATCTGAATCTAGCTCCTACTTGACAAACTGTCTGTCTGCTACTTGGCAAACTGTATGGAACTTACTTTGCAAACCGTACGCGTCGGACCCGAGGCTGTCGGATCACGTGGCATTGGATTACATCTGTGCCTAACCCCAGTGGTCGGTTTGATAATCCACCATATCGTCTCCGTGGAGCTGCTTCGTGGCATTGCCGATGCGGACCCAGAACTCAGAGGGCGGGCCTCCTCCCTCGACCGCCTTGGCGAACACCGGCTTCGCCGCGGCTGAAACCGTGACGACGCAAACGTCTGCTCCGGCATGGGACTCAAAGTGTACGCGCACCGTTGCCGCAGTTGGAGCGGACAGAGTGTTGTCGAGAAGTTGACGTAGGAAGAGCTCGTAGCCGTCGGAGTTTCCTTTGCTTCCCAGTGTCCGCATGTCGTCGAGAAGTCCAATCACGCTCGCGTCGTCGTCTACTCCGACGAGAAGCTTGCCTCCTTCTGCGTTGAGGAATCCGCAGACTGTTTTGGCGACTACATGCTCCATCCTCTTATCCGGCTGGCCAGTGTGCAGATTGAAGCGTGCGGTGGACTTGAACTCAATGGTCTGTGATTCACCAGCGGCGAGCAGATCAACCAGTGTGGAGGACGAGTGGTCTTCGGTGGGGCTATCCCACAGGCGTTCAAAACCGTTCCGAGTTACTCGAGCCATCAGTGCCCGGCGCTTTTCTAGGAATTCTGCGTATTCCAGTTGCTCCCAGCCCACTGGCAGCGCGTGCCACTCGGTTTGTCGTTGGAGTTGATCAAAATTCAGACGGCTGGACATTGCCGGCCAGTACGCCATCGGGTTATCGGATCCGATATCGGAGTTGTCCGGCCAGTCCAGGAAAGCCATATTGGCGATGGCATTGACTTGTCGAGTATCGCTGATGCCCCTGGCATTCAGATGAGCCTTTGGGAACAGGTGATGGCGCTCGACTGATCGAGGTGCATTTTCTCCTGGTTTCAGCATGTCCCTCATCTTCAGGTTGCTGAACAGGAGTTCAGCATCGAGCACGTTCAGAGCGGCCCAGTAGGCACACAAAGCAGGAGACTTGGCCGATGATGTGTCGAGCCGGGTCGGGAGCGTGACTTCCCAGTAGTCGTTTGTGAAGTTGGCCCTGATTTGCCTGTCCAGCTCATCACAGAACGCGTGAGGGTTGGCAGGCTCAAGAGCGCTGATGCGACCCAAGTCGGCATCCAAGGCGGTTTCGCTTGATCCTGTGTAGCGGCCAGTGGTCTGGGCCATGAAGAACCATCGCGCCGCCACTGTCTGAAGAGTCGAGGCGCTCAGGCCGAATTCACGCCGGCCGATCAGCCAGATCACGTAACAGTAGATCAATGCGGTGTCGGAGGTGATCATCCGCCGAGTGCGGAAGCCCGCGAGGGTCAGGCACTTGAGGTACTCGTGCCAGTTGGTCAAATCCAGCACTTCGTCTTGAGACAATCGCAACCGTTCGAACTGATTAGCTCGCCTAGAAGTTGACAGCTCCCCGGTGTTGAGGTCCTTGCCTCTTAGGATGCTGTAGACGTGCTGAAGGCGAGCCCTTTTGAACGCCAGCCCGACGCTCGCCCGAAGTAGCTGGTCTGGGCTCGGGTCAATGAATGTGTTCTTCGGCGACGGGCCCGACACAGAGGGGTCAACGGCGTGGCGGCTGAATTGCTCGAGTTCCCTTCGCCCCTTCTCCCAGTGAACCGACATCAGCGTGAGAATGAAGTCTGCTTGGTTGAGCTGTTCACCTTTGGAGTTGATCCGCACGAAGATGTCGGCGACTTGCTCCTCGTCAGCGTTCACATTCAGTTGGATCACCTGGAAGCGAAAGTCTCTGAGGTCACGGACGCGGTCAATTCGACTCTCGAGTTCTTCTTCTAGGTCTTCGTGGAGCTCTTCGCCTCGACTCTCGGCCAGCTTGGCCAAGAACTGTTTAACGGTTGCCTTGTATCGGCCCTTCCATAGTTCGGTTATGTCAGGGATGAACTCGGGGTCTCTTCGAATCGCCGCGTCAGCCACCTCGAAGGTCTCGTCGGAAGGCCGGAAGGCGATTTGGATCTGGCGGTTCTCGAATGACTTTGTGAGCACCCTCTGCCCGGTGAGAACCGCAAAGAGAGAGGTCAGGCGTTGCTGCCCATCCACGATGAGTTGTTTGGCCACCTTGTCGTGTTCGCCCCCGCCGACTTGACGCGTGCTGGTGTCGGCGCCGGTTTCCCAGAAGAGCAGGGTGCCGATCGGGTATCCCTTGTACATGGAGTCGAACAGGTCGCGCACCTTGGCCGATGACCAGACGAACGGGCGCTGGATGTCCGGCAGGGCAATCTCACCGTGCTTGATTTCTTCGATCAGATGCGTCAGCGAGTAGTTGGTGTCTCGATAGAGCGTAGGGGGCATCGCGAAGCAGCCTATAGGACAGCCGGCGTGGTTTCGGATCGCGTCTGGTGCGGTGCCGAACACGCGGACGGCTTTTGTCTCGTGAGAGTTTCGCGGCACAATGGAGCACCAACCGACGCCCAGGAGTAGCAGACGATGGTCGAACTGAAACCCGGTGCCCGCTTCCAGAGCACGGTTTGCACCACCCAAGTGATCGTGGTGAAAGGCGCTGGTGAGGCCGAGTTGACCTGCGGGGGCGCCGCGATGGTCCCAGCGGGAACCGCCGAGATCAGCGGAGAGCCGGCGCCTGACGCAGCCGAAGGCACCCTGCTCGGAAAGCGCTACAGCAACCCCGAAGACGCCGTCGAACTGCTGGCCACCAAAGGTGGAGCTGGTTCCATCGCCATTGACGGGGCCGCTTTGAGCGTCGCTGAGGCAAAGACCCTTCCCGCCTCAGACTGAGTCGACCGCGCCCGCCATGAACCTGATGATGCTGCTGGAGATGGCGGCGGAAGGACTCGGTGATCGAGTCGCTGTCGGCTCGTTGGAGAACGGGATCACCTACCGGCAGCTTTACGAGCAGGCAGGGATGGCGGCAGCGCAATTCCGCGAAACCGACGGCGACACGGTCGTTCTGTGCGACGAATCGAGTCCGGCAGTGCCGATCTCTCTGTTCGGCGCGGCATGGGCCGGAATGCCCTACGCGCCCCTCAACTATCGGCTGCCCGACGACGACCTTTCCGCTTTGGCTCAGCGCAGCGCGCCCGGGCTGGCGATCACAGACGCCGCCGGGTCTGTGCGACTATCGGACGTGGATCGTCTTCAAACGCTGACCCGTCAGCAGTTTCTCGAAGACCCCGCCGGCGGATCAGCGCCGTGTACTGCACCCGACTGGTCGACGGACCCTGACGATATTGCGGTGCTCCTGTTCACCAGCGGCACGACCGGCGCTCCGAAATCCGCCGTGTTGCGTCATAAACACCTGGTCTCCTACATCCTGGGTTCGGTCGGGTTCATGGGCGCAGGCGCTGATGAAGCAACCATCGTCAGCGTGCCTCCCTACCATGTGGCGGGGGTCGCCGCCATGCTCTCAGCGGTGTACGCCGGACGCCGAATCGTGCAACTCCCGAAGTTCGATCCCGATGATTGGATCGACGCCGTGGAACAAGAGGGCGTCACCCACGCCATGGTCGTGCCCACCATGCTGGCACGAATTGTTGAGGCCCTCGACGCCCGTGGAGGCGAACCGCTGCTAGGGGTCCGAACCCTGTCTTATGGTGGAGGCAGAATGCCGCTACCGGTCATCACCCGAGCATTGGAGCTGTTTCCGATCACCTCATTCGTCAACGCCTACGGCCTAACTGAGACCAGTTCCACCATCGCCCTTTTGGGCCCCGACGACCACCGGCTGGCCCAGTACAGCGATGACCCCTCGGAGCAACGACGCCTCGGCTCGGTCGGGCGCGCACTTCCCGGCGTGGAACTCTCAATCCGCGATGACGCCGGTGAGGATCTGGGGGCGGGCGAACCCGGTGAGATTTTTGTGCGCGGCGAACAGGTGTCGGGCGAATATCTCGAAGCCGGTTCGCTGCTCGTCGACGGCTGGTTCCCGACCCGCGACGCAGGCTTCATAGACGAAGCCGGCTACCTGTTCGTCCAGGGACGCAACGACGACGTCATCATCCGCGGCGCAGAGAATATGTCGCCGACAGAAATCGAGGATGTGCTGCTGACCCACCCCGGCGTCTCCGACGCGGCAGCGATCGGCGTTCCCGACCGACAGTGGGGCGAGAAAGTGGTCGCCGTCATCGTGCTCACCAGCCAGACAGCGCAGCCTGCCGACGGCGCAATCGAAAGCGATATCCAAGAACTGGTGCGCCAGAGGCTGCGCTCGAGTCGCGTCCCTGCCCATGTGGTTCTGGTCGACGAGCTTCCCTACAACGACACCGGGAAGCTGCTTCGCAGGGAATTGCGCGAGCAGCACGGAAATCTGGGCGACTCGGACGGCTGAGGCAATGATGGACCCGATCCTTATGTCAATGGAGGACGCCGAGACCATCACGTCGTCGCCGGTCATCGGCCGGTACCTCGGTGTCGCTGTCGGCGTCCCGGTCGCAGCAGTCGAGCTCGGCGACCATGACGGAGCCGAAATCGCCAGGCGACTGTCCCGGCTGCCGCTCGTGACGGTCGGGGTGGGAAGCTCTGCGGATCACGCATGGGACATCCGCTGCGAGGACCCCCAGCCAATCTTCGAGGGGGTATTGGCCAACCCCATAGCCGCGGTCACCGCCGCTCAGGTGCTGCGCGGCGCAGAGCATCGAAGCGTCCACGACGCTCTGCTAGTGGAGTCGCTCGCCTATGCGACCCTGCAGTCCGGGCCCGAGTTCGCTGCCTGGCTCGAAACCCAGGGCCGTCGTGTGCGCGACAACGACGATCCCCGAATCCAGGTCCATGAACACGCTGAACGGGTGGATGTGATCCTTGACCGCCCGCGGCTGTTCAACCTCGTCGATGCCCAGATGCGCGACGAACTGATCGACGTCTTCCGCGTGCTCGCCGAGCGACCGGACCTCGCCATCGGACTGAGCGGCGCGGGACCGTCGTTTTGCGCCGGGGGCGACCCCGCCGAGTTCGGCACCGTCGCCGACCCGGCAACCGCGCACACGATTCGTTCCACCGCCAACCTCGGGGCGTACATCCACCGGGTCGCCGAACGCGTCACAGCTCGAGTACACGGCCTCTGCATCGGTGCCGGAGTCGAGATGATGGCCTTCTGTAATCGGGTCCAAGCGCATCCCGAAACCTGGTTCCGCCTGCCTGAAATCCTCATGGGCCTGCTGCCGGGCGTGGGTGGCACCGTCAGCATCCCGGCCCGAATCGGACGGCACCGTACCCTGGAATGGTTGCTTCAAGACACCATGGTCGACTCGGACATGGCACTCGAGTGGGGGCTGGTCGACTCGATCGGAGAATTCGAGACCGACCCGGCCGAGGTCTAGCGCTACGTCTAGCGGCGGCTGAAACTCTGACCGATGCTGGAACCCTCAAAGCCGCTCGGGGCCATCCCCGAGGTTGCGTAGAGGTAGAGCGCTGCCTGGAACACCGCGTTGAGCGCAGTCATCACCACGACCACAAGTCCAACCCAGGCAACTCCGACAATGACGCCGAGAATGAGACCGGCGCCACCCAGGGAACCCAGGACAGCTACTACGAGGATCACCGGCAGAATCGCCACGAAACCCAAGAGTCCGAACCCTACGCGGGCCGCCAGGTTCTCACCCCAAGTGGCCTTGAGCAGCGAACCTGAGGTCTTTACTCCGTCCCAAGCCCCTTTGTTGTCGATGATTATCGCTGGAACAACAAGGAAAGTGGCAACTTCCCAAGCAATTCCGATCATGTTGATCACGAACTGACCGGCCCAGCCCGCTCTATCGCGGAGCGCACGCAGAATTAGACCGACCGTAGCGGTCAGGATCGCCCAGGGCACCAAACCTGCGATCCGGCTGAAGGCTTTGCGGATCGCTGAACCAACGGTCGGATCACCACCGGTGAGCCGCTCGTGCGCCCCCGCGACCAATGCACCGTTGAAGAAGACGCTGATCACGCTCAGACCCAAGGCCGCAACGATCGCCACTATCGCCATCGCGGGGCTCGCAGTGGTTTCTTCGCTGCCACCTGATCCGGTGCTGGCCATTGCGAAAGCGACGAACACCAGAGGAATCAACAATGCCGCCGAAACAAGGAACGACAGCACCGGAAGGGTCAGCAATTCACGGTCCTTCTTGAGCACCCCCCACGAGAGTTTTGCCAGTTCAAACGTGTTTCGAATCCTGCCCATGGCCGCTCCTTCTGGTCGGTCTGTTCCGGTCCGTCAAGTCAATCCCAAGCATAGCTGCGCCGAACCGACACTGAGTCCGTGCGGCAACCGTGCCTCGGAGCTCAACGGGGCTCACGGGGAAGGCCGAGAACCCGTTCGCCGATCACATTGCGCTGGATCTGGTTCGAGCCGCCGTAGATCGTGTGAGCGCGGCTGTACAGGAACGTGCGCTGCTCTCGGTCGATCTCATAGTCGGGAAGCTCGTAGTCTCCGAAACTCGGATGGCCGTTGTGAGCATCGGTTGATCCGACCATTGCGCTCGTACCGCGGACCAGCATGGCCAACTCGCCCAAACGACGATGCCACGACGCCCAATAGAGCTTGCCTATCGACATCTCCGGACCCGGCACCGCACCGCTCGTCATCGCGGTGAGCATGCGCAACTGGTTGAAACGCAGTATCTCCAGCTCGATGAGGCTGCGGGTCAGTTCCTGGCGCACTGTCGGATCAGCGAGGCGTCCATTGCCCCTCGCCAGAGCGACAAGATCGTCGAACTCTTGACGGAAACTGACCTGCTGCCCCAGCGTGGAGGCGCCTCTCTCGAAGCCGAGAGTTCCCATCGCCACTTTCCAGCCGTTGCCGGCGCCGCCGACAACCAGGGACTCTTCGGTGTGGGCGTCGGAGAAGAACGTCTCGTTGAACTCTGAACCGCCGGTGATCTGCACGATCGGACGGATCTCGACCCCTGGCTGGTCCATCGGCGCCAACAGGTAGCTCAATCCCGCATGGCGTTGCGAACCGGACTCGGTGCGGGCCACCAGAAATATCCATTGAGCGTACTGCGCCAGCGAGGTCCAGACTTTCTGACCGTTGATGATCCAACGGCCGTCGACCAATTCGGCCCGGGTCTTGACATTGGCCAAGTCCGAACCCGCGTCGGGTTCGGAATATCCCTGGCACCAGTAATCCTGCGCAGCGAGAATGCGGGGAACGAAGCGGCGCTGCTGGGACTCGCTGCCGAAGGCCATCAACGTCGGGCCCAACAGGGTCACACCCATGTTGGGCAAACGCCCCGGCGCTCGCGACTCGACATAGGTCCGATGAAAAACCACCTGCTCAGCCAGGGAGCAGCCGCGCCCGCCGATCCATGCAGGGAAGTCGATCCCCAGCCAGCCGCCCGCTGCAAGCTCTTTCTCCCAGGCCCACTGAACCTCGACCGGGACGTCTTCTTGACCGGTCCAACCGCGGCCTCTGCATGTCGCGAACTCGCCGACGCAGTGCTCTTCAATCCAGGTGCGAACCTCGTCGGCGAACGCGTCGAGCGAGGGATCGTTCCAGGCGTCCATGATCCGCGAGCGTACCCCCGCGCAGCGCCTTCGCCCGAATTCGCGTCTCGCTGCGAACCGATGGGTCTTATCCTGTAGGGGCGGACCGGTCGGACGACACGAGGGGCGAACAATGGGCGAGTACGAGCGCATCAGGCTGATGTGGCCAGACCACCTCGGCATCGCTAGGGGAAAATACCTTCCCGCCGACATCGCAGATCGCGGCACGGGTCACTGCGCGTCAGTATTCGGGCTGGGTTACGACCGGAGCGTGAGCCCCGCGCCCGGTTCCTACATGCTCGAAGGGCTCAAAGACGTGCGATGCAGCTTCGATCCACAAACGGTGAGACCGAGCTGGGAGGACGACCGCACCGCGGTCGCGGTCGGGCATCTCGACTTCGAGGGCGAGCCCTACCCCTTCGCAGCGCGTTTCGCCCTGCAGAAGGCGATCGCCGATTGGCAGGATCTGGGTTACACGCCCCAAATCGGCTTCGAGCTCGAGGCTTATGTGCTCGAACCCGACGACGCCGGAGGTTGGCGACTGCAGGCGGCACCACGGTCGTACGTCTACGGCACGGGCTCCACCGCAGACCCGACCGGGATCATCGACGAGATCATGTGGGTCTCTGCCGCGTCCGGATTGAGACTCGAGTCGGTCAACGCCGAGTTCGACGAGTCCCAATTCGAACTGACGCTCCAACACGACGACGCTCTCAGCGCAGCCGACGATGCCTTCCTGTTTCGGGTGATGGCCCGGGAGACAGCACTCAGAGCGGGCCAGGACCTCACGTTCTTGGGCAAGCCCTTCAACGACCTGAGCGGCTCGGGCCTGCATGTGAACTTCTCTCTCAACGACGCCGACGGTCAGAACGCATTCATAGACGTCGACGCCTCAGACGGGTTGTCGGCTCTGGCGCGAGGCTCGCTGGCCGGTCTGTGCGCTCACCATAAAGCGATGACCGCGTTGTGCGCGCCGACGGTCAACGCCTACCGACGCCTACGGCCGGGTGAGTTCGCCGGATACTGGGCGAACTGGGGTCACGAGCATCGTTTCGCCTGCAATCGAGTCCCCGATGCCCGCGGTGCGGCTACCAGGATCGAGAGTCGCCTCGCTGACGGAAGCGCCAACATTCACTTGGCCGCGGCCACAGTTCTGCAAGCGGCGCGGCTCGGCGTGACCGAAGAACTGGCGTGTCCCGAGCCGCTCACCACCGACGGCTTCGAGGAGGTCGACACCGAGGTGTCCAGCGCCGACAATCTAGGTGATGCGCTCGCCGACCTCACCGCTGACCCTGCGCTCATCGAGGCGGTCGGGTCGGACCTGTGCGCCAACTTCCTGTTCAACAAAGGCAGCGAATGGGACCGCTACATCGCCGCGGGCGGGAGTCCGGAGGCTTCGGACAAAGTCACCGAATGGGAAATCTCCCAATACCTGAACTATCACTGACGGCTGCGTAGATCCGGCACCAGCTCTCCGTCGACAACCACAGCTTCGCCGTCCAAAGTGACAGTGCAGGATCTCATCGGCAGGTCGAAATGCCCCCGGCAGAACCGTTCTGCGGTCTCGTTGGCGCCGGTCGAATAAAGGAAGTTGCCCGCGGATGCCCTCAGTTCGGTGCCGTTGAAATCGGCTTTGTCCCACATCGCCATGGCGTCCCAGCGGGCCGCTTCGTTCATGCCCCAGCCGACGTGGCTGACCGCGTACGCCTCCGGTTCCCCGAACGACGACAGGTACGACCGGAACAACTCAGCGTCCACACCCGAACCCTTGATCTCAGTCACGTAGTCGCCGCGCACGGTCAATTCGACGGCGTCCCTCAGGTACTGCTTGAACGTCAGATTCACATCGCCGGGCGCAAGAACGACTGTGCCGTCAACGCTATGGGCTGCCGGGAAACACAGAACGAGCCCGCCGGGCCAGTGAGCGATCGAACCGGGTTCGGTACACCACCCGAACGATCCGGCCACAACAGCACCGGCGAGCCGCACCGAAAGGTCGGTACCGGCCGCCGACGCAACCTTCATCACCTTTGCCGCCTTGAGAAGTTCAACACCGGTGTTCACCCGCTCAGCCAAGGTCGGGTCGTGTGGCCAGCGTTCGACATTCTCGGGATGCTCGTTGGAGATCATCAACACTCGGGCGCCAGACGCTAGAACTTCTGCCAGTTCCGGGGCGTGCAGCAATCCTTCGACGGTGCAATCGGCGACAAAATCAGCGGCGCTCAAAGCAGCGATAGCCGAGCGGTTGTCCTGCAACGCCTGTGACGCCCCTGTTGAGCGGATCGGCACGGGACCCGGGTTGGGCGGCGTGGTGAGCACGACGTCTATCACGGATGCGCCGAGTGTCTCGAGTGCCAGACGAGCAGTCGAAGCCACTGCCGGGTTGCTCATGGTCTCAGTCAAGACCACCGCCACGTCGCCGCGGTCCACCCGACAAGCGTTGAACTGCTCGGCGTAGCGCTCCACCCAACGCCATTGCGTATTCACGTCGCCGCCTCAGGGTCGTGGTCTTCGTCGGGGTAGAGGCCGCTTTGGCCGAGCCGCTCCAGACACACCTCCACACTCCAGGGCAGCATCGCGGCGCCGCAGCGGGAGTCCCGGTAGTACTGCTCCAGCCGGGAAGGCCGCAACATCGAGCGACCGCCACAAATGCGAATCGCGGTTGAGGCCAGTTCCGGGGCGCCTTCCATCGTCGACACGACCGAGCTCCACGCCCTCCGCAGAGCAGCGCTTGAAGGATCGACTCCGACCTCACTGAGAACCCGGTAGCACAACGACTGAGCCTCGTCGTACTTCAGGTTCATCGCGGCCCAGCCCTGCTGTTTCAGCGGGTGGTCCCGGCGTTCGGACGGACCGTCGGCCCCGATCAGATACTCAGCCGTCGCATCGAGGATCGCTCGCATCAAACCGAGGTAGGCAAACGACAACGTCATGTAGAAGTAGGGCCAGCGGAGCGCCGCCTGGTCGAACATCCCCGGCGGGATCCATTCATGTTCAACCGGGACGAACACATCGTCGAGCACCAGGGTCCGCGAATCGGTAGCCCTCATCCCCAGTGGATCCCAATCGCCATCAATAGCGACCCCATGAGCATCGGCTGGAACTCCCAGGAGCCGAACCCTCGGGTCGCCATCCACCATGCAGACAACGTTGTGTATGTCGGCCGCGCCGCTCAACGATGCGAATATCTTCCGTCCGGTCACCCGGTATCCGCCGTCGACGGGAACCGCCCGTGTAGCGAACCCTTCGGTCGCGCCCACCGATACTCCCTCCGAGAACGGCTGGCTGTGAATCATGCCGTCTTCCACGATTCCCCGGCGGAGCGCCGCCCGGCGTTGCTGCAGCGCCGACCGCTCAGCGTCGGTCAGGTCCATGTCGTCGCCTATCTGCCCGACCAGCAGTGTCGTGGCGACATGCATATTGAAGGTCAGCGCGGTGGCCGCACAATGGCGTCCCAACTCCTCAGCGACCAGGGCATATCCCACGAAGTCACCACCCAGCCCGCCTTCAGAGGTCGGGATGCAGATGCCGAGCAGGCCGGCGGCTTTGAGATCAGCCCAGTTCTCGGTGGGAAAAAGCGCCTTGCGATCGTATTCAACTGCACGTCCGGCAAACGTGGGACCCAGCTCGGCGATCATCTCAACGAGTTCGGAGCGCGCCGCGGCATGGATGCCGGTGTTGCGGGTTCGCGGCCCTGCGCTCATGGGCGAACGGTACCGGCGTCAACAAGAAAACGCCTGACAGTCGCGTTGAACTCCGCTGGAGCTTCGCAGGGACTCAGGTGACCTGCACCGTCGATCACCACCAACTCGGCACCGGGAATACGGTCAGCCAGGAGCCTGCTGTAGGCCAAAGGGGTCTCCTCATCGAGCTCGCCGACGATCACCAGAGTAGGCATGGCGATCTCTTCGAGACGGCCGCGCACGTCATGGGTCGTCAGACATTCGCAAGCTGCTCGCAAACCGGCCGACGTGATCCGAGAAAACGACGCGACGGCCGCGGCCAACGAGTCGCCGCCGAATTCCGGACCCGCTACCGAACACAGAACATCCTGCGCGAAATCTGCCGGAGTCAACCCCGCTTCAAGCGGGGCGAGGCGAGCTTTGAGCCATGCGTCGGGATCGGTGCCGTCCCCGCCGAACGCCGCGCTCGTATCGGCCAGGATCAAACTGGCAACCCGACCCGGATGTGCCAGCGCAAAGTGCAGAGCCTGCTGACCGCCCAACGACAACCCGCAGAGATGTGCGCGCTGGACTTCGAGCACATCGAGCAAACCCGCTATTGCGTCGGTGATCGCGGCGAAGGTCAACGGCTCGACCGGTGACGACTTCCCATAGCCCGGCATGTCCCAAGCGACACAACGCCAGCGATCCGACAGATCTCCAAGTTGCGAATCCCAACTCGTACGAGTCAGCCCCAGCCCATGGAGGAACAGCACGACCTCGCCTTGGCCCGCTTCGCGCCAGGCAACCGGCAAACGGTCGACGTCAATCACCGGCATCGGTCTCGCACAGTACAGTCCTCCACAGCGCCCCTACAGCCAACCGATTGAGAACTCGACTTTCACCCGGTGGTCGCAGACCGGCAGTCGCGCTCCGAAGTCGCAGAACACGGCCTTCAGCGCACCGCAGGTGAGCGTCACAGTTTGGGTCTCGCCGCTGCGGGCGTTTCCATAAGTTCCGGTTTCGACGGGCATCGCCTCTCCGCTGCCGTTGCAGTGTGTCTACGGGTCTACGATTCTGGGGGTGCTTACCAGGATTGCACGTCGGGTGGCTGTGGACTTCGCCGACACCACGGCATATCTCACCCAACAGGGTTGGGGAATCACCTACGCGGTACTCGATCAGGCTGCCGATGAAGCCGCAGCCGGTCTAGCGGCCCGTGATATCGGTGAGCGAGATGCGGTGGCCCTGGTACTCGAATCGACGATCGACTACGTGGTTCTGTTCCTGGCGCTCGCTCGGCTGGGCGCAGTCACCTCGGGTATCAACCCGAAGCTGACCGCCCGTGAGATCAACGCCTGCTTAGAAGTGCTCGACCCGAAATTGGCGATTGTCGGTGATCAACTGTCAGCCACGGTCGACATCGACCGGTTCGCCTGCGAAACGCTCGTACCGGGCACCAGCCCCGAAACGGTGGCAGACGAGTTCAGGATCGCCGATGCTCGCCCGCTTTCACCGCTGTCCGAAGAACTGGACCGGCCCGTGTGCGTGTGCTTCACCAGCGGTTCCACAGGCCTGCCAAAGGGAGCCTGGTACAACAACCGGCAGTTGGAACGAATCCTCGAACTCGACACGGGGGGAGCTTGGGGCGGTGGTGGGCACGGCATCAGCTCCACTCAATTCGCCCATGTCGGTTTCATGACCAAACTGCCATGGCTGTTGGCCAGCGGTAGAACCACCCATCTATTGAAACGCTGGTCAGCCGGACCCGTGCTGGAACTGATCGCTGAACACCGTATGCCGGCAGTCACCGGGGTGGCACCGCAGATAGCGCTAATGCTGGCGCACCCGCAGGTCGACGAACTCGATTTTTCCGCAGTGCAAGCCATCGTTGTCGGCGGTGCCGCCTCCCCACCGGCGCTGGTGCGCGAAGCCCGAAAACGATTCGACGCGCCCTATTCGATCCGCTACTCGTCAACCGAAAGCGGCGGGATAGGCCTCGGAACCGATTTGGACGCCGACGACGAAGAAGCGCTCAACACCATCGGAAGACCCCGACCCGGGGTCGAGGCGGCGGTACGGGACGAAACCGGAGAACCTGTCGTCCAAGGAGAGGTCGGTGAACTGTGGTTGCGCTCAGATTGCATCATGGCGGGCTACTGGAACGACCCCGAAGCGACCGCGGAGACTCTGGTCGATGGCTGGCTTCGCACCGGGGATCTTGCCCGTGTGGATTCCGCTGGCTGTTACCGGCTCGCGGGGCGGGTCAAGGAGATGTTTATTCGCGGCGGTTACAACGTCTATCCGATGGAAGTCGAGTCAGTTCTCGGCAACCACCCGGCCATCGCCGAGATCGCGGTCGTCAGTAGACCCTATGAGGTGATGGGTGAGATCGGTGTGGCTGTGATCGTTGTGTCTGAAGACCATGAGCCTCCCACCGTTGACGAATTGCGCGACTTCGGCTCTGTTGACCTCGCTTCTTACAAGCTCCCCGAGGACATCCGGGTCATCGACCGACTGCCCCGAAACGCCAGTGACAAGGTCGACCGCCAAGCCCTCGCCGAATTCGAACGGAGAAACCACGGTCTCGGCACTTGACGCGAACAAGCCGGGCGCCGCAATGTCGACGGCTGGTGGCAGACCCTGTGGATGCACGTCGAGGGGTGCTTGACGCGAACAAGCCGGGCGCCGCAATGTCGACGGAGCTATCGGCGGGGACGATGGGGCCGCTGTTGTTCTCGTTGACGCTGGTCTGCCAACTCCGCTACCAGAGCGATGTATCGCCCGACCCGCTTGCCGTCGAGCGTGCCGTCGGCGACCGCGGCGGTGATCGCGCAAGCGGGCTCGGAGGTGTGAACGCAATCACCGAACCGGCAGCCGGTGGACAATTCCTCCAAATCACCGAAAACCAGGTCGAGAGCGTGCTCGGCCTCCCAGAGCCCCACAGAGCGGATACCAGGCGTGTCGAGCACAAGACCGGCGTCACCGGGCAGCAATACAAGCTCCCGTGCGGTTGTGGTATGCCGACCCTTGGCGTCAACGCCGCGCACCGGACCAACCTCAAGGCGCTCCTCTTCGGCCAGAGCATTCACCAGCGCCGACTTGCCGACCCCGCTGGCTCCGATCAGCGCCAACGTGCGGCCCGCGCCCATGTGACCAATCAGTTCGTCCAGTCCGGTCCCGTCGACGATGCTGGTCGTGACAACTGGTATATCGCGGCACACGGAGCGGACGATCGCCCCACACTCGTCCGCCCCATTCTCGCCTTTGGCCGCCGCGGCGTCGGCCTTGGTCAAGATCACCAGCGGTGCCGCACCGCTGTTGATGGCAACGACCAGCAATCGTTCGAGACGGCCGACCGGAAGCAGGCGGTCCAGTCCATGCACCACACCCACCAGCTCGACGTTGGCGGCCAGGATCTGCTCAAGGTCGCGTTGTGCCGGGTCTCGTCGGCTCACACTGGTCGTGCGTTCGAGAATCGCGCCGATTACCGCGCCCAGTCCCTCCTGTTCTTGGATCTCCACCCAGTCGCCGGTCACAGGAGCGGTCTCGTCCTGAGCACGAATCGAATCCGACAGCACGCGAACAATTCCGGCCTCGGTCACCACGTCGCACTCTCCGCGGTCTACGCGCACGACGCGCCCCAAGGTTGCAGTGCCGCTACTGGCGCCCGCGGGCGCTCTCGCACAGAGCCCCCAGGGGCCGAGTTCGTTCGTCAAGGTTCGGCTATTCTCGCCGCGGTATGCGTCAACATCCACGCCAACGCAAAACTCTTTGGCCAAGGCAGAATATCAACCCGATTCAGGGACTATTCGACGAGTTCGGGAGTTAGAACTAGTACAAGCACTCCGACGGAGGACTCCTGGTGGACACTTCACAACGCGACGACGACACACATGACGAAAGTTCGACCGACGACGACACACATGACGAAAGTTCGACCGACGACGACACACATGACGAAAGT
>JAPPMP010000021.1:42124-83482 GCA_028819005.1 Acidimicrobiaceae bacterium
TCGACCGACGACGACTTGACCACCGGCGACCCGACGAACGACCGGGGCTCGGACGTCTCGCACCAGAACGGGTCCGGCGGCCTCTGGTGGCAGGGAGCGCTGGCAGGCGCCGCCGCCGGCGGGGTCGCACTGATGTTCGGGCAACTCGTTGAAGCGCTGAGCGAGACCATTCCAGGACTCGTCCTGGGCATGGGTGAGTGGATTCTCGACATCACCCCCGGGTGGGCAGCCGAGGAGAGCATCGAGAATCTCGGATCAACGGGGAAAGCATCTCTGCTGCCCGGCGTCACCATCGCTGCCCTGCTGGCCGCCGCCGCTCTGGGAAACGCCTCACTTCGGATCTCTCGAAGGATCGGGGTCATCGGTTTCGCTGCCTTCGGCATCCTGGGAGGCTTCACCACCGCACGCAATCCGAGTTCACCGGCGTTGCAAAGTTGGTTCTGGTCGCTCGTCGCCGCCGCTCTGGGCATCGCCATCCTCCTGTTCCTGCTGAACCGACTCAAGCGCCCGGAGACAGGCCGACAGCCGGCGGGACTTCTAGCGGATCCCCTCGATCCCCCCACGAGTCGGCGAGCGTTCCTGGGCTGGTCCGCCGGCGCCGGAGCGGTCGCGGTAGGCGGGTTCGCCCTTTCGCGAGCCATAACCCCCAAATCGGCCGCAGAGACTGCGCGCGAGAGCATCACGTTCAGCGACGTCACGACCACGACGAGTGCCACCACAGCTCCGAGCAGTACCGCCGCCCCGGCCCCAACGCAAGCAACCGTCACAACCGAGGCGATCACCGACATCGACGGAATCTCGTCCTATATCACCCCCAACGACTCGTTCTACATAATCGACACAGCCCTCTCGCCTCCTCATCTCGCCCCCGAGGACTGGTCGCTCGAGATCAAAGGCATGGTCGACAACCCCTACACCCTCACTTGGGACGAATTGATCGCGATGCCCTTGGAGGAACACGAACTGACCCTTTCGTGTGTATCCAACCCGGTGGGCGGACCGCTTGTCGGCAACGCCCAATGGCTGGGCGTTCCCCTCACGACGCTGCTGGAGCGAGCTCGAGTGCAACCCGGCGCCGATCAGTTCGTGGGCAAATCAGTCGACGATTGGACCGCCGGATTCCCGACGGATCGCCTCTATGACGGTCGAACCGCTCTGTTGGCCGTGGGCATGAACGGCGAACCGCTGCCGATCTCGCACGGTTTTCCCGCCAGGCTCATCGTTGCGGGCATCTACGGCTACGTTTCGGCTGTCAAGTGGGTCACCGAGATTGAACTGACCCGTTGGGATGATTTCGACGGCTATTGGATCGACAAGGGTTGGGCGAAACTCGGTCCGATGAAGACGATGTCCCGTATCGACGTCCCCCGCGACGGTTCGTCGGTTCCGGAGGGCGAGACCATCCTGGCGGGTGTGGCGTGGTCACCTCCCCGCGGCATCCACGCTGTTGAGGTTTCTGTCGATGACGGCCCCTGGTGGCAGTGCGATCTGGCCTTGCCAGGCAATGACGAAACCTGGGCTCAATGGCGAACCACTTGGGACGCGACCCCTGGACGGCACCAGATCAAGGTTCGAGCGGTGGACGGCACGGAGGTGGTCCAGCCGAGAGGACCGAAGTCGGTCGCCCCCGACGGTGCGGAGGGTTGGCACCAGGTCACCGTCAGGGTCGCATAACCGTCCGAGTCGCATAACCGTCAGGGTCGCATAACCGTCACAGCCGTTCGACCGTCACAGCCAATCAACCGTCACGACCATATAGTGTGCGGGCGCAGGCGTACCCACCGCACAACGTGGCCGACTCGGTGCCGCCCGAGAAGTCACAACCATATAGTGTGCGGGCGCAGGCGTACCCACTGCTCGGGCGAACCACGGAGGACCCTCGATGATCAACGAAGTCGAACAGGCGAAGCCGCAGGTCGAGGTTCTCGATTGGACGAATTACGGGCGCGGCGCGCGGGAACTGGCGATTCAGGTCGCCGACGACGGCTACCGGCCGGAGATGATTCTTGCCATCGCCCGGGGCGGCCTCTTCGTGGCCAGTTCGCTCGGCTACGCCCTTTCCATCAAGAACATCTATGTCATGAACTGCGAGTACTACACCGGCGTCGACGAACGTCTGCCGGTTCCGGTGGTGCTTCCTCCCTACGTCGACCTCGTCGACATGGAGGAGGTCAAGGTTCTCATCGCGGACGATGTGGCCGACACAGGCCACACGTTGAAGCTCGTTTACGACTACTGCAAAGAACGCGTCGCTGAGGTGCGGGCCGCCGTGCTGTACGAAAAGTCGCATTCGCTGGTCAAATGCGATTACGTCTGGAAGCGCACCGACCAATGGATCAACTTCCCGTGGTCGACCGAAAAGCCTGTTGTGAGTCCCGAAGACGCTCGCCACCGCGTCCTCGACGCCGAAGAGACGCTGGGCTAGAAGCCGAGCTAACCGGACTGTTTGGCGCGGCTGGGGGAGACGCGAGGCCCTTCGTTGGGTTGTTTGGGGTAGACGGGCGGCCAGGGCGCATCCATCAGCCCTGAGGCCCAATCCCTTTTGTGCCACTCCAGCAAGGCGTCCAACGACTGATGCTGATCGTCGATGGTCGCCCATGGATCCCCTCGTTGCTTGACTAGAGCGGGGACCGTGGCGATGGTCAAGCCCTCCGGATCAATGGTGGACACCTCCTCCCAGGTGATCGGCGTCGACACTTGCGCGCCGACCCGCGGCCGCGCCTGGTAGGCCCCGAAGACCGTCTTGTGGGGGGCATTCTGGTTGAAGTCGAAGAAGACCCGTTCTCCTCGCTGTTCCTTCCACCATTCGCAGGTGATCAACTCGGGGCATCGCCGTTGCATCTCCCGAGCCAGGGCGACCGCGGCGTAACGCACCGCGTAGCCGTCCCAACGCGGTTGCAGCCGGATCCAGATGTGCAGGCCCTTGCTGCCCGACGTCTTGGGGAAGGCGACGATGCCCAGTTCGTCGAGCACGGACTTCACTTCGAGTGCAGCCTCACGGACATCGTCGAAGCCAGTGCCCGGCGAGGGGTCGAGATCGATGCGCATCTCATCGGCGTAAGCCGGTCGGTCCACGCGGTTGGGCCATGCGTGGAAACCCAGGCATCCCATGTTGACGCCCCATGCGATGTGGGCGAGATCCGCGGCGATCAGGGCATTGGAGGTGGTGCCGTTGGGTGTGCTCACGACTGTCGTCTGCAGCCAGTCGGGAGCTGTGGCGGGCACGCGTTTCTGGAAGAACGACTTGCCGCGTGCGCCGTTCGGGTAGCGCTCCATCATCAGCGGACGCCCCCCGATCGCCCGCATGACAGGTTCTTTGAGCGCCAGGTAGTACTCGACGAGATCCAGCTTCGTCTCGCCACGCTTGGGAAAGAACACTTTGTCCGCGTTGGTGACGCGAACCTCGACGCCGTCGATGTCGAGCACACTCGCGGCGCCGGCCATCGCGCTTGGCGGCTAGGCGCCCGGTTTGAAGATCATCAGATAGAGCGAGAGCAGGAACAGCAAAGAAATGATCAAACTGCCGGTCTCGGCCTTGCGGGCATCGGGTTCATCGCCGTCGGCCATCGCCTTCTCGGCCGGGATCACCATGGCGTGCAGGGCGCCGTTCATCGCCAGCCAGGCGATGACCGAGGCTGCCAGCCACCCGTCGCTCAGCTGGTACACCTTGTCGGACAGTCCCGCCACGCCGAAGCCGAGCAGGCCGCCGACGATCAGCGAACTGCCGTAGATCCGCATCGAGCGCTTTGCTATCCCCGTGTACAGAGTTCTTCGCACCGAGTACTCCCCGTTCGTGTCACGAGCCAGGAACGGGTGGACGAACGTGGGCGACAACGCCACGGCGATTGCCGCGATGTGCAGGAACAACAGAATGTTGTATCCAGTGCTGCCAACTTGAGCAAGAATCATGGAACGAACTGTAACAAACCCGCTTCGGGATCAGACCGGTGGGGATTCAGCCGACAGCACGATGCTCGCGCCGGGCGCAAGCCGAAGCCTCGGGACTCATATCTGCTTGATCTTTGGGCCGCCTGGCTAACCCGATCCTTGTAGACTCCCGCCATGGTCGAATACCGCTCGCGCACATCCACTCAGGGACGCAACATGGCCGGGGCTCGAGCTCTATGGCGTGCCACCGGCATGAAAGACGATGACTTCGACAAGCCGATCATCGCCATCGCCAACTCGTTCACCCAGTTCGTTCCCGGCCACGTCCACCTCAAGGACCTCGGTCAACTCGTCGCACGCGAGATCGAAGAAGCCGGCGGCGTCGCCAAGGAGTTCAACACGATCGCCGTCGACGACGGCATTGCGATGGGCCACGACGGGATGCTCTACAGTCTCCCGAGCCGGGACCTGATCTCCGACTCGATCGAATACATGGTCAACGCACACTGTGCCGATGCGCTCGTCTGCATCAGCAACTGCGACAAGATCACCCCCGGGATGCTGAACGCCACCATGAGGCTCAACATTCCTACAGTTTTCGTGAGCGGCGGGCCGATGGAGGCCGGCAAGACCAAGCTCGCGGGGGTCAGCGTCAAACTCGACCTGATCGACCCGATGATCAAGGCCGGGGACACGTCGGTCTCAGATGAAGACCTGCTTCAGATGGAGCGCTCTGCCTGTCCCACCTGCGGCTCGTGCTCCGGAATGTTCACCGCCAACTCGATGAACTGCCTGACCGAGGCCCTCGGGCTCGCTCTGCCTGGAAACGGCACGGTGTTGGCCACCCACGCCGACCGCAGACAACTCTTCTTGGAGGCAGGCCGGCGAATCGTCGACATGGCCAAGCGCCGCTACGACAAGGACGACGAGTCGGTGCTGCCGCGCTCGATCTGCTCCAAGACGGCCTTCGAGAACGCCATGACCCTCGACATTGCGATGGGTGGGTCGACCAACACCGTGCTGCACATCCTCGCGGCGGCTCAAGAAGGCGGCGTCGATTTCACGATGGCCGATATCGACAGACTCAGCCGCAAGTCCCCCAACATCTGCAAAGTCGCTCCCAGCACCGACGAGTACCATGTCGAAGACGTGCACCGGGCGGGCGGGATCATGGGGATTCTCGGCGAACTCGACCGCGGCGGGTTGATCGATACGAGCTTGCCGACGATCCACAGCGAGACCCTGGGCGCGGCACTCGAGGTGTGGGACGTGATGCGCAACCCGTCGGCCGAGGTGATCGAGTTCTACCGTGCCGGGCCGGCAGGAATACCCACACAGGTTGCGTTCAGCCAAGCCGAGCGCTGGCCGACCCTCGACCTCGACCGCGCCAACGGCTGCATCCGCACAGTGGCTGAACCCTACAGCCGTGAAGGCGGGCTCGCGGTGCTGTTCGGGAACATCGCCGAACGCGGCTGCATTGTGAAGACCGCGGGGGTCGACGAGTCGATCTTCAAGTTCAGCGGACCGGCCGTGGTTTTCGAAAGCCAGGAGTCCGCATGCGAGGGGATCCTCGATGAGTCGGTGATCAAGGCCGGCGATGTCGTCATCGTCAGATATGAGGGACCCAAGGGCGGACCGGGGATGCAGGAGATGCTCTATCCCACCTCCTACATAAAGAGCCGCGGCTTGGGCAAGGAGTGCGCACTGGTCACTGACGGCCGGTTCTCGGGGGGAACGTCGGGTCTGTCAATCGGGCACGCGTCCCCAGAAGGCGCCGAAGGCGGCGCTATCGCGCTCATCGAAACCGGCGACATGATCGACGTCGACATCCCCGACCGCTCCGTGAACCTGCGAATCAGCGACGCCGAACTGGCCGAGAGGCGCCGCGCCATGGAGGCCAAGGGCGCCGACGCGTGGCGACCGTCGAAACGGCGACGCACGGTCTCTGCGGCCCTTCGGGCCTACGCCGCGATGACCACGTCGGCAGACCGGGGCGCAGTGCGCGACGTCAGCCAAATCTCGGGTTGACGAACTCCGAGCTTCTCACAAGATGACTGAACCGACACCGACCGTCCGTGGGCCCGATGCGGTCCGTCGCAGTCTCATCGACGCGGCCAAGGCGCTTTCGAGCGTGCGTTCGCCACGCCAGGTCTCGGGACGTGAACTGGCACAGCACGCAGGGGTGAACTATGGACTGATTCACTACTACTTCGGGACCAAGGACAACGTCTTCGCTCAAGCAGTGATCGAAGCGACCGAAACGATGGCCGAACGCTGGGACGAGGGCGGCATCCTGCCGGTCAACACCAGCGAAGAGGCCGCGAGCTATCGGACTTTCGCCAAACTCGAAGTCGACGAGTCCCGCTCACCGGTCTCCGACCTCGTTGCGCGCATCGTCGCCGGGCAAGCCCAGGCCAGCGGACGTTCCCAGAACGACGAGGAGCTGCTGGCAGAGGTCGCGATCGCCACGGCTCTGCAGTTCGGCTGGGGCGCCTTTGAAGATGAGATCGTTGCCGCGCTCGAAGAGTTCGGCGCTGAACTCCATACGCTTCGTGCCCGTGTCGCCGAGATGTCGACGCGGCTCAAAGCCGACTAGTGGCGCGTACGTTGTCGGACCCTGAAGTCTCGGGGCGTGTTGCCCGCAGCGAACGCCAGGTCATTGTCTTTCTGGCGTTTCTCAGCATCATTCTGGCTTTCGGCGTCGATGCGATGCTGCCTGCCTTCGACAGAATCAGCGGACAGTTCGACCTGAGATCCGGTTCGGGTGAAGTCTCGCTGGTGATCACCTGGTATCTGCTGGGGATGGCCGCGGGGCAGATGTTCTGGGGTTTGCTGTCGGACCGCTATGGGCGCCGCGCAATCCTGATAGCGGGTCTGGCGCTGTACGGGGCCGGCGCGCTCGGCTCCGGATTCGCTCAGAGTATGAACGGACTGCTGGCGATGAGGTTCGTCTGGGGGCTCGGCGCAGCGTCTCCCAGCGCCGCCCGGCTGGCGATCACCCGTGACCTTTATTCCGGCGATCAGATGGCCCGGGTGATCTCGTTCGTTATGGCGGTGTTCCTGTTGGGCCCCGCGATCGCGCCCGCTGTCGGTGAGGGGATCCTCCTGGTCGGAGATTGGCGGCTGGTCTGCTTCGCCGCCGCTCCGTTGGCGGCAGTCGCCGTTTGGTGGACCATACGCTTCGGCGAAACGCTGCCCCGATCAGACCGGCGCCCGATCGACCTGCGGGCCACAGGCCGCGGCGTGTACGCGGTGTGCCGGACCCGTGTCACGATCGGCTACATGTTGGCGTCGATGTTCACGTTCGGAGCATTTTTTGTCTATCTGGGGAGCAGCGCTCCGATCATTGACGAGATCTACGGGCTCGACCAGTATTTCGCGCTCATTTTCGGCGCTTCTGCCCTGTTTCTGGCTGTTGCGGTATGGACCAGCGAACGGTTCACCCGGCAGCATGGCGCCGATCGCACCTCGATGACTGCCCTGGGGGCGATGCTGGCGACCTCGGCGGTGTTCACGGTGCTGGCGCTTGGCGCCGAGGGTGTGCCGTCGTTCTGGGTGTGGTTCGCGTCAACCGCTCTGCTCGGCGCCTTCACCACCGTGTTCACCCCGAGCGCGAGCGCGATCGCCATGGAACCGATGCAGCGGATCGCTGGAGTCGCTTCAGGGCTGTACGGGGTCATCACCATCGGCGGGGGCTCGATTCTGGCGAACTTCATTGATCGCCGAATCGACGACACGGTAACCCCCATGGCTGTGGGCAATATCGCCTACACGGTGGTCGCTGTGGGCTTGGTGCTGTGGGCCCGCGGCGGCTCCCGCGCAACCGTCGATCCCGATGCCCGGGCGAGCAGGGGTGGAAATAGTGCGTGACGGAGGGTTGACGGGTGGACTATCCGACGCCCGGGCGAGCAGGGGTGGAAATCCCTAGCGCGCTCGCAGTGCTTCGGCGACCAGTTCCATCGGGTGGCGGACTGTGAGGCCCGCGGCCACAAGATGCATGGAGCATCCGGGGTTGGCGCTCACCACAACGTCAGCACGCGATCGGCTGATCGCTCCGGTCTTGCGGTCGCGGACGTCGAGGGCCAGCTGCCGGTGGACAAGCGAGTACGCTCCGCCGGCACCGCAGCACATCCCCTCATCATCGAGTTCCACAATCTCAGAGACGAACGGTTCGAGGACCCTGCGGACAGCCATGTGCGACCCCTGCACGTGTCGGAGATGGCAGGGATCCTGGATCGCTACCCGACCCGCGATCGCCGGTGCTGGAGGATTCGCGTCGATCTCATCCATGTGGTCGACCAGCCATTCGTGAACGTCGAACACACGCGCCGAGAAGGCCCTGGCCTCGTCGCTGTCGAGCAGGCGTCCGTAGTCCTTCAACGCAGCTCCGCAGCCGGCGGAGTTCACGAGAATCGCGTTGTCACCCTCGAGCGCCGACATCGCTCGGGCGGCCAGCCTGCGGGCGTCGTCTCCGAGACCTGCATGGGTGTGCAGCGCCCCGCAGCAAGGCGCCGCGTCGCCGCTCGGGCGCACCGTCGTGCCGGTCGCCTCGATCACCTGCTGGGTTGCGACGTGAATGTCGCGCTGCCAAGCGTCCATGACGCAGCCGGTGAACAGCCACACGTCGTCGCCGGTTGCCCGCAGCGCCCTGCGGCGGACCGGTAGGCGCTGGGGCAGTCCGAGGCGTTGCGACGGTACGAGACGCAGACGTTGTGCAACTGCGAGGCAGCTCGAACCTGCGCGCAGCAACCTTGGTCTCGGAAGCGCGCGCAAGCCCAGCTTCAGCCACCACGGGGCCTTGCCGCGTGTCTTCTCGACCACCCCTTTGGCGACCTCCAGAAGATGCCCGAAGGGAACATCGCCGGGGCAGGCGGTCTCACACGCTCGGCATTGAATGCACGAATCGAACGCTTCGACGATCTCGTCGCTGAGCGGAGCGATGCCTTCATCCACGACCTGCATGAGGGCTATGCGCCCCCTCGGCGAGTGGGTGTCGGCGCCGGTCACACGATACGTGGGGCAATGGGGAAGGCACAGTCCGCACGCCACGCAGCTGTCGAGTTCAGCCTGGTCGAGTCCCAAGAGCCCGAGGGATCCGCTCATAGCCGCTCCACGGATCGACCCGGATTGAAACGCCGATCAGGATCGAAAAGGTCGCGCACTCGGCGATTGAGGGCCGCCACACCTGCTGGGACCGGCAGCGGATCGGGGTCCGGGCGCTCGCAATGCACGACGCCCACACCGATCTCGGCCATGAAGCGTCCAGTCTCGTTCGGGAGGCGGTGCAGATCCTTGGGACGACGCGACCAGCGAAACGGCGGCAAATCCGGCGGCGGGACTTCACACGATGCGGGCAGTCGGACGAGATCGTCCTCAACGTCGACGTGGTGCCCGCAGAGTCGAGCCCACACAACTGATCCGTCCCACAAGACGGCCGTTGCCGTCTTCGCCGTGTTGAGCACTGCCTCGGGTTCTGCGTCGTCGAGTCGTGCCCATTGCTCGTGCTCGGGTTTCGGGCGAGTACGCAGGATCGCATCGCCGATGCACCCCAACGTGCCCAACGAGCCGACCAGAACGCGGCACATGTCGAAACCGGTCACATTCTTGACTGTGGGACCTCCCGCGGTCACGAGTTGTCCGTCGGCAGCCACATAGTGCAACTGGAGCACGGCGTCGCGGATGTGGCCGTCGCCCAGCCTGGTGACCGGCGACCGACCGACCGCGATCGTTCCGCCGACTGTCGAATCAGGCGATCCGCCTGGCACGGACCCGTCGGGCAGAGCAGTGCGCTGACCGTGTTCGGCGAGGACGGCGTGGAGTTCGGCGACTGTGGTGCCCGCACGCACGCACACAGTCATCTCCTCGGGTCGATACTCGACGATGCCGGTCGGTGCTCGCACCTCGCGGCTGTCGCTGTGGGGGGCGCCCCCCACATGCCATCGGGTGCCTCCACCACGGACCATGACCGGTCCGGTGGAGCCGATCTCAGCGGCAAACGCCAGCAGTGCGGCGTCATCGATCACCGGCGGGGCGATCATCCCCACACTCCGTCGGCTTTGGACGCGGACAGCGAGGCGATGTCCGCACAGCTGTGGGCAGACGGAAGGACCTTGCCCTGGTTCAAGCGGCAGTGCGGGTCGAACGAACGACGCAGCAACGCCTGCGCCTCGAGATCCGCTCTCGTGAACTGGTATTCCATGAAATCCCGCTTCTCGACGCCGATGCCATGCTCACCGGACAGGACGCCGCCCACTGCCAGCGACACTTCGAGGATCTCCCGTCCGGCGGCGGCCACGCGTTCGTTGACGCCCGGCTCGCGTGAGTCGTAGGCCATCAGCGGATGCAGGTTGCCGTCGCCCGCGTGGAAGACGTTGACCGCGGTGAGGTCGTGGCGGTCGACGATTTCGTAGACCGCCTCGAGTACTTCGACGAGCTTGGAACGGGGCACCACGGTGTCGTGGAGGTAGTAGTCGGGGGCCACCCGCGCCACAGCCCCGAAGGCACTCTTGCGCCCCTTCCAGAGCAGCGCACGCTCCTGTTCGTCAGCTGCCACCCGCACGGTCCCGCCATTCGCGCGACCGATCTCGGCGACCTTGGCGGTGTCGGCCTCGACTCCTCGTCGCAGACCGTCTAACTCGATCAACAGCACTGCTGCGGCCTCGCGGGGATAGCCGGCGTGTACAAAGTCCTCGACTGCGGCGACACAGCGCTTGTCCATCATCTCGACGGCAGCGGGGACCAAACCTGATGCGATCACCGCTCCCACGGTGGCCGCTGCATCAGCCACCTTGTCGAAAGCCAGCAGAAGCGTTTTGACGCTCTCCGGATTGGGCGTCAGACGGACCGCGATCTTGGTGGCGATGCCGAACATCCCCTCCGAGCCGACGAAGGCGCCGCGCAGGTCATATCCGAAAGGCTCAGCGTCGAGCCCTCCGAGCACAACCGCTTCGCCAGTCGACAGAACCACCTCCACAGCCAGAACATGTGCGCTGGTCACGCCATATGCAAGACAGTGGGGACCACCGGAATTGTTGGCGACGTTGCCGCCTATCGTGCAGACCTGCTGCGATGAGGGGTCCGGCGCGAAGTGCAGGCCCAGAGGCGTCACCTGTCTGGTCAGGTCAAGGTTGATCACGCCCGGCTGCACCCAGGCGGTGCGATCCTCCACATCAACCTCGAGAACACGATTCATGCGCGTCGTGGAGACGACGATCGGATCGCCGAGCGGAGCGGCCCCGCCGCTGAGGCCGGACCCGGCGCCTCGCGCAAGGACTGCCCGGTCAAATCTGGCGGCGACACCCATGATCGCTTGCACATGCTCGGTGGAGTCCGGAAAGCAGACCGGTCCCGCGGCGCCGTCGCTGAACATCGAGGCGTCGGCGCTGGCGAGATGTCGAGTTGCCCCGTCAGCACGGACCCGGTCGGCGCCAAGCGCACGGGTCAGTTCAGCAACACACGGATCGTCGTGGGCTTGACCGGCTCGGTCGGCCCGAGTGCTTCTACTGAGCTTCATTCGAGGATCTTTGCTTGAACACCACACTCACACCGTAGCCAAGCAGTGCAGCCGAGTCGCCCCCGCATTGCATCTCAGGTCGAAGCCGCGATGCGCATTGCACGTTCGAGAATCTGCTGGTCCCCGAGGCGGTGGCGCAGTCGGTTCTCAAGGCCGGCTATCGGGTACAGGTTCTGCGGGGCACGCGTGTCCTTGTGCGGCTCGCTGGCGTAGCGCTGCAGCGTCGCGGTCACGCCGTCGGCCCTGCTGATTGCTTCGGATGCGGCGCCGGAACCGGCGAGTTCGCAGCGGACAATGCCCGCGTGCGGACTGCTCTTTGGTCCTGGCAAACGCAGGTACCAGGACCAGCGTGTGAAGCCTCGCCCGCCGATCAAGAACACGGGCGTTCTCTGACCCGCTTTTAGTTTCTGCAGAACCGCCTGCTGAGACTCGGGCAGATACTGAACGTGCTGGGTCTTCACGAAGCCGACCCCGTTGGGGTTCATGCGACCGCGTAGAGGACCGTCGAACACAACCAGGTCTGCGTCGTGGTCGTTCCCGAACTGGGTCTCCAGGCGGGTCATCTGTTCGTGGATCCCGTTGTAGACGTCGTCGGGTGCGTCGCTTGCGCAAGGAACGAACTCGTATGTGCCGTGACTGGTGGCGATCGGTCCTGCGGCCTCGGAGGGCGACGCGTAGACCCCTCTCATCACGGCAACATCAACCACATGTGCTTCGCTTCGGGTGCACCGGACCGCACCCGCGGCGACCGACGCGCAAACACCCGCACGGACCAGTTCACCATCGCTGATCCAGATTCGGACGTCGATTCGCCGTACCCCGTCAACGAACACGACACATTCGGGCAGCTGGGCCGACGGCGGGGTTATCGGGGTCCAGTCTGCTGCTTCGACCTCGGCTTCGACATCGACCGTGTCCGTCGATTCCTCCAACCGCTCCAAGTCGAGCCCGATCCCGTATTCCGGCGCCCATGTCTCAACACTGAACTTCACAGGGCGCCCTCCTCGCCGATGCGGTCAAGCCCCGAGACCACCGGTTGTTACGATCGTGGGCTATGGAGCCTAACTTCGTCAACCGGACGATCTGGACTGGCGACAATCTCGACATCCTGCGTGGGCTCAACAGCGAGTGTGTGGATCTGGTCTACGCGGATCCTCCCTTCAACTCCAACCGGAACTATCTTGCTCCGCCCGACAGCCCCGCGGCCGGCGCAGGCTTCAAAGACGTCTGGACTCCTTCTGATCTCGACGCATCATGGGCGGATGATCTTGCTGAGTCGGATCCGACTGTCGTCCACCTGCTGTCGGGCGCTGGAATGACGCACTCCGCGGGGATGCAGTCGTATCTGACAATGATGGCGGTACGGCTGCTGGAGATGCGACGTGTCTTGGCGCCCACGGGCAGCGTCTATCTGCATTGCGACCCGACTGCCAGCCACTATTTGAAGCAGTTGATGGACGCACTTTTCGGGCGTGAACAGTTCCGCAACGAGATCGTCTGGTGTTATTCGTCCGGTGGTGCGAGCAAGAGGCACTTCGCCCGCAAGCACGACGTGCTGCTGCTCTATGGACGGAGTCGTGACCATGTCCACAACGTGATCCGCGTGCCATATGCAACCCAGGACGTCGACGGACGATCCGGGTTTCACCCCGAAGGGAAGATGCTCCAAGACTGGTGGGCGGACATCGGCATCATCTCGACGACTGGATCGGAGCGATCCGGCTATCCGACACAGAAACCGCTGAAGCTCCTGCAGCGGATCATCACCGCGAGCAGCAACGAGAACGATGTCGTGCTGGATCCGTTCGCGGGTTGTGCGACCGCCTGTGTCGCCGCAGAGAAACTAAACCGGCAATGGGTCGGCATAGACCTGTCGCCAAAGTCAGCAGAACTCGTCAACGAACGATTCCGTGGCGAGTTCGGAGACTCGTTTCGTCACGATTGCATCACCACACGCACCGACATCCCCCAGCGCACAGAGGTCCGGCTCTGAACGCTATTCGAACAGGACTTCGAGATCTGACTTGTCGTAGCCGAAAGTCGCAAGGAACAACTCAGAGACACGGCTGCGACTATACCAGCCAGCCCCGACACCTTTCGTCCGCACCGATTTCGCACGAGTTCAGTACTGGATTCCCCGCAGGAGCGCAACGATAGAGCTACTTGTCAGGACTGTCTACCCGCCCTTGGATCTGGCGATTCCCGGCCTTGACAGTCGCTTACACCGTCACCCGGGTGACCGTGGAGGTTGTGGGGGATTTGACGACCTCGAAACGGATGGGCATGCGTTCAGCGAGTTCGCGGATGTGGGTGACGATGGCGACCATCCGGCCCGAGGCGCCGAGTTCTTCGATAGCGGCAGCCGTCACATCGAGAGTCTCTGGGTCAAGAGTGCCGAATCCTTCGTCGAGGAACAGCGAGTCCAGGCCCGGAGCGCCCTCGGGGGCCATCTCCGCGTGGCTGTCGCTGAGCGCCAGGGCCAAGGCGAGGCTGGCCAGGAATGTCTCTCCACCGGAGAGGGTTTTCGCTGCGCGAATCTGGTCGGCGTTGTGGTGGTCGCAGATATCGAACTCGGCGCCGTCCGCGTCGAACGAATACTGCCCGTTGGACAACTGAAGCAGCCGCTCGCCGGCACGAGTCATCAGATCGCCGATGGCATCCTCCAGCAGCCATTTCTCGAATCTGTCGGTGCGGAGCAGTCGGCCCAGTTCGCTCGCCACGCGTTCTTCTGTGCGCAGACCTTCAACTCGGGTCTCCAAGTCCGCCATTTTCAGGCGCTGGTCGCTGGCGCGCTGATGGTCGCCCTTCGCCCGTTCCGCCGCGGTCGCCATTTCGGTTCGCCAGCGCTTCGGGTCATCGCCGGGGTCGAAGTGGGGTGTGCATACCGCTCGGGCCGTTTCGGCGTGTTGGGTCAATTGGGTCTCGGCCGTTGTGACCTGATCGTTGGCCTTGTCGAGTTCACCGGGGAGTGCAGCCGCTAGTTCTGCTGCCCAGGCGACCAGTGCCCGCCAATCCTCAATCAACGACGCTTCGGGGGTCGGGGGTTTCAGAGCGGCGAAACCGTCGCGGGTTTTGGCGAACTCCTGGCGGGCCTGTAGTTCGGCTTCGGTGAGTTCTTCGCGGACTTTGACCGCTGTTTGTTCAGCCTCTTGGGCCTCTGTCTCCGCGTTTCGAGCTTCTTGGCAGGTCTCAGCGAGTTGTTCAGCCCGAGCGATGTCGGCGTGGAGAGCCTCCTCGTCGGGTTCGTCGGCAAGTCGTTCAGCCAGTTGATCGCGTTCGGAACGAATGGCGTCGCGCTGAGTGGTCGTGCGTGTCAGGTGAACCTGCGCTTCTTGCTCGGCTCTGAGAGCCTTCTTCGTTTCATCCCCGTCACGCAGGTCGGTTTCTGCTTGTCGGGTTGCGTCCAATTTCGCTTGAGTTGCGGTCACTGCTTCTGCGTAGTCGTCGGCCAGCGCCGTGAGACGGTCGAGTTCTGTGTCGTCGGGGGCATCGGCGAGCGCTTCGAACAGTTCGGCACACCGTTTTGCTGCTGATTCGACCGCGGCTTCGGCATTGGCGAGAGCCGTGCGGGCCTTGTCAAGAACCTCTTCGTGCTCGCGCTTGAGAGTCTCTGCTTCGGCATGCACACGCTGGAATTCGACCAGTTCGGCGTCTAGGTCGTGATCAGGGAGTTCGTGTACTGGTTGACGGCACACCGGGCATGGTTCGCCTTCGGCCAACTGGGCGACCAAGCCCTCGGCTTGCTTGATAGCTCGGGCCTGGTCGAGACGTTCTCCGACTCTGTGAAGGTCGCCTCGAGCCTGTTCAAACGCATCTCGCGCCTCGGCCTCGTGCTCCTGTTCGGTCGTCAGCGTCTCATTGGCCGTTTCCAACCGCTCGTTCAGACGGGTCAGCTCTGATCGTTGTTCACGCCAGCGGCCGAGTTTCGCTGAGTCGGGTCCCTCGTCGGCGGCTTTCTGGGCAGCGTCCGCATCGGCGCCTGCTTCAGTGACTGCCGCTTTTGCGAGTTCCAGACGATTCCTGATCTCGTCGGCCCGTTCCGCGGCCTCACGATGGCGCGTCTCTGCGATATCGCATTCTTCGTCGAGTTTCGCGAGTTTCTGCGTCAAGTCCGCCAAATCTCCCTGCTGCCCGAGCAACAAGCGACAGGCCTCCATATTCGGGCCTTCTTTTTCTGCCTGTTCTGCCCCGCGGGCTTTTCTCGCGGCCTCAGCACGGGCTGACGCCGCTGACGCGGCGGCGTGCTGCGCCTGCTTCAGGTCGTCACCCAACTTCTCCACCGGTTCGGGGACAGTCACGCCGGTCGCGGCAAGCAGCAGGACCCCCAATCCTTCAGCTTCCTCACAGGCGGCAACAACAGCTTCGTTGCGTTGATCGAGTTCGTTCAACAGACCGTCCAACTCCGTCTGAGCCTCGGTCACCGCCCCGAGCGCCTCAGCCAATACTGCGAGCTGTTCCTCGCTGGGCACTTCGGCTGCGAGCTGCGGTTCAAGTTCCTCCAACCTGACGCGAGCGGTCTTGGCTCGTTGCCGGGCCTGTACGCCCATTCGTTCGTATATGCCCAGGTCGAGCAGCTGGCGCAGGAGATCCTGGCGGTCTTTGGGCTTGTCATGCAGGAAGGCAGCAAAACGGCCCTGGGGAAGGACCACGGTCTTGGTGAAACGGTCGAAGTCGAGCCCAAGTATCTGCTCGACGGCTTGTTCCATCTCGCCGGCTCTGCCTGCCAGGACCTCGTCGCCGTGCTCCAGCCGTGCTTCCTTGGTGGTGGCGCCGTTGTCGGTGCGCCGCGCCACTCGCACAGCGGTGTACCGCTCGGAGTCCACTTCAAACTCGAACAGCACCCGAGCCTCAGAGACCATCTGGTTGATGGCGGGGGCCACGGCACGGCGATCGTCGTAGCGGGTTACCACCCCGAACAAAGCGAAGGTGATGCCGTCGATGATCGTGGACTTGCCAGAACCCGTGGCGCCAACGAAAGCCGCCAGTTCCACGTCTCCGAAGTCCACGACCGTCTCTTCGCGGAACGCTCCGAAGCCCTTCATCTCCAAGCGCAAGGGCCTCACGGCACCGACTCCTGCACCGATTCGCGCACCGTCTCCAGTTCAGCCTCGAGCAACTCGGCGAACATGGCGCTGACCAGGGGATCTTCGATATTCCTCTCGACGAGGAACTCTGCGAACAACTCAGTCGGCGCACGTCCCCTGCGGCTCTGCCTCGACTTGCGTTGCAAGGCGGGCGCGTCCATGCGGACGTCCACCACTCGTTCACCGAGAAGGTCCCGCACTTCGTCGGCCAGACCCGCGCGGCGCGGTTCGTCCACCATCACCCGCAGCCAGGCTTCATTGTCGACCGTTCCATCTTCGAGTAGAGCAGTCAACTCGGCCATGGTGCCTCGCAGGGTCCTCAGCGCCCGTCCTGCGTTCAGCAGCAGGGGCGTGACCGCGGGCGGAATCCCCGGCTCGATCTCAACCAGGTTGACTTGTTTCGCCTGGTCTTCTTCTCCGAAATCGAGTTGTAGAGGCGACCCGCAATAGTGGATCGGGGCCGCTCCCGCGATCTTCTGAGGGCGATGCACATGCCCGAGTGCCACATAGCCCGCCTCCACCGGGAACGACTGAGCGCTGATCGCATAGTCGTCGATGAAATGAGCTGTTCGTTCCCCGCCTCCGAGCTGTCCGCCGTAGACGAAGGCGTGTGCCGCCAGGATGTTGACCGTGTCGGCGCCGAAGCCGGCCGTCAGTGCCTCGATCAGCAGACGCATCCGTTCTGCGTAGGCCTGGGTGTTCTCGTATGTGGCGGCCTCCATCAGGTCCTTGGCCCGGACCACGCCGCGTTGGGAGACGAACGGCAGCATCGCCAACCGCACCTCCTCGCCGGCCCGCATCGAGAGCCGGACAACCCCGCCGTCGTCGGGGCGGGTGGGCTCGGTCACGAGATGTATCCGCCCCAGTGCTTCGAACACGGGGGCTACTGCGTGCAGGCGGCGAGCGTTGTCGTGGTTGCCGGAGATCACCGCCACATGTGCCCCAGTATCGAGCAGTCGCAACAGGGTCCGATAGACGAGCGATTCAGCTTCCGCTGAAGGACTCGCCGTCTCGAACAAGTCGCCCGCCACGATCACCAGGTCGACCGAGTGCTCTCCGGTGAGCGACACGATCTCGTCGAACACCGCCGAATGCTCAGGCGCTCGACTGTGGCCGCGGATGGTCTTTCCCACGTGCCAGTCGCTGGTGTGGAGCAGTTTCATTCTTCCTGCCTCCACTTGCCTCGTTCAGCGATCACGAAAGGCCTTCGAACGGATCGGCTGGTTGGTTCGATTGCCGGCCTGCGGGCGCCTGTGACAGGTCTGCTTCGGCGGAGCGGGTGGCCCAAGCCGGGAACGGGAACTCCACCAGCAGCGGAACCGGGAGCCGCGGCTGGGCCACGAACATCGATCCGGGTTTGAGGATCGTGGCCCGTTGGCGCTGCACCGCGGGCAGGAACCCGTACTGCTCGCGCCCCGCCTCGCCGCTGTCGAGCCGGCCCACCACGCGCACAGCGCTGTTGGCCACGACCCGGCGCTCGACCTCGCTGGCGGTCTGTTGCGCTCCGATCAGGATGATTCCCAGGCTGCGACCCCGTTCGGCCACGTCCAGCAGAATCTCCTTGATGGGGCTGCTGTTGTCGCGCGGGGCGTACTTGTTGAGCTCGTCCAAAACGATGAACTGCAACGGTTCAGATGTGCCGCTGCGTTCCTTGTCTTCGAAGGCCTGACGCAGCACCACTCCGACTACGAAGCGTTTGGCCCGGTCATGCAGCAGGTGGATGTCGATGACCGTCAACTGCTGGGAGTCGAGATCGATCGAGTGTGCGGGCGCATCGTCGAAGTCGGCGCGGATGAGATGCTCGACATGGCGAACTGAGGCGTTCAGGCGTCTAATGAAGGCGTTGATGGTGCCGCTGCCGATGGCACGGCCCGACCAGCGCGGGTCCACCGGCTGATCCGGGTCGTCGGGGATGAGTATCGACTCGATCACCTCCGCCAACTGACGGAAGGTCCGTATCGTCTTGCGTTCGATTTGCACCGTTCCGGCCGAGGTGTCGGAGTCGTGGGCGCACTGCGCCAACCGTTCGGTGACCGACTGCACGACGATGGTGTAGTGCTGTCGTTCGTCTTCGGCGTCGGCGAACAGGAACGGCAGCAGACGCCGGCTGCAGAAGTCGGCGATTGTCCAGAAATATGGGCGCACCCCGGTAGTTCGAGCCCCAGTGGCGGGTGTGGCGTTGGGGTCGCCTTGCCGGGGCGGGGCTAGGACGCCGACCGAGCGGAACGGCGCGGCTTGCAGCCCGAGCGCTCCGTAGCGGGCGCGTTGAGCTTCATCGAGGCGGGTGTTGAGGTGGTCCAAGAACAGCAGGTCCTCGCCTTTGACATTGAATATCAGGCCTTTGGTGTGCGCGGCTGCGGCGCCGAGAACCCCGGAGTTGAACAACGAATACAAAAGGAACGTCGCGTAGCTGGTCTTGGTGGCGACGCCGGAGATCCCGCTGATGTTGATGTGCGCGCCTTTGGTGCCGTCGATGAAGTCGAGATCGAGGCAGATCGGATCTTCGTCGCGGCTCAGCCCGGCGGGCAATCGGCGTTCGACCTCGTCAAAATCGAGCGCTGCGTCCCGTTCAGCGTCGACCGCCCGCCGCACCTCAGTTCCTGGAAGCGGCGGAACGAACGTCTCGGGCACTACGCGGGTCACCTGCACCAGAGCTGCCTCCGTCACCTCCGCCGGCAGGATTCCGTCCGAAATCAAGAACACGTCGCTGTCGAAGCGAGCGCCCTCGTGTCGGGCTCGAACCTGGCTGACGATTCCGTACAGCTTTATCTTGTCGCCGTTCGGCAACTCGCGGTCGATGGCGACGACATCGTCGAGCTGCAGGTGATGTTCGGGGGCCAGTGCTACCCAGAACTCCAGTGGCGTAGCATCATCGGTGCCGAGCACACGTCCCAGGCCGTTCACGGCCACGACTCTACAACCGAGCGACGCGCACGCGTATCCGAGTGCCGGCTCAGACGTCCGGGTGCATGTGAATTCATACGGACTCAGCGTGCCGGGAAGAACTTTCATTATTTTCCATTGCACATTGATCTTGAACTGGATTAGGGTTCAGACATGGAAGCGGACGCCATCGTGTAACTCGTCACCATCGTGGTGACAGCCATGGGAATCGTCTGGCACCAACAACACAGCACCAACCAACTCCGGACGGAGTTCCGCGAAGACAACCGGCAACTCCGCGAAGACTTCAATACCGCGAACCGCGAACTCCGCGAAGACTTCAAAGTGCTGCGCGACGACCACGACAAGCTCCGCGACGCCGTCGCCCAGAACGGGCAGCGACTCGCCCGCATCGAGGGACACTTGGGCATCGGCATTCCTTCCACCGACGACCCAAGCGACCCCGTACCGGAGTAGATCGACGCCATGGAAGCGGACACGATCGTGCAACTCGTCACCGTCGTGGTGGCAGCCATGGGAATCATCTGGCACCAACAACGCGGCACCACTCAACTCCGTTCAGAATTTCGCGAAGGCATGGGATCGCTGCGCAAAGAGTTCAACGACGGGTTCAAGTCGCTTCGCGAGGACCATGACAAACTCCGCGACGCCGTCACGCAGAACGGCCAGCGACTTGCCCGTATCGAAGGACACCTGGGCATCGGCATTCCTCCCACCGACGGCCCGAGTGACCCGGAGCCGCGGCCCGGTTGATCTCGGAGGGCGGCTGCTTCGACGGTGGTGGTTTCGGGCTAGGTCGAGTAGCCGACGAGATGGTCGGCGAGGGCTGTGATCTGATCTCGTATGCTTTGCGGGCTGCCGGACAAGTCGATGCCTACGGCATGGAGTCGTGTCCCCACGTTCCTGACTTCGATGCTGGACTTTGCCAGGCGCGCGGGCGAGGAGTCGGAACGGTCCGCTGCATCGCCGTCGCCCGTTTCGTTGGCATCGACACAGTAGATCAGCGTGCCGCAACGGTGGTCGAGTGCCGTCGTGTAAGCCAATAACTGATAGTAGTCGGCATGGGTCGCCCAGATTCCTGAGCCGGCATCCTCCGCCGCGGCGGACTCGTAAGCTTCGCGGAGTTTGTACTTGATGTCGGCGACCCCGACGCTTGTACCGTCCCGGCTGAGCAGCAGATCCGGTTTGATCCTCACGTTTCCATCTGTGTCCAGCGTGCTGGACTTCTGCCCCTCAACCTCCAGACGACCGCTCAGTTCCTGTCGCAGACGTTCTGTGACAAACCTCTCGAAGAGTTTGTTCATGTCCAGCATGAACGCCGAGGCCGTTGTGTCACCGTGCTGGTCCTGCAGCGTGAGGTTGGCCAGGATCAGGCGGGCAAGATGCATCGCATGCAGGTAGTGGTCGTTGAGCCGAGTGAAGGTGATGCGTTCTAGATCGTCCGCGTCGGTCGGCACGTCGGCCACGTCTTCCAAGGCAACTAGCAGACGCATGATTCGACGTCGGTCTACGGGCTTCACCCCGGCGACCCGTATCGCTCGTCGCATCGCCGCCTTGAGATAGCGGTTCTCGGCAACGTCGGCCGTGAAGTCGTCATAGGAGCAGGCCATCGGAACCAGGAGTCCACCCCTGCGGAACTGGCGCGTGAAGTCGAGCCGCCCGCGCAACGCCAGCAGGTCTTCTTCTTCGTGACGGTACGAGTGGTAGTGCCCTCGGGCCAGCGTCGTTTCTGCCCTGCGCGCGAAGAACGAGATCAACTCCGATAACAGATCGTCGGTCTCTGCGTAGTCGATCGCCCCCGGCTGCCGGGCTTCTTCTGGCAGACCGACTTCCAGCAGCAGAAACAGGTTCTCCAGGTTGATCTTGGGCCTCACCATGACCCGCAGCCCGTCTATCGTGAACCCCCCGACGAACTGCTTCGCGGTGATTTTCCAATACCCGGCTCCAGAATCGGGCTGCACCGACAACCAGGGCAGGTCCCTGAGCCGTCGCGCCAGTGATTCGCTCAGCTCGATCCGCCGCGTCTCCCACTCCACCAGTGTGACCGGCTCCAATTCGACCGGCGGATCATCGACCCGCGGCTCATCGACCGCGGGCATCCGGTGAGCGATCTCCGACTCCTCAAGCACACTCGCGACAACCGACATCTCGTCGTGTCTCTACTCGCCGCCCGCTGTTGACTCACCGCCGTCTGGACCCAGCGACTCGATCTGTTCAAACGTTCTCGTCGGTTTTGAATCTTCGGTCAGGTCGGCTTCGCGCGCGGTCTCACCACGACCGTGTCGCCCTAGCACAGCGTCTAGGCGGAATTGCTTGATCTTGTCGGTCCGGCCGAAGAGTTGGTCCTCGATGAAGGGTTCAATGTTGTATTCCCAGACGCGCTCGAAGCCTCCCTCGTTGAGGCCGGGCTTCATGAAATGGCTTGGCCCCAGCTGCAGGTGATCCCCGCCAAGCTCTCTTTCGAGTTCGCTATTGACTGCGGATACCAGGGCAGGTACCCAAGCTTGGTCGGGCGCGTTTTTGTAGGTCCACTTTCGCAGCAGGCTCGCTGTCGGTTCTCGCTCGGGGAAGAAGGGCACGAAATGGAACCGCCTGCGCATGGCCGCGTCGATGAGCGCGATCGAGCGGTCGGCGGTGTTCATCGTGCCGATGAACCAGATGTTCTTCGGCAGTTTGAAGCTGTCGTCGGGTCTGTGCATCACCGCTATCGACTTGTCCCGGTATTCGAGCAGGTAGAGCAGCTCGCCGAGCACTCTGGGAAGGTTTGCCCGGTTGATCTCGTCGATCACCATGACGTGCTGATCGGGATGGTCCGCCGCATGTTCAGCCAGCCTCGCAAGCGGTCCCGGCGTCAGTTCGTAGGTCATCTGATTGTCGTCGTCGGTGACCGGGCGGTAGCCCTCGAAGAAGTCCTCATAGGAGTACGCCGGATGGAACTGCACCAGGCTCCGCGTCTCGTCCTCGGGCGCCAACGCTTCGGCCAGAGTCTGCGCCAGGTAGGTCTTGCCGGTCCCAGGCGGACCATAGAGGATGATCTGCCCCTTGTCTTTGAGCAGACCAACGAGTTCCTCGAGATACTCCCACTTGCAGTACAGCCTCTCCGCGGCATCTGCCAAACGGTCTTCCATCTCAAGCTCGTCAACACTCGGCGGGTCTTGCTTGACGCTGGGATTGCGGTCACCGGGATCGATACCGTGCTCCGCCAGATATTGGATCCGATACGGTGCGTCACGCTTACGCAATCCGTATATGGTCTGCGGGCCGTTCAACATGGAGTTCAAATCCGCCGCAAGGACTTCTCTAGAAATGCCAGTCTGGAGCCACTCAACTGCTCTGCGTCGGCTCAACCCGTCCCCGAACGAAGGGTCGTGCTCGTAGGGGCCCTGAACGCGCCCAATCGCAACTCGCCGAGAGTCGAGTTCAGGTCGCTTCTGCGGCATGACGACAAAGTCGTCAACCTGCATTTCTCTGCCAAACCTCCAGATCTGGTCTCGTGCACTAGTCCCCCAATGGGTAAGGCCTAACTCGTTCATGAGTTCGCCGAGTTCTTGACGGCTAGCAAACATCTCGAGATCCATGGTCAAGTCCAGATCCCATCCGAGAGTGATTACGCTGTGGTTGAGATTGTGCCGTTCCATCTCACCGTTTGGGCCCGCACGCACAAGCCAGGTTCTCGGCGCTTCGGCCCGCGACTGCCGGTACTCGCACCACTGCCCGATTATCGAGGAATGGCTATTCCTCAGTGATTCTTCAAGAACATCCTGATCGTACAGATGCCGTTCAACCAGGGCCGGGTCCAGCACCTCAGGGTTCTTGTCGTGCTTCAACGCGTGCTCAATCCAGCGGTGAACAACAGTTCCGATGCTGTTGATTGAGCCCGGCGAACGTCCACGGGAGCGCAAGTGTTCGAGGTATTCTTCCAAGCGTTCTCCCCAAAGCTCGGTTTCGTCATCCTGGAGTGACTCGAGGTACTCGCACCATCGACGGATGTGGCCAAGGTAGCCCTTGAGGGAGTCCTCGGACAGATCCGGACCCTGCTCAAGCAGATTATGTCTCGCTTGAGTTTGGTCAAATTCTCCAGGATCGGCGCTCCGCGCTAATGCTTGGCTGATCCAGCGCCGGAGAATGAACCTCTTGGTATTGATCGTGGGTTCTTCATAGCCCTGATCGCGCAGTTGCTCGAAGTACTCCTCCAAGCGCTCTTCCCAATACTCGCTTTCGTCATTGTGTTGGTGTCGCCGGTTCGGACTCTCAGGCGCGTGCCATTGGCCTGATCTCGTATCCTGGGTCTGCCAATGCTCACACCAGCGTCTGATGTGGCCTGTATAGGACCGGAGTGAGCCCTCCGCAAGGTTTGGATTTCGGTCATCCAGTTGATGATCCACTCGAGCTTGGTCGAACGTTGCGGGATCCGTACCCCGAGACAACGTATAGCCGATCCAGTCTTTGAGAACCGAACTAGTCTCATCAATCAGGCTGTTCGAAAGACCGCGATCTCCCAAACCGTTCAGATATTCCTCTAGACGTTTCTGCCAAAGCTGAGTTTGATCGGGGTTGCTGGAAACGCTCATGGGCGGGAGTCCTCGCTGTTGGGTTGTCATTGAACAAGCCGATTGATAGCTCAGATGAGAGTAGCTGGGCGAACCTTTGGGAGTGAGAACTGGGCGCGGGGTCCTGTTTGCTGAGTTCAGGGCCCGACTTTCGGACTGTCAGTTCTTGTACCGCCTCCGCACGCGAAAGACCCGGCGAGGTGGCGGGCGCTGTGAGGGGCGCGGAGCGGAGTGTCGCGGACCATCGGTGCTGTCCGGCCGACCTGACTGCCGCCACTTGCACCACCCTCGGATATGGGACGTATAGCTCCTGCGAGAATTCTCCGAGAGATCCAAAGGACCCACGAACGTCTCGAACAGATCCTCATCGAACACCTCCGGGCTCCGCCCGGCCCACAACGCATAATCGATCCAACGCGACACAATGCTCTTGGTATCCGAGACCGTCCCCGGGGCACGGTTCGCTGCGCGCAACGCCGCCAAATACTCCTCAAGACACTGCCGCCAAACCTCATGAACATCGCCACTGTCAGGACTCACACGGTCGCCGACCGGTCGTCGGTGCCCACTTCTCGCCACGCGCCCGCGAGGGCTGCGGACCTCACCACCTGACTGCCGCCACTTGCACCACCTTCGGATATGGGATGTATAGCTCCTGCGAGAATTCTCCGAGAGATCCAAAGGACCCACGAACGTCTCGAACAGATCCTCATCGAACACCTCCGGGCTCCGCCCGGCCCACAACGCATAATCGATCCAACGCGACACAATGCTCTTGGTATCCGAGACCGTCCCCGGGGCACGGTTCGCTGCGAGCAACGCCGCCAAATACTCCTCAAGACACTGCCGCCAAACCTCACGGCACGCCTGACCTGCCATACACAGTGTCTACCACAGGGACTGTCAGTCCTCTACCAATTCGCCGTGGCGGCAGATAGGGTGACGGCCATGCAGGTAGATATTCGTCACGCTCCCAGTTTTGCCGTCGCCAGGTGCACGCTCGGGGGTGGTGAGCAGGTCAAAGTCGAGGCTGGCGCCATGTCGGCCCATTCTTCAGGGATGTCGCTCGAGGCCAAGGTGGAAGGCGGCATGCTCAAGGGGCTCAAGCGCAGTGTGTTGGGCGGTGAGTCGCTGTTCGTTTCCACCTACACCGCCCCGGCAGCGGGCGGCTGGGTGGATGTGGCCGCCAAGCTGCCCGGCGATCTCCGGGTGATCGAACTCGACGGTTCCCAAGCGTGGATTATCGAGCGAGGCAATTGGCTGGCCTCTGACGCCTCGGTGGTGATGGACACCAAGTGGGGTGGATTCAAGTCGATGTTCGGCGGTGAAGGAGGGTTCATGGCCCACGCCGAGGGCACCGGCAGCTTGTTAGTTGCCTCCTATGGAGCGATCGACGTGATCTCGCTTGCTGCCGGCGAAACAGTGGTGGTGGACACCAGCCACATGCTGGCATTTCCCGACACCGTCAGCTACGAGTTGCGCCGGGCCGTGGAAGGCCGCTCGATCCAGTCGATGAAGTCGGGCGAAGGTTTCGTATTCCACTTCAGCGGCCCTGGGGACATCCTGACCCAGACCCGCAACCAAGCACAGCTCATCGCTTGGATCAACACCGAGATCGGCTCTCGCGAATAGCGGGGCCCGGCAAAACGACGTTCATGCTGACCTGGATCAACACCGAGATCGGCTCTCGCGAATAGCGACAAGCATGGATAGGTGCCGGGGAGACTAGCTGTCGAGGACCGGAGGGGTGATCACGGGGCAGCGGGTTCCGCCGGCTTTGCTCAGCTTGCGGTCGAGGGTCAGCAGCGGGTAGTCGAACGCTTCGGCCAATGCCACATACCAGGCGTCGTAGCTGGTCAAATTGGCACGCAATTCCCACACCCGATCAGAGAACGGAGCGAACGGGCAGAGCTCGATGTCCAACCGGAGCAGGTCGCGTTGCGCTGCTTTGGTTTCCATTGGCGACACCTGGCCAGAGAGCTCAAGGCGACGAAGAATGTTGGTGGCTTCGACCAGAGCCAGTTCTGGCGCAGTCAATGGACCCTCCGAGGCAACTGATTCTGCCCATCGGCCTTCAGGACTCGCGTCGACCAAGGCCGCCACAAGCACCGAGGCGTCCACGACAGCGTTCACACTCGGTCCGCATCGCGTGCCGCAAGGATCTCCGAAGACGAGACCCGAGTTCCTGCGGCTTCTTTGCGGTGTCGAACCTCTTCGAACAAGTTCTCCAGGGAGGGCTTCGCAGCGATGCGTTCCAGTTCACCGCTGAGGAACTCCTGCATGGATTGTCGCTTCATGGCGGCTTTTGCGGCCAGTGCGTCACGGACTTCCTCGCGCACGCCTCGAATGGTGATCTGTACCGACATGCATGCATTATGCCATCAATACAGTCACAAGATCCACGAGGAGGGCTGGACTGTCCATCAAGACCGAAAACCCACAAATACCATCTCAAACCACCCATCGACATTCCGATGCCGGCACGAACCCAGGCCACCAACGCGGCACCGGGATTTGAATCGAGCGGGGCTGGCTGGAGAGCGAACCGCGACACCAGGCACCGAAACGAGCAAGGCTGTCTAGAAGCCGCCCAAAGAAACGAAACGCAGCCCAGAGGCGGGAAGCAACCCGGAGGGCGACTGGGAAGAATGGCCGGTTAGAGGGTGACTACCTCGGTGGCGACCAGGTCGGGGTCGGACTCGGGGAGCAGGTAGCGCCAGAAGATGGAACCCCGCTGGTGAGAGTCGGTATCGAGCCAGTTGGGATGGCCGGGATCTTCGGCGCACACCCAGATCTCGAAACTGCCGTCGTCGTTGTAGCTGATCTGCTCGGCATTGAGCGACGAGTTCCGGTTGCGATATTCCAGCGTCTGCATGTGGGCGTTCCAGAGCATCACGTTCACGAAAGGCCCCCGCGGAAGCGTGCCGCGCATAACCAGGGCTTGACCAGGTTCGAGCTCCCAACGGGTCATGGCGTAATGGATGTCGGCCGCCCCGGGCACAGGCAATCCCGAATCGCGGAAGCTGAACGGAGCGGGGAGCTCGTTGGGAGCATCGGACACGAACGGCACGCCCGAACCACCGCCGAAGGAACCCTGCCCGACAGTCACCTGACGCAGAAAGGCGATTCCCTCGTGCATTCGTTCGGCGATGAAGTCATCGCTCAGCGGCGGCGGGGGCGAGTCCGCATCGAGGCATTCGATATCGATGTCCACATGGACCTGACTGTCGTTCTGTGCCGACAACGGCAACTGGAAATAGCCTCGCACGACTACGACGATCGTGTCGGGTTCCAGCTTCAGCCAGTCCCCGCCCTCGGCATCGGCCTCCTCGGCGCTGAGGGTCAGGCTGTAAGCACCGTCCTCGGCAACGGTCAAGTCGCGGTCGTTGACGTCGCCCCGAAGCGGTCCGGCCATACCGCCGTCCTCAGCGGCTGCGTGCAGCGTGAACGACGTGTAGCACTCCTTCTGAATGCGTCCGCTCACACGGTATTTTCTGGAACCGTCGATACGCGCATAGTGATAAATGGCATCGGGGTTGTCGCCCTGGAGTTTGCGCCCTGGATCGACGATTCCAACAAATCGCGGGTGTTCGGGCTGCGCCTCCCAGTACAGCTCCGACATGGCGGAGAGCATCTGCCCCACATAGCGGAACGCCTCGACCTGCTCGAGCGGCTCCACCCATCGGGCAGAGTCGAGAACGTAGCCGTCACGGATCTCGGCGAGTGCTGAGATCAGATCGTCGAGCGCAGCAGTGGCCTGGGGTGTGGGATTGTCGGTCATCCGCGTGTTTGTCATGAGCGGATAATGTCACGCCGTGGCCGATTCCACCCAAGCCGAACGCAACGAGTCCTCCCAGAGCGATATGAGCGACGCAGAACTCCTTGAGCTGTTCGCCGGGCATGGCCTGTACCGCGACAACGCCGCTCAATTCCGCGGCAGACTCGCCGGTCAGTTGTTGATCAATCGCTGCTCGGACTGCGGCCGCTATCACCAGCCGCCGCGACCGATGTGCCCAAGTTGCTGGTCCTTCGACGTGGAGCCGACACCGGTCAGCGGCCGGGGCACGATTCACCTCCTGATGCACCTCCATACCGGTCCACCGGCTGACGGCGTCGACTACGAAACCGGCGGTCATCCCGTGGCAGTCGTGGAACTCGAAGAACAAGATCACCTGCGTATCACCGGGACGATTCACGGATTCGACGACCTTGATTCCGACGGGCCGGGCATCGGCGACGCGGTCGAACTCGAATACCTGTATAGAGCGGGAACGCCGATCGTGTCTTTCCGGCCCAGTTCACACGAACCGAGCCGGCCGAACGAACCGAGCCGGCCGAACCAACAGAACCGGCCGAACCAACAGAACCGGCCAGACCAGAAGAGCCAACCGGGCCAGCAGAACCGGCCAGACCAGCAGAGCCAACCGGGCCAACGGGGCCGACGCTGATGGCCAGATCGCCGATGAAAGACCAGATCGCAATCGTCGGGATCGGCTCGACCGGTTTCAGCAGGGGCGACCGGTCACCGTTGGATCTTGCTTTGGAGGCGTCCACAAAGGCAATCCGCGACGCAGGGCTCACCGCCGCTGACATCGACGGCGTCGTCGCCACATCTGAAGCCGGGGCCGCCGGCGCGCCGTTTCTGGTTTCCTCGCTGGGGCTTGCTGAGGTGTCGCACCACAGCCGCCCTGCCCCGTTGATCATGTTCTCCCTGCTCGACGCAGCCCAGGCGGTGTTCGCAGGCGCAGCAGATCATGTGCTGATCGTCACGCCGGTGATGATGTCGTCGTGGAACTCGCGGCGAGCCGCTGCCGATCCCTGGCGACGCGGCGCCCGCAGCACCATCCGCCCCATTCCCGAAGATGCCGCAAACGCCAATGCATACGCCGCCTGGGCGGGCCGGTACATGCACGAGTTCGGAGCTTCCAAGGATCCGTTCGCACGAATCGCGATCAATTCGCGGAGCAACGCAGCAGCCAACGAGCTAGCCGCTATGCGCAAACCCCTGTCGTTCGACGAGTACCGCGCCGGTCGCATGATCCGCACGCCGCTGAACATGTTCGACATGGACTATCCCGCCGACGGGGCGGACGCTTTCGTCGTGACCACCGCGCAACGCGCCAAACAGCTCCCACAACCGCCCGTGCTCATCCACGCGGCGACGACAGGGGTGGTCGGCGAGAACACCGAAGACCAACTGCCCAGCCTGAGACGCCACGGCCAGCATGTTGTGGTCGACCATCTCAAGGCGAGGTCGGACATATGGCTCGACGACGTCGACGTGTTCTTCCCCTACGACGGATTCACGATCATCGCTTTGAGCTGGCTCGAGAACTGCGGATTCTGTGAAATGGGCGGCGCCGAAGGCTACTTGGCCGAGCACTGGAACGAGGAGCGCCAACGAATCGAGATAGACGGTCGAATCGCCGTCAACACCCACGGCGGATCATTGTCCGAAGGAGCCACGCGGGGAACGGGCCATCTGCGCGAGGCGGTCGCGCAGTTGCGCGGCCAAGCCGGTGCTCGCCAGGTCGAAAGCGCCGAGGTCGCACTGGTGACCCCCGGGGGTTTCTTCTTCAACTCCCAAGGCGCGATTCTGAGATCGGCCTGAAATCGATCCTAAAATCAGCAGCCCGAGGAGGGCGCCGTGAAAGCATCAGACATGATCCTCATAAGCGTCGACGATCACATCTGCGAACCGGCCGACATGTTCGACGCCCATGTGCCCGCCGCGTACAAGGACCGGGCGCCGCGGGTCGAAACAGACGAGAACGGCCATCAGCAGTGGTGGTACGGCGAGGCCATGGGACGCAATCTGGGATTGAATGCGGTGGCGGGCAAGCCGCCTTCAATGTTCAACATCAACCCCAGCCGCTACGACGAGATGCGCCCCGGATGTTACGACGTCGACGAGCGTGTCCGAGACATGTCTGCGGGGGGTCAACTCGCCGGGCTCAACTTCCCGAACTGGACCGGGTTCGCCGGCCAGGTGCTGAGCGAGGGCCCGGATCGCGACGTCAATCTGATCATGATCCAGGCCTACAACGATTGGCATGTCGACGAGTGGTGCGGAGCCCACCCCGACCGATTCATCCCCTGCGGGATGGTGCCGCTGTGGGACGCCGACCTGGCCGCGGCAGAGGTCCGCCGGTTGGCGGCCAAAGGAGTGCGGGCGATCACCTTCTCGGAGAACCCGGCGGCTCTGGGCGTGCCGTCGATGCACTCAGGTTTCTGGGACCCGCTGTTCTCCGCGTGCAACGACGAGGGCGTAGTGATCTGCTGCCACATCGGATCGTCGTCGAAGGGGATGAACACGTCGTTCGACGCGCCCCCGGGCGTGCCGATCACCTTGTCGCCGCTCAGCACGATGTACACCATGGGCGACCTGCTGTGGGCCGACCTCTGGCATCGCTTCCCAGATTTGAAGTTCGCTTTGAGCGAGGGCGACATCGGCTGGATTCCCTACCTGCTGCAGCGCGCAGACCATGTTCAACGCCGCCATCAGGGCTGGACAGGCCACGAGTTCCCCGAAGGCATGTCGTTGGCCAGCGACGTTTTCCGCCGTCACATGCTGTGCTGCTTCATCGAAGATCCGGTCGGGGTGGCGCTCATCGACCAGTTCAACATCGATCATGTTTGCTGGGAGTCGGACTTCCCCCACAGCGACAGTTCGTGGCCCAACGCCCCGGAGAGCCTCGAGTCGTGCTTCGTCGGGGTCAGCGACGAGATCGTCAACAAGATCACCCACCTCAACGCCATGGAACAGTTCGGCTTCGACCCGTTCTCGGCACGGCCACGAGAACAATGCACCGCGGGGGCACTGCGAACTGAAGCCTCCGACGTCGACACGGTGACTCATCTGGGCCATGAGCCCGACGAGACCGATCTGGCGTATTGGCAAAAGCTCACGACCCGAGGCCTGAAACCGCCGAAGCCGCAGCAACCCGTGCCCTCCAAATCCTGATTTGCCGCCCCGGAGCAGCTCGGGCGCGGCGGTCTAGCCGCTGAGCAGGCCGCCGGCGAGTTGATCGGCGTAGTCGTCGCCGTCGCCGAAGGCCAGGTCATGCACCCAAGCCCGCTTCAAGTAGAGGTGAGCGTCGACTTCCCAGGTGTAACCCATCCCGCCGTGGACCTGAACCGAGTCTTTGCCGCAGGCCGCGGCAGCGCCGGAGGCGAGGACTTTGGCCACCGCGACTGAGCGAACAGGATCGTCGACTCCCTTGCCGTCGACGGTCACGCCCGCTGCGTAGACAGCGGCCCGCAAGACCTCAACCCGCGTGATCATGTCGGCACAACGATGCTTCACGGCCTGAAAGGCGCCGATGGGCTTGCCGAACTGCTCGCGTTGTTTGGCGTATTCGACAGCCAGGTCTGTGGCCCCTGCTGCGATGCCGAGCTGCAACGCGGACGTGAGCAGCGCACCGTACTGCCTCCAAATGAACGCTGTCGCGCGATCAGCGATCCTGCGGCCTTGGGGCAACTCGGAGACGACCGCAACGGGAGTGAGCGGATCCAACGGGTGGGCAGCCTCGGTGGCGTTCACCGCCTTCAGCCAGTCGGAGTCGATCCACCACAGCCCTTCGTCGTCGCTGATCACCAACCCGTCGATCCACCCCTCGAACTCCACAAAACAAGGCCCGTCGCAGCGCTGGAGGGTCCCGACCACAATGCTGCCCGAAGCGGCGCCTTCGCCGATCTCTGCCGAGTCCAACCCGCTGGTCTCAACGACAGCCGTGTCGGCCAGACCCACAAGCGCGGCGGTCAGGGTTGTGGCTGCCAACGGGCCGGGCACCAGGGCACGGCCAAGCTGCTCGAACACGACCACCGCTTCGGCCCAGCCCATGCCCAGGCCACCGTCGGGTTCGGGCCGGGTCAACGAGAACACTCCGGTTTCTGCGAGCTCTGTCCAACGCCCGCGGTCAAGGCCTTCGGTCGCCATGGAACGGACCGTTTCAATGTCGAAACGGCCTGCACACAGGGCCGCCACGCTTTCGGCGAGTGCCTCCTGGTCTTCGCTCAGCTCAAAGTCCATTGCGTTCTGCTGTCTCGGTCATCGCTGCTGGCTCGGTCACTGCTTCCTCGATCATCACTGCTGGCTCAGTCACTGCCGGCTCAGTCACCGATCCTTGGGGAGGCCCAGCAAACGTTCGCCCACGATGTTGCGCTGTATCTCCGAAGTCCCCGCGGCAATGGTCAGCGTCAACGCGTAGAGCCTCTCCCCCACATGGTCGAGTTCGCTCAGATCGAGTGTGTCACCAATGGCGAGACCGACACGGCCGAGGATCTGCTCTGCCAGGTCGGACATGCGCTTTCGAGTGTCGGCGTAAGCAAGCTTGAAAACCGAGCCCCCGGGTCCGACCATGCCGGTGCGTTGAGCCTGGCTCACATTGCGCTTGGTCAGGGACCACAAGGCGTCCAGCTCGGCTTCGAGACGGCCCAGTCGACGCCGAATCTCCGCGTCATCCGCGGCGCGTGCCGCACCTCTGGTCACCTTCTGGGCAATCTTTGCGAGGTCCGCCAACAGCCGTTGGGAGGCGATGATCTCGCTGATGAAGGCAGTGCCGCGCTCGAAGGCGAAGGTCACCATGGTCACCCGCCAGCCATCGTTGTGGTCGCCGACTCGATTGACCTTGGGAATTCGGACTTCGTCCAGGAACATCTCTGCGAACTCGCCGGTGCCGAGGGCGGTCACTATCGGGCGTATCTCAATGCCTGGAAGGTCCATTGGCATTATCAACCAGGTGATCCCCCGATGTTTGGGCACATCAGGATCGGTGCGCACCAGCAGTTCGCAGTAGTCGGCCACCTGCGCGAAGGAAGTCCAGATTTTCTGGCCGGTCACCACATAGTGGTCTCCGTCGTCGAGTGCTCTTGTGGTGAGAGAAGCAAGATCCGAGCCTGAGCCTGGTTCGGAGAAACCCTGGCACCAGACATGATCGCCGCGCAGGATCGGGGCCAGGTGGGTGCGCTGCTGTTCCGGCGTGGCCTCGGCTATCAGGGTTGGCCCGGCGTGCAGCTGCCCCACGAAGTTCACGCCCACATAAGGCGCCCCCGCTCTTTCCGTCTCTTCAAGGAAGATCAGGTGTTCGGTCGGTGTGGAGCCCCGCCCCCCGAACTCAAAGGGCCAATGGATCCCCGCGTAGCCCGCCTCGTGCAGGATCCGCTGCCATTGGGTGTCGTAAGCCCTGCGAGCGTCGAGATCCGTGTGGTCTGCTGGAGGCGGGCCGACATCGGGCAGAACACTGTGGAGCCACGCCCGCAGTTCGTCGCGAAACGCTTCTTCGGCTTCGGTGTAGCAAAGATCCATGAGCCCACGACTCTATTTGCTTGCGCTGCTGTGCCCCACTTCGGACGTGGCCGCGCTGTCGGCCGTCCGCGGACAGCGGGCCGATGAACCTTCAACGGAGACGTGTTCTCGATTGTCTCTTCGCGGGCCGTTCTTTTTCAGCCGGGATCTCATGGCCGACACGGCGCGGCCCGCCCGCGCCGAGCGGCCGATGAGCGCAGCGAACAAGGGCGGGGTGGAGCGCAGCGAACAAGGAGCGGGGAACAACGGGCTGCAACTCGAAGGCCTGCCTGTTTGCACGCGCTCCAAGTGAAGAAATTATGCGGTTTGCGTACACAAAACGCGGCGCTGAGAATAGAGCGTGATCAACTCGAAGGGCGACGACAACTCAGCGGGGGAAACTGAACCGGTCATCCGACACGAGCAGGCCGCCGACGCCGGCGCGCTGAGACGGTGCATTTCGATAGATCTGGAGATCACCAAGAAAACCGGCAGAATACACGCCTTCGCTGGAGTGCGGCCCGACACCGGCGAAAGCGCGACGTTCCCGAACCAAGGCCGCACCTTTCGACAAGCGCTCCGAGATCTGGAAGAACTCACCACAGGCGCAGAGTTCGTGCTCGGGCACAACCTGATCAAATTCGACCTGCCCCGGCTGCAAGAAACCGACCACGCACTGAGCCTGCTGCAACTGCCAGTCGTGGACACTCTGTGGCTCAACCCGCTGGCCTTCCCACGCCACCCGTACCACCGCCTCGTCAAGCACTACAAGGACGGAAACCTCCAACGCGAGCAGCGCAACGATCCCGAACTGGACGCGCGGCTCGCTCTCAAGGTGTTCGCAGAACAGCAGCAACAACTGCTTCAAACCACTTCGAGCCTGCTCACCGCCTGGCACTGGCTCAGCACCTGCAGCGGCGAGCCCGGCTTCGAACTGTTCTTCAGCACCTTGCGCGGTTCACCACGTCCGAGCATCGCCGAGGCGCGTGAAGCGATCCGGTCGAGCCTGACCGGACGATCATGCGACCAACAACTCCGCGCCACGACGGCCGACGCGGCAGAATACGGCTGGGCGCTCGCCTACGCGCTCGCATGGCTGTCGGCGTCGGGAGGCAACTCGGTCATGCCCCCCTGGGTACGCCACCAGTTCCCCGCAGCCGCGCGGCTGCTCAGGCGTCTACGCGACGAGGCCTGCGGCCACGGGACCTGCAACTGGTGCCGCGAACACCACAACGCCACCCAGCAACTGAAACGGTGGTTCGGGTTCGAGAAATTCCGCGACGAGCCCACAGACCCGGCTACAGGAAAACCGATGCAGCAGGTGATCGTCGAGGCCGCGATGCAGAACTCAGACGTGATGGCAATACTCCCGACGGGGACCGGAAAGTCGCTGTGCTACCAGATACCCGCCTTGTCGCGCTACGACAAGACAGGCGCCCTGACCGTGGTGATCTCGCCACTCGTCGCACTCATGGCCGACCAGGTAGCAGGGTTGGAACAGCATGGAATCTCGTGTTGTGCGACGGTCAACGGGACCCTGTCGATGCCCGAGCGCACAGAAGCTCTCGCCAAAGTCAGGCTCGGCGACGCCGCGATCTTGTTGATCTCCCCTGAACAACTCCGCAGCGTGGGAGTGCGCAACGCGATCGCGCAGCGAGAAATCGGCCTATGGGTACTCGACGAAGCCCACTGCCTGTCAAAATGGGGACACGACTTCCGCCCCGACTACCGCTACGTCGGGCGCTTCATCCGCGAGAAGGCCGAGCACAGCCGAATACCACCAGTGCTGTGCCTGACCGCAACCGCCAAACCAGAGGTCAAAGAAGATCTCTGCGAGTACTTCCAGCAGCACCTCGACGCAGACCTGGTCGTATTCGACGGCGGCAGCCGCCGCACCAACCTCGACTTCACCGTGCTGCAGACAACCGAAGTCGGGAAGTTCCACGACATCCTCGCCCAGTTCAACCAGCACCTGCCCCAAGACACGCCCGGCGGGGCCATCGTGTATTGCGCCACACAACGCAGAACCGAGGAAGTCGCCGCATTCCTCCGAGACCAGAGGATCGACGCAGGCCACTTCCATGCAGGTTTGCAACCCGAGGAGAAAAGAAACGTCCAGCAGGGCTTCATCCGAGGCGACCTGCAGGCCATAGCCGCAACCAATGCCTTCGGCATGGGCATCGACAAACCCGACGTGCGGCTCGTCGTCCACGCCGACATTCCCTCCTCGCTCGAGAACTACCTCCAAGAAGCCGGGCGCGCCGGCCGGGACCAGCAACAAGCGCACTGCATCCTGCTCTACACCGACGCAGATGTGGACCGTCAGTTCGGGATGTCGGCCCGCTCCAGGCTCAGCCGACGCGAGATACACGGCGTGCTGCGGGCGCTGCGCTCACTCGACCGCCGCAACCGCCGCCACGGCCATCACCGCGAAGGCGAAGCGGTCATCGCCACCTCCGGCGAGATCCTCGAAGAACCCCAAGCCGACGACTTCACACGCGACACGACCACCGACGACACCAGGGTGCGAACAGCGGTGGCATGGCTCGAAGAAGCGGATCTGCTGACCCGCGAAGAGAACCATGTCCGGGTCTTCCCCTCGTCGCTGCAAGTCGGCTCCGTCGCCGAAATGCAGGCCAAACTTCAAGCCCAGCCGATCAGCGACAGCTACCGAGACGCGTTGACAGCCATGGCCAGGACGCTGCTGCACGCCGACCCGGACGACGGCATCACCACCGACACGCTGATGGAGGTGTCGGGTCTGAGCCCTGAGCAGGTACGGACCGCGCTGCACGACTTCGAACGCTTCGGCATCGCCCGCAACGAAACCGCCCTCACCGCCTTCGTCCACGCCGGCGTCCGCCGCACATCAAAGCAAAGGTTCGAGGAGGCAGCAAACATCGAAACAAACCTGATCGAGCTGATGCAGGAACTGGCCCCCAACATGGGCGTCGGCGACAAAGCACCACTGGATTTGCGCATCGCATCGCAACGCCTCAAAGACGCCGGGATCAAAAACGTCCGCCCCGAACATGTGACCCGCACACTGCAAGGCATCGCCCAAGACGGACGCGGCGACCAAGGCGCCGGCACGCACAGCGCCCCGGGCAGCCTCTCTATGCGCAAACACAGCCCAGAGAGCGTCCTGGTGGGCCTCAACCGCGACTGGGGCCCGCTCACCCAGATGGCAGAGAGGCGCCGGCAAGGAGCCCTGCTGCTACTGGACCACCTGCTGGCCAAGCTCGAGCCGGGTCATAGAGGCAACGACCTGCTCGTCAAGACTACGCTGGGGGAACTACTGGGAGTCATCGAGGCCGACCTCGTTCTGTGCGCCCAAACCAAAGACCCGCAGAAACTGATGGAACGAGCCCTGCTCTGGCTGCACGAACAAGGAGTGGTCAGACTCAACCGAGGCCTCACAGTGTTCCGCCCCGCGATGACCATCGCCCTGAGACCCGAAACACGCGGCTTCAGACAGACAGACTTCAAAGACCTCCAAGACCACTACGAGCGATCCGTGCGACAAATCCACGTGATGGCCGAATTCGCCGAGAAGGGCCGAAGGGCCATCGCCGAAGCGCTGCGCCTGTCCATCGACTACTTCAACCTCGGCGAGGACGAGTTCATGCGGCGCTGGTTGCCGGAACGCCGCTTCGAGCTCAAACGCGAGACAACGCCCGAATCGTGGCACAAGATCGTAGAAAGCCTCGACAACCCCACACAGCGCACACTCGTGGCCGACGACCGCGAAGCCGTCAACGTACTGGTGCTCGCGGGACCGGGATCAGGAAAAACCAGGGTTCTCGTACATCGCATCGCCTACCTGGTACGCGCCCGCCGTCAAAACCCCAGGACCATCCTGGCGCTGGCATACAACCGGCACGCCGCAGCCGAAATACGCCGCAGGCTCGCTGACCTGATCGGCGACGACGCACGGGGAGTGATGGTGCTCACCTGCCACAGTCTCGCGATGAGGCTCGTCGGAGCAAGCTTCTCAGGCCAGACGGACCTGTACGGCGATGAACTCGATTCGCTGCTTGCAGACGTCATGGAACAAGCCGTCAACCTCCTGCAAGGGAACGAACTCGATGGAAGTGAACCCGAAACCGCCGAAACCGATCAAGCCGATCAAGCCGCGCACAGCGATCGGGCTGAAGAAGCAAGGGCACGTCTGCTGGCAGGATTCCGCTGGATACTCGTCGACGAGTACCAAGACATCGCCCAGCAAGAATACAAGCTGATAACGGCGCTGGCCGGCCAAGCAATCTCAGACGCAGACGCCCGACCCAGCCTCTTCGGAGTCGGCGACGACGACCAGAACATCTACGCCTTCAACGGGTCATCGGTGGAGTTCATCCGCAACTTCGAGCGGGACTACAAAGCCAGAACGACCTGTCTGACCGACAACTACCGCTCCAGCCGACACATCATCGACGCAGCGAACACCATCATCGCGTCGGCCCGAGACCGGATGAAGACCCACCACGCAATCCACATAGACCACAAACGAGAGCACGACCCGCCCGGAGGACCGTGGGAGGCGCTCGACCCGATCGCGCGCGGCAGGGTGCAAATACTGCCTTCGTCCGACGACGAGAATTCACAGGCTCAAACTGCGATCGCCGAACTCAAACGGCTGTCAGATCTCGTGCCGGACTGGGACTGGTCGCGCTGTGCGGTGATCGCCAACCAATGGCGCCACCTCGACCCCGTTCGCAGCATCTGCCAACACGAGCAAATCCCTGTGCAGACAGCCAACGAACGCGACGTGAATGTCTGGCGCCTGCGTGAAACCCAAGCCCTGGTCCGCGAGGCCCAGCGCCTCGGCCCCGGCCTGATCAACACCCGCGACCTCAAGGAATGGATCAGCCGCCAGCGCCCCAGTCCATGGTTCGAACTGCTCGAAGAAGCCCTCGAAGAACACCAGATCGAAACCAACGCCAAGGACGTGCCGGCGGCCTCTTTCGTCGAATGGCTGGCGGAATGGCGCCGCGACGCGCGCCGCAGCCAACGCGGACTGCTCCTGCTGACAGCGCACCGTGCCAAAGGTCTGGAGTTCGACCATGTGGTGCTGCTCGACGGAGACTGGGACCGGCACAGCGGACGCGAAGACCCCGACGCGCCACGCCGCCTCTACTACGTGGCAATGACCCGAGCCCGACAAACGCTCGCACTGCTATGCCGCGGCGGACGCCATCCATTCCTCAAGATATTGCACGACAAACCATCAGTCCTACAACGCGAACACGTCACGCTGGCACGCCCGGGACCGGAACTAGCTCGCCGTTACCGCCAACTCGCCCTAAACGAAGTGTTCCTCAGCTTCGCGGGCCGAAAACCACCCGACGACCGCCTGCACAGAGCCATCGCCGCGTTGTCGCCGGGGGACACTCTGCAAGCAAGGCAGAACGCGGGCAAGTGGGAACTGCTAGACGGCACCGGGCTGAAGGTGGGGGTTCTCGCCGGCCGCTTCGAGCCTCCCGACAAAATGGTTTGCACCGGTGCGACCGTCGCAGCCATCGCTACTTGGGGGAAGGACCGCTCCGACCCCGAATACCTCGATCTTGTCCGCTGCGACAAATGGGAGGTCGTCCTCCCCGAACTCGTCTTCGAACCCACACCGAGGAGCTAGTCCCCGCCGAAGCACCACTCCCAAACTCCAAAGATATTTCATTAATTTATATTGCTTATTGATCCGATAGCGGTTAAGGTCCAAAACATGGATGTAGAAGCCATCGCGCAACTCGTCACCTTTCTAGTGGCCGCCCTGGCAATCATCTGGCACCAGCAGCACAACACAGACAAACTCCGCGAAGAACTGAACGACTCAAACCGCCAACTCCGCGAAGGCATCACCGAGAACGGACAGCGATTAGCGCGCATTGAAGGGTTCTTGGGCATAGGCATGCCCGCCGTTCCCGACGAGTCCGTCGACGCAGGACCCAAGTAGCAGACTCCGGCCACTCAACCAGGCCGAGCAACCACTCCCCGATGGGTGTGACACAGCACCGATGACTACCCTCGGGGGCTATGCATGACGCCGGTTGGGAGACGATCCCAGAGCTCATAGACGACGCAGCCAATCGCTTCGGCGACCTTGAAGCAATGGTGGACGGCGACATTCGCTGGAACTTCCGCGAGTTCCGCACCGAGATCCACACCGCAGCGCGTGCCTTGATGGCCTCAGGGGTGAGCGCAGGCGACCGCGTGGCGTTGTGGGCACCGAATATATGGGAATGGGCCGTAGCCGCACTCGGTGTGCATGTCGCCGGCGGGGTCGTAGTACCGATCAACACTCGTTTCAAAGGCCGCGAAGCCGCCTATGTGCTTGAGAACTCGGGGGCCAGGATGCTGTTCTGTGTCACCGACTTCCTCGACACTGACTACGTTGCGCTGTTGCACCAAGCCGATGTCCCCGAGTCGTTGGCTGAGATCGTTGTGATGCGAGGAGACTGCCCAGTAAACACGACGAGTTTCGGTGATTTCATGGAACGCGCCGAAGCAGTCGGCGAAACCGAGCGGGCCGCCCGCAGCGACGCCATCGCCGGCGACGACCTCTGCCACATCATGTTCACCTCCGGCACGACGGGCGACCCCAAAGGCGCAATGCTGATCCATTCGGCAGTCTGCCGGTCCTATCTGAGCTGGTCCCAGGTGATCGGGCTCGACCGCGATCGTTACCTGATCATCAACCCTTTCTTTCATTCGTTCGGACTCAACGCGGGGATTCTGGCCTGCCTGATGACCGGGTCGACGATCATTCCCCACCCGGTTTTCGACGTGCCGTCGGTGATGAAACGCATACCCGAAGAGCGCATTTCGATGCTCCCGGGACCGCCTGCGATCTACCAGACAATCCTCAACGCCGAGGATCTCGACCAATGGGACATGTCGTCGCTGCGCCTCGCGGTGACTGGCGCCGCTGCGATCCCTGTCGAGATGATCGTCTCGATGCGCGAGCGGCTCGGTTTCGAGAAGATCGTGACCGGCTACGGCCTCACCGAGTCATCGGGGATCGCCACCATGTGCCGCCACGACGACGACCCGGCGATCATCGCCAACACCAGCGGCCGGGCGATCGACGACGTCGAAGTGCGAATCGTCGACGCGGCGGGCCTGGAGGCGCCCCGAGGCGAACCGGGCGAGATCGTCGTGCGCGGCTACAATGTGATGAAGGGCTATCTCAACGACCCGGCCAAGACCGCGGAGACGATCGACGCCGACGGTTGGCTGCACACCGGCGATATCGGGGTGATGGACGCCGACGGCAACATCGATATCACCGACCGCGTCAAGGACATGTTCATCAACGGTGGATTCAACGCCTACCCGGCCGAGATCGAGAACCTGATGATGAACCATCCCGGCGTCGGGCAGGTGGCCGTGGTCGGCGTGCCCCACGAGCGGTTGGGTGAGACCGGTTACGCCTTCGTGGTGCCTGCGGTCGGGACAGAGCCAGACGCCGACGCGCTGATCGCCTGGTGTCGCCGCGAGATGGCCAACTACAAGGTCCCGCGCCACATCGAATACGTCGACTCGCTCCCCCTCAACGCCAGCGGCAAGGTTCTCAAATACCAGCTCCGCGAGCGCGCCGTCCGGTAGCGCTGAACCGGCAGCTGGCTCCAGGGGCGGGGTCCGCTTGGTGTAGAGCTTTCTGAGGCGGGCTGGTGAGGAGGTCGAACAGATCCATGACTGCACGGTGTTGATTACGCCAGGGCAGCCGGCGGCGGCGCGTTCGGTCTGGCTCAGCTGCGTCTTGTGCCACAGCGCGTTGGCAGCCTCGGAGGCCACAAGGCGTGGTGCGTGCAGTTCTTCGCCGCCGACAGTTCCCGGCGCATTGGCCCCAGCCGCCGGCTCGACCACGGGCCTGTGGCGGCGGGGGCTTGGGTTTGTGGGGCGCTGTTCCAGGTGGTATCGTGGGCGCTGGTTAATTCGTCAGTACGCGTGGACTGGAGCGAGCAATGGCAGGCATGGGCAGGACAGGCATGGGCGAGGTTTCCGCGGAGGCGGGTTCGGGCGCGGCTGCGGTGCGGTCGGTGCCGGTGTCTGCTGCGAACCCCCCCCCCCCCCCGGTTGGGGGGTTGTTGGGGGTTTGGGGGGGGGGGGGGGGGTTTTGTTGGTGGCAGCGGCGGG
>JAPPMP010000009.1:0-7246 GCA_028819005.1 Acidimicrobiaceae bacterium
CAAACACGCCGACCGATACAACACCAGCTAACCACCTATTTGCGCGCGCTCTTAGGTGGTCCAAGTCATGCACACGACAATGAATTGGTTTGTCCCTGCGCGGTCGAGTAGCAACGGTGAGGCGTCTGCATTGAGAATGAGACGCAGTCTTGAGACCGATACCGAATTTGCCGAGGTCGTCGGCCGCGTACTCCTCCACCTCGGATCCAAACCGCAGGGCCTCGTTCAAGACATCTGGGGCCATGCCGCGGCCGTTGTCCGCGATACGTATCCACGGATCGCCTTCGTTGAAGCGAGCAGTGATCTTCACTTCGGTGGCACCCGCCACAATGCAGTTGTCAATGAGATCGGCCAGCGCCGTGTTGAAGTCGTGCCCGGTATCGCGAAGCGTCTCAGAGAGCCGACGCGCCGACGGTACGACCTCCTCGACTTCGGCATCATTTTGCGAACTCATGCCGCCGGGCGGAGTTGCGTAGACGAGACGGCGAGCTCAGATGACTCGCAAAGGTCGTTGGCTGGACACTCAGCGCAGCTCGGCAACCGTGGTCGACATATGGTCCGCGCCAGATCGGCGAGCGCAATGTTGACGGCAAGAGGGTCTTCGGCGCTGGTCGCTACTTTGGCGAGGTTCAGGCGCGATTCGGATCGTGTTCTTGAACCACTTCCGAACAAGCGATCTGCAACGCGTAGTGCGCCGGTCGTTGGGACTAGGTCCCGTTCCTGAAGTCCCACGGCTGCGAGCCAGTCTGCTTCCAACGGACCCAATCCGACGACCTTCGCCACTTCTTCGACAGACCAGCCATGCGACTGGACCGCTCTTACTGCGTCTTTGATTCGCTGTGCGGTACCTGCGTCCTTAATGCGTTGAGCGGTACTTCGGCCACCGTCGTCAGTGCCAAGTTCAATCGCAAGCGTTCGCTTGCTTGTGCCGTCCATCGAATCTGGTTCAGGCCATCGAGCCAGCACTGCCCTTGCCATGTCATCCCCTGATCCTTGGCGACCACAAAGAATTGAAACCAAGACCGCCCAAGGATCACCCTGCTGGTTCCATGGGCCTCGCCGTTGCCCGAGCCAGTCGAGAAGTTTTCGATGAAGCTCTCGACGTACTTCGAGGGTTTTGTGGGACTCAGTGGGCGAGTCGTCGACTTGGCCGTCAAGAGCGGCTGCCAAAGCCTTCCCTACGGCGGCCACCAGCGCGGGCGGTGCAGCGTTGCCAATCTGACGGAACGCGTGGCTTCGTGTGCCCGAGAATCGGAAGCTGTCGGGGAACGTCTGAATGCGTGCCGCTTCGCGGACGGACAGGGTGCGGTCCTCTTTTGGATGGATATACCAGTAGCCATCCTTGGCGAGATGTGCGGTGATGGTTCGAGAGAGATCCTTAGCGTCCAGCCGCTTGTATTTGTCTCGAAAAATGTCGGAGCGATATCGCCGGAGCCTTTCCGGCAGGGCATCGTATTTCGTGTTGGGCGTCATGAGACTGAACGCTTCGCGGTCGTCTTCGCGGACCGGACGAGTTATGTGATCCCAGATCATGTCTTTGCTGCCATCGGGCATGCCCGCGCGTGCTTCACGCTGAAAACGACTCGATGGTCCGCTGTACGGCTGACCACGCTCCCCAACTGACCGATCCAAGACCGGTAAGTCACCGATGGCCTCGTCTACAGTGACCCAACAAGAATCCGTCGCTGGCCAGTCGAACCGGATTCCATCTCGAAGCGCGACAAAAATCAGTCGCTGCCGCTTCTGGGGAACACCGTGGTCGCTGGCCCTGACGATTCTGAAATCGACGGAGTAGCCCATCTCTTCAAGGCCGGCAGCCATCGTTCGCAGGATCTTTGAGTCGTCTCCCAGAGCCAACCCAGGGACATTCTCCATCAGAACCGCCTTGGGGCGTATGCGAACGGCGACCTCCAGCATCGCGGACCACAAGTCAATTCGTTCGTCTTTCTCGGGCCGCTTCCCTTGAGCTACCAGAGAACGCAGCTTTGACTGGCCCGCCGTTGAGAATGGTTGACATGGCGGCCCACCGGCAAGCACGTCGACATCAATTCCCTCTAGGAGGTCAACAACCTGAGCGAGTCCTTCTGGAGTCGACAGGTCAATGTCCAATGCCAACCCGGGAAAGTTGGCGCGGTGCGTGGCCAACGCGTGCTCATCGTGGTCGACCGCCAAGACGACCTGTACGCCCGCGTTCTCAAGCCCAAGCGACAAACCGCCCGCGCCGGAGAAGAGGTCAACTGCAATCGGACGATCCAGCGCCTTTACCCACGCGGTCCAGTCGTCTCGACTGGGGGCATCCGGGTGAGACGGCAGTTCTAGCGAATCAGACCGCGACTGGGGCACGCTTCCTGCAAGACCGCAAGTCGGCGATTGTTCAGGCCCCAAGGTGGGAGAGGGCGAACCTTGGTATGACATTGCACGACCCTACCACTGGTGGTGTGACAACCGAATTGATCCGCGGGCGTACGCCCAAATGCAACAACCGTCAGGGCGCCTCAGCGGCGGCCGCGGACTAGGCGGCCGGGGCGGGCACCGGTGTCTGCGCCTTGCTTGCGGGTGATCTGCCCGGCAACGATCGTGGCCACGTAGCCCTCGGCTTTCTGGATCAGCCGTCGGCCACCGGCAGGGAGGTCGTGGACCAATTCCGGCGTGCGCAGGTTGATCGTGTCGTGATCGATGATGTTGATGTCGCCGCGCCGGCCAACCTCGATCGTCCCGCGGTCACCCATGCCGAAGAGTTCGGCGGTGTCCTTGGTCTGCTTGCGCACAACCCACTCCAACGGGAGTTTCTCGCCGCGTTCGCGGTCGCGTGTCCAGTGCGAAATCATCGTGGTCGGCAACGAAGCATCGCAGATCAAGCCGCAGTGCGCGCCTCCATCGCCGAGTCCCACCACAGCTTGGGGATGCGTCAACTGCTCGCGGATCACGTCGTGGTTGGAATCCACATAGTTGTACAGCGGCGCCATCAGCAGAGCCCTGCCGTCCTCCTCGAGGAACGCGTCGTAGGCAGCTTCCTCGGCTGACACGCCGTTGGCTTCTGCGATTGCGCCAACAGAACGTTCCCTGGTCGGCTCGTAGTCCGGCGGGTCGCCGAGCACATAGAGGTTGTGGAGCATCCCGGCAATGAGCATGGCGACGCCTTCGTTCACCGAACCACGCTCCGTGCGTTCGACGTTCTCCTCAGCAAGGATCGCGGCTCGAACCTCGGGACGGCGAAGTTCCACGATGCGCTCTTCGATCCGCAGATGGGCCAACGCCAGATAGCTGGGGCGCAACATGAACGGATGCCCCGTCTGAAATCCGACCAGAACCCCGAAAGGCCTTCCCGCAACCTGCGGATAGAGCCGGGCGCCTTCTTCAGTAGCGGCAAGCGAAGCCGCCATCTGCTCCTTCCACAGGTCGGGTGCGCCGGGTACCTGCAGCATCGCGAACGTGACCGGTTGACCGGTCTCCGCCGAGAGCCTGCGCATCCAATCGACTTCTTTCATGGGCGCCACCAGATCAAGCCCCGCGGCGCCGGCGGGCGCGAGTTCGAAGACTCCCCCTCCCCCGTCTCGCAGTGCTCGACCCAGCGCAAACAGCTCGTCCTCGGCAGCGAACGTGCCTGGCACGGGTTCGCCATCCATCGCCCTGTGCCCGATAGTGCGAGACGTGGAAACACCCAGAGCTCCGGCTTCCACGGCCTCCTGCACGATCTGGGCCATCGCTTCAATCTCGGCCGGTGAGGCATCCTCGTTGCGCGCGCCCCGCTCGCCCATCACATAGGCGCGCACCGACCCGTGCGGAATCTGCGTACCCACATCCACCGACCACCGGCGCTGTTCCAGAGCATCGAGGTACTCCGGGAACGTCTCCCAGTCCCACTCGATGCCCTCGCTCAAAGCAGCACCGGGAATGTCCTCGACCCCTTCCATCAGCTGGATCAGCCACTCCTCGGCGCCGGGCTTGACCGGAGCGAACCCGACCCCGCAGTTGCCCATCACCAGAGTCGTCACACCGTGCAGAGAGGTCGGCTCCAGCGTTTCATCCCAGGTGACCTGGCCGTCGTAGTGTGTGTGCACGTCGACGAAACCCGGCGTCACGAGCAGGCCCGCGGCGTCGATGACCTCGCGGGCTTCGCCTTGCAGGTCCGGGCCGACCGCGGCGATGACGCCGTCGGTGATCGCCACGTCGGCGGTGAATCGGTCCGAGCCGGTCCCGTCGACCACGGTCCCGTTGCGGATCAGCAGGTCAAACATCGTGATCTAGTCCTTTGGTTGTTGAAATCTTCGCTGCCCGGATGAACTCTCGACTGCTGACATCGGCTCATCTCAGGCATCGCTCCCGGCTCGCACCAGACGCCCCGGGCGCGCACCCGTGTCGGCGTCGTCTCGGCGGGTGATCTGCCCGCTCACGATCGTCGCGCGGTAACCCTTGGCGGATTGCACGAAGCGCTTGCCACCCGCTGGAAGGTCGCGGGCAACGCGGGGCGGCAGCAGCGACAGGTTGTCGAAATCGACCACGTTGAGGTCCGCTTTCGCGCCTACTTCGATCGTTCCCCGATCATCGAGGCCGAAGAGGCGGGCGGTGTCGCCGGTCTGCTTCTTGACGATGAACTCGAGTGGCAGCTGCTCGCCACGGCTGCGGTCGCGAGCCCAGTGGGTGAGCAGCCAGGTCGGTTGCGAAGCATCGCAGATCACCCCGCAGTGCGCTCCCCCGTCGCTCAGTCCGACGACCCCCGCGGGATGCTGAAGCATCTCGCGCAGCGCATCGCCGTTGCCGTCGGCGTAGTTGAGGAACGGGAACAACAGCAGAGCCTTGCCTTCGTCCTCAAGCAGCATGTCATAGAGCAGATCGTCGAGTTCGCGGCCTTGGGCGGCGGCCATTGCCTTGATGGTGCGTTCGGGTCCGGGCTCGTAGTCCGGCGGATCGCCCAGCACATAGATTCGATGCAGCGAACCCAGAATGAACTGCGAGAACGGATTGTCGGTAGCGGGGGTCTCAGCAAGGATCGCAGCGCGTCGCTCGGGCCGGCGAAGCTCCGTAACCAACTCCGGAAGCGGCAGGTGTTCAATCTCATCCCAACTGGGCCTCTGACGCCACGGACTCAGGCCCTCGAGGCCCAACAGGATTCCGTTGAGCCGGCCGGCGATCTGGGGGTGCAGCGACGCTCCTGCGGCGGCCGCTGCGGCGGAGCGATCCATCAACGACCGCCACAGTTCAGGCTCGTCGTTGATCTGGACCAGCACGAACGACACCGGCACTCCCGTCTCTTTGGAAATGCGCACCATCCAGTCGACCTCGGTGTGAGGGGCGACCGTGTCCTCACCAGCCGAGCCCATCGGTGCGAGTTCCAGGAGTCCGCGGCCCGCGTCGGCGCAGCCCCTCGCAAGGGCGTACAGCTCGTCTTCTGCGGCGAACGTGCCGGGCACGGGTTCGCCGTCCATGGCCGTGTGCGCGAGGGTCCGAGAGGTTGACACTCCGAGCGCCCCGGCGGCCACCGCTTCACGGACGATTCTGCGCATCTCTGCGATCTCTTCGCTGTTGGCGGGTTCGTTGCGGGCGCCCCGCTCACCCATCACGTAGGCGCGTACCGCCCCGTGGGGCACGAGACAGCCGACGTCGAGCCCCCAGGACCTGCGGTCGAGGCTGTCGAGGTACTCCGGGAACGTCTCCCATGACCAGTCGATGCCCTCAGCCAAGGCAGCGCCGGGAATGTCCTCGACGCCTTCCATCAACTGGATCAGCCACTCCTCGGCGCCGGGTTTCACCGGGGCGAAGCCGACGCCGCAGTTGCCTGTGACGACGGTGGTCACACCGTGGCTGGCGGAGGGTTCGAGAACCGGGTCCCAGGTGACCTGTCCGTCGTAGTGCGTGTGCACGTCGACGAAGCCGGGTATCACAATGCAGCCCTGCGCGTCGATCTCTTCGCTCGCTTCGCCTTCCAGCTCTGGTCCGATCGCGGCGATCTTGGAGTCGTGAACGGCCACATCGCCCACGTACCGGTCGGCGCCGGTGCCGTCGATGATGACTCCATTGCGGATCAGCAGGTCGTACATGGGCTGGTCACTTTCCGGTCGGTCCCGGCCGAGGTTGGGTCCCACTCTAGAGGCATCGGATGGCTGGGTCCGAATCCATCTGCCGCTATCCCACGAGCGCATCGACCAAGCTCGCCAGGTGACGATCGAGCCGTGCAGCCGTGGCTCGATATGTGGCCAAAGGCTCACCCGCCGGGTCTTCGATCTCTTCTCCCACGCGTCCGATCAACTCACCGAGGCGCTGCGCCGCGATCGTCTCGATGCGGTCTCTCAGCTGCGGCCTGGTGCGAGCCTGCATTGTCGGCAGTTGCGCGCCCTTGGAGAGGCGCCTGAACTCGGCGGGGAGGAACACCCGAGATTTGAGCCTGCCGTCACGCCCTATCACTGCACCTGCATGGATCCTGGTCATGGCCACCACCAGATCCACATCGAGGTCGCCCTCGCCTATGCGGCGGCTGGTGTGGCTGCTGATGTCCAATCCCATCTCGGCCATGGCCGTCACGGCATGGCCGGTAGCCGGACGCTGGGACCAGCCCAGAGTCCCAGCCGATGCAACGTCGGCTTCCACTCCGGCCTCGGCGAGCCGGGCCCGCAGAATCGCCTCGGCCATCGGTGAGCGACAGATGTTCCCGGTGCAGACAACCAGTACCTCTAACTCGGCCATCTTCCCAGCCTTGCATGCGGTCCGCAGAATCCCCTGCTTGTGCGGCTCGAAAGTGTCTCACGTCGGCTGTTGAGCAAGGCTTGGAGCGTGCGCAATAGGCAGGCCTTCGAGTTGCGGCCCGTTGCTCCCCGCTCTTGGTTCGCCTCGCTCCGCCCCCGCTCTTGTTCGCTGCGCTCACCGGCCGCTCGGGCGCGGCGGGCCAGGGTCGCTGCTTCTCCGTCGGTGTCCGTCGGGTCACCGGCTGCTCGGGCGCGGCGGGCCACCCAATCCAAGACGCTGGGCACCTCCGACAGGTCACCGGCCGCTCGGACGCAAGCGGGCCACCCGATCCAAGACGCTGGGCACCTCCGACAGGTCACCGGCCGCTCGGACGCAAGCGGGCCACCCAATCCAAGACGCTGGGCACCTCCGACAGGTCACCGGCCGCTCGGACGCAAGCGGGCCACCCGATCCAAGACGCTGGGCACCTCCGACAGGTCACCGGCCGCTCGGACGCAAGCGGGCCACCCAATCCAAGACGCTGGGCACCTCCGACAGGTCACCGGCCGCTCGGACGCAAGCGGGC
>JAPPMP010000009.1:7346-76850 GCA_028819005.1 Acidimicrobiaceae bacterium
CTGGGCACCTCCGACAGGTCACCGGCCGCTCGGACGCAAGCGGGCCACCCGATCCGGGTGCAGGACGGCGACTCGCTGCCGTCACCGGCCGCTCGGGCGCATGCGGGCCGCTCGGGCCACGGCCCCGCAAATCAAGCCGTTCGCACGCAGAAATCCTCTGCCTGTTCGCGGGGCCCCTAAGGTTTGGGGTCGATTGCTGCCAACATGGGCGACTCAGTCGATGAGCGAGGAGCGGAGCATTGCCAGGACCACTTGAGGGTGTGCGAATCGTCGAGCTTGGAGTGTGGGTCGCGGGCCCCGCCGCGGGGGGAATCCTGGCGGACTGGGGCGCGGATGTGATCAAGATCGAGCCTCTCAGCGGCGACCCGGCCCGCACCTTCCAAACCATGCTCGGCGGTGACATGCCGACCAATCCGGTGTTCGAACTAGACAACCGTTCCAAGCGGAGCATCGCTTTGGACATATCAGACGACGAAGGCCTGGCGATCGCCAAGGAACTCATCGCGCAAGCCGATGTATTCGTCACGAACGTGCGCCTCGCCGGACTCGAACGTCTCGGCTTGGACCATGAGACTCTGCTCGCCGAACATCGGAGGCTGGTGTACGCAGCGATCACCGGGTTCGGGCTCGAGGGGCCTGACAAGGACCGCGCGGCATACGACATCGCCGCTTTCTGGGCACGGTCCGGGATTGCCCACATGCTCACCCCGCCGGGAAGCGACCCGCCCTTTCAACGCGGCGGCATGGGCGATCACAACGCCGGTATGGCAGCCGCTGCTGCTGTTTGCGCCGCGCTGTACAGCCGCGAACGCACGGGCCGGGGCCAACTGTGCTCAACCTCATTGTTCCGCACCGGCATCTATACGATCAGCTTCGACCTGTCGGTGACGGTGGGTTGGGGACTCACGCTGGGAGTGGGCAGCCGGGAGACCATGCACAACCCGACCACCAACAACTACGTGACCAGCGACAACAAACGCTTCTGGGTGGTCGGTCTCGAAGCAAACCGGCACTGGCCGCCACTGGCGCGAGCCGTGGGACGCCCAGAATGGATCACCGACGAACGATTCGCCACAGCTGCTGACAGGGCGAGGAACGGGCCTGAGTTGATCGGAGAGCTCGACAAAATCTTTGTGACAAGGACGCTGGCCGAGTGGGCGGAGATATTCGCCTCAGAGCCGGACTTCTTCTGGGCGCCGGTGCAATCGCCCGACGACCTCCTCGCCGATCCCCAGTTCCATGCCGCGGGGGCGCTCGTGGAGGTTCCCGACGAGTCCGCGACCACCTCGATGATCGCCACGCCGGTCGATTTCGACGGCACTCCCTGGGCGCCCCGCTGCCTGGCGCCCAAACTCGGAGAGCACACCGTGGAGATACTCGACAGCTTGGGGCGTCTTGACGATGTGGAATCTCTGGCTGCTCGTGGCGTGGTAGGCGTCCTCGCATGACCTGTGGGCGGGCAATGGGCCCATTTCTTGCGGTTCTGTGCCTCTGTTGTCTGACAGCTTCGGCCTGTAGCAGCCCCGCGGACGATCTCCGGATCGACGCGGCGGCCACGACGACAACGAACACAGCGCACACGCCCACAAGCGCTGCGGACTCCGAGGTCGAGACAACGCTCGGCGCGATCGCCGACCACGCCGAAACGGCCGAGAACACCGGTCTGGATACCAGCCCCGGCAGCAGTACCAGCACGACCCTGGTGAGCACCGGCGACAACACCAGCACAACCCTGGTGAGCCCCGGCGACAACACCAGTACCACGACCGCCGGTGGCGACGCCAACACCACGACCGCCAGCCCGAGCACCACGACCGCCGGTGGCGACGCCAACACCACGACCACATCTGCATCTACAACCACTGCCGCGCCTGTTGAGGCAGTTGTCTCACCCTGGCCACAGGACCCGCGAGCAACTGACGATCGCGAATGGACGGTGAGGATCGAAACCTCTTGGAGCCACGACACCGACGCCTTCACACAAGGGCTTGAGACCCGCGACGGGATCACCTACGAGAGCACGGGGCTCTACGGCGAGTCGCGGCTGCGCGCACTCGACGGCGCCGAGGAATTGCGCTCGGTTGCGATCGACTCCAACCTGTTCGGCGAAGGTCTGACTCTGGTCGGCGAGGAGATCATCCAGCTCAGCTGGCGCGAGGGGCGGGCATTGCGCTGGGACCGTGGGACCTTCGAGCCGCTCGGCGAGTTCCGCTACGAGGGCGAGGGTTGGGGTATCTGCTGGGACCAGGTTGGTTCACGCCTGCTTATGAGTGACGGCACGGCCACGCTGACACACCGGAACCATGACGACTTCAGAGTTGTGGCCACGACGACGGTCGTCCGCGACGGCGAACCGGTCCGCCGAATCAACGAACTCGAGTGCGTAGAGGGGCTGGTGGTCGCCAACATCTGGATGACCGACGAGATCATCGTCTTCGATCCCGATTCAGGCGACGTGCTCGTGTCGATCGACGCTGCGCCGCTCGCTGCCGAAGCCGGCATTTCAGCCGATGAGACCCATGCGGTGCTCAACGGAGTGGCATACCGGGGGGACGGCAAGTGGATTCTCGGCGGCAAGAACTGGCCCTTGCAGTTCCTGGTCACGCTCACCGTCGACTGAAGTCGTCGCTTCAATGGGGCTATCAGTCGTCGCTGTCGATCGGCTCGTAACCAGCCACGTCGTGGTGGGGAGTGTCCCAGTCATAGCGCAGTGTCGGGGCAGTCGGGGCAGTCGGAGGCAACGGCCCGCCATAGCCGAGCGCAGCGCAGCTCTGCTGTCCGTACAACCGAAAAGGCCCAGTCCGGTGACTATCTCGGAGATCTCGATGCGGACAGCAGCCATTGCAGGCGCCTCTGAACCTCAACGGGTTTGCCGTCAAGGTTCTGGTGTGCGCCCGCGCTGAGGGACGTGGAAGCGCTGTGTTTGCAGCTATCGGACAACTGAACTCCCGTGCCAGGCGAATCTTAGGCGCCGGTGCTGCGACTTCAGCAGTGTCACACACCCTGATCATGATTGGGTTCCCTCGCGATCCGGGTTGGGCCGCCATCACCACCGACATCAATCGGAGACCAAGATGGCTCAATCCGTATCCACCTCATCTCTCGGCCGTCGAGCGCTCTCGCTCAACTGCGGCGTTGCCGCCTTGGCCGATGAGATTGTCGCCATTCCCCCGCCGCCTGGCATCAACCCGAACCCCTACGGGCCTCTGGTGGGCGTGCGCTGCGGTCCTGCAGTGCAAGCTGTCGCTTACCCCCTCGCAGCGCGATTGGTCGACTGCGACCCCGGCGACACTCGGATAGCCATCGTCGTCAGCCGAACTGAGGCGCCACAGATCGTTGATCCCCTCAGAGGCCGACCGATGACCATCGAGGTGGAACTCGGCCCCGCAGTCGACGTCGGGCGACGAGTGCTGGGAATGGAGACGCCGAACGAGCCGACCTCCCCGACCGACGTGCTCGACGTGTACTGGCTTGACGGGATTATCAGTTCGGCGCTGCGATCAGGGCCGGAGAAACCGCACAGCTGGGCGTCGGTCTCGGTGCTTCACCCTCTGACGGACCAGATGATTGAACCCTGGCGACTCCGCAATCGACGATTGAGGCTTCCCCTGGGTTGGGACGCCTTTCGCCATCGTGCCTCCAACACCAGCTCACCGTGGCCTGGAATGGACCCGTCGATCGCGGGATGGCTCGACGATGGATCGTTCGCCCGATGGTGTCTCGCCGACCTGCCCGACAAGGACGCCATTCTCGACGATCTTCGCGACCTCTTGGAGCCTTCGGTGATGGCTTGCATCGATGAAGCTCTGGCTCCTCCCGGCGAGTGGATCAGGCGATGGCTCTGAGCGGCGTTGGACAAACCGAGCGTGAAGCGTTGCGAACAGCGGTTGTTCTGGCATCCTTGAGCACGGTGTTTCGCTACCTTCGAGGACTTCTGTGAGCTACAAGCCCGGCGACCGCGTCGTCTACCCGCACCATGGCGCAGCCGTTATCGAGAAGAAGGAGAAGCGCACCGCTTTCGGCGAGGAGCGGGACTATCTGGTACTCCGTATGGCGCACGGCGATCTCGTCCTGTCGGTACCTGTCGACAAGGTCGAACAGGTCGGAATGCGTTGGCCCATTTCGACCGAGGACGTCGAAGATCTATTCGAGGTGCTGGCCAAGCGCGACGTAAGAGAACCGGCCAACTGGTCACGGCGCTTCAAGAATCACCAAGAGAAGCTGAAGTCCGGCGACGTTTACCAGGTCGCCGAGGTGGTTCGCAACCTTGCGCTGCGCGATCACGCGAAGGGGCTGTCGGCGGGCGAGAAGTCGCTCTACACGAAGGCCCGCACAGTGCTCATTTCGGAATTGGCCTTCGCCCTTGACGTTGACGAGGAAGTCGCCACGACCCGCGTCGACAACGCCCTCGTCTGATCACGACCGCAGCCGCGATCTGCCGCAACCGCGATCAACCGCAGCCGCGATCTGCCGCAGCCGCGATCTGCCGCAGCCGCGATCAACCGCAGCCGCGATCTGCCGCGACCGGGGCCTCGATCAACCGCGGCGGCGCTTTCCCTTTCAGCGCGAGCGGCTAGGCGCTGCTGTGCAGCGTCGCCATTCTATGACCGAGCCTCGGCAAGAACTCTTCAGTGTGGCACCGCAGCTGCTGGTCTACCATCGCCGGTTCGAGCCCACTCACGTGGATTCGCACGTTGACGGTGTCGCAATCGGCTGCGGTCAAGAAATCGGCGAGCATGTCAGCGGCTTCTTCGCCGTTGGAGGCGGCGATCAATTGATCGCCGTCCCAGTTCTTCATTGCACGATCGGGCGCATAGCTGCGGTAATGCGCCATCTGTTCGGCCATCTGTTCAGTGGGAGGATCGCCGATCCAGACCCGTCGAATGGCGATCCGCGGGCCTGAACCTCCGGCTTCGCGGTAGATGTCGCCAAGCCGGGCCGTGACCTCGGCGGTCTGCAGGCTGTCGTAGAGAACACCGAGGTTGAGCGCTGCGGCCCGACGCACCGCGGCCGGGCTCTGGGCGGCGACAACCATGGGCAGCGGATTGTCGGCCGTGCGAGCGACGGCCCGGTCCGCTCCCAAGGGCGAAGCGTCCTGACCGCGAAGGGCATTCACGACCCTCGGCAGAGCTTGTTTGAACCGTTCGACGATTTCGTCGAACGGCACCTCGGCAAGTTCAAAGTCGACCCGGAGCGCACCCGCCGCGAACCCGGCGCCGACTCGACCCGGATACGCGGCGTCGAGCCATGCCAACTCCTCGGCAATGAGCGCATAGGGCCGCATCGGCAACAGCAACGGACAGGGTGCCGCCCAGCCGCTCGGCATCGACCCGAGCAGCAACCCCGCAAGCTGAATCGGGTTGGGCAGATAGCCAGGGAAGTTGGCGTGGTGCTCGCTCACCATCACCCCGTCGTAGCCGGCCGAGACAGCCGCCTCCGCCTGACTGCGAATCAACTCGACCTGCTCGCAAGGCGCGACGTCGTGCGGGTACAGCCGCAGCGACACCGACCCCGAGGCAAGTGGCTCAGAGAGCATTTCTGCCACCCGTAACTTGGCCACCCGTATATTGATCACCCATTTTTGCCATTGTCCGGTTTGTCGGACCTTCAGAGCCGTTCGATGATCGTTACGTTGGCTTGCCCCCCGCCTTCGCACATCGTCTGGAGTCCATAGCGGCCACCGGTGCGTTCGAGTTCGTGCAGCAAGGTGGTCATGAGCTTTGCTCCGGTGGCGCCGAGCGGATGGCCCAGCGCAATCGCCCCACCATTGACATTGACCCGTTCATGGGGGATGTCGTGCTCGACCATCCAAGCCATCGGCACACACGCGAAAGCCTCATTGCATTCGAACAGGTCAATGTCCGACACCAACATCTGAGTCTTCTCCAGGGCGTGGGCGGTCGCCGGGATGGGTCCGGTGAGCATGAGGACGGGGTCGTCGCCGCGCACGCTCATGTGGTGAATTCGGGCCCGGGGAGTGAGATTGTGGTCGTCAACGGCCCGTTGCGAGGCGATCAAAAGCGAGGCGGACGCGTCGCTGATCTGGCTGGAGACCGCGGCAGTCAAGCGTCCGCCCCCCACAAGCGGCTGAAGTTGAGCCATCTTCTCGATACTGCCGCCACGACGAGGACCCTCATCGGTGACGCAGTCCCCAAGCGGCACAATCTCGGCGTCGAAGCGCCCCTCGTCAATGGCCCGAATCGCACGCTCGTGGCTCTCAAGGGAGAACTCTTCCATTTCCGCGCGGGATATGTCCCATTTCTCGGCGATCAGCTCGGCCCCGCGGAACTGCGAGATTTTCTGGGTGCCGTACCGTTGGACCCAGCCGGTGGATCCGCTGAAGGGATCGTCGAAACCGAGCTCGGCGGCCAGTGTCATCGCCGACCCGATCGGGATCTGCGACATTTGCTGGACGCCGCCGGCGACAACAAGATCGGCGACGCCGGCCATCACCATCGTCGCCGCAAACGCCACCGCCTGTTGCCCCGAGCCGCACTGGCGGTCGACGGTGGTCCCCGGCACGTGGGTGGGAAGTCCCGCAGCGAGCCACGAGGTCCGGGCGATGTCACCGGCTTGCCCTCCAACCGAATCAACGTTGCCGAAGATGACATCCTCGACTGCCTCGGGATCGATCCCGGTCCGCTCGATCAGGGCGCTGATCGACGCCGCCCCCAGATCGGCCGGGTGGATGTGGGACAGTCCGCCGCCTCTTTTGCCGGTGGGCGTTCGAACAGCATCAACTATGTAGGCCTCTGACATGCCTACATCCTGCCCCATCAGGGTTTGATCTCCACATTCGCCCGCAAGAGTCGGCCGACAATCACGGGATCGAGCCCAGAGAGGTTTGATCCCCACATTCGCCGCAAGAGACCCCAGAAGAGGGACAACACCTCGCGCTCGGCCAGCGGGATCCGTCTCATCTCCACATTCGCCCGCAAGAGACGCCCAGAAGAGGAACTCGGAGCTCGACGGCGCTCACTCGGCGGCAGCCGTCCCGCAGCGGCTAGGTGGGCTTGCGGCCCAAGGTTGCGATCGAAGCGGGACTCATCATCACAAATCCCTCCGCACGGACCTGTTCCAGCGCCAATCGGCCGTCAGCTTCGTTTACAACTCCTGCGGTGACCATGTACGGGATCGCCCTCTCAAGTGCCAGGAACCACCACTCGCCGCTCGGCTCGTGTGGGCGCATGGCCCAGACATCGCCCACAACGTCAAGGTCAACGAGACCGACGGCGCGCATCCGGTCAAGGGCCTGAAGCCCGAAGTTCGGATCGCGCCATTCGTCGAGGCTCCCCGCCGACATGATCTGGTGGATCGTCTTGTACGGCTCAGGCAGTCCCTGTTCGCCGAAACCCAGAAAAGTGCCGTCCTCGATTACAAGCCAGCCGCCGGGCTTGAGCGCTTCGACGAGTTTGCCCACCACTTCGTCCCGACTCGGCACATGTTGGAGCACCGCGCGGGCATGGACGACGTCGAAATGCCCGCGAGGAAGTGAGTCGTTCTCGATGTCGTGTTCGCGGACGATCACGTTGGCGGGCATCTCCGCGTGAAACTGGAGATCGACGTCAGTCGACATCACCCGACCTGTGGAGCCCACCTTGTCTGCCATCCAAGCGCTGACGGATCCGGATCCGGCGCCGACTTCAAGGCAGTGCATGCCCTCGGCTATCCCGACCTGGTCCAGCAGCACGAAAGTCTTGGGGTCTCTGGCTTCGGCGAGCATCGACAGGCGGAGCCTTTCGATATCGACCTGGTCGTCTCTGGTTCGGTAACGCTTCTCAGGTTCGTAATCGTCTTCGGTCATCGCGGTTTCCTTCCTTCGGCGACGGGGCGCATGGTCCCTGCCTAGTCCTTGCTTGCTTCACGCCTGGTCCCTGCTCGGCCCCGGCCTAGTCCCTGCCTAGTCTTTGCTCGGTCTCTGCCTGGTCCCTGCCTAGTCCCTGCCTAGTCCCTGCCTAGTCTTTGCTCGGTCTCTGCCTGGTCCCTGCCTAGTCCTTGCTTGCTTCTCGACCGGCTATTTTGCTCTTGCCTGATCCTTGTCGTATCTGCTCCTTGAGGCTGCGCAGGCTGCTGGGTTGGCGTAGACCTCAAGCACAAGGAAAGCTCTTGGCCATGACCGCCGCAAACCACAACGCCGATAGGCCGACTGGACATGCGGCTGAGCAAGCCGCTTATCGGTCCGAAGTTCGGGCCTGGTACGACGCAAACGCGACTCCCAAAGGTGAGGATTCGCCTTGGGAAACCAACGTTCATCGGGACCCGCGGGCCGCCCGTGAAAACTTCGAAGCGTCCAAGGCCTGGCAGGGTCGCTTGTTCGAGGCGGGTTATGCGGGGATCGCTTGGCCCGCAGAGTACGGAGGCGGAGGGGGCGAGTCCTGGATGACCCGAGTCGAGCGTGAAATCTCGCTCGACTACGAGGAATGGGTCGGATTTGCGGGTGCCACCATTGCCATGCTCGGGCCGACATTGCTCCGCCACGGCAGCGAAGAGCAGAAGCGGGAGTTCCTTCCCAAACTGCTGTCCGCGGAGCTGACGTTCTGCCAACTCTTCAGCGAGCCCGGTGCCGGCAGCGACCTGGCCGCGCTCGCCACACGGGCCGAACGGGACGGCGACGAGTTCATCGTCAACGGACAGAAGGTGTGGAACAGTTCCGCGCAGTTCTGCGACTGGGCATTCGCCCTGGTGCGCACAGACCCCGACGCTCCCAAGCACAAGGGCATCACCTTCTTGTTGGTGGACATGTCGACGCCGGGAATCGAGGTTCGGCCGCTCGTGCAGATCAACCGGTCGGCGCACTTCAATGAGGTTTTTCTGTCTGATGTCCGGGTGCCGGTCGCCAATGTCATCGGTGAAATCAATGAGGGCTGGCAGCCGGCTCGCACGGTGCTGTCCAACGAGTCCGCTTTCATTGCGGGTGCGCGCATCCCGACCCGCGCGAAGCTGATTGAACTGGCTGCTGACAAGGGCCGCCTCAGCGATCCCGTGACGCGTCAGGACCTCGCCGACTACTGGTGCCGAGAGATGATCTCAACTTGGATGGGAGAGCAGGTCCAGTACGCAATCCGACGCGGCGAGTCGCCGCCGCTGGACCCTGGGCTCATCAAGTTGATGGCTTCGAGCAACAGGCGGCTGTCAGGTGACCTCGCCAGTCGGATCATGGGCGCGGAACTGGACGCGGGCAGCGGCGAGAGGGTCTTCTGGGCACAGATGGAACTGCTGGGCCGCTATTCGATCTCCATCGGTGGCGGCACCGACGAGGTTCTCAGGAACAACATCGGCGAGCGCTCATTGCAATTGCCCCGAGAACCCGGTTATGACAAGAATCAGCCATGGCGTGAAATCCCTCGCTCCTAGCCGAGCCGCGAGCCGACTGCCAGGACCAACTCAAGAACCCGGCTCTAGAACCCAATTCAAGAACCAGTTCAAGAACCAACCAAGGACTCCAGCGTGACTTCCCTCGAGAATCGAAGAATTGTGGTTGCCGGTTGCACCGGTCAGGTGGGCGAGCCGGTCGCAACAGCGTTGGCGGCATCGGGCAACGAAGTCCACGGGATTGCCCGCTTCAAGGATCCAGCCGCGCGCCGACGCATGGAGGCGGCCGGGGTGGTCTGCCACGCGGTCGACCTCACCGATCCCGACCTTGGGTCCGTGCCTGCCGAGGTCGACTATCTGCTCAACTTTGCGGTCGCCAAGACCGGCAGGTGGGACAAGGACCTCGCGGCCAACGCGGAAGCTGCCGGCCATCTGATGAGTCATCTGCGCAACGCGAGCGCCGTGTTGCACTGCTCCACCACCGCTGTCTACGCGCCGACCGGCGGTGAGCCGATGAGTGAGGACTCGGCGCTGGGCCGCGATCACCACCAGAACCTCCTGCCGACCTATTCGACGGCAAAGACCGCCGCCGAAGCGGTCGCTCGTTTCGCTGCTCGCGAGTTCTCTCTGCCGACAACCATCGCCCGGTTGTGCGTGCCCTATGGCGATGAGGGCGGCTGGCCGGCCTTTCACTTGATGATGGCCCTGGCGTCCCAGGCGATCCCCGTGCATCCCGACGGCTCGCGTTACAACCCGATCCATCACGACGACGTCATCGCGCAGGTTCCAGCCCTGCTCGACGCCGCGACCCTCGATACCACAACTCTCAACTGGGGCAGCGACGAGGTTGTGTCGGTCGAGGAGTGGACTCGCTACATCTGCGAGGTCGCCGCTGCGCCCGAGCCGGATTTCGAAGTGAGCGAGTTCACGATTCCGAGCGCGGTGATCGACGCCGACGCGGTTCGCAATGTCGTTGGTCCGTGCTCCGTTTCCTGGAAAGAGGGTTTCCGGCGACTCGCCGAGCGCACGGCAGCACACACCTAGACGCTCCGAAGCAGTCGCCGGACTTACAGAAACGGCCGCCGGAAGATCTTGTTTGCGCGCTCTGTTCGCCGCGCTCCACATCCCGCTCTTGTTCGCCGCGCTCACCGGGCCGCTCGAACCACGGGCAGGACGCTCAGACCACGGGCGGACGCTCAGACCACGGCCTCGCGTTGCGAGCATGGGGATCTGCGGCCTATTCACTCGGCGTCTGAGCAGCAGTCCCGCGAGTGGCTGCCGGCGCCGTGTCTCAACCGCGCGGCGCAGCGATAGCCTGTTAACGCACCGGGCCATGTGGACGACACGGACGTTGGACACCATCCCCGCTGCCGGAGCACTCCCGATGATCCCCACGTTCGCCGATCTCGGCGTATCCGATTCAATTGTCGCGGTCTTGGAACGGCGTGGCATCACGTCCCCGTCTGAGATCCAAACCGCCACGATCCCAGACCTGCTGAGGGGCCGTGACGTTGTCGGACGCGCCCCCACCGGCTCGGGCAAGACTCTTGCCTTCGGGATTCCGCTGCTGACACGGGTCCGGCGAGCCGAACCGAAGCTCCCGACCGCGTTGATCCTCGCGCCGACGCGGGAGCTGGCAGAACAGATCGCGGCCGAACTCCGACCCTTGGCCGACGCCGTGGCACGCCGCATCGCAGCGGTGTATGGAGGAGTCGGCCTTGAGCCCCAGATCAAGAAGCTGCGACGGGGCGTTGACGTGCTCGTGGCCACACCCGGCCGTCTTGAGGACCTCATTGAACGCCGTGACGTCCGTCTCGGCAGGGTCGCCACCGTCGTGGTCGACGAGGCCGATCGCATGGCCGACATGGGTTTCATGCCCGCGGTGCGCCGCATTCTCGACAAAACGGCCGAGCATCGTCACACGATGCTGTTCTCGGCGACGCTTGAAGGTGACGTCGGCAAGCTCATCAAGCAGTACCAGACCGATCCGGTACGCCATGCGGTGGGATCCCCGACACCGGACATGAGGGCTGCAAAACACTATTTTTGGGAGATCCCCAGGCCCGAGCGAATCAGCCTGTGCGCTTCGGTGATAGCCACTTTCGGCTCCACAATCGTGTTCACACGAACTCGCCACGGTGCTGATCGAGCGGCCCGACAACTCAATCGGGTGGGAATCCCCGCGGCCGCCATCCACGGCAACCGCTCACAAGCGCAGCGTTCCAGAGCGCTTCGTGAGTTCGCCTCGGGGAAGGCCCTTGCGTTGGTCGCAACCGATGTGGCGGCCCGCGGCATTCACGTCGACGGCGTCGAGTGCGTCGTTCACTACGACCCGGTCGATGAGGACTCCGCCTATATTCACCGTTCGGGAAGAACCGCGCGCGCCGGAGCTGTCGGCCAGGTGGTGTCGTTCGTGGACCCCTCCCAGATCAGGCTGGTCAATGCCATGAAACGGAGGCTTGAGCTGTCACAGGAAATCTCCGCGCCTCCTCCCCTCGACGGCCCGGCTGTGACTGTCCCCTCAAAGGCTGCCCCATCAAGGAACGGGCGCTCCAAGCCCCAGCCCGAACAGCTGGACAAACCGAACCCGAACAAGAAACGGCACAAGCCCGAACACCGCGGCCGAAAACACGTGTCCAATGGCGCCGCGCGACAACACAAGAGCGCCGCAGGTCACGGTCGGCGACGCTCTCGTTGACAGGTCGCGCGCCCCCGCAGCCGCCGCGGACGCGCGAGGGTCAGGGACGACGGTCGGCGACGCTCTCGTTGACAGGTCGCGCGCCGGCGGCCGAGAAAGGCTCGCCTACTCGAGCAGAAACTCCCGGGTCACCGTTAGAGACCTGGGATCCTGCAGCATGAATACGTGGCCTCCCTCGAAGACTTCAAGCCTCGCATCAGCGACGCCGGCAACGATCGCTTCATCGATGAATGGCATGTGGCTCAGCTCTCCTGATCTGGCGTTCTGGTCTGGCGTTCTGATCTGGCGTTGCACAGGGCAGAACCAGGTCAGATTCGCACTTCGTAATAGCGGTTCAGCGGATCGATTTCGAATTCGCGGACCTCGACACTGCCGAATCCCGCCTCGAAAGCCAGTTGCTCGAACACTTCAACGGTGAGCCCCAGAGTGCCCAGACCGGCGCCGTCGGGCTCCGACATCGCCGAAGACATGCAGTAGAGGACCGACATGGCGTACATGAGCGGCAGCACAGGAATGCTGCGATTCTCTTCAAGGCCCCCTCTGGTCTTGACGTCGGCGACCATCCACACACCGTCACCGGCCAGACAGGACCTGGCCGCGGCGACTGCCGCTTGTGGATTGGGAAGGTCGTGGAGCACATCGAGGGTGACCAGAAGGTCGACTTCGCTCAGATCCGCCAGATCATCAAAGGTGCCGGAAACAAACGACAAGTTGGAGAGGCCCTCCGCCGCGGCCCGCTGGTTAGCCGACTCGATCGCGTGGGCCGACGGGTCGATGCCGAGCACAGTCGATTGCGGATAGGCGCCGGCGATGGCCGCCGCGGCCACGCCCGAACCGCAGCCCGCGTCGACAACTGTCGCCCCTGCCGTCAACCGCTCAGTCATCTGCTCAATGGAGTCGAGGATCACCGGCACGAGCCAGGCCCGCTGACCTGAAGCGCTCATTGCGGCCTGGAAGTGACAGGCATGGACTCCGTGTTCGCCCCAGGTCATGCCCAATCCGGTTTCAAACGCCTCGGCCGTGCGATTGATCTCGTGATGGGTGATGGGGGGTCCGAACACACCAGCGGTCGCCGCGGGATGATCCGGTTCACACAGCGTCGCTGAGGCCTCCGGCGTCAGGTTGAACCGGCCGTCCGCGTGCTCGGCCAAGCCCGCGGCCGCGACCGCGCAGAGCCATTCACGGATCCATCGCTCATGCAGGCCGGTCGCGCCTGCGAGTTCAACCGAAGTCGATTCCGGTGCCGCATCGAGGGCGTCGAACAGTCCGAGGCGCACTCCCAGATGGACGATGGCGCTCATGGCCTCACCCTGCTTGATGCGGTACAGATCCTGGATCGTCTGTCCGAGGAGTTCCGGGTCGACTTCAGTGCGCATGGGCTGGTCCTTGTGATCTGGTCCTTGAGCTAATCGAGATCGAGCAATCGGGTGCGAAGCATATTGAGCGCCATGATGCAACTGAACTGCCGGATGCGCTCACGATCGAACGGCAGATTGATCGTGGTCGCCTCAGAGAAGCCATTGCCAGCCGATCCTTCGCTGGCGCCGCCTCCAGTTCTTCCACGTATATGAACGCCTATGCAAACGACCCCGGCGTCGATGCCCTCGTGGGGCTCGGGTCCGGCGACGCCCGACAGCGCGAGGCCGGCGTCTGCGTCGAGAACGCGGCATGCGCCTTCGGCCATCTCGATGACCATCTGTTCGCTGACCACGCTCATGTCGCCGATTTCGCCCGCACCGAGAAGCGATTGCTTTAGATCCCGGTGATACGGGACCACCCCTCCCCGAAACACGTCGCTGCAGCCGGGATTGCCGACGATCCGGTTCGAGATGAGCCCTCCAGTGAACGATTCGGCCAACGCCAGAGTCATCTGGCGGGCACGCAACAGGTCCAGAACGACTGACTCGATCGTGTCGTCGTCGGTTCCGAAGACTATGTCGCCGATCAGGCGCCGCACTCGGGCTTCCTCGTCATCAAGAACGGCGAGAGCTTCAGCTTCGCTGTGGGCTTTCGCCGTGATTCGCACCTTCAAACCTTCGAGACCGCTGGCAAGGAAGGCGATCGTTGCCGCGCCGGTTTCGTCGAGACGCCGGATCTCCTCGTCGAGTTGCTCGGCCAGGCCAGATTCAGACTGACCCCAGGTGCGCAGAACCCGGCTGCGTATCACAGCGGTGATGCCCGCCCGTTCCCGCAGATCCGGCAGGACGCCCTCCAACACCATCTCCTTCATCTCCCAGGGCACTCCCGGCACCGCGTAGATCACTTTGCCTTCTCTGGCGCCGCTGAGAGGGCAGATCAGGCCTGCCGCCGTTCCTGGCATCGCGGGATTCACGCGGGCGCCGACCGGCACGTCGGCCTGGCGCTTGTTGTTCTCGGGCATGTTGCGGCCGCGGCCCCCGAACATGGTTTCGATCTTGGCGATGATCTCTTCATCGCGAGCCAATTCCACGCCCATCACCGCTGCTATCGCCTCGCGGGTGATGTCGTCTTGGGTCGGGCCCAGACCGCCGCAGACGATCACTGCGTCGCTGCGACCAAGGGCTTGGTCGAGTACCGAGACCATGCGGTCCAGGTTGTCGCCGACCTTCGTCTGGTGATGGCTGTCGATACCCACGAGCGCAAGTTGTTCACCAATCCACGACGAGTTGGTGTCGACGATCTGTCCGAGCAGCAGTTCGGTCCCGACCGCCACGACTTCACAGTTCATCGGTGCTCCTTGGATCACTCACCTGTGGAGCTCAGCGCATTCTGGCCGTCGATGAGGTATTGAACCCCCGACACAAGGGTCCACACAACCGCGATCCACAGCATCGCGTCGATCAGCGTGTCCTGGTCCTCAAGAGTCGGCATCACCGCCATGGCCAATGCAACTCCCTGCACGAAAGTCTTGTACTTGGCTGAACGCCGGGCCGGCAGGGCCAGTCCATGACGCGCCCAACGGCTCCGCCACGCGGTGATCCCGAGCTCGCGCACGGCAATGAGCGTCACCGGAAGCCACCAATAGCGATCCACCGCAACCAGGCAGAATCCAGACCCGAGGATCACCACCTTGTCGGCCAGGGGATCCAGAAACGCGCCGCTGCGGCTGACCACGTTTGCGCGACGGGCAACCTTGCCGTCGAAGAAGTCTGTGCTCGCCAACGCGACGCCGAGCCCGAAAGCTGCCCAAGAGGCTCCTCGCGTGTCCTGTGCTGAAAGAACGAACCAGAACAACAGCGGCGCGAACAGCAGGCGCATGATCGTCAACAGATTCGCCGGATGGGTTATCCCGGCGCTGCGCGGCACCGCCAGATCGCTCACAGCGCCTCCAGGTCCGGGCCGATCGCCGCGCTGACGGTCAGGGTCTGAATCGTTCCCACCCCAAGAGTTTGGGGCACGGAAATGATCCCGTCGATTTCAGGCGCCTCTCTGTAGCTGCGTCCGACCCCGGGTTCATCCACAAGAACTTCGACCTCGCTGCCTATCAATTCGTCGCGTTTGGTGGCCGTAATCGTGTCTTGCGCCTCGGACAACTCCGCGAGGCGGTCCGCGATGAGCTCAGGGGCAACCTTGTGGTCCAGAGTCGCAGCGTGGGTTCCCGCCTCTTCGGAATAGGCAAAGAAACCGCACCAGTCGAGCCTTGCTCGTTCGATGAACTCCAACAGCTGATCGTGGTCCGCCTCGGTTTCGCCCGGGTAGCCGACGATGAAGTTGGAGCGGAACGCCGCACGGGGTTCTGAGTTGCGGATCTCCTCGATCCGATCCAGGAACTTCTCGCCATTGCCCCAGCGACGCATACTCCGCAACAACCGAGGCGATACATGCTGAAGCGACAGATCGAAGTAGGGAACACCCGTGCCGCAGATTGCGTCGATCAGAACATCGGACAGGTCTGAGGGGTAGAGATAGAGCAGTCTGACCCTCTCGACCTCGGCGGACACGGCTCGCACCAACTCGACGATCGACCGCTTGCCGCCCCCTTGATCGGATCCATAGGCCGCCAAGTCTTGAGCCACCAGGACTATTTCTCGAGCCGCGAGCTCTTCGACCTCAAACATGATCTGTTCGATTGAGCGACTGCGTTGCGGGCCCCTGAACGACGGGATGGCGCAGAAACCACAGGCCCGATCACACCCTTCGGCGATCTTCACATAGGCCCAGGGCCGTCGTGAGGAGGGTCGCGGCAAGTTGAGCAGGTCGAAGTCAGGGACGCGTCGAGGCGAGCCGCGGGTCGGTCCGAGCACAACAGGAACAGCCGCGGGCTCAACCTTTCGGCCCTCAGAATCTCGACCCGAGGCTCCCGCAACCGCCGGCGCCAGCGACATTCCAAACGGCGCCAGATGATCAATCTCTGGCAACTCGGCGGTCAGTTCATCGCCGTACCGCTCCGCCATGCAGCCGGTCACCACGAGCCGGGCGCCGGCCCGGCGTCGCTGCGCAACCGTCAGGATCGTCTCCACCGACTCCTCGCGGGCTTCCTCGATGAACGTGCAGGTGTTGACAACGACCACATCGGCGGTTTCGACATCGGCGGCAGCCACCATGCCGGTCGTTGCCAGGGTCCCCTCCAATTTGTCGGAATCGACCTGATTCTTGGGACATCCAAGCGTCACAATCGCATATGACTCGGCTGATGAGTTGGTTGATGACATCGTGAATCGGCCCCGGTCTAAATCGTCGCCAGGACCACTACCGAACCCACCCACATGGCAAGCAGGACGATCCCCTCTGCGCGGCTGACCTTCAATTTGGTGATCATCATCAACGCGCTCACGACAACGATGGCGACCATCATCGTCGAACCCCCAACAGACAGGTTGGATTCGAGAACTCGCCCAGGGCCCGCGAGCGCAATAACGCCACCCACCGCGAAGCTGTTGAACATGTTGGAGCCAAGCAGATTTCCAATCAGTAGCTCGATCTCGCCCCGGCGCGCGGCGGCAACGGCCGTGAAGAGTTCAGGAGCCGAGGTGCCGATCGCCACCAACGTGAAGCCGATGAAACCTCCCGTGAGATCGAGCTCGTCGGCAATCCGTTCGGCCCCTTCGACGACGAACCAGGCCGAACCCGCCACGAGGGCCAACCCGACGATGGTACGGATCGATTCTGTGGTCCCGGAAGGCGCTGCGTCGCCGACCAACTCTCCCAACTCTCCGGGAAGCGCTCCGAGTTCGGCGTCGGCTGAGGTTTCCGGTCCTGCGGGTTCTGTCGGCGCAGCCGCTGAGCGTTCGCTTGGGAGCGATTGCGGGGTTCCTGCCGGGTGCCGGGGCGAGGAGCGCAGGATGAAGGCCAACGCTCCCAGCAGCAGCAACAGCAGAACAATGCCCTCCAATCGTGTGATGTCTCCCTGAATCAACGCCGCGAAGACGACAACCGACGCAACAGATATCGGAACCTCGCGACGCAGTATCGAAGGCTTCACGGGCACCGCGGCCATCAGCGTCGCGCAGCCGAGCACCAACGAGATGTTGGCGACGTTGGAACCGATGACGTTGCCGACGCCGATGTCCAGATTCCCCTCCGCAGCTGCGATTCCAGACACGACCATCTCCGGGGCGCTGGTGCCGAAACCCACAATCACCGACCCGACGATCACCGGCGCAATGCGCATCACGACCGCCAATCGGACCGCTCCCTTAACGAACTGATCCGAGGCCGCAGCAAGCACCAGCAGTCCGCCGACCGCGTAGACAAGGCCGATAATCATTGATTTCCAAACCTACCGATCAAAAATCGATATCGGGCCCATCGCCGTCGGACACAGTGCCATCGGACACAGTGCGGAACCCGCCAGTGCCGGTTCCGTGAACCTCTGCTTCAGCGGATCCCGACCCGTCACCGCGATGAATGCCTGAGGTTGCACCGGTCTGACGACGCTGTTCGAGCTCTTCGCTGCTGATCAGGACTTCTCTAGCCTTGGACCCCGTCGACGGCCCGACAACGCCCTGCTGCTCCAAGAGGTCCATGATGCGGCCCGCTCGAGCGAACCCGACCCGGAGCTTGCGCTGCAGCATTGAGGTTGAGCCGAGTTGGGTCCCAACGACCAGTTCCATCGCCGCGCTGAGAAGTTCATCGCCGTCTTCGGCGGTTTCGGCTGGGGTCGCAGTTATCGATTCGAGCGGCGTGTCGGTGATCCCGTCAGCGGCAGTCTGCGAAGAGGCAGAACCTGCGGACGCGTCCGCATCGCCGGACTCCGATGTCGCTGCCGGGTCGGCTTTGAGCTTCTTCGCCTGATCACGCCAATGGCGCACAATGTCTCGAACCTCGGACTCCTCAACCCAGCAGCCCTGTATTCGATGCAGCGCTGAAGACGAAGTGCCCAGCATCAAAAGGTCCCCGCCTCCCACTAGGCGCTCCGCTCCCGCCTGGTCGAGAATGACTCTGGAATCCGTGAGGCTCGATACCGCGAAGGCCCATCGGCTCGGGATGTTGGCCTTGATGACGCCGGTGATGACATTGACCGACGGGCGTTGTGTGGCGATCACCAGATGAATTCCGACGGCCCGCGCCATTTGAGCGATCCGCGCGATCGACTCCTCCACATCGCGCGCTGCCACCATCATCAAGTCGGCCAACTCGTCGACCACCACTAGGACGAAGGGCAGCCGACTGTAGGCGAGCGGCTCGCCGTCGTCGTCGAGCACTCCGAGGCGAGGCTTCAAGGTACCGCTGTCGACAGCCTGGTTGTAGCCGGTGATATCGCGCACACCCGCGTCTGCCAGGAGGTCGTATCGGCGATCCATCTCGCGCACCGCCCAAGCCAGGGCATTGGCGGCCTTTCGGGGGTCGGTGACCGGCGCGGTGAGCAGATGCGGGATCTTGTCGTACTGCCCCATCTCAACCCGCTTCGGATCGACGAGGATCATCCGCACCTGGTCCGGCGTTGAGCGCATGAGGATCGAGGACAGCAACGAGTTGAGACACGACGACTTCCCCGAACCGGTGGCGCCCGCGATCAGCACATGGGGCATGGTGGCGATGTTCACCACCACGTTGTGGCCGTTTATGTCACGGCCGACTGCAACCTCGAGGGGGTGGGTGGCCTGCTTTGCCTCTTTTGACGCCAGGATGTCGCCGATCGTGACGATCTCGCGTTTGTTGTTGGGCACCTCTACGCCGATCGCGCGTTGCCCGGGGATCGGGGCGAGGATGCGCACATCCGGCGACGCCATGGCGTAGGCCATGTCCTTGCGCAGACTCTCGAACTTCGTGACCTTCACTCCCTCGCCCAACGTCAACACATAACGGGTGACGGTCGGACCGACTATCGGTTCCAACAAGGTGGTTTCCACACCGAACTGGGAGAGTGTGGCCTGCAGCCGCTTGCCGCGCTCCGCCACATCGACCGTGTCGATCTCCTGTTTGCGGCTGCGAGACAGCAGCGACACGGACGGCAGCGTCCACTGGCTCATCTCGAGCGGCAGCTTCTGTTCGGTGACCAACCCAGGCTCGAGTTTCGGTCTGCGTGTCCGCCGCTTCGTCGGCTCTGGTTCGGCTGCGGCTGCGGTTCCTTCGACCTCGGCCTCGGGTAGGCCGGCCGTGTCGGCTGCATCCGCGTCGGATCCGCCGGCGAGAGCATTCTCAGCAAAGGCGCTCCCACCGACGGGTTCCGCAGCATCGACGACAACGCCGAACTCATGTCCGTCGGAAACCTCGACCCGCGTCTGGGTGGCTTCGGGTTTGGACAAATCGCTGAACAACGCTTGAACCTGCCCCTTCAGCCAATTCAGGGGCGGGCGTACGATCATGAGAAGACCCCGGCCCAGCGCGCCCGCGGAACTGCCGGTCAGCACGATCAGTCCAACAACGCCCAACAAGCCAAGTATCAAGACGCTCCCGGTGACCGCCGCTGCGGCATGGAGCGCGCCACCGACGCCGATCCCGAGCATGCCGCCGGCTGCTCCCAGGTCATCGACCGTGTCGCCGATCCCGGGGCGGCCGGAGACGACATGCAAAAGCCCGCTCAGCGACACCAGCAGCAGGATCCCGCCGACGGCGACGCGCGCGGGCCATTCGGACTCGCCTTCGCCCCCCGTTCCGCGAATGAGCGCAACGCCTAGGGCAACCAGACCGAGCGGCACAACAAAGCGAATCAGGCCGACCGCCGCCGCGAGCCCATCGTCGACCGCAGCCCCCACAACGCCTGCGGCGTCGAACCACAGACTGGCCGCGCTCAACAGGCCCGCCAGGATTGCTCCCAGTCCCCAGAGGTCGCTTCGATGGCCCGACAACACGCGAAAAACCGAGCGCCGTGAGACGGCCGACTTCACAGAGGCGCGCTTTGAGTCTTTCTTTGAGTCTTTCTTGGAGTTTGCGGTGTCTGCTTTCCCGGCCACGATACCGAAACGCTACCAGCGGGGCAGGTCGGCCTCATGTACCCCGCGGGAGCCCCTGTCCGGGAGAACCTTCACGGGGCTCGCGGAGATCAACCGTCGCGGACCATCGGCACGATCATCGGGCGGCGCCTGGTCCTCTCCGAGACAACGCCACCGGCGGTTCGCCGCACGATCTGCGAAAGGCGGGCCAGATCATCGACATCGTCGTCGAGCGCCCGCATCACCGCTCGTTCGACCGCGTCGACAACGGCTGTCTCGTGGGCACTCAGCGCAGGCTGTTCCACCCAACCGCGCGAAACCACATCGGGACCGGCCGACAACTCCCGCCGCTCGACGTCGACATGCACTATCACCGCCACGAAACCATCGTCGCCCAGCACCCGCCGGTCGCCGAGCACAGCGTTGCCCAGATCGCCGACGGTGCCGTCCACATAGAGGTGATCACCACCGACCGACCCGAGATGCACCAGCCCGGCGTCGGACAGCTCCAACTGATCGCCGTCTTCAGCCAGGACCACATGATCGTCGTCCATTCCCATCCCCAAGGCCAGGTCGCGATGCGCCACGAGGTGGGCGTATTCGCCGTGTACCGGCACGAAGAACTCGGGCACTGCCACAGAATGCAATGTCTGGAGTTCGGCCTGTTTGCCGTGTCCGCTGGTGTGAACGTCCACCTGCCCGCTGTGGATGACCTTCGCTCCGAGGCGGGCGAGCCCGTTGCGGACCGCGGCCACCGCGGTCTCGTTCCCGGGAATCGGGTGCGCCGAGAATATGACGGTGTCGTTCTCGTCGAGGGCCAGCCAGCGGCTCTCTCCCCTCGCCATTTGGGTGAGCGCCGCTCGAGGCTCACCCTGGGAGCCGGTGCACACGACACAGACTCGTGCGGGGTCGAGGTCGTCGATGTCTTCGGCGTCTTTGATCGCATGGTCGGGGATGCGGAGAATCCCGACATCGCGCGCGAGCTTGACATTGCGGCGCATCGACAGTCCCACCGGCACGACGACCCGGTTGGTGGCTGTCGCAGCATCGGCCACCTGCTGCAGCCGATGGATATGGCTGGCGAAAGAGGCGACCACCACGCGCCGCTCGTCATTGGCGCGCAGCAGCCCCGTGAGGACCGCGCCGATCTCTTTCTCTGAGCGGGATGCACCTGGACTGTCGGCGTTGGTCGAGTCGGCGAGCATCAGTCGAACGCCGGGATCGTTGGCCAGCGCGCCGATCCGCGACAGGTCCGTGCGACGACCATCGACGGGGGTCAGATCCAGCTTGAAGTCGCTCGAGTGAAGGATCACCCCTTGCTCGGTGTGGAAGGCAGTGATGTTTCCCGAAGGAATGGAGTGGGTCACCGGCAGGAATTCGCAGTCGAACGGGCCGATCATCATCCGGTCGCCGTCGCGGACTCGGCGCAGATCGGCTCTGTTGTTCAGGCCGGCCTCGCGAAGCTTGTGCTTGATCATGCCGAGTGTGAATTCTGACCCGTATATGGGCAGCGCCATATGGCGGAGCAGGTAGGGCAGCGCGCCGATGTGGTCTTCGTGGGCGTGTGTGGCGATCACCGCGTCGACTCGATCGGTGTTGGCGATCAGCCAGTCGAGGTCGGGCAGAACTGCGTCCACTCCCGGCAGATCATCCCCGGCGAACATCTGGCCGCAGTCGAGCACCACGATTCGGCCCTCGGTTTCAATCGCCGCGCAGTTGCGTCCGATCTCCCCGAGCCCGCCAAGAAAGGTGATGCATACAGGTTCTGCCATGTCAGGACCGGCCCATGTCAGGAGCGGCCCAGCGCTGCGAGCACCGTCCGGGCCTCTGCCACGAGGCCCTCCGGTTCAGGCCCCATGGGCAGGCGTGTAGGCCCGCCGGGCAGGCCCATGGCCCGCAGCATCGCCTTGGTCGGGACGGGGTTGGGGGCGTCGTCGCCCGTCTCGAACTGATAGGACGGGATCAGCCTGCGGTTGATCTCAGCGGCGCAGTGAACGTCGCCGGAGAAGAACGCCTCCATCATCTCAGCCACTTCGGAGCCGATCCAGTGAGTGGCCACGCCGATGGTGCCGACCGCGCCGATCGCCAGCAATGCCAGGGTGAGCCCGTCATCGCCGCTGTAGACCTCTGTGCCTTCGGGGGAGATCGCAAGCAGCCTCGCAGTCTCGGCGGGGTTTGCGGATGCATCTTTCACCCCGATGATGTTGGGAGCGTCGGCGAACAGCTCCGCCATGGTCTCAGTGGTGATCTTGCGGCCCGTGCGCGTGGGGATGTCGTAGAGCAGGATCGGCAGATCAGTGGACTGCGCGCAAGCACGGAAGTGCTCGCTCAGTCCTGCCTGGCTCGGACGGTTGTAGTACCCCGCAACATGCAAGAGCCCTGTCGCGCCCGCTTGAGTGGCGCGTTCGCTCAGTTCCACCGCGGCACGGGTGTCGTTGCTGCCTGCGCCCGCAACCACCGGTTTGTCGACGGCTTGCACCACCGCAGCGATCAGATCGATCTGTTCGTCGTGTGTGAGAGTCGGACTCTCGCCCGTGGTGCCCGCTACGACCAGGCCGTCGCTGCCGCCTTCGGTGGTGAGGTGGCGGGCCAGCCGTTGAGCTCCGTCGAGATCGAGCGATCCGTCGGCGTTGAACGGCGTGACCATGGCGGTCAGCACACGCCCGAAGCGTGCTTCCACAGGACTTGCCTGCATCTGGTTGGCCTGCATCTGGTTAGCCTGCATCTGGTTATCGTGCCACGCCGAAGCAGGAACTGGCTGCCAATTCTAATCTTTGTGTCCTGCTGATCTTTTTGCCGTGCTTGTGCTCATGGCTTTGAGCACGGGCCCAGGCGCATGGCAGCTCAGCGCAGCGGCTCACGGTGTCGCCTGCGCAGGATCAACCCGTAGACGACGACGGCGCCCGCGGAGAAGAAGAACCATTGAAACGCATACGAGAGATGCGGACCGTCGTCGAGGCTCTCCGGGGGCACGGGTATGGGCAGTGACGCGCCCCGGGGTTGCTGCGTTTCTGGCTGCTGTCTGTCCAGTTGCACCCACAGGTCCGCTGCGGCGAGACCGGTGAGCTCTCTGACCCGGTCAAGGTCCAGTCGATTCAGTTCGGTCAGGATGGCAATGTCATCGCTGCCGATGCTCCCGCCGCCGACGCTTTTGAACGCTCTGCCGACGACCACGACCTCGCCATCGGGGGCGCTGAGATCCTGGTCATGCACCCCCGCAGCCCACAGACGGGGAACCCAGCCCCGACTTATGACCACAACTTTCCCGTCTCGCAGTTCCATGGGAGTCACAAGCCAGTTTCCCGGTTCGGCGTCGTAGGTCCGGTTGGCAACCAGAAAGGAATGCTCATCGAGGTACCGGCCGACGACGAGCGCCGGCGTGTGGTCCGGCGGCAAGGTGGGCAACGCCAGCAACGTCTCGATCTCCCGCGGCTCCGCCTCGGCGATCGCGGAGATTTCGCTGTTTCGCCCCTGTCGTTCCTCGAGGCGCTGTATCTGCCAGAAGCCCAGGTTGACCATGGTGACGACCATCGCCAGCACGAACAGGTGCGAGAGAACCCAGCGAGTCGAGAACGCCCAGCCCTGCGACGATGCAGGGCGCATGTCTGGCCGCTCAACCGATCGAGGGGAATTCTCTGGCTCAGAGATCGAGGAAGGCATCTAGGCCGAGGGTCAACCCCTCGAAGTCGGCGATCCGCTTGCAGCCGAGCAGTACGCCGGGCATGAACGACGTGCGATCAACCGTGTCGTGGCGTATCGACAGGGTCTGCCCGGTCGTGCCCATGAGCACTTCCTGATTGGCGACGACCCCTCGCATCCTCACAGAATGAACTCTCACCCCGCCGGGGCCTTGACTCCCTCTTGCCCCTGGGAGCACCTCGTGTCGGGTGGGGTCATCGCCCCATTCAGCCGACGCCGCCGCAATCCTGTCGGCCGTGTGAATCGCGGTACCTGAGGGAGCGTCTACTTTGGCGTCGTGGTGATACTCGATCACCTCAACCGTTGAGAAATGGGGAGCTGCCAGTTCGGCGAAACGCATCATCAGCACCGCTCCGATGGCGAAATTGGGCGCTATCAGGCAATTGCTCTCGGTGAAGGCGTCAGCGAACACCGCCAAGTCCTCATCGGTGAACCCGGTCGTGCCGACCACCGCGTGAATTCCGTTGGCGGCTAGGAATCTGAGCGTTTGACGAGCGGCCGAAGCGACCGTGAAATCAACGACCACCTCGCAGCGGCTCTCAAGCAGGATTGCAAGGAAGTCATCGGGCGGGTGATCAGGCAGGGCATCAGGCGAGTCTTTTATGTCGATCGCAGCCACCAGGTCGAGCGCGGGGTCGTCTTGAACCGCGCTGCAGACTGCCTGTCCCATCCGCCCCTGGGCCCCGACGACTCCCACGCGCGTCATGAGCGATTCAATCTCGGTCTCGCTTGTCGCGCAGACGCTTGGAGAGGTCTTCTAGGGAACGGCGTTCGGCCTCTGTCAAGCTCTCCAATCCGTGCTCCCCCATCTTGTCCAACAGCGCATCGATCTTCGCCTGGGCAGCCACTTCACCTGGTGGCGGGGGTGGCGGTGGCGGTTTGACTGATGTGAGGTGAGTGCTGCGTTGACGGGTTTGGGGGCGCCTGCGCTGCCTGTGCGGGGGGCGACGGTAGGATCTGCCCCCGAGTCTGGCCGGCAGTGGGAACTTGGGTATCCACTCGTGTTGTTCGGCGTGGCCCAGGGCCCGCAACAGCAAAGGCGCCAACACGGCCATTATCACCGTGAGGATGAAGTCGTATTCCTCTCGGACGCTTATCGCTTGGAGCATCGCCATCCCGACGATGACCCCCGCGAGTCCCCACGCTGGGATACCGGGCCAGAAGCGGATGCTCGAGTAGTGGGTGGCGAACGCGACCAGAACTCCCAGTTCAACGTAACGGAGGCCGAAGGCGCCGCCGTAGACGCCGACGAGTTCCAGCGCCGTCATTATCAGCGCCGGCACAACGGTCAGGATCAGCAGGAAGAACGTGTAGCGCAGGCGCCCCATGAGCGCTTCGAGTTGTGACCCCAACATCCAGAACACCGCAATCAACAGCAAAGGCCACAGGCCCGGATTCGTCGGCAGCGGCCAGGTCACGAGCCTCCAGATCTCGCCTTCGCCCACAGACCCGAACCGAGAGTTTGAGGCGAGTATGAGTTTCTGTGTGATCGGCCGCTCGAAACCCTCCAACGCCCACACAAACATGTAGGCCACGCTCATCGCCGAAACAATGACGGTGGTGGTGGCGGCGAGCTGACCGACGCGGAACCACGGATCGTCGCTCTCACCGAAACTGCGGAACGGCTGCATACCCCTACAACAGTACAGCCGTCGGCCGCCGCGGGTGCATCAGCGCTCGTTCATCGGGGGGTCGCCGGGGGTCAGCGACAACCGCATCGCGATGCACGCGACACGGCAACGCCCCGCGTCGTTCATCGGGTGGTCGCCGGGGGTCAGCGACGACCGCGTCCGCCAGAGCCGTAACCTCGTCCACGCGCCGGGGCATCAGGTCCTAGATTGTCGAACTGCTCGGACAGCTCTGCATCGAATGCGTCCTCGAAAGAGACCGACTGGCGTTTGCTGTTGGCCGACGCCTCAGATCCGTGGTCGTTGCGATCGTCGCGATCGCGGTTCGCTCCGCCACGATCACCGCGGTCACGATCACGATTGCGGCCTCCGCGATCACGGCCCGTGTCGGCTGCGCCCTCGGGTTTCAGAGAGATCTTGCCGTTGGGATCCACGTCTTCGACCACCACCACTACTTCGTCGCCCAATGACAGCACATCCTCGACACGGTCGATTCGCTTGCCGCTGCCGATCTTGGAGATGTGGAGCAAGCCGTCACGTCCGGGAAGAATGTTGACGAAGGCGCCGAACTTGGTGATGTTCACAACTCGGCCCGGATAGGTGGCGCCAACCTCGGCGGTGGGTGGATCAAGGATCAGCTTGATCTGGCGTTCAGCTTCGACGACCTTGGCGTTGTCGACCGAGGCGATCGACACGACGCCGACCATGCCGTCGTCATCAACCGAGATGTCCGCACCGGTCTCGGCCTGGATGGCATTGATGACCTTGCCCTTGGGGCCGATGATCTCACCGATCTTGTCGACCGGGATCTCAAAGGTGGTGATCTTCGGCGCGGTGTCGCGCACATCTTCGCGGGGTTCGGCAATGGCTTCGGCCATGACGTCGAGAATGTCGAGACGCGCCTCTCTGGCCTGCGAGAGCGCGTTCGCCAGCACATTTGCGGGGATGCCCGCGATCTTTGTGTCGAGTTGCAGAGCAGTAACGAAATCGGTTGTGCCTGCGACCTTGAAGTCCATGTCGCCGAAGGCGTCTTCTGCCCCCAGAATGTCTGTGAGAGTGACGTAGGCACCCTCAGCGTGAACGAGTCCCATGGCAATACCCGCCACCGGAGCCTTGATCGGCACTCCGGCGTCCATCAGCGAGAGCGTCGATCCGCACACCGAGCCCATCGAACTCGAACCGTTGGACGCCATCACCTCAGACACTGTTCGCACCGTGTAGGGCCACTCCTCGAAGGAGGGGATCACCGGGAACACGGCACGCTCGGCCAGAGCCCCGTGTCCGATCTCGCGTCGCTTGGGACCCCGCATGAAACCGGTCTCGCCAGTTGAGAACGGCGGGAAGTTGTAATGGTGGAAGTAGCGCTTCTTGTCGGTCGGCGAGATGTCGTCAACCATCATGTCGCTTCGACCCATCCCGAGCGTCGTGAAGTTGAGCACCTGCGTCTCCCCGCGTTGGAAGAGCCCGGAACCGTGCGCTGTGGGGATCACCTCGACTTCGCTGGTGACTTTGCGGAGCTCGTCGGTTCTGCGTCCGTCGATGCGGACGCCTTCTTCGACGATCCGCTTGCGGACTATCTGTTTGGAGAGTGCCCGGATGGCGTTCTTGATCTGTTTCGCGGCGTTCGGATCTCTTTCGGCGAAGTCTGCGAGCTCCGCTGCTACGGCCGCGCCGAGTTCCGCTTCTGCTGTCTGGCGCTCGCTCTTGTCGGCGATCTTCTGGGTGTCGGCGATGCGATCAAAAGCCGCTGTCTGGACTGCCGCGAAGATCTCTTCGCTGTAGTCGACGCTGAGCGGGGGCTCCATCTTGGCGATGTCGCCGGCCGCGTCGATGGCCTGCTGTTGCAGCTCGATCATCTCGCGAATCCAAGTTTTGCTCGCTTCGAGGCCTCCGGCCAGCACATCCTCGTCGACCTTGGGCGTGCCCGACTCGTAGAGAGTCCATGAGTTTCCGGTGCCTCCCGCTTCAACCATCATCACGGCAACGTCGTTGTCGCTGAGGCGTCCGGCCACGACCATCTCGAAGGCCGATTCGGAGGACTCCTGATAAGTCGGGAAGGGAATCCACTCGCCCTCGGGGGACCAACTCATGCGGACGGCGCCGATGGGACCGTTGAACGGGATCGGCGAAAGGCTCAGCGCCAGCGAGGCAGCGTTGAGAGCCAGTACGTCATAGGGGTTCTTCTGATCCGCTCCTAGCACAGTGCCAACCACATGGACTTCGTTGCGGAAGCCGTCGGGGAAGGCGGGGCGCAGCGGCCGATCGATGAGGCGACAGGTGAGAATCGCTTGTTCGCCTGCTCGGGCTTCACGCCGGAAGAAGGAGCCGGGGATTTTGCCGGCGGCATACATCCGCTCCTCGATATCGACCGTCAGCGGGAAGAAGTCGGCGCCTTCTCGGGGCATGGCTGCCCCGGTTGCGGTGACCAGCACGACGGTGTCGCCGATGCCGGCAGTCACTGAGCCACCGGCGAGGGGGGCGAACTTGCCAACCTCGAAGGTGGCGTCTTTGCCTTCACCGCGCGTGAACGATCCAGTGAAGGATTGGGGATTAGTCATGTTTTCGTTGCTCCTGAACACATGACTGCCAGTTCCCAGTCGAAAATCGCTGATCTTGCCTGGACCCTGCCTGGATCGTGCTTGGCCTCTTTGGGGAGGACCGGCAATTCAGAGATTTTCGACTAGCACCAACGGTCTTGTGTTCTTTACTTGCTGGACCTTCCAGCTACTGGGATTTCGTCGGGTGGGCTCCGGGTGCTGACCTGGAGTCAACCGAAAAGAGCGGCCCCGAAGGACCGCCCGGACTTAGTTCAGCGACGCAACCCAAGATGGGTGATCACTGCTCTATAGCGTTCGACATCGTTGTCTCGGACATAGTCGAGAAGACGACGGCGGCGGCCAACCAGCATCTGCAGACCTCGCCGAGTGTGATGGTCCTTCTTGTGGACCTTCATGTGTTCGGTGAGATGGTCGATACGCGCCGACAGCAGAGCGATTTGAATTTCGGGTGAACCGGTATCGCTCTCGGCGAGATCGAAAGCTCTCGCCATATCGGCGATCGTTTCAGATTTGGGGCGCAGGTTAGTGGCCATTAGTTGTGTTTCCTTTTTGGGTCTTGCCCATTGGGTTCCTTACCCAGCTGCACACCCCGCATTGCGCGGGCGGCAGCTACCAATCGGTTGCCTGCAAGGCTACCAAGGTCAAGAAACAATCGGCACGGGCGACCGCAACCCGGTCAGATGGGGGGTTTGAGGCGGTATTTGCGGGTTCTGGGGTCTCGGTCGACCTGCCACCGGTGGTCGTGGATCTTGTGAGACCCGCCGACGCCGGCGAGTTCCAAAATCAACTCGGCGAGAGCGTCGGCCAGCCGCTGGGCGGGCGTGGGCCGCGCCTTGGAGTCTTCGTTGTGCCATATCTGCCGTTGCCTGGCGGTCAACGCCGTGGCGATGCACGCTCCGGTGATCTGGTCGAACTCGCGCTCCCGACCGATCAGACGGGCGGGCGCAAGGGGGCTGTGGCGATGCGCGCTCCGGTGATCTGGTCGAACTCGCCCGACAGCACGAACATGCCGGACTCGGGAGACTCGAAGATCCGCGCTCTGCGATTCTTGCGTTGACGATCCAGCAGCGACTGTCCGTCGTCACCTGCGACGTCTTGTTGATGGCGTCTCACGGTTCGGGCGAAGTCGTCGAACTGCTGCTCGTTGGGCTGCGCCTGCAAGCAATCCCTCGTCGATATTTCAATACTCTTGAATCACAGAACAATTAGTCCTTCAAGTTCCGCTGCTTCTGATTGGCGACGGTCCAAACTCAAGAACACGAGAGGGCCGCTGATTTGATCCTGCACGAGGGTTGCCGCTCCAAGCTGGCCTGCGTCGGCCGCTCGAAGCGGGTAGCGCGCCAACAGCCGACGAGCCCTTTCCCGGACCGTCAGGAGTTCGCAAACCTCATCCCAGGTATCTGCAAATTCGTCCAGTCGAGCCAGGGCCTCACGTCGTTGCAGCCGCTCCAATCGCTGTTCGCGAGTCAGCCGTTCTATCGCGCTGACGATCTCGACTCTCGTCCATCCCCAGGTGACTATCTGGTCGTCGTCGGCCAGCCACGAGCGGGCCTGCTCAGTTCCAGACTCGGCCACGACCAGAGGCACCAGCGCCGATGCATCCCAGTACCTCACAGACGGTCGGCTCGGTCCTGGTCGAGCGCCTCGACAAGACTGGCAGGCAACGCCAAAGGGTCTTCTTCAAGAACCGACCTCGCGTTCCCATGACCCGGACGCAGCAAACCAGACTTGATCAGCAGTTCACGCGTTTGGTCGCCGGCTTCCCGTTCGGGGACCAGACGAGCGACAGGACTCCCCCGGTCGAGGACTTGGATCTCGCCTCCACGGCGCACCTCGCGAAGATACCGAGACAAGTTGGCCTTCAATTCCGACACCGATACCGAAGTCATATGACTAGATTAGTCACATTGGTTTGACTCTACAAGTCAGAACCTGTTACCAGGAGGATCGGGCAAACATCTTGGGGGCTTGGATTCATGATCCCCTTGTCCGACCTTCAATGGAGGCCCGAACCTAGGTTCGGGCGAACGACAGAGCCGCCGACCTCATCGACCGGCTCCCGACCCCTTCAATGGAGGCCCGAACCTAGGTTCGGGCGAACCTCGCAGCGGTCATCTGGCCGCCACGCCGAGCGCGAGGCGAATGGCTCCGCCAGGACGCCCTTCAATGGAGGCCCGAACCTAGGTTCGGGCGAACGCATGGGTCCCGTAGGCGTGGACGTCAGCATTAGGCCTTCAATGGAGGCCCGAACCTAGGTTCGGGCGAACCTACTCGCTGAGCGACGTCACGTGCAACCGCACGCACCTTCAATGGAGGCCCGAACCTAGGTTCGGGCGAACAACGCGTGCGGCCCCCGCTCGATGTCGGGGGATGTCCCTTCAATGGAGGCCCGAACCTAGGTTCGGGCGAACACTCTATAAGTAGGCTAGCCCACCCCGCAGCTTCCGCCTTCAATGGAGGCCCGAACCTAGGTTCGGGCGAACAGGCTCTGACATGGAAACCAGCCAGGAGGACATCGGCCTTCAATGGAGGCCCGAACCTAGGTTCGGGCGAACCTCAAGGGCAGGCCGGACAATCGCAGGATCATCGCCGTCCTTCAATGGAGGCCCGAACCTAGGTTCGGGCGAACGACACAGAGAAAGGGCATATTATGTCCAAGAAGCCAAACCTTCAATGGAGGCCCGAACCTAGGTTCGGGCGAACGACCTTCGTCGAGGTCACGGCGTGGGGAACCCTCGCGCACCTTCAATGGAGGCCCGAACCTAGGTTCGGGCGAACTCGTCGATGGTGAAGTTGACGTTGCCGTCGGCCACCCGCCTTCAATGGAGGCCCGAACCTAGGTTCGGGCGAACCTCGGTCGGCACCGGGAGGCCGAAATACTGGAGCTTCCTTCAATGGAGGCCCGAACCTAGGTTCGGGCGAACGCACCCCACCCCGAGCACCATCGGGCATGACGCCACGCCTTCAATGGAGGCCCGAACCTAGGTTCGGGCGAACGTGAATACGACGCTGGCACCGCCGTCGCCGTCGTCGTCCTTCAATGGAGGCCCGAACCTAGGTTCGGGCGAACCTTTTTTTCAATAGAAACACGAAAACAGAGTGGCGGACCTTCAATGGAGGCCCGAACCTAGGTTCGGGCGAACGCCTGACGACGACGACGCCGTCTCCGACTATCTCACCCTTCAATGGAGGCCCGAACCTAGGTTCGGGCGAACCTGGTTGAGGTCGACGATCAGCGCCGCCGCCTCCAGCCTTCAATGGAGGCCCGAACCTAGGTTCGGGCGAACAAGTGAACAACTACAGGAAACGCCTGCGGATGAGGGCCCTTCAATGGAGGCCCGAACCTAGGTTCGGGCGAACGCCAGAGCCTGCCGTCGGCGGAGCGGGTCGAGTAGGTCCTTCAATGGAGGCCCGAACCTAGGTTCGGGCGAACCGGCGATCCCGGCGACGGCGGAGTCCTCGTCGAGGCCCCTTCAATGGAGGCCCGAACCTAGGTTCGGGCGAACCATCCTCCATCACGCCCGCGGGTATTGAGGTATAACCGCCTTCAATGGAGGCCCGAACCTAGGTTCGGGCGAACCCGGCTCCCCTGCCCGCAGCGCCAGACGGCGGAACTCCCTTCAATGGAGGCCCGAACCTAGGTTCGGGCGAACCCCTACCCTCGTTCGTGAGCCGCAGCATGCCGAGCACCTTCAATGGAGGCCCGAACCTAGGTTCGGGCGAACGAGCATCATCACTGCGTCCCCGATGTCCAGGGCGTACCTTCAATGGAGGCCCGAACCTAGGTTCGGGCGAACACGAAGGCTGGCGTCCCGACCGCCGAGGCGATGACGCCTTCAATGGAGGCCCGAACCTAGGTTCGGGCGAACTCTCGTCGACGTCGATCTGCGACCCGTCAGCCGCGGCCCTTCAATGGAGGCCCGAACCTAGGTTCGGGCGAACCCGCTACGACGACGGGCGGGAACCGTCGCCGTGGAGCCTTCAATGGAGGCCCGAACCTAGGTTCGGGCGAACCTGGCCACCGGCGACAGCATACCACGGGTTAGTAACCTTCAATGGAGGCCCGAACCTAGGTTCGGGCGAACACCGCGACGGTGTGGGGCGTGACCGGCACGTTGTGCCTTCAATGGAGGCCCGAACCTAGGTTCGGGCGAACGGTGCTCCCCGCGGCGATGGTCCACATCATCACCAACCCTTCAATGGAGGCCCGAACCTAGGTTCGGGCGAACCGGTAGGTGTCCGGGCCGACCAGCAGCGCCAAATCGCCTTCAATGGAGGCCCGAACCTAGGTTCGGGCGAACCTGCCGCGCCGGCATGTACATGGGGAAAGCAGAGATCCTTCAATGGAGGCCCGAACCTAGGTTCGGGCGAACGATGTCGCGGTCGCTCAAGCAGGCCGAGGGCGGTCTCCTTCAATGGAGGCCCGAACCTAGGTTCGGGCGAACTTGGCCGTGCCGTGTCTGGTCGGAGGATGCACACACCCTTCAATGGAGGCCCGAACCTAGGTTCGGGCGAACGCCCCCGTCGTGGATCTGGTGGCCGATGCGGAAGAGCGCCTTCAATGGAGGCCCGAACCTAGGTTCGGGCGAACCCCAGTCGCCCAGCTCGGGATAGTGCGGCAGCAGTTGCCTTCAATGGAGGCCCGAACCTAGGTTCGGGCGAACGGGGTGGGTGTGGTGGTCATGCCCCCTACTGTACACGTCCTTCAATGGAGGCCCGAACCTAGGTTCGGGCGAACCAGCGCGACGTTCTGGAAATGCTGATTCCGCTGCTCAACCTTCAATGGAGGCCCGAACCTAGGTTCGGGCGAACGGTGCGACCCCGAGCGCATCCCAGCAGTGACCGACGCCTTCAATGGAGGCCCGAACCTAGGTTCGGGCGAACCTCCGTATCGGAACGTCTCGCGGCGTGAGCGGACGTCCTTCAATGGAGGCCCGAACCTAGGTTCGGGCGAACCACCGAGTTGATGCGGGCTGTGAGCCTGGTGCCCCACCTTCAATGGAGGCCCGAACCTAGGTTCGGGCGAACCGCTCGCACTATTCGTAGTAATTTACCTGCGGTTTAGGCAGGGCTTTGCGAACGGTGTTGGAAGCAAAGGCTTCGAAGGCATTCAATTCAGTTGTCAAGTTACGCAAAACAGTACCTGAGCAGGCTTCGAGCGCTCCCCGAGAATCGAGAGTCCGACCGAGCGCTCGCATCAGATGACCGTAGGCCCAGACGTCGGCAACGCCGACCTCAACCCCATGAATTCAAAACAGTCGCGACCGCGGTTTGCGGGAGGGCCGAGATCGACGAAGGCCACGGAGTCCTTCCCGTGATGGATAATCGAACTCAATTCTTGTTTCAACATCACCATCTCAACAGCGTCCAGGTCACAGATGAAAACACTGTACTGCATGGGCCAGCCGTAGTTCTTCACGCTCTTGTGCACCAGCCTCAATCGCTTGGCATCACTGATGTCGTAACTCACAAGAAAGCGGTTTCTACCCGATGCCACAGCGCTACCTCGTCATGAAGGGCGTGTATTCGGGGATCTCACCGAGCAGGTGCGCTGCAAGAACACGAGCCTGCACCTCAAGCACGCGCCGGTAAGTGATCTTGTAACCGTAGGTGGGATGCGTTACCTGAGTGTCGAGCCGTCGTTCATAAGCGGATAGCACAGATCGCCGGCCCTTCTGCGTGAGCGAGACTCCACCGGCACGAAACTCGAAGTCCTTTGCGCTGACCTCGCCGTTGTTGATCGCGTTGATCACGACGGACTCCGCAACCAAGGGTCGGAACTCCTCAGCCAGGTCCAACGAGAGAGCAGGGCGACCGAAGCGAGGGCGGTGAAACACGCCCAAGTACGGGTCGAGGCCGACAGCGATTGCCGTTGCGGTCAAGTCCTTGGTCAACAGCGCATACACATACGACAGCAGACAGTTGACGGGATCTCTTGGCGGTCTTCGGTTGCGTCCGTTGAAGTCGAAGGCCCCGAGACTCTCATCACGGATCATCGACGCGAACTGTGAGAAGTACAGCCGCGCTCCCGTGCCTTCCATGCCCAGCAAACTCTCGATCGACTCGCTCCGATGGATACCCTCTGCGAGCGATTTGAGTTGTTCCACCTCGCGCTGGACGTCGGTGCGTGCGTTTCTCCTCAAGAATGTCCGCGAGTTGCGCAACTTTCCTTCGATCATCGCCTGAGCGATCGGCAGACCAGCTTGTGCAGCTATCGCGACTTGGCGCCGACGAAGGTCGACGTGCTTGGAGGGAAGCCCCTCTGCGATTCCTTGGAACCATCCACCATAGGAGAACCAGCAGACAGGGATTTCCTCTCGAAACGCCGCCCGCATCATCTGGCTGCTGACCTGAACGTTGCCGTATATGGCTATCTGCGACACGTCGATGAGGCGAAGTTGCTGGATTTCGTCACGGCCCTTGCTGACCACGACCCGCCCGGAACGGATACCGATCCTGGCGCCTTGCTCGGTCACATAGAGAGGTCTCGCTGCTGAGTCGCGCGGCGTGAGGCGGCGGGGAGCGGTTGTGCTGCGTTTCGTGTGGAGGTTTGTCTCGTCTGGCAGACAAATGCCGACCAGCGAGCATCTTGGGCACTTCGGACTATCGATGAGTGGCGGCGGTGCCTCAGGTTGAGCCGCGACTTCGCGCAGTTTCGCGACCAGAGTCAACGTGTGGTCGATCAACGGTTGATCAAACGGAACGGTCGTGCGCTTGCGAGTCTCGGCAAAATAGAACTGGCCTTCGGTGCATTCGTAGCCGTTGTCTTGCAGCAGCAAACCGATCGTGCATATCTGCACCTGTTCGGGCATCCAGGCCGGACCGTGTTTGGGTGGCCGCCCGCGTTTCACCTCCACGGGCACGACACTGCCGTTGCGCTGCTCAATGACGTCGGCCTTGGCGATCAGGCCGAGCCGGTGGGAACTCAACTCGACAGACTTGGCTTTCTTGAACGGTGGATCCTCAACTGTGCCCATACGACCACCACCAGCGTCAACCACCCGGTGGACGTAGAGACCCTCGACGGTGTCCCGATTGTGCTCGAAACGCGACTGCACCCACTCCAGATAAAACAGCCTCGGGCAATACTCGAACTCATTGATCATCCGAGCCGGCACAAGATCAGGAACTTCACTCACGCTGCCAAATTACGCGAGGCGGACCGAACGTTCCGTATCCACCTTGATCACTTCGCCGAATCTGTGACTGGAGGACGCGATTTATTCCCCACGCCCTGTACCACTTCAGACGATGGTGTTCACCCTCATTTCCTTCTGGAGCGACATGGCCCAGCAAGGACCCCACCGTCCTGGAGGAGGCAGGCACTCCCCAGAGAGGCCAAGTGAACGCTCCGCTCTTCCAAGACCCCGAGCAGCCCTGCGTGCGGGTGCGGTTCTTGGATTTGAAACTAGGGAATCTGACCAAACCCAATACAGCGAGGGCTTCAGCGCCTGGATTCGTGGGTTTCTTGGACTTCGAGGGATCCGAGGCGCTAAGGGCATGGTCTCGGTCGTCGACCGTGTCCCACATCAGCGAATCACGAGCGCCTTCATAGCTCCACTGCGATCCAAGGTCCGCAACGATCTCGTCCTCGGTTACTTCGCCGAGACTGGTACGAGCAATCGAGAGGAACTTCTGCTGTCCCGCCGTGAAATAGAAGTCCGACGGCTTCGCGATCTGGCTCCGGTCCAAGCTGTCTTCGGCCAGAAGGCATGCTGCAAGCAGTCCCGACGCTCCCGCATCGCGCCCCTGTTCCAAATACTTCCGAATTTCCGGAGACTTCAGTTTCAATTTGGGGTCGATCGACTCGTCTAGAGCGGGCCCGTCAAGCCAGCGCGCTGCGACAAAGAGAACCGCTTCAGCGATCTCGTCAAGGTCGACCGCTGGTTCGAGGACGGGCTGTGGGATCGGTTGATCGGTCCAGAACAGCGCGCACTTTTGACCTCGCCAATCCAAAGCTACCTGTACACCCAGCGCCGCTAGGAATCCAAGCGGATTGGTTCCAGGTAGACCTGACAACAAGGTTCCACCCGATTCAGTCATTGGCTGTCTCCTCTGCACTCCGTTGTTGATCCGCTAACCGAAGAATCGCTTCCAGCCAGGCGAGTCCGTGATGTCCGTACTTCGCCTGCAAGCGCCAGAATCGGTCTGCCATCTCCAACGCGAGGGGCGTCTCGGCAAGGTCTGAACGCGTGCTCAGTTCGAATGTCCCGTCGGCTTCCCGCTGTTCTCGCAGTCCATTGTCGGGAGTGACGCGGAATCTTCCGTCGACGAACTCGCCTGAGATCGCCAGGGTTTGCGACTCCGGATCCTCCTTGATCGCCGGGAGCGGTCGGCTGTAACCATGATGCGAACCCACGAGGTGCAGAACCAAGTCTGGATCATGCGCCTGAACGAGCAACTCCGGCACGCTCTGCACGAGGGCGACGCTGCTGAACTCATGGCGTACCGGCGGCCACTCGTGTCGTCGCGTCCGGGCACCTCGCAGCGACTTTGCCAACGGCTCGTCCATCGACGCGAGCCTCACGGAGTCGTGGCCGTGCATCTGCGCTTGGAACCTCGGGTCGACTTTGCCGAGATCGTGCAACTGGGCCGCCAATCGCAGGTCGCCGACCATCTCGTTCGGAAGGCCCAGGTTCTGAGCAAACTCCTCCACCTTGGCTCCCACCCCGACCAAGTGTTCTCGCAGCGTGGTCTTAGTTCCAGTCAGAGACGGCTTGTCATCGAAACCGTCCAGGGCCGCGGGATCGACCGAGTCCTGAACCAGCACGTAGTAGTTCGCGGCCCCCTCCCCGTTGACGATTTCGATCTCCGGGGCGGCGCCAACGAACTTCTCGACGACCTCGGACATCCAGACCGGAATCCCCGAGGACGGCGAAGACTCGCTCACTTCCACCAACCAGTCCTGAATCACCTTATCGGGGGACCTTTCGGCATCGCGTTCCTGTGCGGGCTTAGGCGGCGACGGGCAAGCGAACCCCTCGAACAAGCGCTCGTCGAGGCGGAGTGTCGCACGTCTCCCATACGCGACCTGCGCCTCGTCGCCGAGGTCAAACGCTGCTCCGGGTTCGTTCGTCACCTCACCTGGATCGACCCGTTGCGCCGGGCGATAGCCCGGATCCCAGGCGCCATTCCGAATCCCGCCGAGACGCGGCTCCACGATGAGCACGTCTCCGGGTTCGACCTGTTCGGCCCGCAACAACCGTTCGACCCCAGGGTCGCGCCGCGTCCACCGGACCACACCAGTCAACTCCCGCTCCTGCGTCCTTGATCGACCCGAGTTCTCAGTGGGGTTCTCAATGGCAACGTCGCTCACCACCGATTCCTCAGCGCCGCGAAGCCAATCCTTGGCCGCAGAGATCGGTACCGCCAGAAACTCGGCGGGCCGCGGCGGTACCAGAGAGATTGCCTGTTCCGAGTGGTCGTGGCGCCAGACGACAGATACTTCAGGCTCGACTTGGCGCTCCTTGCCGTGCAGAAACTCCGCTATCGAAGGATCGATGACTGGTCTGGGACTCGTCTGCGACCAAGCGTCGATGTGTGTCGGAAGCAGCAGGGGCGCCTCGGACTTGTCGGCCTGCGCCTCGCCACCGATACGGGCGAGCAGTCCGGCCGCCGGACCGACATCGATCTCGCTGCCTTCTGCGGCTTGCTGCAGGCCATCCCAAGCGATCCTCGCTCTGTCGCCGTAGACCGGGTCCGGCTTCTTCGGATTGAGCGCCGAAGCAACGCCTAGGATCCAACACCGAGCTGCAACTTCGTGGCTCGATTCCTCAGACTCAGCTCCGCCCGTCGGGTTGCCTTTCCGCCTCTGAGCGGCAAGGCTGCCGCGACGGTCGAGCCGACCGAGGCGCTGCTGCAGACTGTCGATCGGCGCCGCCTCGGTGATGAGGACGTCGAAGCTGAAATCGGCGCCCACCTCGATCGCTTGGGTCGCAACCACCACAGTCGGTTCCGCGATCGCCTTGCCACGCTCGGGATCAACGCAATCGCTGATCTCCTGCATCACGGCCACCTTGTCGAGCGGGCGCATTCGGCCAATCACCAGATGGGCGGCGATTCCTTTGTCCCGAAGGGCCGCGTGAACCTCGCGAGCGGTGCGCACGCGGTTCACGATCACTCCGACACTCCGCTCGTCCGGTCGAAGGTTCCTGCAGCCTGCGCCGAGCAGACTCAGGACCTTCGACGGCACGGTCTCGTCCGCGGGCCGGGTTCCAGGCACTTCCACGAGCGTGGCTCGCTTGGGAGCCTCAGCGATCTGCTTCAACCTGCCTGAGGACTCAAGGTCATCAGGCTCAAGCCGGAACCGCTCCTCCGAATCAGTGGTCGGCGTGGCCGACATCTCCACGACCTCGAATCGGCGGGGAAGCCCTCCGCCGATTGAACGGATTCCGGGGATCTCGCCATCGGAGGAAACGTCGCTCAGGGTGCATGCGAACGCATGGCTCAGATGGACCTCGTCGAGGATGACCAAGCAGTCGTTGCCAGCCAGGCCCGCATGTACCGGCCCCATCCGCTCGCTCACACCATAACCCCTGAACAGCAGGCGCGATCCAAACTGATCGACCGTCGAGACCAACACCCAAGGCTGCTCGGGCCGACTGACCCAGTCACCGTCGATGGGGATTCCACCCCTTAGAGCCGCGACACCCAGCACCTCATCCGCCTGGGACAGGGCGCGGAGACGCTCTCGCGCCATGGCGAGCACCCCGCCGTTCGCGTCGCGGACCGCGTCGCGGATCTTCCGAGCGCGCTCCACCACTTGGTCCACGACTATGCGTCGGTCGATGACGAAGACGACTCGCCGCGGGAACAGATCAGGACGGGCCGCCAACGTGAACACGGCGGTGTCGAGGACCGACGTCTTCCCCGTGCCCGTGGGAAGGTCGATCACTCTCGGCCACCGGCCCTCCGCGAGCACTCGCCGCGTCAAGCGACTCTGCCAGGGGTAGGGCGGATGATCGTGGACGGCCTCGAAGTAGGCGTCAAACTCGGAGACCAGCAGGTCATCCATCGCCCCTACCCTCCCCGTCGCTCGCCTCGCGTTGAGAGCGGTCGTCCATCGGCCGCATCAGGCCGAGTCCGAGGAAGCGACCGCTTCCGAGCACCAGCGGGCCGCTCACATCCTCGGGGAACTCGACTGACACATGAACCAACCTTCGCTGGATACCGCCACCCTTGCGGCCCTGCTTGAACGCCGGGAAGTCACGCGCCGGACGCGTGCCTACAAGGTCCGAAACGAACGACACTCTCACATCGACGGGACGCGGAAGACCGATGTGCGCACAGGACTTGGCGACGGACTCCTCGGCACGTGCCCATGCCTTCGCCCGCGCCGCTGGCGTTCCGCTGACAAGGTTTCCGGGGTGAGTGGGCAAGGCAACCGGAGTCGCGGACGCCCACCATCGAGACCTCCGTTCCCAGACCCGAGGGTTCAAGGATGTCAAGCTGAAAGGCGGTTGCCTCCTTTGCATCCAGGCGTCCCCGTTGGGACCCATAGTGAGCTGCAGCCGCCTGTCTTCGCGCCGATCTTCCCAAGTACCGATTCCGCGCAGTGTCGCGCGGCGCGCAGCCTCGTCAAGGTTGTGCGGGAGAGAAACAGCGAGACCCATGATCCGGCCGTCAGCGCGTTCGTGACCGACATTGGGCAGCGCTAGGAACGAGAGGTGCGGCACCTCCGTCGGCCTGCCGTCTGCGACATGCCCGCTCACGCCCTCCGGAATCGGGTCTTCAACAAGGCTGAGCACTGCCTCGCGCAGAACCCTCGCAAGCTCAACGGCCCTTGTAACAGGCATTCGCCTGTGGCTCGGGTCTAATTCGAAGACGATCCAGTCGCCGGCGGTCGTCGGAATCAGCACCTTGTCCGGGACACCTTCGGTCGCGTCCACCTCACGGTAAGGGACAGCTTGGAACGGGAGGCTGCGCGGCTTGATCGCCTTGTGCTGAGCGTGTTCAGCCTCGAGCGCGGCGAGCTGCCCTGATTTCACCCAGCGCAGCATCTGGGTTCCCGCGCCAGGAGTGTGGGTGGCTGGAGGCGCCTCATCGATCAACCGGCACGAGATCAGGGACGACGAGTGGCCCAGTCGCGTGACCCGGCTCAACAGGCTGTCAAGCGCTTTGGTCACATCAGGGGTTGGACTGTCATCCCACGCATACGTCACCGAACTGACGGGGGGTAAAACCACAGTCGACTCCGCACCTTCCGAGGGGAGCAGGGTAACCGAAGGGAAATGACGCTCCTTTTTGCCGCGGTGCTCGGGAAGCAGGGCAACAGCAGTGGCGACGTTGGTAGTCCCAGCGCGCCCCACCATCGACTCCACATCCAGTTTCTTGTCGATCTTGTTCTGCAAGCGGCGAGCCTTGGCGGTCAGCTCGCCGCCTGACGACTCGACCTCGTCTTCGAACTGCCCCAGCAAGTCCGCGACGTCCTCGACACGTTTGTCGTACGAAGCACCGGCAATGACCCTGGTGTCGTTGACTGGAACGAAGTGGCTCACCGCCCTTCTCGCAACAGCCCCTGGCGCGTTGATCCGAGGGGGCGGCTGGGTCTCCAACCATTCGAGTGCGGTCCGTTCGGTCTCGTCGGGCGGATCCGCGTCCGCCCAGGCTGCGACTATCGCCGAGAACAACCGCGCAGCATGGGGCGGCCACTCGTGTGCCGACCGGTCGTGGTGCGCTGTCGCCGTGTAGCGGCCCGTGAGAAAGCTGACCTCAATGGCGATCATCAGTCGCTCTCCGCCGGTTCGCGCGCCGACACTTCGCGGCTGCGCTTGAGCAACTCGACCAGCTTCGGAGCGGGGACCAGGGATATCGGACCTTCTTCCCAGCCGACTCCCACTCCGGCAGCAGCGCGGGATGCCTCGGACAACAACCGGGCGGCCGATTCGCGATCGACCTCGACGGCTTCGGGCGTCGAACCGTCACGGGCGATGAGTTCCAGGCGGGGCGCGTGCTCGGGAACGAGCAGACAACGCGACCGAAGGTCAAGATCGTTCTCGTACCCGTAGGCGATCGCTGCGACTCCAAGCGCAGCCACCGCGGTGCGCGCCGCGACCTCAGCGTCTCGACTCAGACCGGCGAACCGCAGGCGCCTCAAGGCAGCCAACGAGATTACCGTCGTCTGACGCGCCCCCGAGATGGTCACGCCACCCGACTGCGCGTCGATCCCGGGAGCGATGTTCCCGTGGTTGATCTCTGAGGGGCGGCCGTCCGATCCGGCGGTCTTCGGCTTCCCCTTGTTGTCACGCGCAGCCTCGGACTCTTCGAGGGTCCAAACCTGCTCAGGGTCGGCATGCTCGTACGCGACCGCCGCGGCCTTCTCGATCTGCAGAGGATCGATCCGGCTGCCGACCTTGCGCCCGACTTGGGCGTCGAGGCCGACGATCTCCGAGACGTACGCTCGCTGGAACTTCGAGCCGAGGCCACCCTTGGGACCGGTCGAATCCCACTGGCCGAACAGCAGCGCCGTCGGGGCGTAGCGGAACATCGCCGTCGCGTCCTGGGGCCGAGCCTCGGTGATGGCCCGCCCCACGTCACTCAACCGGAACAAGGTCCCTTCGAGGAGGCTGTCACGAAAGATGGCGTCCGCGAACCGGTGGGGCGCATCGAGCACGGTGATCCTCCCGAGGTCATCAACATCGGCCTCGTCGGTGAAGTCCACGAAGGGCACTGGGAAATGGAGTTCGCCTTCCTCCCAACCCTCTTTCAGTGCCATTTCCGCGCGGTTCGCCTGGGACGCGACTGAGTCGAGTAGCACGGTTGTCACAACCTTGTCGCCTACCTGCCTCTCCTCAACGGCGTACTTGTGGTCCGCGTTGACCGCGTAGGTCGGCGGAAAGACCTTGCCACCGGGACCGTCCACAGGTTGCAGTCGCATGATGGAGCGAAGCGCTACCGCCCCGCCTCTGACGGCATCGTGCAGTAAATCAATCGTTAGTTCAGCCACTTGGGCTCCTTTCGTTCGGGTCCTAGCATCCTGCCAGAACCAACTCGGTTGAGTATCGCGCGAGGGTGTGACAGCACTCCCTTTGCGACATCGGAGTCGAACAGTTCCCCATGGCAACGTCTCCTCCACTAGGGGTCTCGCCAAGAACTTCGTGGCCACGCACGTCGAACACCTCCTGTCGCCCTTCAACCGTCGTCGCTCGACGCTGGTCGAAACCCGATTGGGTTCTTCCGAGACTGGTTTGTCGGAATATCAGAAGCTCTGGGGGCAGACATCGGGGTGCTAGTGTTTGCGCTTGATGGCATGGCGGTTTGCTCACTCTCGCTACCTGATTCACACATGTCACGAACAAGATCGATCCCGTGGTCGATTCCATGCCTGCGCCAGTGAATCGACCAGCGCGTCGTTCTTTGTCGGAAGCGCTTGCGACGTTGGGAGCCGAGACCTTGGAATATGATCATGTTATATTCATTAGTAGTTTGCGTAGCGGTGAAAACTCAGGGTATCATGGTTCTTGGAGATATCCACCATGAGACCGTACCGACGAGTCACCGAACCTCAACCCACGGACCCAGAATTTCCAAGTTTCGCCGTAGTTCGCGGATCTTGCTTCATTGCAGATAGTCGTCAGTTGTTTGAGACGCGGTGTATCCACCAACTCCAGGGAGACTCGTTCTCCCTCTGCTTTACGGCCTCACCGAACGTGCGGATGCACTCGATATCCACGACACCAAAACGACAGAGACCACCCCCGACAGGCGGTCTCGAGCCCACCGCCGAAGAGACACGGACCGTGGCTGAAACACACCAGCGGCTCGTCACCGCGTCAACCCGATTTTGTGATCGCCACTCCCCACCTCACCACCCGGCTGGTTTGGAGATGGTCCCGAACTCGTCAGTCAACGAGTCACGAAACTGGCTTCGCTTCAGATGGCTGCGCCAGAGCCGTCGTTCGTAGGTGGCAGAACCCTTGAGTTGTTCCGGGCTGGCATTGTTGGAATCAGGATTGACAAGCACCACGCGCAACCCCAAGCCGTCACGCACGTAGCACATGGCCCCGGCGAAATCTGCGTCGTTAGACATCACGACCGCCTGCTCGTGCTCGGCATTGAACCCTTCGACTAGGAGGCGGGTTGCCAGGTTCACATCCGATCCCTTCTCCTCGGAGTTCCTCACCAAGACATGAGACGGCAAGCCTGGCAACGGTTTCGCAAGCGGACGCCGCTTGACACCGGACCTGAAGTATCCGTAGTGGATCCTCACATCCGGCAACGTAGAGAGAGCCCTGAGGTAGATGAGTTGCCGCTGGGCCTGCCCGAGATTCCCAGCTCGGCTCTCGAGGCGCGCCGTGAAGTAGTTGACGCTACGGATCGTGTCGTCGGGAAACAGAGTGACAGCCAGTTTGTGCAGATCCAGCCACCGGAACGGGGTGTCCTTGAGCGCGCGGTAGTAGAGGTTGAAGCCGTCGATGTAGAGATTCGTGATCAAAACCGCCGCCTCCGCCAAGATGTCCGCCGAAAGACAGAGACCGCCCCGAAGGACGGCCTCGACCCTACCGTCGAATCGATAGGGGTGGTGAATGAAACCTACCCCCGACACGCCGCCGCGTCAACTGCAGCGCGTTCTGGAGATCAACTGTCGCGCGTTCTGCAAACGAAGCGCAGCGCGCTTTGGAATATCGCAGCGCTTCTACCCGAGCCCGGCAACCCCCTGAACCTCAGAACTCCGCGGCGATTGCGTCGCTGAAAGAAGCGCCCTCCTCGATGAGCATCCTGTAGCGCATCACATGGCGGGGACGGTTGAAGCCCAACACACCGACAAGGCGATCGGCGCGGCCGTAGACCGCGGCGAAGCGCCTCTCAGCGAGGCTCCCCGTCACAACACGCATCTCATCGTCGGGACCGATGCGGCCGGCCATCTGGATCTTGCGGTCGTACTGATCGGACCAGAACCAGGGAACCGGCACAAAAGACTCTGCCTCGGAGTCTTCAACCAGCAAACGCCTCGCCGCGTGCGCGCCCTGCGCCACAGCGTTGTCCCAATGCTCGACGCGCATGACTTCGCCGAACCGCTCATTGGGCCAGCGGGCGACATCCCCGGCAGCAGTGACCCCGGGCGCGGCCAGACAGGTGGCGTCGCACACCACACCGTTGTCTATCGTCAACCCTGAGCCCTCGAGCCACTCAGCGTTGGGGATCACGCCGATCCCGACCACAACGACGTCAGCCTCGATCACCGAACCGTCGCTCAGGCGAACCCGCTCAACACGTCCGTCGCCTTCGATTGCCTCAACACCGACACCGGTGCGGAGGTCAACCCCATGTTCGCGGTGCACCTCAGCGCAGACCCCTCCCATCTCGTCGCCGAGCACCCGGCTCAAAGGCTGAGGCAGCGACTCGACCATAGCCACCTCAAGGCCCAGCCCCCTCGCCGTGGCAGCCACCTCAGCTCCGATGAATCCGGCGCCGACGACGACCACCCGAGCAGGCCCCGCCAAGAAGGCCGCGCGGATCGCCAGCGAATCGTCGAGGCTGCGCAACACGAAAACCCCATCGAGTCCTTCGGTGCCGCCCAACGTCCGACAGCGGGCGCCCGTGGCGATCAGCAGTCCGTCGACGATGAGTTCGTCTGTGCTCTGGTCTTCCAGGTCGACCAGCCCGAGCCGCCGGGACGGCAGGTCGAAGCTCGTGGCCCGCACACCCAGGCGGAGATCAAGATCAAGATCGTCGAGCTTGTCGGGCTGTGTCAACGCCAGCCGATCCGTGCCCCAGTCGCCGGCGAGGAACTGCTTGGACAGGGGCGGGCGATCATAAGGAGCGTGCAGCTCGTCGCCGATCAGCGTGATCGGGCCTTCGAAGCCTTGGCGCCGAAGCGACTCAGCCGCGCGGATGCCTGCCAGAGAAGCTCCGACGATCGTTATGGAGCGCCGCGTCACGGAGGCTCCCATTCATCGAGCCGTTCAACCCTGCCCTTCGACCCCGGAGATCAACCCTGTACCGAGATGGCCTGCTTGGGGCAGCGCTGAACGCACTCGTCGACGCGGGCACGATCCTCCTCACCGGGCTCTTCGTCGAGCACGTACAGGAAATCGTCGTCACGCACTTCAAAGATGTCCGGGGCAATCTGCATGCAGATGGCGTTGCTCTCACAGAGGTCGAAGTCAACCACAATCTTCATGGCGTCACCTTTCCTATCAGGTCCAATTGGGTAGCTGTCCGTTCAGGTCGCTGTCCATCATGCCCCACCGAAGCCGCCGGCGTGAACATCAGCGTCAACTCGCTCCGTCAAGCAGGGCCGCTGCGATCGACCACGATGCCGTAGCGCTCGCGGGCCGCGGCATCAGCAACGGGATCGACGTGGGTGGGAATATGGGAAGCTAGGATCTCTTGGGCGTATGCATGGGCGACTCGCAGAGCGTCCTTGCCGCCGGCGTCGAGCCAGTCATCGGGCGTGTCCCGATCCCCGATGAGCGGATAGATGTACTCCTTCTGCATCAGTTCGAGGGTCTGCGGCGAGCCGAGGAAATGACCAGGCCCGTTCACGACCTCTTCGATCAGATCCGCCGCCAGTGTCTCCTCGTTGACCTCGATGCCGCGAACCGTGCGGTTTATCGAGCCCAACATGTCGTTGTCGATCACCAGCGCCTCCAGCGAGCAGCTCAGCAGACTCCCGAGCATCCCCGCGCTCTCATAGACGAGGTTGGCGCCGGCCTGGCCCGCGAGTGTGACATTGATCCCCTTCTCATAACCGGCCTGATTGTCCGGGACTTTCGAATCGGTCATTCCCGCAGCCACACCCGACGGGAGTCCAATCCAGTTCACGAGTTGCGCGCCGGCCGCGTTGAGCACTCCCTCCTCGCCGCTTCCCCCGCTCATCGCCCCCGTGCGAAGGTCTGAAACGAAGGGCCACATCCCCATCACGCAGGGATGACCAGGGCGCATCAAGTTGACAGCGGTCAGCGCAGCAAGGCACTCCGCGAGCGCCTGGGCCAGCGAACCCGCCAACGCTGCCGGCGAAGTCGCCCCGGCCTGGCCCGCCGACAACAGGTTGACGGGCATTCCCATCTCCACCTGCGCGACCATGCAGTTGGTGGACTCCTCGGCGAAGCGCAGCGGCGGCACCACGAAAGTGTTGTTGGCGACCACAAAAGGCCGCTTGCGGAACGACCCTTCGCCGCCCGCCATCAGGTCGTACATCTCGACGGTCTCATAGACATGCTCCCGCTCGAACCACGATGTGCCGACAGGCTTGCCGGTGCCGACCGTGGCCGCATAGGCGGTGTTCAGGTCCAGTTCCCGTGAGTCTTCTCGATCCCGTGCCACAACGGTGCGAACGAAGAAATGGATGTTGTCGAGCCGGTCGACCAGGCGAGCACAGTCGTAGACGTCCTGTGCAGTGCTGTGCCGGAACGTGTTGGTCTGGTAGTCGTACATCAGCACCGCCGCGCCGGCGGTGCCGAAATGCACCCGGTCTCCTCCGACCTCGATCGACTTGTCATCGTCGAAGCCGTGCCAAGTCCACTCTTTGGCAGCCTTGGCTATGGCGCTCTCAACCAGTCCTCTGGGGTACAGAAGTCGCCCGGAGTCGTCGAGGCCGCCGCCCGCGTCCACCACCACTTGCACGAACTCGGGAACGGGAGAACCCATTCCCACGCGTTCCAAAAGGCCGAGGGCGGTGTCGTAGACCTGCTGCATCTCGGCTTCGGTCAGCGGTTTGTATTTTCCGCCGGGAAGTCCCGGCCGAACCGGGCGCTCGTCTGCCTGCAACGGAGCAGCACGTTCGGCGATGCGCCCGGCACGTCCGCCCGACCTTCTGCGACGGGGATCTTGGCTCACGGTGCGGTCACAGTTCCTCCCGTGCGACTGCGAAACAATGTGGCTGAAAAGAATGTGGCTGAAAAAACAGTGTGGCTGAGAAACAGTAACGCATAGTGAACGGCTAGGCGCGCAGCACCGAGTTGGTCGGGTCATAAGCAGGGCCCGAGAGCACAGTCGCTGTTCTCATCTCGCCGAGGAGTTCCAACTCGAAAGTCGAACCAGGCGCTTCGTAAGCCGGGTCGACATAGACGAAGGCCAGGCTCTTGCCGACGGTGTGACCCCAGGCGCCGCTCGTGGCGATCCCCATGACCTGCCCGTCTCGGCCGTATGCACCCTCGTTGCCTCTCACGTCGTTGTCGGTTGCGTCCACTTCGCAATACACGAGCACCATGGAGAGCGGTTCGGTCTGGTCTCGCCGAGCAGCGGTGGCGTCCTTGCCGATGAAATCACCGGCGAAGTCGACGAAGCGCTCGAGACGGGCCTCGATCGGGGTTATCTCGGTTGTGAGCTCGCTCCCCCATGCCTTGTAACCCTTCTCGACGCGCATGACGTTCATCGCATATGCGCCGAAGTGGGCCATTCCGTGGGGTTCTCCCGCGGCGACGAGCGCGTCGTAGAGTTCGGCCATCTCGTCGATCGGACAATGCAATTCCCAGCCGAGTTCACCCACGTACGACACCCGCAGTGCTTTGCAGGAGACGCCCGCCACTTCGATCTCCCGGGCTGTCAACCAGCGAAATGACTCGTTGCTGAGGTCGGCGCCGGTGAGCGGGGCCAGCACTTCTCTGGCGCGGGGCCCGGTAACGGCCAACAAGCCGAGAGAATCGGTGACGTCGGTGACGGTCACGTCTTCGCCTGATTCGATATGGTCGTTGAGCCAGTCAAGGTCGTGGGCGGTGCCCATGACTGCTGAGTTGAGATAGAAGCGGTCGGCGGCCAGACGGGTGATGGTCATCTCGCACTCGATGCCGCCGAGCGGCGTCAGCATGTGGACCAGGCGGATGCCGCCGTCTCGAACTGGGATCTTGTTGGCGGACACCCGATCAAGCAGCGCGGCCGCATCCGCGCCGGCTACTTCGAACTTGGCGAACGCCGTGAGGTCGGCGATCCCGACCCGTTGCCGAGTGCCTTGAACTTCCTCAGCGACGAAGTCGAACGCATTGGAGCGTCGGAAAGAGTGCTGTTCGGGTTCCCCGAAGTACTGCGGGCGCTCCCAGCCGTAAACCTCCTGCCATTGCGCTCCCAGGGCGTCGAGCCGGCCATAGATCGGGTTGACCTTCTGGCCTCGCGCCACCGGTCGTTGCTCTCCGGGCAGACGGACTTGGTACATCTCGTGGTATTCGTCGATCGCCTTTTCGATGGCGAACACCGATTTGGGGCCGGTGTGGTCTCCGAACCGGCGCGGGTCCATTCCCCGGACATTGATCTCGGTCTGACCATGGACGATCCACTGAGCCAGATATTTGCCCGCTCCGGGGCCCTGGGTGATTCCGATCGAGGCTCCGTTGCAATGCCAATAGTTGCGAAATCCCGGCGCCGGCCCCATGAGATAGCCGGAGTCGGGGGTATGGGTGATCGGGCCCGACACGATCTTCTTGATTCCCGCTTCGGACCACGAGGGGATGCGCAGCATGGCCAGTTCGAGGCATTCAGCGATGTTGTCGACGTCCGGCGGCGTCAGATAGAAGTCGAGCCCCCAGTCGATCCCGTCGACGCCGTAGATCTGGGCGTTGGACATCTCGTAGGGCCCGATCAGCAGCCCGTCGATCTCGCGGCGGTAGTAGCAGCTAGAGCGGGGATCGCGCGTCACCGGCGGCTCGAAGTCGAGGTTCGTCATCGATTCGAGCGGTTCTGTGATGACGTATTGGTGGATGACCGAGACGATCGGCACGTCGAGGCCGATCATCGCACCCAACTGAGGGGCGTAGTGGCCCGCCGCGTTGACCACGTGCTCGCAGGTGATGGCGCCTTTCTCGGTGACAACCTGCCAGCGTCCGTCTGCCAGCAGCGACATGTCGACGACCCGGTTGTGGCGCTGGATCTCACAGCCGAGTTGACGGGCGCCTTTGGCCATCGCGTTGGTGCAACCCGTGGGATCGGTCCAGCCGTCGTGAGGGGTGTAGAAACCCGTCTTCACGTCGGAGACGTCTTCGAGCAGCGGGTTGAGTCGTTGGACCTCGGCAGGCCCGACGATGTGGGACTCGACGCCGATCTGGTTGAGCATGGCGTGCACGTAGCGGTGCCAGTCGACCTCCTCATCGGTGCGCGCCAGTCGTATGGCCCCGCACCCGTGCCAGCCCGCTGAAAGGCCGGTCTCCTCCTCGATGTCGGGATAGAGGGCGATGGCGTCCTGATGCACTTTCGCCATGTTCAGGTCACCGATAAAGTTGGGGACCAGCCCGGCCGCGTGCCAGGTGGATCCCGAGGTCAGTTCACCTTTCTCGACGAGGATTGTGTCGGTCCAGCCCTCATGGGCGAGGTGATATAGCAATCCCACGCCCATGGCCCCGCCCCCGACGATGACACAGCGCACCTCTTTGTTCATGCCATGTCTCCCTGGTCCACTGAGCCTCTCTGGTTCACTGACGTCTCCTTGGTCTGCCGGTTGGACTCACTGCTTCGGTCGTTGGTTGGCGGGGTCGAACCAACTGCGGATCGACGTGCTGACAGGCACGCGCCGCGAGGCGATGTTGGTCTCCCATGAACCGCTGTCGAGCCATTCTTTGGTGACCGCTTCATGATGTTCGACATAACCCATGGCACAGCAGCGGTTCTGGGTGGCGCTCCACATCGACGATGATATTCGACCCACGACCAAACCATCGCGGTACAGAGGCTCGTCGTGGTAGGTCAACAGGTCCGGATCTTCGATGCGCAGCTGAATGAGCCGTTTCGTGCGGGGCTGTCGGCGCTGAGCCTCAAGTGCGCTCCGTCCGTTGAAGTCGACCGTTTTGTCCCAGGCGACCGTGAACCCGAGTCCCGCCTCCAGCGGGGTGTCCTCGTCGGTGATGTCATGCCCCCAGTGCCGCATGCCGGCTTCCAAACGGAGCGAGTTCATTGCGTGGTAGCCCGCGTGAACCAGCCCGCGGGGCCTCCCCTCCTCGATCAGCGCGTCGTAGACGCCGCCTGCGTCGGCATTCGCCGCGTACAGCTCCCAGCCCAGGTCCCCCACGTAACTCATCCGCAGCGCGAACACGTCGAACCCGGCGAGATCGATGGTTCGACCCGTGCCGAACTCGAATCCATCGTTGGAAAGATCTGCGTCGGTCAACTTCGACAGCACGGCTCGGCTCTGAGGTCCCATCAGGCCGATCATCGCCTGCTCATGGGTGATGTTGGCGAGCGTCACCTGCTTGCCTCGACAGGCCCTGCGCAGCCAGGCCCAATCTCGGGCCTCCGACGCCGCGGCGGTGACAACGAAGAACTCGTCGTCGCCCAAGCGGTTCACGGTCAGGTCTGCTTCGATTCCCCCCGCCTGGTTGCACCACTGCGTGTAGACCGCTTTGCCGATCGGTGCATCTATATCGGCGACGCTGACGGTGTTGAGCACGGCCAGCGCATCCGGTCCGCTGACCGTGAATTTGGCGAACGACGTCTGGTCGAAAAGGCCGACTGCCTCCCGCACGCCGAGGCATTCGGCGACCATGTTGTCGTGCCAGTTCTGCTTGCCGTAGGAGTACTCGTACTCGCGGGCCTGGCCGTCGCGGGCGTACCAGTTGGGCCGTTCCCAGCCAGCGGTTTCGCCGAACACCGCTCCCGCGGCCGCTATCCGGTCATGCAGCGGCGAAAGGCGTATGCCGCGGGCGCTCTCGTACTGCCGGAACGGCCAGTGCATGGCGTAGAGCAGGCCGAGGCTCTCTGAAATCCTGTCCTGGAGGTAGTCGGTCTCTGCCTGGAACGGCAGAGCCCGGCGAATGTCGACGGAGTTGAGGTCCATGGGTGGGCGCCGGTCTGCTATCCAGTCGGCCAAGGCCCAACCGACGCCGCCCGCCGACTGGATCCCGACGGAGTTGAAGCCCGCAGCGACGAAACAGCCGTCTACCTCGGGCGCTTCTCCCATGTAGTACACGCCGTCGGGAGTGAACGATTCAGGGCCGTTGAAGAAGAGCTGCAGTCCGCATTCGCCCAAGGCCGGAACGCGATGAATGGCACGTTCAAAGATCGGTCCGAGGTGTTCCCAGTCCTCGTCGAGAGTCCCGAAGGAGAAGTCGCGCGGGATCTGATCGGTTCGCCAGACCTTGCCGCGGGGCTCGAAGAACCCGGCCATGAGCTTCCCCGTCTCTTCTTTGAAGTAGGTGTAGTTGCCTGGATCTCGCAGCGTCGGGGTGCCGATCTCCATTCCGTCGAGGGGTTCGGTGACGATATAGAAGTGCTCGCATGCCTGAAGCGGGACGTTGACCCCGATCCGGGCGGCGAGGTGACGGGTCCACATGCCGGTGGCGAGCACGACCGTCTCGGTCTCGATCTCACCCTGCTCGGTGACCACGCCGGCGACTTTGCCGTCGGCAACTCTCAGGTCCGTTGCCGAAACGCCTTCGATGATTCTGGCACCGCGGGACTTGGCCCCTTTGGCCAAGGCCATTGTGGTGTCCACAGGGGAGGTCTGTCCGTCTCTAGGTATGTAGAGCGCCCCGACGAGGTCATCGGTGCGCATCAGCGGCCACAGTTCAATCGCCTCGTCGAGGTCGATCACCCGGGTTTCAACACCGACCCCTTCTGCCATCGTCGCGCCGCGCAGGATCTCCTCCCAGCGTTGTTCGTTGTCGGCGACCGATATCGATCCCGGGGTGCGATACCCGGTCGCTTGACCGGTCTCGTCCTCCAACTCCTCGAACAAGCGGGCAGAGTAGGTCGCCAGTCTGGTCAACGAATGAGTCGATTTGAGCTGCGACACCAGACCGGCGGCATGCCAGGTGGTCCCGCAGGTCAGGGTGCCCTGTTCGAGCAGCACGACATCGCTGACGCCGCGGCGCGTCAGATGGTAGGCGATCGAGCAACCGACGATGCCCCCGCCGATCACAACGACTTCAGCTCGATCCGGGAGCGCCGGACCCAGAGGCAGCAAACCAGCCATCGGCACAAGAGGCTAGCGAATTCGAAGAGCGCAAGTGCGTGTCGTATTGTCGAAAAAATGAGCGAAAGTATCGAACGCGGATCCTCCGACCCAGACACCGCCGGCGGCCATGGATCCGAGGCGCCTCCGGACCTCAGCAGCGCGCCGAAATTCCACACGGATCGCAGCCATTACGGACCTGCTTTCGAGCAATGGATCACCAGAAGGTACCCGAACCGGTTCGGTGCATCGGTCACCAACATCGACATCCCGGTGTCGACGGGGTTCTCCAACGAGACGGTCTTCTTCGACGCCTCCTGGACCGAGGAGGGAACGGAATGCTCGGACCGTTTCGTCGCCCGGATCGAACCTGCCGCAGGCGCGTTGTTCCCGGCCCAGAGCGACCACTGCGGCGTTTCGGTCGAGGTTCAGTACCGAGCCATGGAGGCGGTCGGACGCAACTGCGGCGCTCCGGTTCCCGAACTGCTCGGCTATGAGCCAGACCCGGCGATCATCGGTCAACCGTTCTTTGTGATGGGGTTCACCGAGGGCCGGGTGCCGGCTGATCAACCCCGTTACTCCGAGGAGGGTTTCCTGGTCGACGAGGCGACGCCTGCTGAGCGCCATCGCATGGTTGCCACAGGCCTGCAGACAATGGCCGAGATCCACTCGATCGACTGGCGGGCTGCCGGGTTGGAATGGCTTGACACGAGCGGCACAGGACAACCCAGCACGCGAGTGCAGTTGGATCTTTACCGGTCGTCCACTACCCGCGAACTCGCCGGCCGGGATCATCCGGTGCTTGCCGCGGCGTTCGACTGGCTCATCGCCAACGATCCCGGCGATGACCGTGTCGGTCTGTCGTGGGGCGACAGCCGGCTGGGGAACATCTTGTGGCAGGACTACCGCCCGGCAGCGGTCCTCGACTGGGAGGCTTGCGCTCTGTCGCCGACCGAGGCCGACGTCGGCTGGTGGCTGATGTTCGACCGGATGTCGTTCGATGACGTGGGGGCTGCCCGGATGGAGGGTTTCCCGACCCGATCCGAGATGATCGATCTCTACGAGCAGGCCTCAGGCCGTGAAGTCCGAGCGCCGCACTATTGGGAAGTCTTCGGTGCGATGCGATTCTGCGCGATCTTCATCGGACTCGGCGACCGCATGACGAACAGCGGCCTGCTTCCCCCGGAGATGAACCCGGCGGTACACAACATGGTCACGCAAGCTCTTGCCGACCTGCTCGACATCGACAATCCGACACCGTCAGTTATTTAGCCCCCGACTCAAAGCCCGACGTATCTCATCCCGTTTTCTGATTGCGACTATCAGCGCAATCATCGGGACTGGCATGAGGGCATATTCAATAGGCTTCCACAGCCCGGACAGAAGTTGAGCCAACAGAAAATAACCAGCGATCAACAAACCCCATCTCATCGGTACTAAGTATGGTCGCAATTCGGTGAGTGAAAGGGGTTTGCTGTCTGGAAAAAACCGGCGGATCAACGCCCCTGTCAACAAGAACAATACGACGACAAAACCTAATTCATAGACAAGTCCAGAGCGCAACATTTCGTGTCACCAAGTGCAATATCCACCGGAATAATGCAGAACCGCTCCTGTGGATTTTGCCTTGATACATTTACCCAAAAGCCTAGCGCTGCAGGAATACACGAATATCGCCAAAGATAGAAACAGCACTGCGGCAACAACCGCTAGCGCTGTGATGACTGTAATTTTCCGAAGCAACATGACGAACACTTTTCTCAGAACTTAGGCTACTCAAGAACGTCAGGCGACGTCAATGGTCGCGGTGGCGGCTTTTTCGCTGACGACGGTGCTGGAGCCGCCGGGTTTCATCGAGACGCCGTAGAGGCAGTCCGCGATCTCCATCGTGCGTTTCTGGTGGCTCACCAGGACCAACTGCGCATCAGCGCGGAACTCGTCGATCAGATTCAAGAAGCGATGAAGGTTGACGTCGTCGAGGGCCACCTCGACTTCGTCCAGCACGTAGAACGGCGAAGGGCGGCTCATGAACACAGCGAAGAGGAACGCCAATGCGGTCAAGGTCCGCTCACCACCCGACAACAGCGACAGCTTGCGAACGTTCTTGCCGCCGGGCTTGGCAGAGACGTCGATTCCTGTGTTGAGCAGATCGTCGGGAGCGCTCAGCTGTATCGATCCGCTCCCGCCTGGGAAGAGCGTCTCGAACAGCTTCTCAAAATTGAGCGAGACGTCGGCGAAGGCGTTCGCGAAGATCGTCACAATGTCGTCGTCGATCGAGGCGATGACCTTCGTCAATTCACGACGTGTGGCAGCGATGTCGGCGAGTTGAGCTTGCAGAAACTCGTGGCGCTCCTGCAACGCCTGGCATTCCTCCAAAGCCAATGGATTGATCGGACCCATGATCTCAAGTTCGTTCTGCAACTGCTCTATCCGCCGCGGCGGGTCGACTCCCTCGGGCAGCGGCGGGCACGGCGCCGACACGGCGACGTCGGGAGCAACCCTGTGCTCGGCGCGCACGCTCTCGACAACGGTTTGGAGTCTGGTCCGGAGTTCGGCTCGCTCGATCGCCGCGCCGGCAGCCCGTTCCCGGAGATCCTCGAACTGTTGATTGAGGGCCACACGCTCATTTCGGAGGTCGGTGAGCTGGCGCACGATCCGCCGGGCGGTTTCGGACTGCTCTTCATGGGCCGTGCGCGCCTTGCTGAGATGGGATTCGATTGTCGCCGACCGTGAATCGAGCGCCACCGTCAGCTTGTCGAGCACAGCTGCGCGGCGGTCCAGCAATTCTCGTTGCCGACCCGCGGTGGACCGCTCCGAGGCGTCGCGTTCGAGTCTGGCCTCGATCTCCGCGATGCGGGTGCGCAGCCCGTTCTCCCGTTCGTTGATGGCAGCGGCTCGAACTTCGACGTCGGTGCGCAGCGCGGCCGCCTCCTGAGCCCGCTGGTCGATCTGCGCTCTTGCCACCGCAATCCGGAGAGCCTCTTCTCGTTGCTCGGATTCCTCAGCTTCCAGCACCAAGTGAGAGCTTTCGAGTTCGCCGAACCTCCCCTGCTCGCTGACCAGGCGCGCCTCAAGCTCTTCGAGACCGGTCCGCAACGCATCGGATTCGGTGGCGCACTCACGGAACTGCACTTCAAGCTGTCGGCATTCGTTCGCCGCGACCTCTAGTTTCGATTCGACCTGCGCGAGGCGCTCTGAGGCTTTCGCGGCGGCATCGACGCACGCGGCGAGTTCCGAACGGGCCGCGGCGACCCGGTCGGAGGCTTGCTGACAATCGGCGCCGGCTACGACGGCCTGTTCGCTCGCCTCGGTGAGCGCCGCGGCGGTCGCAGTCGAGCCGCTGTTCGCCAAACGCCAGCCGTCCGGTCCGATGAACTCCCCGGTGGAGGTGACGAAGGAGCGCATCGGCTCGTCCAATGCTCGGTCCACCGCAGTCCGCCAATCGCCGTCGACTATCTCGACGTCGCCGATCAGCGCATCCAGCAGCGCATCAACGCCCTTCTTGGCGCCTCGCACCCGCTCGCGAAGAAGGTTGGCCGGACCGCCGGAGTCCGAGGACAACCAGCCGCGCAGCCTCGAGCCTTCCTTGGCGGTTCTGTCAGAACGGTGCTTGGGCAACGCCCCGAGAGCCAGTATCGCCCCCGACGACCCGCTTGCACGCAGGACCTCGAAAGCGCCGCGAGCCGCATCGGGGTCGCGCACGATGATCGCGTTCAACCCGGAGCCGACAGCAGACTCGAACGCAGCCTCGAATCCCTCATCGACGGCAACCAGATCGAGCAGCGTGCCCAGCACGCCTTTGACGTGTGCCACTCTGTCGGCGCCGGCTGCCGAGCGAGCCTCGTGCAGCGCCAGCGTGAGCGCTTCGGCTCGAGCCAGCCATCGTTGCCGGGCCGCGTCAGCCTCTGCGTGAGCGGCGATTTCGGTGTTGAGGGTCGCTTCGGCGCCTTGTTGGAGTGCATCGGCTGCTTTTGACTCAGCAACCAGCTGCTCGTGTTCATTCTCAACCTTCTCCAAGTCTGAGCGCTGCCGGCTCAAGCGCGAGTCGAGGGTCAGCTGCCGCTCGACCACCGAGTCCAGGCGTGACTGGGAACGCTGTCGCTCTTCGCGTCCCGCTTCAATGCTCACACGAAGAGCCGCGAGCTCACCGCGGGCCTCGGCAGCCTTGTTGCCGGGCTCCGATTCACCTTGAGCCGTCTGTTCGTCGAGCGCCGCTCGATCACTCGCCAGTTGCTGCTCGTTCGCTTCCAGGGTCACTGAGCCGCTCCTCAGGGCCGCAGCTTCGGCTTCGGCTTCGGCGAGGGCCAGACGCAGACGCGTGGCCTCGGCCTCAAGGTTGGCGATGACCCCCCGGTCCGTGAACGCCGAGCGATCACGGTCTATGCCGCGCCTGCGTTCAGTGACGAGCGCAGCGAGTCCCCTCGCCCGTTCTCGCATGGATTCGAGCCGTCGGAGCGTGTCGCCGAGGTCGTCTTCGGAGCGGTCCGAGAGCTCGCTCTCGAAGGCCGCGATGTCCTCGTCGAGATCAGCCAGGCGAGCTTTCGCAGACTGTTCGAGAGCGTGGATCGGTTGTTCGCCTATGGCTTGCAATTGACCGCGGAGCTCGGCGATCTGTCTGCCCGCAAGGTGCAGCCGCTGAGCCGCCAGTTCTTCGACGAGATCACTGTGGAGGCGGGCGGCTTCGGCTTGCTTCTCGAGCGGGCGCAGCTGGCGCCTGACTTCGCGGATGACGTCTTTCGCCCGGGTGAGGTCGCTGTCCGAGGTCGCCAGACGGCGTTCAGCGCGTTCCTTGCGCTTGCGGTACTTCAAGACGCCTGCGGCTTCTTCGATGATCGCCCGCCGATCAGTGGGGCGAGAGGTCAGCACCGCGTCGATCTGCCCCTGCGAGACGATCACATGCTGCTGCCGCCCGACGCCACCGTCGCTCAACAACTCGGCGACGTCGATCAGCCGACAGGGCACCCCGTTGATCGCGTACTCGGAGTCGCCGCTGCGGAAGAGCGTGCGGCTGATCCGCACCTCGTTGAAATCGATGGGGAGCGTGCCCGAATGATTGTCGATCGTCAGCGAAACCTCGGCTCGGCCCAGGGCGAGCTTCTCGCTGGTCCCGGCGAAGATCACGTCGTCCATCTTGGTCGACCGCAGCGCATTCGGCGCCTGTGATCCGAGCACCCAGGCCATGGCGTCCACAACGTTGGACTTGCCGCTGCCGTTGGGGCCGACGATTACCGTGACGCCCGGTTCAAGATCAATCGAAGTCGTATCTGCGAACGACTTGAATCCCTTCAATGTGAGGTTCTTCAGATACATCCCACTCAAATGTATCAGGCCAAATTACATTGATGAGACTTCAGACCTGTGTTTGGCAGAAGTACGTCCAAGTGCCGCGGAACTTGACCCGTTGTATCGGCAGACGGGACCTGGCACTGAGTTCACCATGCCGCCCCCAGACCATCAGGTGGCTGCCGTACTCGCCCGGGTTGCCCGCAGGATCAATGAACTCCCGTTCGGGGATCGACGTGCCGCGATGCTTGATGGCGTCGTGGAGCGTTCCAACCAGCGCCCGGTGGAGCCGTCTGATCTCCTGGCTCGTCAGGGAGTCGCTCATCCGATTGTGGCGCAGACCGGCGTGGAACAGGATCTCATCGGCGTAGATGTCACCGATCCCGACGACGAACGAAGGATCAGCCAGCAGCGTCTTCAACCTGACTCGGCGCTGCAGCAGACTCCGCCCGAACACAGTCCAGGTGACGGGCTCGGAGACCGGGTCGAGCCCGAGATCGGTGAGTTCTGGCAGCTCATCGAACATCGAGTCGTCATCGACCACGAACATCTCAGAAGTGCCCTCGGCGTCCAGCAGCCGCAACTGGCCATGCTGGGTGAAGGTGATGACCACTTCAGTGCTGGGATCGACCGTCTCCTTGTTGGCAGTGCGTCGCAACGACCCGCTCGAACCCAGATCGATCACCAGCTTGGACTCATTGCTGAACGCGATCGTGATGTGCAGCCCGAGGCGCTGAACCGCCGTGACCTTGTTGCCGGCCAGGCGAGAGACGAAGGCGTTGCGGGTTCGATACCGCCGCAGAACCTTCATGCTCACAGCCTCAGCACTCTTGATTTTCTTGCCGACGATGTCTCGCTCGAGATCGCGGCGAACCGTTTCGACTTCGGGCAACTCAAACATCGAGTGCTCCATCGGCGCCGGAGCGGGCCTGGTATGCGACGCGGGCGGCTCGTCGTTGTGCTTGCTTTATCGTGCTGCCTTCCCCGGTTCCGCGGGCTTCGCCGCCGATCCTCACCACCGCGCGAAACAGCCTGTTGTGGTGGGGCCCCGTCTGCGAAACGTCGTAGGTGGGCGAAGCCAGGCCATCGCGGGCCGCAGCTTCCTGCAGAAGCGTCTTGTAGTCACGCGCACCCGGTCGACTGGCCGCTCCGTCGATTCGGTCGCCAAGCTGGGCTAGGACGAAGTCGCGCGCCGACTCGAACCCGCCATCGAGGTACACCGCGCCGATGACTGCTTCGAGCGCGTCCGAGACGATGGAGGCCTTGGTGCGTCCGCCGGAGCGGTCCTCGCCCTTTCCCAAGCGAAGGTGCCCGCCGAGGTCCATGCCCACCGCAAGGTCGGTGAGCGTGGAGGCGTTCACGACCGCAGCCCGCGTCTTGGCCATCTGGCCCTCGGGCAGGTCCGGGAATCGGCGATAGAGAAGATCAGCGACGACCAGGCTGAGGACTGCGTCACCGAGGAACTCGAGTCGTTCGTTGCTGGGTCCGCCGTCATGCTCGGCGCACCAGGAACGGTGCGTGACCGCCAATTCGAGTTGACCGGGTTCGTCGAAACGATATCCGAGCCGGTTCTCGAGGGCAGATAGCGAACGCAGGGCTCAGCGCCTCAGCCCAGCTTTGCGACGACGTAATCGACGGCGTCGCGAACGGTTCGGAGATCTTCAAGGTCTTCGTCCTCGATCCGAAAACCCGCTGAACGTTCAGCCAGCTCCTCTTCGAGAGCTTCCACGAGTTCGATGAGAGCCAGCGAGTCTGCTTCGAGATCATCGGCGAATGCGTCGCCCTCGTTGATCGACAGCGGCTCAACCTCAAGAATGTCGGCAAGTTGGTCCCTGACGAGAGCGAGGATCTCCTCACGACTCATGGGAGCCTGTTCCACATGCGTTTCTGCGGGCAACTGCACCCTCCTAGACACCAGGACGGTCCGATGTTATCGGAACTCTGGCCGCTCTCCTCCGTCTAGAAGTGAAACAACATTGAATATATCAAAATCCGTCAATCCTGGCGCACCGCCGCGGACAGGTGATCGACCATTCCAACATCGACCATCTCCGCGGCGATACGGATGGCATTGGCCATCGCATCAGCGGAACTCGAGCCGTGGGAGATGACGCACACGCCCTTCACCCCCAGCAGCAGCGCCCCGCCGGTGGAGTCGGGATGCAGTTCAGCCAGCATCGAATCGAGCGGCGCCGACAGCATCTCCCCCGCCCGCCTGGTCTCATCGTCGGTGTCTATCGCGGTGAGCAACCGGCCTAGAAGTGCCGACATGGCGCCCTCCAGCGTCTTGAGGGTCACGTTGCCGGTGAACCCGTCGGTCACGACGACATCGACCTCGTCGGTCATGACGTCTCGACCTTCAACGTTGCCGATCCACTCAGCGCCGCTCGCTTGCGCCCAGGCGCCGTCGCCGAGCAGTTCGAAGCAGTCCTTCACGAACTTGTTGCCCTTGCCGGCCTCCTCCCCGATCGAGAGCAGCCCGACCTTGGGACGTTCAATTCGGAAGCGGTCACGGGCATAGACACAACCCATCTGAGCGAACTCGACGAGCCATTCGGGGCGACACTCCGCGTTGGCTCCCGCATCGAGCAGAGTCGTGGGCGTGCTCTGGGGCACCGGTACGGGTATGGCGATCGCAGGCCGATTGATCCCCCGTATCCGGCCCATGCGCAACAACGCGGAAGCCATGGTCGCGCCGGTGTTCCCCGCCGACACCATTGCCGAGGCACGACCATCGCGGACCGCTGTGGCAGCACGCACCAACGACGAGTCCCTCATGCGGCGAACGCTCGAGCCTGGCTCGGCATCCATGGCGATCACCTCGCTGGCCTCAATGACCTCCAGACCCCCGGCGTCGACGAGGTCCTCCGGTCTTCCCACCAACGCGACCGGGATTCCCATTTCGGTTGCGGCGCGCCTGGCGCCGGCCACGATTGCCGCAGGGGCGTTGTCCCCGCCCATGGCGTCAACCGCGATGGGCAGCATCGATCAGCTGACGTCTATGGCTTGGCGGCCGCCGTACCACCCACAGTTGCCGCAAGCCCGGTGCGGCCGTTTGGTGGCGTCGCAACGCGGGCAGGCGCTACGAGGCGACGCCCCGAGGCGCCAAGCCGAAGCACGGCGGCTCCGAGTCTTCGATTTCGACGTCTTTTTCTTCGGGACGGCCATCGCGAACCTGTTTCTTGCGGATTCCCACGGGCCGAAAGTGACCGGCCCGAGCAACAAAGGCTATCGACGCCCCACGGCGACGCCACCGTGGTTGCATCGATATCACGCGTCGAAGGCCAACTCGTCGAGGGCCGACCGGACCGCCGCGGTCACGCTGCGGGGCGTGCCGGTCGCATCGATATCACGCGTCGAAGGCCAACTCGCCGCTCCTGGACCGCCGCGGTCACGCTGCGGGGCGTGCCGGTCGCATCGATATCACGCGTCGAAGGCCAACTCGCCGAGGGCGCCCGACCGCAACCACGGCTGCGGAGGATCGCTGGCATCGATATCACGCGTCGAAGGTCAACTCGTCGAGGGCCGACCAGCGGGGGTCCACCGGCAAGTCCCCGCCGAGTGGCGGGCCGGTCGGGAATCTGTCCGGCGCCGGACCCTCGCATTCGACGCCGCAGAGCGGGGCGAGCGGCAAACAGACCAGGGCGACCTCACGCAGCATGGGTCCCAGGTCAAGGCCGTCGCCTTGCAGTGCTTCTCGCAGCGCCCACGTCTCTCCCTCGGTCGGATCCACCTCGAACAGCTCCTGAATCTCAACTACGAGATCCCCCTCCATGGGTTCCAAACAGCGACGACAGGGCACGGACCAGATTCCACGGGCCGTACCGCTGACCAGCACACTGTCGGCGCCGGCTCGTCGGGAAACGTCCTCGAGGGCGTCGGCCGTGTCGGGGTAGGAGCCGGTGCGCTCCAACACGAGATCCAGCGACAGGCGACCGTCGACCACCGTTGAACGCATTCCAGAATCGGACAACTCCAAGTCGGCGAGCTTCGCCTCTGTTCTAAGGGGCAACCGATCCTCGGCCTGGCCGAAGAGCCCAGTTGTGTCCACCACGAATTGAGCGCTCTGGGTCACTCGCGATCCTGGTCGAAGAACTCGTCTCCGCGCTGGGAGGGAAGTTCGGGGCTCGACTCCTGGGATTGCGCAGCGCCCTGCATCCGCGACCTGCCGAACGCGACCGAGCGGGAAATACGGTCGAGCACCACTTCGAGGCGTCCGAGTTCCTGATCGCACCAGTCCTCGGTCTTCAAGCGAAGGTCCCTGGCTTCCTGTTCCGCCTCCGAGACGACTCGTCGAGCGTGGTCGTTCGCCTCTTTCGCCAGTTCAGTGCGCTGAACCATGCGCTGGGCGGTATCGCGGGCCCGCGCGATCAGCAGATCTCCCTCTCCTTGGACACGCGCCAGGAAATCATCGCGTTCTTTGAGGAGCCAGCGAGCCGCTCGAAACTCCTCCGGGAGGCTCTGCACCGCCGCATTCAACAATTCCAGAACCTCGTTCTTGTTGATTATCGACGAGGCGGACATCGGCATCGGGCGAGCCCTCTCGATCAGATCAATAGCCGCCCTGAGGATGTCTTCGGACTCCAAGGGCCGGTACGCCGAAGGCGGCGCTTCAGAGAGAGCGTCTCCGGTGTTCTGATCGGTCATACGTATCGCTCTCTCAATCGACGAGCCACGCTTTCCGGAACCATTTTAGATATGTCACCGCCGAATCTGGTGAAGTCGCGGATGAACTTCGATGCCAGGAACGAACTGCTCGACGCCGATGGGATGAACAGCGTGTGGATGCCTGAGGCAGCGTTGTTCATCTGAGCCATCTGCAACTCGTTCTCGAAATCGGACACGGCCCTCAGGCCTTTCAGAATGAAGTCGGCTTCCATCTCCGAAGCAAGATCGACGACCAGGCCTGCGAACATCCGCACTGTGACGTTGGGCAGGTGCTCAGTGGCCTCGCGGAGCATGGCCTCACGGTCGTTGAGATCGAAGACGCCGTCCTTGGTGGTGTTGACCATAGTGGCCACGACAACCTCGTCGAACAGCTTCGCCGCCGTCTCGATGATCTCAAGATGCCCGTTGTGAACTGGATCGAACGAACCGGGATACAGGACTCGGGTCACGGGACTTGGGTCTTTCGAGCGGCGGGGGAAAAGGCGAGCGTCACCACAGTACCTCCGTAACGGCGCACCCGATGAGTATCCCACGTTTTGGGCAGGTCGATCTCACGATCCGATTCGATGGCGACCACCGCGTCTTTCGCGTGGACGAGCAGATCCGGCCAACGATCAAACGAATACGGGGGATCCAACAACAAGAGGTCGTAGGGCTCGGCGTGGGCCAGGAACGCCGACGCGTCGGCGGGCACTACCGTCGCTTTGCCGGTCAACCCCAAGGAGTCGAGGTTCTCGCGCAGCACCGCCAAGGCCTGCCGATCATTCTCGACGAACACCGCGCTCGCCGCTCCACGCGACAAGGCTTCGATTCCCAGCGCGCCAGATCCGGCGAACAGGTCGAGCACGGCCGCGTCGGTGATGGCGCCGAGCGAGTACAGCGAGTTGAACATCGCCTCGCGCACGCGATCGGCGGTCGGGCGTATGGTCTCGGAGTCCCCGGCATTGATTCGCCGTCCACCGAGCGTTCCGGCTACGACACGCATGCGCACCAGTGTGGCCCGTGACGAGGTGCAACTGGCAGGCGGCGCGGCATTTCATCTCTGCTGTGTTGCGGAAATGAAGGTACGGTCACCTCATGGGCGCACCCGAAACCATCGTTTGCGTTGATTGCGGCGGTGTTTGCCGGCTCATCTCCTACGCTCCGGACGAGGGGTTCGAGCCTGGCGACATCGTCGCTTACCGCTGCGCCGACTGCGGCGACCGCTGGGACGTCGAGTTGGCCGTCGACGACCTCGACTGAGATCCGCTCTTTGTTCGCTGCGCTCGCCGGGCCGCTGGCGCTGGGCCGGGAGAAGAGGCACCGGGTCAAGGAGGTGTTGCTCACCCTGCGCTCGCCGGGCCGCTGGACAAGATGTTCTCCACATCCTCGCCGACGTATCCCTCACCCTGCGCTCGCCGGGCCGCTGGCGCTGGGCCGGGAGAGCCGCCTTTGTGAGCGCAGCTCAGCTTTTCATCAGGAACTCGGCTTCGTTGTCGCCGAGCATCAGATCAACCTCCGCGCCCAGCTCAAAGTGGTCGGCCAGTTCCGGGTCGTCGGCAATGATCCCGATCGCAACCTCGCGGGCGAGCGACACCCACTCCTTGTCTCTTCGCAACGATGCCAGACGGAGGTCGTTGCGCCCCTTCTGACGCTCCCCCATGATCGTGCCCTCGCCCCGGATTTCAAGGTCGACTTCGGCCAACTCGAACCCGTCGGTGCTCGCCACCAGAGCCTCGATGCGGGCTTTTCCGTCGTTGGTGCCGGGGTCGCCGAGCAGATAACAGAGCCCCTGGTGCTCGCCGCGGCCGACCCTCCCGCGGAGTTGATGCAGCTGCGCTATCCCGAACCGGTCGGCGTCGAAGACGACCATGACCGTGGCATTGGGGACGTCGACTCCCACTTCGACCACGGTCGTCGCCACGAGCACATCGATAGAACCCTCCCGAAAGTGCGCCATCGTCGCTTCTTTCTCCGCGGGCGAGACCCGCCCGTGCAACAGGCCCACACGCAGGCCCGACAGCTCGCCGTTCTGCAGCTCCACGAAGGCGTCTTCAACACTGCGGACTTCGATCACCTCGGACTCCTCGATCAGCGGGCAGACGACATAGGCCTGGCGGCCCTGCGCAACCTCGTTGCGAACCGTCTCCCAGACGCCGCTCTCCGCTATCGGACCTTCGGCCCAACTGGTGATGATCGGGCTCCGTCCCGGCGGCATCTCGTCCAACGTGCTGACGTCGAGGTCGCCGTAGACGGTCATCGCGGCGGTGCGGGGAATCGGCGTCGCCGTCATCACCAACACGTCGGGCACGCCGACGGACTCGCCTTTGTCCCTCAGCGCGGCTCTCTGCTCAACCCCGAAGCGGTGCTGTTCATCGATGACCACCATTCCCAGCGACTGGTACTGGACCTTCTCCTGGATGAGTGCGTGGGTTCCGATCACGACGTCGACTCCGCCGACGATCAGGTCGTCTAGGACCTGGCGGCGGGCTGTCGCTCCGACGCTGTTGGTCAACAGCTCCACGCGCAGCGGGCGATCCCCCAGCAACGACGTCGGGTCCGGGACCGACAGGTCGCCGAGCATGTCTCTCACACTGAGGTAGTGCTGCTCGGCGAGCACCTCGGTGGGGGCCATGAGCGCCCCCTGGTATCCGCCCTGGACAGCGGTCAACAGCGCAGTCACAGCGACCACAGTCTTGCCCGATCCCACATCCCCCTGGAGAAGGCGATGCATCGGGTGTTCGGCGGAGAGGTCGTGGGCGATCTCGGCATTGACTCGCCGTTGCGCTTCGGTGAGTGCGAACGGCAGGCGCGCATGGAAACAATCGACGAGCTCCCCGGACATGTCGTGGGCGACCCCGGACGCCTCGCGCTCGATGCTCGCCTTGCGGCGCACGAGTTCCAACTGCACCCGGAGGAGTTCGTCGAAAACGAGCCGGCGGCGCGCCTGTTGCATCTCCGCCATGGAGGTCGGGTGGTGAATGCCGTGCAGCGCAGCTTCGCGGTCGACGAAGTCGAACCGGTCGAGCACCTCAGGGGGGACGGGATCGTCGAAACCGCGCACTCGGCTTCTTCTGAGGGCCTCCTCTATGAGCTTGGCCAGTTCCCAGGTCGACAAATCGGCCTTGGTGGACTGGGGGTACACCGGGATTATGCGTCCAGTCCTGTCCCCGACCAGATCAACGACCGGGGCTGCCATCTGGCGTTCTCCTCTGAAGAGCTTCAACTTGCCGTGAACGAGCACTTCCATGCCCTGCTTGAGCTGCCGCTCACGCCATCGCTGGTTGAAGAAGGTGAGGGTGAGTTCGCCGGTGCCGTCGCCGATCACGACGTTGGTCAGCGTTCGACGCCCTCGCAGCGGTCGGCTCTTGGCGCTGCGGACAGCGCCCAGCACGGTTGCTTCGTCACCGGGGAGGAGATCGGCTATCTGTGCTTGTCTGGTGCGGTCGAGGTAGCGCCTCGGATAGTGCTGGATCAGATCGAGGACAGTCGAGATCTCCAAGGCCAGCAGCTTCTCTGCGGTCTTCTCGCCGACGCCGCTCAGATTGGTGACCTTTATGCCTGCGAGATCCCGCAACGTCAGCGGGGGATCACCGGTCGGCATGCGGGCCTACTCCAACCCGAAGAAATAGGGGTAGAGCGGTTGCCCGCCTTGATGCACCTCCACCTCCACGCCGGGATGGTTCTGACTGATCCACGACTCGATCAAAGCGGTCGTGTGGTGGTCGGAGCCCTCTCCGGTTATGACGGTGAGCAGTTCGTGGTCTTCGTCGACGATCTCCGCTAGGAGGCCGGTCGCCGCGGCGGCCAATGACGGCTCGACCGCTTTTATCCCGGTCTTGGCGATACCCAGCCAGTCTCCAGTAGCGATGGGTCCTGCGTCGCTGACGGCGTCGCGCACGGCTCGGGCCACTTCGCCTGAGGTGACTCCGCTGAACGCCTCGGCCATCGAAGCGGCGTTCACCGACGCGGTCGCCTGGGGGTCGTAGGCCATGAGACTTGCCAGCGCTTCGGCCACGCTCGTCGTGGCGACGACTTCCACGGTGCGGCTGGTCTGCTCCTCGACTTGCCGGGCCACCGCGATGATGTTCTTGTTGTTGGGGAGAATGATCACTTCGGGGGCGGCGACTGATTCGACCGCTGCCACCAACTCGGCTGTGGACGGGTTCATCGACTGTCCACCGGCGACAACGGCGTGGACTCCCATCGATTTAAATATCGCGACGACTCCCGTGCCGGCGCCGACGGCAACGACCGCAGTGGGCACGGCCACCGCAACGTCGGGCGGCGAGGCGTCGCCGTCGAGGGCCGCTGCAACCCAGTCACGCTCCTCGAGCTCTGCAAGCTCGTCGAGCAGATCCGTGACCCGGATGTTGTGGGGTCGCCCGATCTCGATGCCGCATTCAATGGCCGCGCCGATGTCGTCGCAGTGGATATGGCAGTTGTAGACGCCGCCGTCGCCCACGACCACGATGGAGTCCCCCACTTTCGCCCAGGCCTGTTTGAAGCCGTCGATCTTCGGGTCGGGGGCGTCGAGCAGGAACATGACCTCGTAGCGGAGATCCGCGACCTGTGGGCCGCCCTCGGGACGCGCTGGCCCCGTCGACCGGTGATGGGGAGCGGGTTTTGGGGTCTCGGCTGGTTCGGGCATCGGCCGATCGTCGACGACATTCAGCGCCGCGTCGTACAGCAGCACGAGTCCCGCCCCGCCTGCGTCCACGACTCCCGCGTCTGCCAGCACCTGCAACAGTGTGGGGGTCCGCTCGAGAGACGCCGCTGCTTCGCCGCGAGCTGCTTCAAGGACTCCGCAGAGATCGGCGCCTTGGGCTGCAGCATCGGTGGCCGCCTGCGCGGATTCCCTGATGACCGTGAGAATCGTGCCTTCGACTGGATTGCCCACAGCGGTGTAGGCGCCCTTGGCCGCCGCGGTCAACCCTTCTGCTAACAGCGCGCCGTCGATTCGGGCGTGCTCTGCGGCCACAGCAGAGAAGCCGCGCAGGATCTGCGACAGGATCACGCCGCTGTTCCCCCGGGCGCCCATCAGCGAGCCGTGGGCGATTCCGCCGCACACCGAGGCCATGTCGTCACCGTTGGCGTCGAGCTCTTCGACCACCGAGCGCAGGGTCAGCGACATGTTGGTCCCGGTGTCGCCGTCGGGAACCGGATACACGTTGAGGTTGTTGATCGCCTCTCGATGGCCGGTCAGCGCGTCGCTGAAAGCGACGACGACGCCGCGGAGGGCATCTGCGTCTATTGATTCGAGCGCCACGACGACGGATGGTACCTCCCGCGAGCAGCCCGCGCGAGGTTCACGCTGTCTCCCGCTCTTACCGCTGGGCTGTAATCCCGCTCTTGCCGCTACGCCACAGGCCGCTCGGGACCCGGGAACTCCCACTCTTACCGCTGGGCTGGAATCCCGCTCTTACCGCTGCGCCACAGGCCGCTCGGACCCGGGAACTCCCACTCTTACCGCTACGCCACAGGCCGCTCGGGCACGGGAACTCCCGCTTTTGCCGCTGGGCTGGAATCCCGCTCTTGCCGCTGGGCTGGAATCCCGCTCTTGCCGCTACGCCACAGGCCGCTCGGGCCCGTGCGGGCCACTTGGGGCCGCGCCGGGGTACGCTCTGGGAATGCAGGGCGTAATCAAGAATTTCGATCCGAAAACCGGCGACGGGGTTCTGATCAACGAAGCCGACCTCAGCGACATAGACCTGGCCGAGGACGCTCTCGAGGGTTCGGTTTTCCGCATGCTGCGACAGGGCCAGCGCGTGCAGTTCGATCTCGACGGATCCGGCAGAGCCACAGCCCTGCGCCTCGGTTCGGAGGTCGACATGTCCACCCCCGATCTCTGAACCATTCGCCTCGCTCGTTCTGGCGGTGTATTGCGTCGATCTCCGACCCTTGGCACCGCCAGAACTAATCTGTTCCAATCAGCGTCTGCTGGGCGCTGTCGGTGGCGCCGGCGGCGGTTGCGGCGGCGTGTGTTTGGAGGTTGGGCCAGGCGCAGATGAGACGGTTGTAGGCGCCGGCTTCGGTGGCCCAGCCCTTGTCGTTGGCCTTCTGATAGAGCAGATAGGCGAGCTGGCGGGCCCGGTCGCCGATGCCGCCGAGCGTGTGCAATAGTTCCGCTGCTTCCGATTCGGAGCGGTCCAAAGCGGCGACGAGGTACTGCAACACCTCCCAAACGGTGAGCCGTTGATCGTCCACAGGGTCCCAGTCCGGATCGAGCTCTGAGCGTTCGAACAGGCGGAACCTGCCCTCGCGGGCCTCGCCCACACCGGACACCCCGACACCTGCGAGCGACGTGTTCTTGGCCCTCGCCACGCTGTCGGCGTCACCCGACGGGCCCGGCTGGTAGCCGTGCTCAGCGAACCAGGTGAGAGCGAACCGCGTGTCGGCGTCGAGCTCGGCCTCCCCGCCGTCGAGGATCTCGCCGAGCACATCGTTGACGATCCCCAACGCCGTGGCCACCGACATCGACGATCCGTCGGCCTCCACCACCCGGGCATACCGGGAGAACACCCTGACCCCCGGCCCGATAGTGGACTGGGCCATGTCCACCGGAGCGATATTGCCTTGCTGCAGCACCCGCACCGCCTCAGGAAGCTCAGCCCGCAACGCCGCCATGAACTCCCCACGAGTAGCAAGCGACGCCGAGGGCGGGCGCGGCCGGCACGCCAACACGATCGACGACGCCAACGCGTTGCTCCTCGAAGCCACCAGACGATTGCCCAACTCGGTGCGCATCGGCCAAGTCGCGTTCACCTGCAAACCCGCATCCAAAACAGCCTGCAAGAACGTGTCCCAACCCGTGGCGCGGACCTCCCCGTCCTTGGTCTCGGTCGCCTTGTATGCGTAGTAGATCGTCGCCGGCACACCGGATAGCTGGCTCTGAGCGACCTGAGCCATGAACCCAGCCATCCCCGACTCGAAATGCTCCTCCGCCTGCTGCCTCGAACCCGCCCTGTAGCGATTCGCGATCAACTCCTCAGCCTTGGGAGTCAACAGAGTCGAGCACTCATCAGGCCACACACCACCAAGATTCCGCCGCAGCCACACATAGAAGAAATCCGACAGATCCGCATAAGAGATGTTGTCGTAATACGGCGGATCCGTCGAAACCACCGCACCCGCACACTCTGCAACCCTCACACGCGCATCCCGCTGGGATACTTCAGCTTCTTGACGAGCAGGAAAGTGCTCAATTGACCTCGTGATCCAATTCAGAATCCCAGAAAAACTCCCCGTCCGCGTTCCCAGAGGATTGCACTCTGCATAATCCCAGGTCATTGGGATGGCCTGACGAGCGAACGTTGTTCGGATCTTGCAAAGAGACCGATCCCAAGAACAGATCGTCGATCCTGTGTCAGCAAGCTTGTCGATAGCGAACGCCAGGTAGGTGACCACCGCGTCCGCATACGCTTTCGCACCTTGCCCTCCGTCACGCAACCTCACCTGATCATCAGCCAAACCAGCCGCCACCGCGTCCTGCTCAACACGCTCGGCGGCCTCTGAAACAAGATCCGAAAACGTCACCAACGCGACCAACTGACGATCCGAAAAATAATCG